>NZ_JAYKYQ010000013.1:0-187103 GCF_035544775.1 Nocardia implantans | reverse complement strand
GCGGCGCCGACACCCCCACCGGCGACTGCACCCCCGAACCACTCACCACCACACCAGCAACAACCAAAGCCGAGACCGTTATCGGAGCAGATACACGCATTCGGCCACACCCAATCCTCGACGTCGTGGGAGCGGCCGTCCGGGACATCCCCTGCCCAGGCCGCTCTGGACAACGTTGTCCAGGTTACCCACCGGTCAGGTCCTTATTCGGTATTTCCGGTTGATCAGGGCTTATCGACGGTGAAACCCCTGCTGGAGCGGCCTTTCGGCCGGAGCTTTTCTTGCGACCGCCCTTTGCGCCGCTTTCCGCCCTGGCCTCCTGATCCGGGGATTCCGCCGACTCGATTCGGTCCAGAATGCCTTTCAGCTCTTCCAATTCCCGGCGCAGGTAATCGCGGGTGGCCACTTCGCCGACCGCGATGCGCAGCGAGGCGAGTTCGCGGGCCAGGAACTCGGTGTCCGCCTTGGTCTGCGCGGCCCGCACCCGGTCCTCCTCCAAGGCGACCCGGTCCCGGTTGTCCTGCCGGTTCTGCGCCAGCAGGATCAGCGGCGCCGCGTAGGCGGCCTGGGTGGAGAACGCCAGGTTGAGCAGGATGAAGGGATACGGGTCCCAGCGCAGCGCGACCACGAACACGTTCACCGCGATCCAGACCAGCACCACGATCGTCTGCACCGCCAAATACCGACCGGTCCCTAAGAATCGGGCCACCCGTTCGCTGCTGCGGGCCAAAGCCTCGGCGTCCCACTCGAATCGGAACCGGCTTTCCACCGGCGTCTCCAGCCGTTGGCGGGCCCTGCTGGGACCGAGCCGCGCGCCCGGGTCGTTCTCGCTCACGGTGTGTCCTTTCGGGCGGGCGCGGGGCCGTGCGGGCTCACGCTCCGCCCCGCTCGTCGGTCTCTTCCTGGTCGCGCCAGTCCTCGGGCAGCAGGTGGTCCAGGACGTCGTCGACGCTGACCGCGCCGAGCAGGTGGTTCTCCGCGTCCACCACCGGTCCGCAAACCAGGTTGTAGGTCGCGAAGTACCGGGTCACCGCGGCCAAGGGCAGTTCGGGGCGCAGCGGCGACAGATCGGTGTCGAGAATGCCGCCCACCAGATGGGCGGGTGGCTCGCGCAGCAATTGCTGGATGTGCACCGAACCGAGGTAGCGGCCGGTCGGCGTGGCGGTGGGCGGACGGACCACGAACACCATGGAGGCCAGCGCGGGGGTGAGGTCGGGGTTGCGCACCCGCGCCAGCGCTTCGGCCACCGTCGTCGACGGCGTCAGGATGACCGGTTTCGGCGTCATCAGGCCGCCCGCGCTGTAGGGAGAGTGCTCGAGCAGCCTGCGCACCGGCTCGGACTCCTGCGGGTCCATCAGGGCCAGCAGCGATTCGGCCTCGCCCTCGGGCAGTTCGCCCAGCAGGTCGGCGGCGTCGTCGGGGTCCATCGCCTCCAGCACGTCGGCGGCCCTGCGCACCTCGAGGTGGC
Organism: Nocardia implantans; assembly: GCF_035544775.1. Classification (NCBI taxonomy): domain Bacteria; kingdom Bacillati; phylum Actinomycetota; class Actinomycetes; order Mycobacteriales; family Nocardiaceae; genus Nocardia; species Nocardia implantans. The sequence goes on along the minus strand of NZ_JAYKYQ010000013.1, from coordinate 185,635 downwards.
CGAGCAAGTCGACCTGTTCGTCGTCGGGCAGTTCCTGCACCACGTCGGCCAGGCGTTCGTCGTCCAGCGCGACGGCCACCTCGATGCGCCGCTTCTCCGGCAGCTCGCGCAGCTGCTGCGCCACGTCGGCAGCGCGCATGCCCTCGAAACCTTCGAGTAGTTGTGTGACGTCCTGTCCCGGCCTGCCGATCTCGTACGGCGTCAGACCGGACACCCTGCTCCAGTCCACCACGTGCACCGTGCGCCTGCGGCCGAGCCTGCGGTGCCCGCGCACGGCCACCCTGCTGACCAGCCAGTCCCTGGAACGGGTCTGCTCGATGCCGAGATCGGCCACGTGGACCTCGACGCCGGCGAGGTCGGGCAGGTCCGGGTCGTCGACCCGCACCACCGAGTCGACGATCTGCGCCAGGGCCAGCATCTCGCCCGGTCGCTGGGTGAAACGGCGCAGGCTGACCGTTCCGGTGTTCAGGGTGACCACGCCGGGCTCGATCGCGGTGATCCGCAGGATCGGCACGAAAATACGCCGCCGGGTGGGCAATTCGACGACCAAGCCGTGTACCCGTGGCTGCTGGCGGTCGGATCGGACGGCCACGACGACGTCCCGGATCCGGCCGATAGACTCCCCGTCCGGTCCCAGTACCGCCAAACCGGCCAGCCTGGCGACGTACACCCTGGTAGCTGCCATGCTGCCAAGGCTAGATGTTCGCGGGCGGGTGTTCGCATCCCGCCACGATCGACGGGAGTGATCATGAAGCCGCGCCGTTCGGTGCTCGCCTGCCCCGGCAGCAACACGAAGATGATCGAGAAGGCCAAGACGCTGCCCGTCGACGAGGTGTTCCTCGATCTGGAGGACGCGGTCGCCCCGGTCGCGAAGGCCGAGGCGCGGGCGAACATCGTCGCGGCGCTGAACGACTCCGGGTGGGGAACGCAGCTGCGGGTGGTCCGGGTCAACGACTGGACCACCGAATGGACCTACGCCGACGTCATTTCCGTGGTCGAGGGCGCGGGCGCGCGGCTGGACGCGATCCTGCTGCCGAAGGTGACCGACGCGGGCCAGGTGCGCGCGCTGGATCTGCTGCTGACCCAGCTGGAGAAGACCTGCGGCCTCGAGGTCGGCCGGATCGGCATCGAGCCGCAGATCGAGAACGCGCTCGGGCTGCGCAACATCGACGCGATCGCCACCGCGAGCCCCAGGGTGCAGACCCTGGTCTTCGGCCCGGCGGACTTCATGGCCAGCATCAACATGCGCACCCTGGTGGTCGGCGAGCAGCCGGAGGGCTACGACACCGGCGACGCCTACCACCACATTCTGATGACCATCCTGCTCGCGGCGCGCGCCCACGGCCTCCAGGCGATCGACGGGCCGTACCTGCAGATCCGGGACGTGGAGGGCTTCCGGAGGGCCGCCGCGCGCACGGCCGCGCTCGGCTTCGACGGCAAGTGGGTGCTGCACCCCGGCCAGATCGAGGCGGCCAACGAGATCTTCAGCCCGCGGCAATCGGACTACGACCGGGCCGAGGAGATTCTGGACGCCTACGCCTTCCACACCTCGGCGGCGGGCGGGGCGCGCGGCGCGGTGATGCTCGGCGACGAGATGATCGACGAGGCCAGCGCCAAGATGGCCCAGGTGATCGCGGAGAAGGGCCGCGCGGCGGGCATGACGCGCACCACGCGTTTCACACCACCGCGAGATGCGTCGGAATAGCAGAATGGAACCATGACGAATCCCTTGGGGAACTCGAGCCGCGCGCGACAGGCTCTCCCGACGCCTCCCTCGGGCTGGCCGGTCGGCTCCTACCCGACCTACGCCGAGGCGCAGAAGGCGGTCGACTATCTGGCCGACAACCAGTTCCCGGTGCAGGACGTGACCATCGTCGGTGTCGACCTGATGCAGGTCGAGCGGGTTCTCTATCGGCTGACCTGGGGCAAGGTGATCGGCGGCGGCGTGGTGTCGGGCGCCTGGCTCGGCCTGTTCCTCGGTCTGCTGCTGAGCCTGTTCACCACCAGCGGCGCCCTCGGCCCGCTGGTCGTCGGCTTGGTCGGCGGCATCATCTTCGGCCTGATCTCGACCTCGATCCCGTACGCGGCGACCAGGGGCCAGCGCGATTTCGCGTCCACCATGCAATTGGTGGCGGGCCGCTACGACGTGCTGTGCGATCCGAAGTCGGCCGAGCAGGCACGGGACATGCTCGCGCGGTTGGCGATCTGACGCATGGAAGTGCTGGAGACGGTCCGCACCGAGGTGCTGGGCCATTTCGGCGTGGACGCCGCGAGCGTCGACGCCGCGTCGGTGACGTTTCTCGGCTTGGAGCCGATCGAGATCCTGCGCATCGTCGCGGGCGACCTGGTGCACTACGTGACGCTGGGCGGCAGCAGGCATCCCATGGGCGATCCCACCGAGGTGCACGCCGATCCGCTGCGCGGGCCGCGCGCGGAACTCGTGCTGACGTTGCGGTCGGGGGTGGGCGCAAGCTCCGGCCTGGCCAAATCGCTCGGCGTGCTGGCCGCCGCGCCGGTGGTGGAAGGCGTTGTGCTGCAAGCCGACGCGCTGCTCGACCTGGGCGAGCCGATGTGGCGCGACGCGCCGTTCACCGCGGTCCTGCTCGGCGACAGCGACATTCCAGAGGTGCCGTTGCCCGACCCGGCCGACCCGGTTCGCTACTTCGCGGTGACGCCGGTGACCGCGACGGAGGCGGCGTGGGTCCGGGTGCGTGGCGCGCAGGCGTTGCGGGAGGCGTGGCAGGAGGCGGGCATCGACGTGCGCGACCCGAGGCGCGGCGCCGCCAGCCTGTGATGCCGCCCGGCTACAGCCACTTGTTGCGGCGGAAGGTGAAGAACAGGCCGGTGCAGATGACGAGGATGAGCACCCACACCATGGGGTAACCCCAGACCTGGTGCAGTTCGGGCATGTGGTCGAAGTTCATCCCGTAGATGCCCGCGATCATCGTCGGTACGGCCGCGATCGCCACCCAGGCGGAGATCTTGCGCATGTCGGTGTTCTGCTGCACGCCGATCCTGGCCAGCGCCGCGCTGATCAGCGCGCTGAGCGCCTCGTCGAAATCGTTGATGCGCTCGGCCACGGCGGCGTGATGTTCGGCGACGTCGCGCAGATAGCGCCTGACCTCCTTCGGCACCGGCAGATCCGGCTTGTGGCTGAGCAGTTCCAGCGGCGCTGCCAGCGGGTTCACCGCGCGCCGCAGCTCGACCACCTCCCGTTTGAGCTGGTAGATGGATTCCACCGTGACCTTGCTGCGGGGGGTGAAGATCTCCTCTTCCATCTCGTCGATGTCGTTCTCGACCGACTGGGCCACCTCGATGTAGGAGTCCACGATCCGGTCGGCGATCGCGTGCAGCACCGCGCCCGGTCCGAGCGCCAGCTGCGCGGGATCCTCCTCGAGAGCCTTGCGCACCTCGGCCAGCCCGGAATGCTCACCGTGACGGACGGCGACCACGAAGTCGGGGCCGGTGAACACGATGATTTCGCCGGTCTCCACGATCTCGCTGATGCTGTTCATCTCGTGCGGGACATAGCTGACCGTGCGCAGCACCAGCAGCAGCGAATCGTCGTACCGCTCCAGCTTCGGCCGCTGGTGCCGTTGCAGGGCATGCTCGGTGGCCAGTTGGTGCAGTCCGAACGTCTCGGCGATGTCGTTCATCTGGGTGTCGTCGGGATCGTGCAGGCCCACCCAGACGAATCCGTTGGCCTCCTCGCGGGCGCGCGCGAGGGCCGCCTTGTGGGTGAATCGTCCGGGCAGGCGCTTACCGTCCGCGTACACCGCGCAGTCGACGATCGCCTGCGCCGTCGGAACCGGGATGAACCGCTGCCCTTGCTGCGACGGCGTCCGGCCGGATCCACGAAGTGACGAAAGCGGGGAGAAGGACGGCACGCTGACGATGCTACGTCGCCCCGGCCTGGCGGAACTTCGCCTGCGCGTGCGGGACGACCTCGCGGCACTGTAAGACTTGAAGGCGTGCGCATCGACCTGCATACCCATTCGACCGCGTCCGACGGCACCGACACTCCGGCGGAACTCGTGCGGAACGCGGCCGCCGCGGGCCTGGACGTGGTGGCGATCACCGACCACGACACCACCGCCGGATGGGCGGAAGCGGTCGAGGCGCTGCCGAAGGGGGTGACCCTGGTCCGCGGCATGGAGATGTCCTGCGTCGGCCTGGGGGAGGACGGCTGGCCGGTGCCCGTACATTTGCTGGCCTACCTGTTCGATCCGACCCACCGTGGCTTCGCGGAGGAACGCGAGCGGCTGCGCGCCGAACGGGTGGAACGGCTGCGCGCCATGGCCGAGCGGATGGCGGCCGACGGACTGCCCATCGATCCCGACGCCGTGCTGGCCTCGGCCGGGCCGTCGGCCGGGCGCCCGCATCTGGCCCGCGCGCTGGTCGCCGCGGGCGTGGTGGCGAGTGTGGACGCCGCGTTCGACGAACTGCTCGCGCCGCACGGCCCGTACTACGCCGAGAAGGCCGACACCCCGCTGCGTCGCGCGGTGGAGATGATCGCCACCGCTGGCGGTGTCAGCGTGCTCGCGCACACCAGGGCGCGCAAGCGGGGCAGGCTGCTGGCCCTCGACGACATCCGGGAGCTGGCCGCGCTCGGCCTCGGCGGCCTCGAGATCGCGCACCCGGACCACTCCGCGGCCGACCGCGCGTTGCTGACCGATCTCGCCGCGGAATTGGGCCTGCTCACCACCGGTTCGTCGGACTACCACGGGACGAACAAGACCATCCGGCTCGGCGAGTTCACCACCGATCCCGAGCAATTCGAGAAGCTGGCCGGCAAGGCCTCCGGCGTTCCGGTGATCGCCTCGTGAGACTGGTGCGCGGCCTCAGCGGCATCGTCGCCGGCGGCACCGTGGTCGGCATGCTGATCGTGGTCGGCGCCGCGGTCATCGCGCAGCGGCGCGGCTTTCCCGGTCCCGGTGGCGAATCGGTCGCCTGGCATGTGGCGGCCGCGGTGGTCGCCCTCGGGGCGCAGATCTATTCGGATCGGCATCGTGGTTGGGCCGCCTTTGCCGGATCGATGGTCGTTTTTCTGGCTGCTGGACTATTGCTGTGGACGCAATGGTGGAGCTGACCCCCGAGTTTTGGTTGCGGGCCGATGAATTGTGCCCGAACATTTTTCTTTATGACCGAACTCGAGACGGACGTACTGGTAATCGGCGGTGGTCCCGCCGGTGCCTGGGCGGCCGTCTCCGCCGCCGCGGCCGGCGCCGCCGTGGTGCTGGTCGACAAGGCGCGCTGCGGGTCGAGCGGGCCGACGGCGTACGGCGCGATCCCCCTGTGGCACCTTCCGCCCGGCCCGGCGCGGGACGAGGCGGTGCGGCGCGGGCACGCGCACGGCGGCGCGCTGGGTGATCCGGAGTGGATGCACCGGGTGCTCGAGGAGACCCATCAGCGGATCGAGCAATTGGCCCGGTGGGGTTATCGCATCACCGGTGACCCGGCGCGTCCGGCGCGGCGCAGCTATCTGGACGGCGGCCGCTATCTGCGGCGAATGCGCCGCGCGGCCCGGGAAGCCGGGGTGCGCGTATTCGATCATCACCCGGCGCTGCAACTGCTGGCCGACCGCGAGGGTGTGGTGCGCGGCGCCACCGGATTGTGCGCCCAGGACGGGTTCCGGCGCTGGACCGTGCGTGCGGGCGCGGTCGTGGTGGCCACCGGGGGCTGCGCGTTCCTGTCCGGCGCCGCCGGCACCGACGTGGACACCGGCGACGGCTTGCTGTTCGCCGTGGAAGCGGGCGCCGAGCTGTCCGGGATGGAGTTCTCCTGCGCCTACAGCCTGATTCCGCCCGGGAAAGCCGAGCCCGCAGCGCTGCGGAGTCTCGCCTTGCGCTTCGCCCCGCTCTACGACGAATCCGGCGCGGAGCTGTCGGGGCATCGCTCGGCGGCGCTCGCGGCCATCGCTGGAGGTCAGCGGGTGTTCGCGGCCCTGGACGACGTGCCGGTCGCCCTTCGCTCCCGGCTGGCGCGTCACGGCTTCGTCGACCGCGCCGAACGGGTGCCGCTGCGCGCCGTGCTGGAGGGCACCGTGCGCGGCACCGGCGGGTTGCGCGTCACCGGACCGGATTGCGCGACGACCGTCGCCGGCCTGTTCGCCGCGGGCGACGTGGTCAGTCGCGAGCCGGTCACCGGGGCGGTGAGCGGGTTCGGCGGACTGAGCGCGGCGTGGGCGATCGCCTCCGGCGTCTGGGCGGGCGCGGGCGCGGCGAAGTTCGCCAGGACAGCTGACCGGCGCGTCCCCGTGCGCGAGGTGCCGGGGGCCGGGCTCAACGCCGTGGCGCGGATCGACCCGAGGGCGGTGATCGGCCTCGTGCAGGAGCACACCTTGCCGTTGCGGCGCAGCTACTGGCGCAGCGCGGGCAGCCTGCGCGACAGCATCGCCGAACTCGACGGCATGTGGCCGGGGGCGGAATTCGACCTCGGCGGCAGCGGCGCCGAGCTGCTGTGGGCCCGGCAGGCCGCCGCGCTGCTTGCGGTGGCGCGCTGGACGAAATACAGCGCGCTGACGCGCACCGAGAGCCGCGGCATGCACCGCAGAACCGATCATCCCGGCGCCTCCGACACCTGGCGGGTGCGGCTGACGTCCGGTGGCGTGTGCAAGGTGTGGGTGCGCCCGCACGCGCCCCGAACCGTGCCGGAGCAAGCCCGCGATATCGTCGCGTGAGGGTGCGCCGCCGCGCGCTCGCACTCACACCGTCGCTGCCCCGAGCGGTGCGATCGCTCACCGCACGCGGCCGCTGAACGGGGAGTTTCCGCTTACCTGAAGGTAATTCCCGGCCCATAACGTTGGGTGATGGAGCGCGACACGGCCCAGGGGGTAACCGGTTTGGCAACTTGCCCACCGGACTGGCAGAATGTGTCGGATTCCTTGCCTCCGCCACCGCCGGGTGAGGGAATCACGGAGGTCTCCGCCTCGCCGACGTACCGTCGCGACCCGGGAGATCACACCGCATGTTCTGTCCGGGCCCACCCGCCCGGTTCTGCTCCGCGGATCAGTGCCGCGCCCGTCATCGAGATATCGGCAAGTCGTGTCCGCTCACCCGCAGCCGCTCGAAACACGCCGGTCAGCGCACCCGATGAGCGTAGTGAAAACACTTATACCCATTACCCGGTGGTAACCGTCCCCCGGTTTAGCCCGACCCGAGCAGGAGTGAAATCGTGTCACCTGTGACTGACGCACCGAATGCCACCGCAAGCCTTTCCGAAATCACCAACGACGAAATTTTCGCGGGACATCTCGGCGGCAAGCTCTCGGTCGAACTCAGTGCTCCCCTGGAGACCCAGCGCGATCTGTCGATCGCCTACACCCCTGGCGTGGCCCAGGTCAGCCGCGCGATCGCGGAGGACGAGGCGCTGGCCAAGCGCTACACCTGGACCGATCGGCTCGTGGTCGTGGTCAGCGACGGCACCGCAGTGCTCGGCCTCGGCGACATCGGCCCGCGCGCCTCGCTGCCGGTGATGGAGGGCAAGGCGGCCCTGTTCAAGAAGTTCGCCGGGCTGGATTCGATCCCGATCGTGTTGGACACCAAGGATGTCGACGAGATCGTCGAGACGCTGATCCGCCTGCGGCCGAGCTTCGGCGCGGTGAACCTGGAGGACATCTCCGCGCCGCGCTGCTTCGAAATCGAGAAGCGCGTCATCGAGGCGCTCGACTGCCCGGTGATGCACGACGACCAGCACGGCACCGCCATCGTGGTGCTCGCGGCGCTCAACGGCGCGGCCAAGGTGCAGGGCCGCGGCATCGAGGGCCTGAAGGTCGTGGTGTCCGGCGCGGGCGCCGCCGGTGTCGCCTGCACGAACATCCTGCTGGCCGCCGGTGTCCGCGACGTGACCGTGCTCGACTCGAAGGGCATCGTCAACGCCGAGCGCGGCGACCTCAACGAGGTGAAGGCCGAGCTGGCCACCCGCACCAACCCGCGCGGCCTCACCGGCGGCGCGGCGGAGGCGCTGGCGGGCGCCGACGTCTTCCTCGGCCTGTCCGCCGGTCTGATCGCCGAAGAGCTCATCGCATCGATGGCGCCGGAGGCGATCGTGTTCGCCATGTCCAACCCGGACCCGGAGATCCACCCCGAGGTGGCGCGCAAGTACGCCGCGATCGTGGCCACCGGCCGCAGCGATTTCCCGAACCAGATCAACAACGTGCTCGCGTTCCCCGGCGTCTTCAAGGGCGCGCTGGACGCGGGCGCCCGCCGGATCACCGAGGGCATGAAGATCGCCGCCGCCGACGCCATCCTCAGCGTCGTCGCCGACGAACTCGGTCCGGACAAGATCGTGCCGAGCCCGCTGGACCCGCGGGTCGCTCCGGCCGTCGCCGAAGCGGTCGCGGCCGCCGCCCGCGCCGAGGGCGTCGCGTAACGGCACCCCGCATCAGCCGAAGGGCGCCCATTCGACCGCGAATGGGCGCCCTTTTCACCTCCCGCGCCCGGCCTGACATCGGCGCCATCGCCGGCTCGAGCGCGCCGGACATCGTCGCGGCACTGCGCGTCACCGATGACTGAACGTTTCGCCGGCTAGCTGCGTACGGTGGCTTCGTCCGCGTCCGGCAGTGGAGCCGCTGATGGACGGGCGGCCCGGTGCACGCGGCGCCATCGGTCCACTCCCGGCGCGCTGGCCCACACCGCGACGGCCAGCAGCCCGTCCAGCAGCATCGCCAGCACCGCCACCAGCAGCGCGCCGACCAGCACCCGGTCGTAGCGGTAGAGGCTGATGCCGTCGAAGATGTACCGGCCGAGGCCGCCGAGGTCGACGTAGGCGGCGATCGTCGCGGTGGCCACCACTTGGAGCGTCGCGCCGCGCAGCCCGGTGAGCAGGATGGGCAGCGCGTTGGGCACCTCCACCCGGAACAGGATCTGCCGTTCGGTCATGCCCATGGCGCGCGAGGCGTCCACGACGTCGGCGGAGACGTTCGCGATTCCGGCGTAGGCGCCCGCGAGCAGCGGGGGGATGCCGACGGTGATCAGCGCCAGCAGCGGCGGTATCAGACCGAGGCCGAGCAGCAGCACCAGGAAGGTCAGCAGGCCGAGGGTCGGCAGCGCGCGCATGGCGTTGGCGAAGCCGACCAGCACCGCCGCTCCACGCCGGGTATGGCCGATGATCAGGCCGAGCGGCACCGCGATCACCGCCGAGACGGCCACGGTGAGGAAGCTGTACCAGAGGTGCTGGACGATACGGGTCCCGATGCCGGAAGGGCCGCTCCAGTTGGCGCCGTCGGTGCAGTAGTGCCAGGCGTCGAGGAAGAGGTTCACGACCCGGCGCCTTTCGTCCTGACGTCCGCGCGCACCCACGGCGTCGACCAGCGGCCCAGCGCGTACACCACCCGGTCGGCGGCCAGAGCGAGCGCGAGCGTCACGATGATGCCCGCCACGATCTCGTCCGGGTAATCGCGCTGATAGCCCTGGGTGAACAGTCTGCCGAGCCCACCGACGCCGATCAGCGCGCCGACCGACACCATCGCGATATTGGTCACCACCACCACCCGCAGACTGGACACGAAGACCGGCACGGCCAACGGCAGGTCCACCGTGAGCGTGCGGCGCAGCGGGCCGTAGCCCACCGCGTCGGCCGCGTCGAGCACCGTGGCGGGCACCGAATCGAGCGCCGCGGGGACCGCGATCACCAGCAGCGCCGTGGAATAGATGGTGAGCGCGATGATCACGTTCAGTGGATCGATGGCCGAGAGGCCCGCCAGCGGAGGAATGATCACGAACAGCGCCAGCGACGGGACGGTGTAGGCCAGGCTCGCTACGGTCACCGTGACCCGGCGCAGCCACGCCGCCCGCCGCACCAGCGCGCCGACCGGGATCGCGATCGCCAAGGCAGGAAGTAGCGGCGTCATGGCGAGATAGATGTGGGTCGCGGTGATTCCCATGACCTGCGCGAAGTTCTCGACCAGATACCTCATGCCGCCGCCCGGATTCCGTCGCGCACGGCCGCGTCCGGTTCGTTCACGGCACTCGCTCCTCGAAGAAGTGCCGGTTGCGCTCGGCGTCTTCGTGGGCGCGCTGTCCGGCCAGCTGCTCGAGCACCTCGGCGGCCAGCACCCCGCCGCGCACCGCGCCCGCGCTGTCGACGGCGACGCCGATCCCGGACGGCGAGGAGATCGCGGCGTCCAGCGCCTGGCGCAGGTCGCCGGACGGGGTGAACAGCGAACCGCCCGCCGACATACTGTCGGCGAGTGCGCGGCCGGCCCGGAATCCCTCGACGCCGGTGACGTCCATCCAGCCGATCGGCTTGCCGTCGGCGTCCACCACCAGCACCCACTCGCCCGCCTCCAGCCGCAGCTCGCGCACTTCGTCCGCGACGGCCGTCCGGATGTCGTGCAGCGGAACGTCCTTCGCGGACCGGAAGGACAACCCGCGGTAACCGCGGTCGCGGCCGACGAAGTCGGCGACGAAATCGGTGGCGGGCCGAGCGAGCACGCGCTGCGGCGCGTCGTACTGCTGGAGTACCCCGCCGCGCCCGAACACCGCCACGCGATCGCCGAGCGTGATCGCCTCATCGATGTCGTGGGTGACGAACACGATGGTCTTGTGCAATTCCGCTTGCAGCCTTTGCATCTCGATCTGCAATTCGGCGCGCACCACCGGATCGACGGCGCTGAACGGCTCGTCCATCAGCAGGACCGGAGGGTCGGCGGCGAGCGCGCGTGCCACGCCGACGCGCTGTTGCTGACCGCCCGACAGCTGCGCCGGATACCGCTGGGCCAGCGAGCGGTCCAGGCCGACTCGGTCGAGTACCTCGAGCGCCGCGGCGCGGGCGGCGCGTCGCGAGTCACCGCGCAGCACCGGAACCGTCGCGACATTGTCGACGACCGTCCGGTGCGGCAGCAGGCCGCCGCTCTGGATGACGTACCCGATCCCGCGGCGCAGCCGAACGGGATCGACGGTCGAGATATCCTGTCCGGCCACGGTGATCGTCCCCGAGCTTGGCACGATCATGCGGTTGATCATCCGCATCGAGGTCGTCTTGCCGCAGCCGGAAGGCCCGACGAACACGGTGAACGATCCGGACTCGATGCGCAGATCCAAATCGGTGACGGCGTGCGTGCCGTCCGGATAGGTCTTACTGATACCGGAGAATTCGATATCCGACACCGAATTCCCCTTTCTAGCCCACCGGCTTGTTCAGCCCCTTGGCGGTCACCCAAGCCGCGGCGGCGGCTTTGGGCTCGGTCTTGCCCGCGCCGGAGACCGCCTCGTTGAGCTTGATCAGTTCCGCGGTGGTCAGTTGCGCCGACACCGCGTTCAGCGCCGCGAGCGCCTTGTCGGACTTCTTGCTCGCGTTGAGCAACGGCACCACGTTCTGCGCGGGAAAGTTGTGTTTCGGATCGCCCAGCACCACGAGATCGTTCTGCGTGATGGCGGGCGAGGTGGTGAAGATATTGGCCGCGGTCACCTGGCCTTCCACCAGCGCCCGCACCGTGGCGGGACCGCCGCCGTCGGCGATCCGCACGAAATTGTTCGCCGCGATATCGAGGTTGTAGTTCTTCTTCAGGCCGGGCAGGCCGCCCGCTCGCTCCTGGAATTCGGCGGGCGCGCCGAATTTCACCTCCGGCGAGTGCGCCGCCAAATCCGCGATGGTGCTCAGGTTCCAGCGCTGCGCGGTGGCCCGGGTGACGACGACGGCGTCGGAGTCCTGCCCGGGCGCGGCCGTGCCGATCGCGAGATCGGAACCGAGCGCCGTGCCGAGCGCACTCTCCACGTCGGCCGCGCTGGTGGCGGTGGCGTTCTTGTCCAGGTACTGCAGCAGATTGCCGGTGTACTCGGGGATCACCGAAATGGCGCACTGCCGCAACGCGGGAATGTAGGCTTCCCTGCTGCCGATACCCAGCTTGGTGTCGACGCTGAAACCGTTGGCGCGCAGCACTTCCGCGTACACCTCGGCGATGGTCTCCGACTCCGGGAAATTCGCGGAACCGACGATCAACCCGTCTCCAGCACAGCTGCCGCCCGCGGCGAGTGGATCGGAATTGCCACAAGCCGACAGGGCCATCGCGACGGCGAGGGCCGTCGCGGCCGCGAGGATGCGGGCCGCGCGCACTGCGACGCGCGCGGCGGGGGTGCGGGTGGATTTCACGAGAGTCCTTCCGACATGACGGCGGGCGCGGTCTCGGCACCGAGCGGCCGCCGGTACATTCTGGGTGTCCATACTGCCCGCTTCCGGGTTTTCCTGTTGGCCGTGTCGAGTCGTCGGAAAGTTGGTGTCGCCGGATGGTGTTGGCCGCGTCACAGCGGGTGCTGGCTCGGTTGCTGGTCGTCGCGTCCGTCGCGCTGGTCGTGTCCTGCGGGAACGACGAGCCGCAGCGGCAGATCACGGTCGGCGCGGGTGACTCGATCGAGTCATCGGTGCTCGCCGAGATCTACGCGGGAGCGCTGGCGCGCACCGGTGCGCGGACCGCGGTGGATCCCGGACTGGGCAGCCGCGCGGATTACCTCGCCGCGCTCGACGCCGACCGGGTCCAAGTGGTCGGCGAGCACACCGGCGCGCTGCTGGCCCATCTCGACGAACGCGCCACGGTGCGGCTGCCCAAGGAGGTGGCGAAAGCGGTGAGCGCCGCTTTGCCCGAAGGCTTGGTCGTCTCCGATCTCGCCGACGGCACCGATCTGCGACCGCGGGTATCGGTCACCGCCCAGTCGGCGGCGCGGGACAGGCTGCGCTCGGTCGGCGACCTCACGCCCCGGTGCGGTGGGCTGACCGTCGGCGTGGCGTCCATGCCCGGCCTGCTGCCGTCGGCTGGAAGCGCTCGCGTCGCCGGGTGTGATTTCGCGGCCACCGTCGCCTTCCCGGATCCCGCGGCGCTGCGGAACGCACTGCTGGACGGCAGGGTTCAGGCCGGTCTGTTCGTCGGCCCTCCCGAGCTCGCGCCCGGCGCGACCGACGGATTGGCCGTGCTGTCCGACGGCGAGTACGCCGTGCGCGCCGAGAACGTGCTGCCGCTGTTCCGCGAAGGACTGCTGGATCAGCGGCAGATCAAGAAGCTCAACTACGTCGCCGGCGAACTGACCACGGACGAGCTGGCCGCCATGATCCGCGCTGTCCGCGACGATGGCACCGCGCCGAGTGAGGTCGCGCGCGCCTGGCTGGACAAACACGCGTTGTAGGGCACACCGCAGCCGAACACCTTCCCGCACAGCGCCGGAGAGGGTCGACCTTCGGCGGGCCTGATCGAGAGGCCATCGAGTACAGCAACTCGATGGCCTCTCGTCGTGTATCGGCCCGGACATCGGGAACGCGATACGCGAGGCGGGCAATTGTGTGACCCATCACGGGCGGCAGCGTCTTGTCCACGGGCTGTTCCACGCCGTATATTCCACGTGGAATATTTAGCGTGGAGCATGTCGGGACCGGGCGATAGCGTGCCGGTCGGCGGCGGACTCGCGTCGGGGCCGAAGGCCCGGGCGAACGAATGACGGAGGTGATCAGGCATGGGGCAAGGGCAGGCGCATCCATCGGTGACGCCGTTGGCCATCGCCGTGCTCGCGCTGCTGGAGGAGCGGCCCATGCATCCGTACGAGATGTTCCAGACGCTGATCGCGCGGCGGGAGGACAAGCTGGTCAAGGTGCGGCCCGGCTCGCTGTACCACACCGTGTCCCGTCTGGCCGACCAGGAATTGGTCCGCGCCGAGGGCGTCGACCGTGCGGGCAACCGGCCCGAGCGCACCACCTACCGGATCACCGCGCGCGGCAGGGAGGCGCTGCGCGACCGGATCGCCGAAATCGTGCGGCGACCCGTTCCGGAGTATCCGGTCTTCCCGCTTGCGCTGGGGGAATTGCACAATCTGCCCAAGGCGGAGGCGCTCACGCTGCTGCGCGAACGAATCGCCGTACTGGAAAACGAACTGGCCGACGCCGACATGTTGAGCGCGTGGGCCGAAGAGCACGTCGTCCCCCGCCGCTACTGGATCTCCCTGCCCTATCTGCGGGCGATGCTCACCGCCGAGCTCGCCTGGGTCAAGGGATTCACCGCCGAATTGGCCAGCGGCGCACTCGAGTGGGAGGACTTCGACCCGGTGACCGGCGCGCGCTCGGGGGGCGAGCCTGCCGCCGACTCCGCGGTGTCGCCCCCGGTGCCTACCAGCGCCGCGGCGAAATCCGCACCCAGATTTTCGGATGATCCGAGTTAGGAACGAATTGATGTCCACCCAACGCAATCCGTGGCTGGCGCTGCTCGCGCTGGTCGTCGGCTTCTTCATGATCCTGCTGGACATGACGATCGTCGCGGTCGCCAATCCCGCCATCATGACCAACTTGCACGCCGACATCTCCCAGGTGATCTGGGTGACCAGCGCCTACCTGCTCACCTACGCGGTGCCGCTGCTGGTCACCGGACGGCTGGGAGATCGATTCGGCCCCAAGAACATCTATCTGATCGGCCTGGCGGTGTTCACCGCGGCGTCGCTGTGGTGCGGCCTGTCCGGCAGCATCGGCATGCTGATCGCCGCGCGCGCCGCCCAGGGTGTCGGCGCCGCGCTGATGACGCCGCAGACCATGGCCGTGATCACCAGGACCTTCCCGCCGGACCGGCGCGGCGCGGCCATGGGTCTGTGGGGCGGCGTCGCGGGACTGGCGACGCTGGTGGGACCCATCCTCGGCGGTGTGCTGGTGGACGGTCTCGGCTGGGAGTGGATCTTCATCGTGAACGTCCCGGTCGGCGTCGTCGCCTTCGCGTTGGCGGTCTGGCTGGTGCCCGCCCTGCCGACGCACGAGCACAAGTTCGACATCCCCGGCGTGCTGCTCAGCGGCGTCGGCATGTTCCTGCTGGTGTTCGGCATCCAGGAGGGCAACACCTACGACTGGTCGCTGCGGATCTGGCTGCTGATCGGCGCGGGCCTGGTGGTGCTGGCGATCTTCCTGGTCAACCAGGCCAGGAACACCGGCGAGCCGCTGCTGCCGCTGAGCCTGTTCCGTGATCGCAACTTCGCGCTGTCGAATGCCGCGATCGCCGCGATGGGCGCGGCGGTGACCTCACTGATGGTGCCGACGTACTTCTATCTGCAGGCCGTGCGGGAGATGTCGCCGACGAAGTCCGCGCTGGTCTTCGCGCCGATGGCGATCGTCACCGGTTTCTCGGCCCCGCTGGTCGGCAAGTTCGCCGACAAGCTGCACCCGCGGATCGTGCCCACCGTCGGCTTCGGCCTGTTCGCAGTGTCGGTGTTCTGCTTCTCGATGCTGATGAAGCCGGACTCGTCGCTGGCGTGGTTCCTGGTGGCCGCGGCGCTGGCCGGTTTCGCCAACGCCTGCATCTGGGCTCCGCTGGCGTCCACCGCCACGCACAACCTGCCGGTCCAGCAGGCCGGGGCGGGCGCCGGTGTCTACAACACCACCCGCCAGGTGGGCTCGGTGCTCGGCAGCGCGGCGATCAGCGCCCTGGTGGCGGCGCGGCTGACGGCGAACGGCCTCGGCGGCGGCCAGGTCGCCGAAGGCGGCGCTGGCCAAGGCCCGCTCCCGGAATTCGTCAAGGATTCTTTCAGCACCGCGCTGAGCCAATCCGCGCTGCTGCCCGCTGCCGTCCTGCTCATCGGCGTCGCCGCCTCGGTCCTGTTCATCCGCCACGGCGAGTCCGCACAAGCTCAACCTGAGCGGAAATTGGTCAAGGCAGATCTCAGCAGCTGAAGTCCCGCTGATGCCCGCGCGCAAAGCTTCCGGGCGGGCATCAGCGTGCCAGCACGCCCGGCCTCGTCCAGTCGATTTTGATCTCGATCGGCACATCGATCACCGTCTGCGATTCGCTCGGCTCCAGTTTCCTACGCAATCGGTACTGGCTGAGCACTTGGTCGAGTACATAGACCTCGATCGAATCGACGCAATTGTTCGACACCCAGACGATCCAGTACCACGGGATCCCGGCGAGCGCGTACTCCGCGAGCTTGTCGGCCGTGTCCACACGCTCGGTGCCCGGCGCACGACCATCCGGCGTATCAACCTACGCTGACCGTGACCGAGGGGTAGCCGGTCGCGCCGTCGGGGATGACGTCGCGGCGCTCGGCGGTTTGGGTTTCGCCGGCGCCGTCGGTGGCGCGGGCGCGCAGGGTGTGCGGGCCGGGGGTGGCGTCCCAGTCGAAGACCCACTGGCGCCAGGTGTCGATGGACTGCTCTTCGGAGAGGCGGGCCTGTTGCCAGGGGCCGTCGTCGATCTGGACTTCCACGGCGCTGATGCCGCGATGCTGCGCCCACGCGACTCCGGCGATGGGGATGGTGCCCGGCTGGAGGCGGCCGCGGGCGCGTGGCGTGTCGATGCGGGCGCCGGTCTTGATCGGGCCTTGCGCCGACCAGCCGCGGCGGGTCCAGTACGCGGTGGCGCGGTCGAAGCGGGTGACCTCCAGTTCGGTCACCCATTTGGTGGCCGAGACGTAGCCGTAGAGACCGGGCACGACCAGCCGGGCCGGGTAACCGTGCTGCACCGGAAGCGGTTCGCCGTTCATGCCGATCGCCAAGAGCGCGTCGCGTCCGTCGGTGAGCACCGCCAGCGGCGTCCCCGCGGTCCAGCCGTCGGCGCTGTGCGAGAGGACCATGTCCGCGTCGGGGTGTGGCCCCGCCTCGGCCAGCAGCTGATCCACGCGGTATCCGAGCCAGCGCGCGTTGCCGATCAGGTCCCCGCCCACCGGATTGGACACGCAGGCCAGCGTGACCAGGTGTTCCTCCACCGGGCGAAGCGCCAGATCCGCCCAGTCGAGCCGAATCTCGCGATCGACCATGCCGTGGATGCGCAGCGACCAGCCGTCCTTGGACACCTGCGGCACGATCAGGGCGGTGTCGATCCGGTAGAAGTCGTCGTTCGCGGTCAGGTACGGCGTCAGCCCTGGGACGCGGAGGTCGACGCCGGGCGGGACCGGCTCGGTGGGCGCCGACGGTTCCGGCAACCGCACCGCGGCTCGCTCGCCGGACACGTCGCTGCGGCGCGCGCCGAGCACCCGCCCGCCGATCCCCGTGACCGCCGCCAGCCCGCCGGCCACCAGCAGTCCCCGCAAGACTTGCCTGCGTTCCGGAGCCGCCGAGCCGGACTCCGATGTTCCGCTGGCCGATGCGGGCGAGGCCGCCTCGGCCTGCCGCTCCCCGGACGCCGCGTCGATGCGACGGGTCAGCGCGCGCAGCGAGTAGATGCCGACGGCGACGCCGACGACGGTCGGCAACGCGGCGGCCAGGCCGGTCCGCGATACCGCGATCCATGCCGTGATCACCCCGAACACGGCGAACAACCACGACCCGGCGGCCCGGGTGGTCCGCTCGATCGCACCGGCCACCCCGGCGACCAAAACGGCGATCACGCCCATGATCACGTACAGCGCGGCCTTGTCGCCGGTGCCGAAGGTGGTGATGGCCCATTCCCGCACCCCATCGGGGGTGTGGTCGACCACGGCCGAACCGAGGACGTGCAGCGGCGCGCTGTCGGGGCCGAGGAAGGCCGCGAGCAATTCGGCGACGCCCAGGGTCAGACCCGCCGAGACGATCCCGGCCACCACGCGCGGTCGCAGATCGGCCATGGCATCGAGACTACTGCCGGTCGTCCGCCGCGCGGGTCGGCCACCGACTACTCCCTGGTGGCGGTCCGTGACACGCGAAAAGCGCTGCCCGCGCACGGACAGCGCCTTTCTGCGATCGGTTCAGTTGTAGATACTCGCCACGTCGTCGGCGTGCTGCTTCATCACGACCGCGCGCTTGAGCGACATCTTGGGGGTGAGCTCGCCGGTCTCCTGGGTCCAGTCGATCGTCAGCAGACGGATCTTCTTGATCTGCTCGGCCTTCGACACCTTCTTGTTCGTCTCGGCCACCGCCGCGTTCACCTCGGCGAGCAGATCCGGGTTCTCGATCAGCTTCTCGATCGGGGTGTCGGCGGGCAGGCTGTTGCGTTCCTTCCAGCCGGGCAGCGACTCCGGGTCCAGCGTGATCAGCGCGCCGATGAACGGCTGACCGTCGCCGACCACCATCACCTGGCTGATCAGCGGGTGCGCCCGCAGCGAGTCCTCCAGCAGCGCGGGGGAGACGTTCTTGCCACCGGCGGTGACGATGATCTCCTTCTTGCGGCCGGTGATGGTGATGAAGCCGTCGGCGTCGATGGCGCCGAGGTCACCGGTCTTGAACCAGCCGTCCTCGAAGGCGTCCTCGGTGGCCTCCGCGTTGCCCCAGTAGCCGCTGAACACGACCGAGCCGCGCAGCAGCAGCTCACCGTCCTCGGCGATCTTGGCGGCGTGGCCCTCGATCGGCCGGCCGACCGAGCCGACCCGGATGTGCTCCGGGGTGTTGACCGAGATGGCCGCGGTGGTCTCGGTGAGGCCGTAACCCTCGTAGATGGTCACGCCGACGCCGCGGAAGAAGTGGCCGAGCCGCGCGCCGAGCGGGCCGCCGCCGGAGACGGCCGCCTCGCACTGGCCGCCCAGGGCCGCCCGCAGTTTGCTGTAGACCAGCTTGTCGAACAGCGCGTGCTTCAGCTTCAGCACCACGCCGGGTCCGCCGTTGTCCAGCGACTCGCTCCACGCGATCGCGGTCTCGGCGGCGGCGTCGAAGATCTTGCCCTTGCCGCCGTCGTGCGCCTTCTGCTTGGCGCTGTTGAACACCTTCTCGAACACCCGGGGCACCGAGAGGATGAAGTGCGGCCGGTAGCTGCCGAACTGCTCGACCAGGGTGGACCAGTCGGCGGTGTGCGCGACGATCACCTTCGCGTCGAACGCGGCCAGCGCGACTGCGCGGGCGAAGACGTGCGCCAGCGGCAGGAACATGAGGGTCTTCTTGCCCTCGGTGACGTACTTGTGCAGCGCGATCCGGTCGGATTTGGACTCCGCGTACAGGTTCGCGTGGGTCAGCATGACGCCCTTCGGGCGGCCCGTGGTGCCCGAGGTGTAGATCAGCGTGGCGGGCGACTTCGCGCCGACCTGCGCGCGGCGGCCGTGCACGATCTGGTCGTCGAGGTCGGCGCCTGCGGCGGTCAGCTCGTCCAGCGCGCCCTTGTCGATCTGCAGGGTCTGGCGCAGGTCGGGCAGCGACCCGGCTTCGATCTCGTCGATCACCTTGCGATGCTTGTCGCTGTCGACGATCAGCAGCTTGGTGGCCGAGTCCTGCAGGATCCACTTGGCCTGCTCGGCGGCGGAGCTGTCGTAGATCGCGACGGTGCAGCCGCCCGCGGCCCAGATGGCGAAATCGAGGACGGCCCACTCGTAGCGGGTGGGGGCCATGATGGCGACGCGATCGCCGAGTTCGAGACCCGAGGCGATCAGGCCTTTCGCCACCCCGGTAACCGTTTTCGCGAATTCCGCGGCGGTGACGTCCCGCCACCCGCCACCGCCGTTCGGCACGTTGAACAGCACCGTGTTCGGCGACTGCTCGGCGTGGCGGAAGACGTTGTCGGAATTGTTCGCGTCATCCGGAATGGTGTAAGAAGCCGGGACTTCGAACTCTCGCATCAGTGCCCTTCCACGTGGGTTTACTCGCCAGTAATCTACGACACCTGCGCCAGGGCCGTGAGGTCGACCACCGCCAATCGCCTCCGTACATCACCGCAGGCTGGGGACCCGCTCGAATTTCATCCTAGTTCGCGCAGGTCCGCCGGTTGAACGGCTTCGCGCAGGAACTCGGCGAGTTCGCGCAGGACGGCCGCGGCGGGCGCCGCAAGCGCGGCCTGCAGTTGAGCGACGTGCCACAGGCCCTCGCTTTCGGTGAAACGCACCTGCACCCCCGCCGCGCGCAGCGCGGCGACCAGCGCGACGCACTGCCGGTGCAGCAGTTCGCTGACGTCCACCTGCACATAGGTCGGCGGCAGGCCGCGCAACTCGCCGGTCAGCGGGGCGTAGACCGGGTCGGCGGCATCGCCGTCGCCGAGATAGGCGGCGGCGCAGGCGCGTGACCAGGGCTTGCTGATCACCAGATCGCGTTCCCGATCCGGGATCTCGTTCGGGTCTGCCCACGGCGCGATCAAACCGAGCGCGGCCGGGGTCTGCCCGTGCCGGGCGATCAGTCGCTGTGCCAGCGCGAGCGACAGCCCGCCGCCCGCGGAGTCACCCGAGACGGCGATCCGGTCCGGCCGCAGACCTGTCGCCACCAGCTCGAGGAACGCCGCCTCGGCGTCGTCCAGTGCCGCCGGTAAGGGGTGCTCCGGCGCCAGCCGGTAGTCCAGCACGTAGACCGGGCAGCCGACGTCCCGCGCCAGCCGCGCCGCCAGCGAGCGATGTGTCGCGAGCGAGCCGACCGCGTAGCCGCCGCCGTGCAGATAGAGAACCGCGCCGTGCTCGCAGGTCTTCGCGAAGTCGATCCGCTCGGCGGGCCTGCCACCGAGGCGCGTGGGTCGTACCACGGCGCCCGCGGGCAGCAACTGCGCCCGCGAACTCACGTCGAGCAGCCTGCGCTGCAGCGTGAACGGCAACCGCTTGTTCAGCGTGGCCCGGAAGATCGGATTCAGTACCGCCCGCGCCAGCGGCAGGGGCAGGTCGATGTCCCGCATTCGTCGTTCCTCGAATCCGCGATCAGGGCAGGAAGCGGCGTTCGACGTTGGCCGCGATCCGCTGATAGCCCGACGCGGTGACCCGCACGAACAGATCCAGCAGCTTGGCCTCCCAGCCGATCAGCACCCGGCCCTGCCCCTTGCGCACGCCCTCGACGATGGTCTGCGCCGCCATCTCCGGGGTGTGGATGGCCAGCTTCCGGTCGAACATCGACGCGGCCGACTTGGCATCGATGCCCTCGGCGTAGGTGGCGTTGCGCGCGACGGCGGTCTTGATGCCGCCGGGATGCACACAGGTGACCTTGACCGGGTGCCGGGCGACCAGCATCTCCTGGCGCAGCGACTCGGTGAAGCCGCGCACCGCGAACTTCGCCGCGTTGTAGGCGCTCTGTCCGGGGATCGCGATGAGGCCGAAGAGGCTGGACACGTTGACGATGTGGCCGTCACCGGACTCGATGACCATCGGCAGGAACGCCTTGGTGCCGTTGACCACGCCCCAGAAATCGACGTCCATCACGCGCTCGAAGTCCTTGTACTCCGAGCGGACGACCTCGCCGTGGTGGGCGATGCCCGCGTTGTTGTAGACCTGATGCACCGTGCCGAAGTGCGCTTTCACCGCGTCGGCGTAGAGAATCACCGCTTCGCGTTCGACCACGTTCAGCCGGTCGGACTTGACCTCGGCGCCGAGCTGCTCGCAGCGGCGCACGGTCTCGGCGAGACCATCGACATCGATGTCCGACAGTGCCAGCTTGGCGCCGCGCCGGGCCAGATTCACCGCCAGCGCGCGGCCGATCCCGGAACCCGCTCCGGTGATCACACATACCTTGTTCTTGAAGTAAGCGTCACTGCTCACGATGCCACTGCTTTCAGGTCTGCCGAGGAAATGGAGATGTCGTACGCCGCCACGTCGAATGTCTTGGTCAGCCGACGGAATTCGAAGGTGAAGTCCGGCCACAGCGTGGTGTTGTTGCCGTGCTTGTCCAGGTACCAGCTCGAGCACCCGCCGGTCAGCCAGACGCTGCTCGCCAGCTTTCTCTGCAGGTCGGCGTTGTAGGCATCCTGCACGTCGCGGCGCACTTCCACGGTACGCAGGTCGAGACGGTCGAAGGTAGCCAGCGCGTCGGCGATGTAATTGATCTGCGATTCGATCATGTACACCATCGAGGTGTGCCCCAGGCCGACGTTCGGGCCGAGCAGGAAGAACATATTGGGGAAATTGGCGATCGCGGAGCCCTTGTATCCCTGCTGCCCGATCTCGTCGAACACCTCCGACAGGGTGCGCCCGTCGCGGCCCGTGATGGTGTTGTAGGTGGGGGAGTCGGTGACGTGGAAGCCGGTCGCCACGATCAGCGCGTCGATCTCGCGCTCGGTGCCGTCCTTCGTGACGATCGAGTTGGCGCGCACCTCGGCGATGCCGTCGGTGACCACGTCGACGTTGGGACGCGAGAGCGCGGGGTAGTAGTCGTTGGAGATCAGCATGCGCTTGCAGCCGATCCGGAAATCCGGCGTCACCTTCGCGCGCAGTTCGGGGTCGCGGATCTCGTAGCGCAGTTTGGCCTTCGCGATCGCCTCGAACAGCTGCATCAGGGCGGGCGCCTTGGCCAAGCCGATCACCTGGGTCTCGCGCGCGGCGTAGATGGCCGCGCGGGACAGTCGCTGCAGGCCCGGCACGTGCTTGAAGGCCAGTCGCTCGGCCGTCGTGTACGGGCGGTCAAGGCGCGGCAGCAGCCACGGCGCGGTGCGTTGGTAGACGTCCAGGTGACCGACCTTCGGGGCGATGGCGGGCACGATCTGGATCGCCGAAGCGCCGGTGCCGATGATGGCGACCCGCTTGCCGGTGAGGTCGGCGTCGTGGTTCCAGCGCGCGGAGTGGAAGATCTCGCCTTCGAACGCGCCGATGCCCTTGATGTCCGGCAGCGCGGGCTCGCACAGCGCGCCGACGGCGGAGATCACGGTGTTGGCGGTGAAGCTGCCCTTGGTGGACTCGATCTCCCACAGCGCGGTCTCGTCGTTCCAGCGGGCGCTGGTCACGTCGCAGTCGAAGATGTGCTTGTCGCGCACGTCGTAGCGCTTCGACACGTCCTGGATGTACTGCTGGATCTCGCCCTGCCGGGAGAACGAGCGCGACCAGTTGGGGTTCAGCGCGAACGAGTACGAGTACAGGTGCGAGGGAACGTCGCAGGCCGCGCCGGGGTAGGTGTTGTCGCGCCAGGTGCCGCCGACGTCGCTGCCGCGCTCCAGCACGAGGAAGTCGTTGCGACCCTGCTGGGTCAGCCGGATGGCCAGACCCAGACCCGCGAACCCGCTGCCGATGATGATCGTCCTCGCGTGGCGCGTGGGTCGGCCGGCGACAGCTTTGTCTGTAACCTTGCGACTCATGTAACTCAGCCTACGGTCCTATTGAGCGCGAGTCAACAGTGTATTGACTGGCGTTCAGTAGGATTGGGCGCGTGACGAGAACCCAGGCAGACGCGCCCAAGCGCACGCGGCTGAGTCCCGACGAGCGCCGTGAGCAGCTGATCACACTGGGCGCGAAGATGCTCGGCGAGCGTTCCATCGAGGACATCTCCGTCAGCGAGATCGCCGCCGAGGCGGGCATCTCGCGCGGCCTGCTGTTCCACTATTTCCCGACCAAGCAGGACTTCCAGCTGGCGATCGTGCAGCACGCCAACGCCGAACTGCTCGAGCGCGTCGCCCCGGATCGCTCGCTCGGCCTGTTCGAGATGCTGCGCGACTCGATCGAGCGCTACATCGAGTACGTCACGGAGAACCGGATGTCGTATCTCGCGCTGCTGCGCGGACCCACCAGTGTCAGCCCCGAGCTGGCCCCGCTGGTGGACCAGACCCGCGATGCCATCATCGGGATCATCCTGGCCGAGACCCCCGTTCCGGTCGCCGAAGACGACCATCCCCGCCTCATGCTCGCCATGCGCGGCTGGATCGCGTTCGTCGAGGAATCCACGCTCACCTGGCTGCGTTCCGAGCCCATCTCCCGCACGGAGCTGATCGACCTGCTGGTCGAATCGCTGATCGCCATAGCGTTCTCGGTGGATCCGGCTTTGGCTGCGGCGCTGAGGGGTTGACGAGTTCCTGCGTGGAATCGGTCGCCGCTGTGGCGCTGCCCACACGCCGCACTTCGCATGCCCTTGTGCTGCCAATACCGTGCTGCTCCAGTGCCTTTCGATTTTGTGTCGGAAATCCCGGCGCATACCGTTGTGTGGTCGATGGTGTGGGACGGCGATGGAGGCCGCCGATGTTGGTCATCAATGAACGAACGACGGCGCCGCGATCCGAACAGCGCGTGCTCGACTGGATGCGGACCTGGACCGGCCAGTACGTCATTGTCGGACTCGCGATCTCGGGGTGTTACCTACCCGACCGTGAGCGCAAGGACGAAACGCAGGAAGCCGATCTGGTGGTGATCACCCCCAGGGCGGCGGTCGTCGTCGAGGTCAAGGGCACCGTCCCGGAGGCGACGAGCGGTGTCCTTTCGGTGCAGGCCAACGGCCGCTGGCGGCTGTCCGGCTACGCGGGCGACCCGATCCACGTGCGCGACCACGACAGCAGTCCGTTCGACCAGGTGACGAACAACGTCTTCAATCTGAAGGCGCTGGTGCGCAAGCACAACGCCGAGGCGTTCGTCGACGGTCTGATCGTGGTGGTGCCGCCGAAGGATTCGAACCTCACGCTGAACATCGAGTCACGCAGGCGCGGTTGCGCGGTGGTGCTCGGAGCCGGGCAGGCCGATCTGCGGGCGTGGTTCCACCGCACCGCGAGCCGCAAACTCCTCTGGACCGCCGAACGCACCCATGCCCTGCTGACCGACTTGAACCTGGGCGATCAGGTCACCGTGGACGACCTGGTGGCGGACGGTTTTCCGCCGGAGCGCAAGTTGCGGGCCGGGACGCTGGCGGCGTTGGACAGCGTCACGCGCAAGGCTCCTGAACTCGACGGTAGGGGGTCCTCCGAGGATTCCGACGCGGGTGACGTGTCGGCTGGTGCGGGAGCGGCGGCCGTGGCAGCTGTGCCGGAGCAGCCCGATGCGGTACCGGAGGCACGGGATACTGTGCCGGAGGTGTCCGATGCGGTACCGGAGGCACGGGATACTGTGCCGGAGGTGCCGAATGCCATTGCGGAGTCGCCGGCTGCCGTTCTGCAGTCGCCGGACGCCGTTGCGGAGGCCGCGAGCCTCAGCGCATCCAGTTCGACGGAAACGTCCGGGAACGGAGGCGAGCGAGAGGTAGATCGGCAGGTCACGGAGTCGGAGCAGTCGCCTGCGTTGCCCGCGCCGAAGGAGACCGCCGCCTCGGAACTCGATACCGAGCATGAGGTGTCGGAGCCTGTGTCTTCGGCGCGGTCCCGTGCCTCGAGCTCGCAAGCCGACCGGTCATCTCGGCAGTCGTTGGAGGACACCGCCCTCCCGGACAGCAGCCAGGCCCCCGCGTCCGAGCCGCATCCCGCGCACGCACCCGTTACGCCTGCACGCGCACCGGCCGCTGAAGTGGACCCTTTCGCACCGGAATTCCTCGCGCCGGAGCCGGTACCGGCGCCTACGTCGGACACGGCAGCTCATTCCGACCGGTACGCCTGGGAAGAAAACCGGCCGGCCTCGCATCTTTCGGATTCGCCCCCGCCCGATTCCGATGTGTGGAAGAACGATCGCCACGAGTCGCCTCGCTTCGAAGGCAGGCTCGCGGCGAGGCCCGAGGCCGAGTCGGATCCAGACGAACCGGAACCGTTCGCGACCGGAGCTGCGGCGTCGGTACGGCGTGCCCCGGCTGAGCCCGAGGGGCCTGCGTCGACTGACGCCGAACTCGATTCTGTCGATGCGGAATACAGCCCCGCCGCGCGCCCAGCCGCCGCACCGTCGTCGTTCACCGACAGTTGGTCCTCGTGGATCGATCCCGCCCCCGACCGGCCGCTACGCCCCCGTCCGGTGCAGGCTCCCGTGCCGAGCCGACCCACGTCGTGGTCCACACCCACCCGCGATCCGGAGCCACTGCGTCGCCCCACGCCGACCGCCGTTCTCGAGCGGCGTCCACGGGTGGCGGTGCGCGAGCAGCTGACCGCACTGTCCGCGCGCATCCCGGGGCGCGGCTCCGAGAAATCGAAGTCACGCGGCCACCGCTCGCAACAGATCGCCGCGGTGGCGCTGATCGTGCTCGTCATCGGAACGATCTGGATATTGGCCGCCTCCTGCTCGACACCCGCGGGCGGCGCCGTGCGCCCCACCCAAGCCCCCGTGCTCACCACCGAGGCAGTTCCGCCTCCGCCGACCGTCACCGAAACCCCGGCCCGCATGAACCTGCTGCCGTTGTGCACTCCGTTCACACCCAAGTGCTGACGACGTAGTACGGCACGCGCTCAGAGGCGTCGGCCGCCGGAGCGCTCGGCTGCAAGCGGGGTCTCACGCCCCGGCGTGCAGGTAGGCCGCCCAGAGCGAGGGCGTGGCGGGAAGTGCGTCGCGCACCTGGTGGACGGCTTTGTGTAGTGCGTATGCGGCATCGGTTACGTCGTCCAGCGCGGTGTAGAACGCGTCGGCGATCTGGACAGCGATTTCGTCGTCGATGGTCCATAGCGTGCCGATGACGTGCGGGTATCCGGCGAGCTGGAACGCCGAGGCGAGATGGATGGCTTCGTCCAGGAGCCTGCCGTTGGTGGTCAGGGCGGTTTCGCAGGCCGAAAGGTAGGCCAGCCGTGCGCGGTCCAGTTGGACCGAGGCGAGTTCGGCGACGGTGAGCGGATCCGTGTCGTGGTCGTGCAGCAGCAGGTGGCTGCGGGACGGGTCGGCCGGATCGTTGGCGCCGTGGCAGGCGAAGTGCACGATGGCGCAGTCCGCCAAGCGATCGAGGACATTGGCCTTGGTCGGGAAGGCTGTGGTAGCGCCAGGTGACGCCGCGATCGCCGAGCCGTCGGTGAGACCGGACTCCGGTTCGGTGAGCGTCGTCGCGGACGGCAGGTGGGCGGCGACCGCGCGGACTTCATCGGGCACGTGGTGCAGGCGCCCCGCGACCCCCGGAGTGGTAGGCATCGCGACGATGAGTGCGCAGCCGCGAGCAGGCTCGGTGCTCGATGAACGCCCGCGCGCGTGGCGAAGGGCGGCGATGGTGGGCGTGTAGGAGGAGACCACCCGGTCCAGCACCGCACGACCTGCGGGACCAGGGGGCTTGGTGTGGTATCCGGCGGCGTGGATGGGCAGCAGCCCCAGCAGACCACCCGGTATCCACCAGACCCGAGGGCCTGCCCCATCCGCGGCGGACCGTTCCCGGTAGCCCAAGGCGTCCAGGACGGGGCCTGCGGCGTTGTCCCACAACCATTCCAGGATCCGGCTGAGCTGTCGCTGGGCCGCTTGCCGCTCCTGCCCGGTGCGGCCTTCGCCTGCGACTCGCAAGGCTTCGTGGAAGGCGAGAACCTGGTCGATCACGGTCTCGAGCGACAGGCCGGGCAGCGGCAGGCAGGTGGTTCCGCCAGGGGTGAGCAGAAGCGCATCGCAGCGATATCCGCTGATATTGAACGCCACCACCGGGCCGTGGCCGGCCTGAGCGATGAGTTCCTCCGCCGATGGGGGCAGAGCGAAGGATGCGAATTCAGGTAGCGCACGAATTCGCGCCAGCACCTCGTTCAGCTCCCGCGCCGATCGTGCCCGGTCCGCGATCGGGTCCGCGGCCGCGTCGGGCGCGGCGGGGGCATCGGTAGGTCGGTCGAGCAGGTTCCGGAGTCGGACGAAGTCGGAGGCCAGCTCGGGGTGCTGCGCTTCGAGGTCGGTGAGGTCACCGCGGACCTGCACTGCTTGGCTCGACAGCACCGCCCGCCCCGCCTCCAGCAGCCGTAACGCCAGAATGGGGCGCTCGTCCGGTGGTGTGCCCGGATCTCGCAGCGCCAGTGCGGCCGCGTCGGAACCGAGTCCGGCGTACTCGCCGAGGACATGCTGTTGATCCGGCCGCGCCAACTCGCGTGGCGCGAGTTCGGGCAGCAATCGGATCGCTTGTCGCAGCAGCTCCGCCGCTCGGCCCGGCTCCGCTGTCGCGGCCAGCTCGGCCGCACTACGAGCTGCCCGTATACGTAGCGAGGGCGCGGCTGTGGCCAGCTCGGCGGCGGCCTGCATGGCGTTCGTCGCCTCCTGCCGATCAGCCGCGCTGCCGGTCCGTTCGGATCGGGCTGCCACAGCTTCGGCGAGGTTGATCCGCACGATGGCGTGTTCGGGATGGTCGGCGGGCATGGCCGCGACTGCCTGCCGGCCGATTCGGATCGCTTCGTCCAAATCGTCCGGCATTCCGGTCTGCTCGAACCGGATATGCAGCGGGAGGGCGAGGTTGGACAACCGGTTGGCGAGGTCGGGGTGGTCTGCGGGTGTCGCCTCGACCCCCTCCCGGCATAGTGCGATCGCTTCGTCCAGATCAGCCGCCGACCCCGTCCGTTCGGACCGCTTCGAAAGGACAGCACCGAGATCCGACAGCGTCTCGGCACGAGCGGGGTGGTCGAGCGGGAGGATGCTCGAGGATTGCCGGAGGGTGACGATGGCTTCGTCCAAAACGGCCGGCGTTCCCGTCCGCTCGAATCGCCTCAGCATGGATGCCGCGAGCTCCGACAGCATGGCGGAAAGATCGGGATGATCGGTTGGCGTGGCCGCGACGGCCTGCCGACCCATTCGGATCGCTTCGTCCAAATCGTCCATCGCACCCGTCCGTTGGAACCGAATCCGCAGGGGGATGGCGAGATTGGACAGGTGGCGGGCTCGGAGAGGGTAGTCGGCCGGTGTGGCCGCCACCGCCATGCGATTCACTCGGATCGCCTCGTCCAGATCGGCCTGCGCACCCGTTCGATCGAACCGCCTCCACAATCCGACACCGAGATTCGACAGCATCGTGATACGCCAGGGATGGTCGGGAGCAATGATGTCCACGGCTTTCCGGAGGGCGCTGATCGCCTCGTCGAGGTCGGTCGTCAGCCCTGTTCGGTGCGACCGGGCCACCAGGCAGGTGGCCAGATTCGAGCGGGTGACGGCCAGGCCGGGGTGGTCCGCGGGCGTGGCGGCGACCGCATCCCGGCCGATCCGGATCGCCTCGTCCAAGTCGGCCATCTCGCCGCTGCGCTGAAATCGGCTCAGGAGGCAGGTGACGAGATTGGACAGTGTGGTGGCCAGGTCGCGATGGCCGGTGGGCACGGCCGCCACCGCCTGTCGGCCGATCTCGATCGCCTCGTCCAGATCGGGCGGTCCTCCTATCCGCTCGAACCGCTTCAGCAGGGCATTCGCCAGATTGGACGATGTGCTTGCCAGGTCGGGATGATCGGCGGGCGTGACGTCCACGGCTTCCCGAAGCGTGGCGACAGCCTCGTCCAGATCGCTCATGTCGCCGATCCGCTCGAACCGCCGCAACACCGTGGCCCCGTGAGCGGACAGGATGTTGCCCAGGTCCAAGCGGTCGGAGCCGAGTGCCACCGCCTGCCGACCGAAGCGAATCGCTTCGTCCAGGTCGGCCTGTGACCCGGTACTTTCGAACCGGTTCAGCAAAGCGGTCCCGAGCGTGGACAGCGACACGGGGCGGCTGGCGTCGTCGGCGTATTCCGCGGCTTCCCGGAGCAGAGCGATGGCCTCGTCCAGATCGGCCGCCGAGCCGGTTCGCTGGGACCGTAGATGCAGGGCGGTTCCGAGAATGGACGTACTGTCGGCGCGCTCGGGATGATCCGGGGTCGCGGCCGCTACCGCTCGCCGGCCGAATTCGATCGCCTCATCCAGGTCGTGCGATCGCCCTGCCAGCGCGAATCGGGTCACCAGAGCCCGGCCGATGCTGGTCATCCGGCCGGTGCGCTGCGCGTGACCGGGTGGCGTGCCTGCCACCGCCTGCCGACCGATTCGGATCGCTTCGTCCAAGTCGTCCCACGCACCGGTCACCTCACCTCGCATCCGCAGGGAGACGCCGACATCGGACAGAATGTCGACACCCTCGAGGTGGTCCGTGGCCGCCACCGCCTGCCTGCCGACCCGGATCGCCTCGTCCAGATCGGGCAACGCCATCGTCACCGTGTACTGATGCCGCAGGGCGCGACCGAGCGCGCTGATCCTTCCGGCGCGCTCGGGATGGTCGGTGGGCGTGGCCGCGATCATCGACCGCAGCATGAGGACCGACTCGTGCAGATCGGCGATCGTTCCTGTCCGCTCGAACCGGATCCGCATGGCCAACGAGACAAAACCCAGCAGTCCGGCCACGTCGGGGTCATCAGGCGGCGTGGCGTCCACCGCTCGTCGAGCTGTGCGGATCGCCTCGTCCAAGTCGGCCGACGTCCCGGTGTGCTGGAAACGGGTCCACAGTCCGCCACCTAGTTCGCCCAGGACGACGGCGAGGTTCGGGCTGTCGGCGGGGATGGCATCGACGGCTTTCCGCAGGGAGTCGATGGCGTCGTCCAGATCGGTGATCGCCTCTGTCTCCTTGAACCGGCGATAGAGAGCGTCCGCGAGGCGGAACAGAAGCAGCGCCCGCGCGGGGTGGTCGGCGGGGGTGGTGGCCAACTTCCGTCGCAGGAGTTTGATCGCGCCCGTGCACAAGGTGGCGTTGACCGTCACACCGCATCGACCCCCACGGTTTGCCCATCGCCTGCCAGCTGATCACCGATCACCTCTGGCACAACGGTTTACGGCGATATGATCGCACGGCACGCGCTCACCGGCAGTGGCTCCGGCGGCAGTGCCTGTCGTATTCACCTGTGCACCTGGGGGTTCGGTTGCCGCCGTCACAAGATGCAGCGCGAGTCACCGCCGGGTTGGCGTATCTCTGTGGTCACCTGCAGGAGATCCGCAGCACCCTCGGCGACGACGAGACGGACGCCTCGACCCCGTTGCGAAAGCTACTCGACGCGGTCCGGTCGGGGTCCGGGGCGGACATCGCGACCACGCTGGATGCGGTGCACGCCGCTCTGCGCACGGTGGGCGACGCGCGCGGAATCTA
Organism: Nocardia implantans; assembly: GCF_035544775.1. Taxonomy (NCBI): domain Bacteria; kingdom Bacillati; phylum Actinomycetota; class Actinomycetes; order Mycobacteriales; family Nocardiaceae; genus Nocardia; species Nocardia implantans. The sequence goes on along the minus strand of NZ_JAYKYQ010000013.1, from coordinate 155,248 downwards.
CGGACACCACCGCGGTCTGACGCCGGTCGGCGTGCACAGCATCGAGGTCGTCTACCGCTGCCCACTCGAACGCTGCGACGGCCGTGGGCGCGACGAGGTCGATGCCGACCCACCCCACTGCGCGATCAGTGGTCAGGAACTGCGACGAGAACGGCTCTCATGAGCGGGCTGTGGAGCGAACTGGCGAAAAAGCTCGCCGAGAAGTGGTTCTCGCTGCTCGTTCTGCCCGGCGCGTTCTATCTGGCGCTCGCCGCCACCGCGCGCACGCTCGGCCATGCGCACGCACTGGACGTCGGCCTGCTCACTCGGCGTGTCACCGACCACGCCAAGAACCCGGCGGTCACCAGCACCGGCGGGCAGGTCGTCGTCCTGGCCGCGCTCCTCGCCGCCGCCGCGGCGATCGCTTTCGTCGCCCAATCGCTCGGAACGCTCATCGAGCGAGGTGTACTAGCCGCGGAATGGCAAGCGTGGCCGCTGCCGGGACGGTACCTGGCTCGGCGATCGCTGTCCCGCCGTCAGCGCCGCTGGGACAGCGCCAACGCCGACTATCTCCGGGAATACCAGCAGGCTTTGGCTCCCGATCCGACTGCCCGACCCGATCCGGCGCTGCGACACCGTGCGGCCCGCCGACGAGCGCGCATTTCGGTCGAACGCCCCGAGCGCCCGACCTGGAGCGGCGACCGCATCCACGCCGCCGCGCTCCGGCTCGACCGCGACCACCATCTCGACCTCGCGCCCGTGTGGCCGTCGCTATGGCTGGTCCTGCCGGATCCCGTTCGCGACGAGATCACCACCGCCCGCACCGCGCTTTCGCGAGCCACGACGCTCGCGGCCTGGTCCGTTCTCTACCTCGCCCTGACCATCTGGTGGTGGCCCGCCGCACCCCTCGCCGCCGTCATCGCGGCAACCGCCCATCATCGAATCCGCACGACGACCGACACCTACGCCACCCTTTTGGAAAGCGCCGCCCGTCTGCACGCCACCACCCTCGCCACCCAACTCGGCATCGACCACACCGGTCCACTCAGCCCGCAGCTCGGTCACGCCCTCACGCGTCACCTGCGCCCATCGACCGCATGACCCTGGCAGGGGCCGCAGCGTAAAGTGTTGGCTGCGTTGCCCATTCGACTCCAAGACGCTGTTTGTGTGCTGAGTGTCGGCGGAATCGTGACGCTGCCAGTAGCACCGATCTCTGGAAGGACGCGTGTTCACCACTACCGAATCCGAGCTGGACGATCTCTACGCGGCCATTGAGAAATCCGCGCGGTTATGGAACGTGCCTTGCACCCGAGAGGCTGTCCAGCCCACTCTGACGGCATACGGCGCGATGCTCACGCGCTCGGTGATCTCTCTCCGAGTTGTCACCGACGCCCGCCGCGCGGGAGATCTCGATTACCGCTTCTTGACGCTGCCCAGCGACGTCGACCCCTACGGCATCGCCCTTTCCAACGGGCTCCTTCCCGAGACCGATCACCCGATCGGCGCTCTGCTGGACCAGGTCCGCGAGCGGTACCCCATCCACAGCTACGGAATAGATATCGGTGTAGTCGGCGGCTTCAAGAAAATCTGGCCGTTCTTTCCTGCCGACGGCATGCAGAAGGTATCCGAACTCGCCGAACTACCGTCCATGCCACCCGGTCTCGCCGACCACGCGCGCATGTTCGCACGTCACGGCTTGGAAGACAAAGTCGGCTTGCTCGGCATCGACTACCACGACAAGACGATGAACGTGTACTTCCCCGGACTGTCGGCCGACTACTTCGAACCCCGCGCCATCGTGTCGCTGCACCGGGATGCCGGACTTCCGGACCCCAGCGATCGCTTCCTCGCGCTCACCGAGAAAGCATTCGATATCTACGCCACCATCAGCTGGGAATCACCCCGCATCGAGCGCCTCTGTTTTCCGGTGATAACACCGGACCCGAGAACGCTTCCGGTTCCGATCGAACCCCGCTTCGCGCACCTCGTCGACGAAGTTCCGATCAGCACGCCCGACCGCCGATTCACCTATGCCGCCACCTCGTCACCCGACGGGGAGTCCTACAAATTCAGTTGGTTCTATCAGTGGCAACCCCGGATTTTGGACAGGATGAAGACTTCCGATACATAGAACTGTCGACAGGGCGTGTCAACTGACGAGTCCCACTCCTGTTGCCACGGCCTTTCGATAGCGGTGCCGACCGGGGGAGTTGGACGGCCGCCTCGAACGGCGCCCCTGCTGATGAAGATGTTCGGCGCGTAATCTGCCGGTCCTGGAATCGGTGTGCCGGCGGTCGCCTAGGGGATGACAGGGCTGCTGTGGCGTGGTCGATCCGCCGCCCGCGGATCAAGCATGTCAAGGCGTTCCCAACAACAATCCTTCGAAGGGGACCTGGCCCGACACGATTACCGGCGACGAACTCGATGAGCTGGCCGAAGCGGCTGAGAACTCACCGGCACGCGGACCCAACCACGACGGCAACTTCGAACGCGACGTCGACGCCGGTAAGGTCATCGGCAGCGTGTCGGAGCAGTTGGGTGGTCACGCCACCAGCCGGTACAAGATCACCGACAGATTCGGCGGCATCATCACCATATATCCGATCCCGTAAAAGCCAGGGAGTTGAATTGGGAATCGACATAGTTGTGCAAAATCAAATCCACGAACGGGTCGAACTGGTATACGGGGACGTGGAGGACACGCTTGTCAAGTATCGAGAGAATGCTCCGGCGGGCTCGCTGCTTCGGGGTCTCCACGCGCACGCGGACACAATGTTGAACACGACCCAACTGGCCATGCTTTTGGACGAGCTAGCACATCTGTCGCCGAACGACGACAAAGAAGCGGAGATGCTCGCAGTATTGCGCGATGCTGCCGAAGCCGCCATCCGTAGGAACGGGTATCTCTGGTTCAGTGGAGACTGAATTCATGCACGTTTCCGCCACTGCTGTAGCCGGTCCTGCGCGCAGCGCGCGGCGGCGAATTCGCGCATACGGGTGCCCGGTCTAACGGCCGGTATGGCCACGATCTCCGCGCTCATGCCCGCTCGATGACGCTCGGTCGGCATGCCGAACCAGGGCGACGTGCCGACTCGACAGTCGTGGGAGAGGAAAGGCACGTGTGCTATCCGCTGGTTCAGCGCCGCCCTTTCCCCATACACCGTCGTCGTCCTTCGGGAGGCCTCAGGATCACCCGGCGGATGCCTGTGTGGTGTACGAACGCCTGCTGCCGTTCCTTCCCGGCCCTGGCGCCCCCGTCGATCCTGCCGAGCTGTACCTCCCAGGCTTTCCCGACCCTACGCGAATCTTCCGGCGGCCCAACGCACCGCTGGAGACTTCGCAGATCGAACCCACCCGCCTGCGGCCCAACGCCGCGCCGCCGACCGTCCCGATCTCGGCGATGCACCTGCGAACCGCGATCGAATCGGCGGAACGGCGCTACAACGAATCGCTGGAGCAGGGCCGATTCGATCAGGCCGCGGCCGCGCTCACCGCTGTCCTCGACAGCGCCGCCGAGGTCAATGGTGCGGACAACCTCGCGGTCCTCAGATTGCGCAGCCTGGTCGCGGCCGCCTGGTCGCTGGGTGGGGAACACGGCAAAGCGAAGCGAGAGTTCGAGGCGCTCGCCGAGGCCGTGTCCAAGGCCGCTTCAGCGAGTTCGCGTGGGACAGCCGCGCCGGCGCCGCCCGCTGCCGCATCGCACTGGGCGACATCGACGGTGGCATCGCCGCAATGCGGTCGGTACTGGACGAGGTCGTCTCGGCCAACAGCGACGGCGGCGAAATGGCGTTGGCCCTGCGCTTCGACCTTGGCGAAATGCGCGCGAGTACTGGCCAGTTCGACGAGGCGCGGACGTTGCTCGGCGCACTGCACGAAGATCTTTGCGTTATCAACGGGCTTGCGGACGAATTCACGGTGGAAGTCGCGGAACTGCTGCGGACATTACCGGAGGAAGATCCGCACTGATCGCCCGCAGCCTGCTTGCGGCGGTCACGGACCCAAGTAAAGGCGCTCGCATGGCAACCGTTCGAGACCTCGTGTCGGGCCGGGAATGACGGTGATCGGTTCGTGCTCGCGCGCATGCCACTCGGCGATGAAGCGGAGGGCTGCGGTACGGCACGCGGCGTAGTCCAGACGGATTCCGTGCAAGAAGATGCTCAGGTGGAGGTCCGGTTCGCCGGGGCACGGTGTGCTGGGACCGCTCACGGGGCGCAGGCGACGAGAGCGTCGAGCACGGTCTTCAGGCATGGGCGGTAGCCGTCGCGAGCCGGTTCTACCCATCTGCGATAGGTTCCCCGGTCCGTGGGAGAAGGCAGTGCGACGATGCCGAGCGGCGGGATGATCAGCGAGTTCGTCCGGAGCAGGGTGCGCGCGTAGAGCGAATGGTCCTCGGCCTCCGCGGAGTAGCCCGTGAGAAACGTGTACCTCCGCGATCGATGCCACACGATCGGTCCTGTCCACGACCGCGCGAGTAGGTACTCACGGATCGCGTTTCCGAGTGGTTCCGGCGTAGTGACCGCGCGGACTCGACCGCCAATGGTTACGGCGATCCGGCCGGAAGCATCAATGTGGCAGGGCAATTGGCAGACGGTGCGGTAGTAGTGGCAGCGGCCGAGTGCGTCCGCTACGGCGGATACGAACATAGTTACCCCCTCGATGCGCGTACGTGTGAGTGCGCCCGGTCCGACATGATTGACGGCGTCGGATCGGGTTGCGAGGGCGTTCGCGCCGTCGCTTCCTTCCGGGCGCATTGATAGCTTGACGCTTCAAAAGAATGTGATCCACGGCACCTAAGAGACGTCTATGATGCATCCATGCGACGCAAGCGGCTGATCGACGCGCGCAAGGCATCGGGGAAGACTCAAGAGCAGATCGCAGAGTTCGTGGGGGTCGACAGAACGACACTAGGCAAGTGGGAGCGTGGCGAATCCACGCCGCAACCAACCCAGCGAGAACGGTATGCCGAGGCTGTCGGTGTGTCTATGCGTGAGCTGGACGCGATGATTAGCGGGGTAGATCCGGGCGCCCAGAAGATGCCGGAGTGGTTGACTACTTACCTCGGCATGGAGCAGTCTGCTGAGACTCTCCGGGCTCACGAGCCACGCGCGATATACGGCTTGGTACAAACGGTTGGTTACCTTGAGAATCTGGTCAGTACAGTCGGTATCTCGGGAGTCTCTGGCACCTATCTGCAGCGGACAATCGACCAGCGTTTGTACCGACAGAAGCGGGTTCGCAACGGCGATATGACCTTGGATTTGATCCAGACAGAATCGACGCTGCATCTCCGTATCGGTAACAGCTCTGTCATGGAAGAGCAGTTGCGGGTAATGGCCGAACTGGCTGAACTGCCCAATGTGACGATCCGAATCACAAGATTTGACGCCGGACAGTACGAAGCCTTGCGCCTCGGTGACTTCGCGATCATGACGCATCCGTGGGGCAGCCAGCGGGTGCACCTCGAAGGCTACGGCGGTGGCCAGTCCATCACAGATCCCGAAGAGGTTGCGTACTTCAGCGCGGCGTATGAACATGCCTGCCGGGTAGCCCTTTCGCCATCGGAATCTCTAGAGTTCATCCTGGAACGAGCTGACAGATGGAGCAAGGAATGAAAAACTGGCTATCTCATGGCGACCTTGTGTGGCGTAAGTCGAGCTTCACTAACCCCGAGACTTGTGTTGAGGTCGCCGCGGTTCCGGAGGGTGTGCTGGTCCGCAACAGCAATGCACCACAAGCCGGGACCCTGGAGTTCACCCGAGCCGAGTTCGCCGCTTGGCTGGAGGGATGCAAAGCAGGAGAGTTCGACGACCTCGCTGTCTGATGCCATGGGCGGCGTGAGCGCTGGGAAGCAGCGGTTCGACCTCGTTGCGCCACATGATCGAGCCCGACCGCCACCGATCAATTGTCTGCGAACACCGCGGCCGCCGAGTTATCGCGGTGCCGTTGTTGTCGTAGGCCGAATGGCACCTGGTCGCTCGTGCTCATGTACGGGTTTGGTCAGTCCTGGCCTAATTTTCTGGACAGCAGAGTGTTCCAGTAGGGGCTCGAACCCGGCGGCTGCCAGAGCTTTGCCGAGTGCGCTGTCCGGATCGGCAGGGCACATGACCGTGCCGCCCGGATCGGGTGTGACATCGTATTTGGCGAGCAGACGCTCATGTAGCGTCGCCGGTCCTGCTCCGGCGACTCTGCCGTTGCTCTCGGGTATTTAATCCATTCAATTTTCGCTGACGCCATCGATTGCATTCAGGGCCTCTATTACTTCGTCTTCGTAGAATCCTGTTCGATAGCGTGTTTCAAGCTCTCCCAGGGCTTCAAAAGCTGCTCTCAACAGATTCGGATACACGGCCGCGATCGACTTGGGCAAGTATCTCACGATATCGCTCGGTGGTTCGGTATCTTCCTCGGCGACATAGGAGCGGCCCGGGAGTGTCGGATCGTTGATTTCCTCATCGAGGATGACTAACTTCACCCGAGTAGGAGCTGTGATCTGAGATGGCACCGATCGCGCGAGTTGTTTCAGATAATCGCCGTTCTTCGGATTCCATCCCAACTCGACCATCGGTTCTCTGGGTACATTGGCCAGCTCGAACGTCAGCTGTCGAATGACCTGGAAATTTTTTGCGCTTACGAGATGCTCTCGATAGCGTCCGAGGTTCGGTTCTGGCATCTTCTCCGGGTCCTTCCTGTCAATCCAAGTCATCGTTACAGGCCGTCGAAGTACTCGCGTCCGTCCTTTGGCGTGAACACGGTTCCTCCATCTCCGTCCTCGATGACTACAGCACCTTTCTCCGGATCCCAATATGCCGTTCGGCCCCTGGGTAGATGCTTTACCTCCGTCGGTACCTCGCCGTCGAGGACCTTGCGAACGTACTCGGGAAGTTCCGCGGCGCCTACGCCGGATACGTAGTGTGAGCCATCTCCCTGTGCGGCACGTCCATTCGCGTGATCGGCGATCTTCTTCGCGATCTCTTGTGTAATCGGATCGTCCCCGCCCAGGGCTGGCGTCGCTGTAGGGCTGTTGTCGTCGATGAGGACCTTCATCGCGATGATGGCGGCCAGTTTGGTGAGTGTCGCGGTGACGTCGGGGACCTGGCCGAAGGCGTCGACAACGCCGACGGCGACGCTCGCAGCCAGGGTGATCTTGAGGATTTGGAATAACCGCTTTGTCGTGTAGAGGCCGCGAATGGTGGCGATCGTGTCCTCAACAGCGAGCGCGACACCGCCGCCGGCGACCGCGAGACTGCCGCCGAAGCTGAAGATCGCTCCTACGATGGCCCCGGTGACCAGCAGTCCGACGGCCCAGGAGAAGGTGGTCATCGCCGTCTTGATGCCTTCGCCGACTTCGACTGTCGAGCTGTGATAGTCCGCGACAGGGGCGGCGACATTGAGGGACGCGGTGGCCAGGAGTTCGGCGCTGGACTTCAGTGTCCCGAAGTGTTCCTGGATCTTGGCGCGATTCTCTGCCGCATCCATATCGTCGAACAGCGCGGCGATCCCGCTGATCTTGGCCGCAGCTCCGGTGATGGTCGCGTGGTTGGCGAAGGTTTTCCACGTGTCGGCGGCCTTGGAGAGTTTGTCGACGTCACCGTTGGGAAGTTTCCCGAAGGTACTGACGATCTTCGCAGTGAGTTCGTTGAAGAACTCCTCCACGCCACCGTTGTGTTTGACGCCGTCGCCGTTGTCGCGGACGGAGGTCGGGATGGTTACCTGGTACTCGGAGACCTGGTGGAGAGTCGGTCGCTGGGGTTTGGCGTTGTCTGCGATCGCGTATTTGTAACCATTCGCGTAGAGGACGTTGCCGAAGTTGGTGAGGGCGTCGGACAGGTGTGTGCAGGTCTGCATAGTGTCGCGTGCGTACCGGTCGTACGCTTCGCCCCATTGCTTGCATCCGGGGGCGTCCCCGGCCATGCCAGCACAGTCACCCTTGACGGCGTCGTGTAGCGGTTTGTCGGTTCGACGCAGCTCGGCGGCAAGGTCATGGCATTGTTTGCCGGCATCGAAGTACGTTTGCCAATTGACGCGCACTAGTTATGCCCCTCGGAGCATCTTCAGGTTTTCCTCGATCGCGCTGGTGTAGCCGGTGTGCGCCTTGCGGGCTGCTTCGCTGATATCGCGGACACCTTCGGCGAATTCCCGCGCCCCGCCCGACCACTCGCGGTGGGCGTCGGAATAGGCTTGGGCGGCAATGCCTTCCCAGCCGGTACCCGCCAGCGCGGCAACCTTGTCGTCGATCGTGTCGAGGTGCTCGGCGATTACGCTTGCGAGTGCGGACAGGCGGATCACGACCTCATCGAGGTGGTCCAGGTCGACTTGGAACTCATCGGAACTCATGGCAGGTCCAAACTCGAGCTGCTCGCGTTGTACAGTACGGCGGCGTTGCTCCCGTCGAGGTCTTCATAGGTCGAGGCTGTGACACCCAGTTTTTCGGCCATCCCGGACAGGGCGGTGATGATCTGGGCGCCGCCGTCACGGATATCGGTCCAGCCGTCAGCGAACTCGCTCGCCAGATTCCCTCTCCATGTTCCATTGACCAGTGATTCGACATCCTTGGCAGCAGAGTCGAGTGCCGTCCGCAATGCCATCGATAGCTCATAGACTTGCTCGCCGACCTCGCGAACTTTCTCGGGGACCACAGAGAGATTCTGGGTCGATGGCGTCCCCCCGTTGCTCATGACCGGCAGCGTACTGAATGTCCGCCCGACCTGTCGAGGGACCCGTTGTGCCTATCGGAGGGTGTCGACGCCGATCATCGTGGTGGGCCACGTTTGCGGAAAGCGTTGGGACTCGCCCAGCGTCGATTTGCCGTCGGTGCCGGCATCGCGAAGAGCATGGTGAGAAAGTGGCGACACCCGGGCGACACGATCGAGATGGGTGACGAGTGCGCCGACAGTATGGAGACGATGCTGAGCCGGGCTTCGGCACGCCTTTGAGGGCAGCCTGCATGGCACCGCGATTGCTACCCTTGGTAGCATTGGGCGCATGGGTGGTAGCAAGAAATACTCGATCAGCCTCCCGGAGGAGCTCGCTGAGCAGGCTCGAGCCCATGTCGGCCCCGGAGGCTTCTCCGCCTACGTCGCCGAGGCGTTGGAGCAGCGAGTGGCGATGGACAAGCTGGGGGAGTTGGTGGCCGATTTCGAGAAGGACAACGAGCCGCTGACTCCTGCGGAAATCGATGAAGCGCGGGCGGAGTTGGGCTTCGAGCGGCGCCGTCGGGGTTCGCGCGGGTAGGCCGCCTGATGGCGGACGTTCTGTTCCTGGATAGCGAGGGGCTGTCCACGCTGTATCGGAAGGATCGCCGCATGGTTGCCTGGGTGCAGGCGGCCAAAGAAGACGGCGTTCGAGTGGCGACCACGGCTATGACTAGTGTGGAAGCCGACTACAGCGAAGTGCATGCCGCCCGGATCGCCTGGACGCTGTCGCAGATCGATGTGCATGCCGTCACTCGCGAGTTGGCAGGCCAGGCCGCTGCCCTATTGCGCGAGCACGGCCTCGGTGGACACAAGTACGCGATTGATGCCGTCCTTGCTGCGTCGGCCCGCTCTGTTCAGGGGCTGGCGACGGTGGTTACGTCGGACCCCGAAGGCATGGCGTTGCTGTGTGGCTCGGAGATCGAGATCGTCAAAGTGTGAGCTTGTTCGACCGTGGGCAGCGATCGAGAGGACCAACGGCACTGTGTCGCAGTCGGGATGGTGAGACCTCGTTCGGCGTCCGCACACCGTCAGCACCGCGAATACGAAACCGGGCCGGATCGCTGAAGGATTGAGCGATCCGGCCCGGCGTCAGAGCAGGAAACTAACTAGTCGGCTCGAACGCCTCCGCGATGATCTCCGCCTGTTCCACCGCGTGCACCTTGCTCGACCCCGAGGACGGGGCCGACATGGCGCGGCGGGAGATGCGGCGCAGGCGGGTGTTGGCGAAGCGGGCGGGGAGGGTTTCGGGGAGGTTGAGGCCGAAGAAGGGCCAGGCGCCCTGGTTGGCCGGTTCCTCCTGGACCCACGCCAGGTCGGTGGCGTTGGGGTAGCCCTCCAGGGCCTCGTTGAGGCGGCGGGTGGGCAGCGGGTAGAGCTGCTCGATCCGCACGATGGCGACGTCTTCGCGCTTCTGCTTGGCCTTTTCGGCGGCGAGTTCGTAGTAGAGCTTGCCGCTGGTCATCAGGATGCGCTTGACCTTGCTGCGGTCGCCGATGCCCTGCTCGTAGGCAGGTTCGTCGAAGACCGAGCGGAACTTGCTCTCGGTGAAGTCCTTCAGGTCGGAGACCACGGCCTTGTTGCGCAGCATCGACTTCGGGGTGAAGACGATCAGCGGGCGGCGGATGCCGTCGAGCGCGTGGCGGCGCAGCAGGTGGAAGTAGTTGGCCGGGGTGGACGGCACCGCGACGGTCATCGAGCCTTCCGCGCACAGCTGGAGGAAGCGCTCGATGCGGCCGGAGGTGTGGTCCGGGCCCTGGCCCTCGTGACCGTGCGGCAGCAGCAGCACGACGTCGGAGAGCTGGCCCCACTTGGCCTCACCGGAGGAGATGAACTCGTCGATGATCGACTGCGCGCCGTTGACGAAGTCACCGAACTGCGCCTCCCACAACACCAGCGCGTTGGGATTGCCCAGCGAGTAGCCGTATTCGAAACCGACGGCGGCGTATTCGCTCAGCGCCGAGTCGTGCACGGCGAACCAGCCCGGGTTCTCGCTGCCGATGTTGTGCAGCGGGGTGTACTCCTCGGCGGTCTTGCGGTCGATGATCACCGCGTGCCGCTGGGTGAACGTGCCGCGGCGGGAGTCCTGACCGGTCAGGCGCACCGCGCGACCCTCGTCGATCAGCGTGCCGAAGGCGAGCAACTCGGCGAAGGCCCAGTCCACCTTGCCCTCGTAGGCCATCTCGCGGCGCTTCTCCAGCACCGGCTTGACGCGCGGGTGCACGTTGAAGCCGTCGGGCACGTTGAGGAACGCGTCGCCGATGCGCTGCAGGATGGACTTGTCCACCGCCGTCACGACGCTCGCGGGCACCGGCTGGTCGCCCTCGACCGACTCGCTCGGTCCAGGCGAGTATTTCTCCAGTTCGCGGACCTCGTTGAACACCCGCTCCAGCTGGCCCTGGTAGTCGCGCAGCGCGTCCTCGGCCTCTTTCAGCGAGATGTCGCCACGGCCGATCAGGCTCTCGGTGTACGCCTTGCGGACCGAGCGCTTGGTGTCGATGACGTCGTACATGTACGGCTGGGTCATCGACGGGTCGTCGCCCTCGTTGTGGCCGCGACGGCGGTAGCAGATCATGTCGATCACGACGTCTTTGCGGAACTTCTGCCGGAAGTCGACCGCAAGGCGCGCCACCCAGTCGCACGCCTCCGGGTCGTCGCCGTTGACGTGGAAGATCGGCGCGCCGATGAACTTCGCGATGTCGGTGGAGTACTCGGTGGAGCGGCTGTTCTCCGGAGCGGTGGTGAAGCCGATCTGGTTGTTCACCACGATGTGGATGGTGCCGCCGACCCGGTAGCCGCGCAGACCCGACAGGTTCAGCGTCTCGGCGACCACGCCCTGACCGGCGAACGCGGCGTCACCGTGCAGCATGAGCGGCACGACCGAGAAGCCTTCCGCGCCGTCGCCCTTGTCCAGCAGATCCTGCTTGGCGCGCACGAGGCCCTCGAGCACCGGGTCGACCGCCTCCAGGTGCGAGGGGTTCGCGGTGAGCGAGACCTCGATCTCGTTGTCGCCGAACATCTGCAGGTAGGTGCCCTGCGCGCCGAGGTGGTACTTCACGTCGCCGGAGCCGTGGGTGGCGGCCGGGTTCATGTTGCCCTCGAACTCGGTGAAGATCTTCGAGTAGGGCTTGCCCACGATGTTGGCCAGCACGTTCAGCCGACCGCGGTGCGGCATGCCGATGACGACCTCGTCGAGGCTGTGCTCGGCGCACTGGTCGATGACGGCGTCCATCATCGGGATGACGGCCTCGGCGCCCTCCAGCGAGAAGCGCTTCTGCCCGACGTACTTGGTCTGCAGGAAGGTCTCGAAAGCCTCGGCCGCGTTCAGCCGGTTCAGGATGTACTTCTGCTGCGCGACCGTCGGCTTCGCGTGCTTCTGCTCGACCCGGTCCTGGATCCAGCGCAGCTGCTCCACGTCCAGGATGTGGGTGTACTCCACGCCGACGTGGCGGCAGTAGGCGTCGCGCAGGACCGACAGCACGTCGCGCAGCTTCATCCGCTCCTGGCCGTGGAAGCCGGCGACGTTGAAGGTGCGGTCCAGGTCCCACAGGGTCAGGCCGTGCTGGGTGACGTCCAGGTCCGGGTGGCTGCGGAACTTGTCCTTGACCAGCCGCAGCGGGTCGGTGTCGGCCATCAGGTGGCCGCGGTTGCGGTAGGCCGCGATCATCTCCAGCACGCGCGCGCTCTTGTCGACGCCGCGTTCGCGGACGTCCTTGCGCCAGCGGACCGGCTCGTACGGCACGCCGAGACCGTGGAAGATCTCGTCGTAGAACTCGTCGGCGATCAGCAGCTGGTGGATGGTGCGCAGGAAGTCACCGGACTCCGCGCCCTGGATGATGCGGTGGTCGTAGGTGGAGGTGAGCGTCATCAGCTTGCCGACGCCCAGATCGGCGATGCGCTCGTCGCTCATGCCCTGGAACTCGGCGGGGTACTCCATCGCGCCCGCGCCGATGATCGCGCCCTGACCGTTCATCAGGCGGGGCACCGAGTGCACGGTGCCGATGGTGCCCGGGTTGGTCAGCGAGATGGTGACGCCGGAGAAGTCCTCGGCGGTGAGCTTGCCGTCGCGGGCGCGGCGGACGATGTCCTCGTAGGCGGTGTGGAACTGCCCGAAGGTCATCGCCTCGCAGCCCTTGATGGCGGCGACGACCAGCGATCGGCTGCCGTCCTTGCCGGGCAGGTCGATGGCGAGGCCGAGGTTGGTGTGCGCGGGGGTGACCGCGTTCGGCTTGCCGTCGATCTCGGCGTAGTGCCGGTTCATGTTCGGGAACGCCTTGACCGCCTGCACGATGGCGTAGCCGAGCAGGTGGGTGAAGGAGATCTTGCCGCCCCTGGTGCGGGCGAGGTGGTTGTTGATGACCAAGCGGTTGTCGATCATCAGCTTGGCCGGGATGGCCCGCACGCTGGTCGCGGTGGGGATGCTCAGCGAGGCGGACATGTTCTTCGCCACAGCGGCGGCCGCGCCGCGCAGCACCTTGGACTCGTCGGCGGCGGTGTCGGCCTGCTTCGGGCCGGAGGTCGGCGCGGCGTTCGACGTCGGCGCCGGGGTGGTCTGCGGTGCGCGCGTGGTCACGGCGGCGGGCTTGGCGGCGGCCGGTGCGGGCTTGGCGGCGGCCGGTGCGGGCGCTTTCGGGGCCGCGGGGGTGGCAGGCTTGGCGTCGTTGCGCGTGGCGGCGGCGGGCTTGGTGGCCGTCGAAGCCGGTGCGGCAGCGGCAGCCTGCGCGGGCGCGGGGGCGGACTGGCTGTTGCCGGAGTCGCCACTCGCGTCAGGCGTGTAGTCGGCCAGGAACTCGTGCCAGCTCTCGTCGACCGATGATGGATCTTGTTTGAACTTCTGATACATCTCGTCGACTAGCCACTGGTTCTGTCCGAACTGGGATGTTGAGCTGCTCACAGCAGGTGTTCGCCTCATTTCGTTCTTCGCGCTGCGACGTTTGTGACGTGCCCGGCACGGGGATCAGCGGATTGCGCGCCGATGCGCCCTATCTGAGGATAGGCCCAGCAGCAAATCGGCGGATTCACTGACCACCCGACACCCCCGACCCTATTGGTGATGACCCGGCGTCATCCGAGAATATTCCCTCCGACGCCCGCGCCGCTGCCCAGAGCCGGGCATACTGCCCGCCCGCCGCGAGCAGCTCCGCGTGCTCGCCGAATTCCACGATCCGCCCATGGTCGACCACCGCGATCCGGTCGGCGCGCGCGGCGGTGCCGAGCCGGTGCGCGACGATCACCGTGGTGCGGTCGCGGCTCAGCGACCGGCTCGCTGCCAGCACCGATGCCTCGGCGTCCGGGTCGAGCGTCGCGGTGGCCTCGTCGAGCAGCAGCAAGTCCGGAGCGACCAGTTCGGCGCGGGCCAGCGCGATCAGCTGCCGTTGGCCGGCCGACAGGCCGCGGCCCCGCTCGCCGACCGGTTGGTTCATCCCGAGCGGCAGGCCGTCGATCATCTCCGTCGCACCTACCGCGGCCGCCGCGGCGGCGATCGCTTCGTCGGTGGCGAATGGTTTCCCGAATGCAATGTTGCTCGCCACGGTCCCGGTGAACAGGTGAGCTTCCTGAGGGACGATGCCCAGCCGCGAGCGGTAGTCGGCGAGGCGGTAGTCGCGGAGGTCGACGCCGTCCACCCGGATCGCGCCGGCAGCGGTTGCCTCGGCGAGTTCACGCGGGTCGGTGCGATCATCCGCGGGCAGGTCGTACAGCCGCGCGAGCAGCTTGACGACGGTCGACTTGCCCGCGCCGGTCGGACCGACCAGGGCCAGGGTGGAACCCGCCGGGACGCGCAGCGAGACGCCGTCCAGCGCCGGAACGCGACTGCCCGGGTAGTGGAAGCGGACGTCGTCGAACGCCACGTCACCGCGCAGCCCGGAACCGATGGGCACCGGGTCGGCCGGGTCGGCGGCGATCGAGGACGGCGTGCGCAGCAGGTCACCGATCCGGCGCAACCCGACCCTGGCCTGCTGGTAATTGTCGAAGACCTGGGACAACTGCAGGATCGGCACGAACAGCAGCTCGAGATACAGCACGAACGCGACCAGGGTGCCCGCGCTGGTCGCCCCGGTGGCGACCTCGCGGGCACCGAAGTACACCACCACCGCCAACGCCACGTCGGCCCAGCCGACGACGAACGCGAAGTACAGCGCGATCGCCCGCTGCGCCCGCAACCGGCTGTTGCGGTAGCGCTGTGAGTACTCGGCGAAGCGACGGGCGGCGCGCGGCTCGTGCCGGTTGGCCTGCACCGCGCGCAAGCCGGTCACGTTCTCCTGGAAGTCGGCGTTGACCGCCGACACATGCTCGCGCGACACGGTGTACGCGGCGGAGGACACCCGCCGGAACAGCACCGTCGCGATCGCCAGGGCGGGCACCGTCGCCAGCACGACCAGAGCCAGCGACGCATCGATGACCAGCAGCGCGACCGTGATGCCGACCAGCGTCAGCAGCCCGACCAGGCTGGTGGCGACGCCGGTCTGCAGGAAGGTCGACAGCGCGTCGACGTCGGTGGTCATCCGCGTCATGATCCGCCCGGACAGCTCGCGCTCGTAGTAGTCGAGGCCGAGCCGTTGCAGGTGCGCGAAACTGCGGACCCGCAGGGCGAACAGCACCCGTTCCCCGGTGCGCGCGGTGAGCAACGTGGTGGCCGCGCCGACCGCCAGGCCGGCCGCGGCCAGCACCGCGCCGAGCACGGTCGCGCGGACCAGCGCCGCGGCGTCGCCGCCGAGCACACCGCCGTCGATGGCGTAGCGCACCAGCGGCGGGAACGCGATGGCGATCGCGGCGTCCGCGGCCAGCAGCGCCATGACGGTGAGCACCAGCCCACGCACCGGGCGCAGCAGGCGGCCGAGCCGGAAGCGCGGATCCGGCTGGCGAATGCGTTCGGAGTCCATGCCCGGCTGCTCGGTGGCGGGCGGCAGCTGCTCGATGGCCCGGCGCAGCTCGGGGGTCTCGCTGATGTCGGCCGCCGCGGCGCCGAAGCGCCGACCGGCGGAACCGGGAGAGATTCGCGTTTCCGGAGCGGACGTGTCCGGCTCGGGAGCGACGTGCCCGGCGGGCGCGGGCAGCCGAATCACGCGATCGGCGTGCGCGAGCGTCGACTCCCGGTGCGCGAGGATCAGCGTGGTGCGCCCGCCGCGGTCGGGCAGCGCGTCGAAGATCGCGGCCTCGGTCACCGCGTCCACCGCGGAGGTGGCGTCGTCGAGCACCAGGATGCGCGGCCGGGTCAGCAGCGTCCTGGCCAGTGCGATTCGCTGGCGCTGGCCGCCGGAGAGGGTGAGACCGCGCTCGCCGACCACCGTGTCGTAGCCGTCGGGCAGCTCGGCGATGAATTCGTCCGCCGCGGCCTGCACTGCCGCCTGCCTGATCTCCTCGTCGGTGGCATCCGGTCGCCCGAGCGCGATATTGGCCGCGATGGTGTCGGAGAACAGGAACGGATCGTCGAAGACGACGCCGATGGCGGCGCGCAGGTCGGCGGCGCGCACGTCGGCGATGTCGACGGTCTCGGCGCGCGCATTCGCCACGTCGACCGAACCGGCGTGCGGCGCGCCGGCTTCGGTGAACAATCGGATCCGGCCCGCGTCGGGCGCGTAGAACCGGGGAAGCAGCAGGGCGAGCGTGGACTTGCCCGAGCCCGCCGGGCCGATGATCGCCACCGTCTCGCCGGGGCGCACCCGCAGGTCGAGTTCGCGCAGCACCGGACGATCCGGATCGAAGCCGAAACGCAGCGCGTCGATCTCGATGCCGAGCGGGCCGTCCGGCAGTTCGACCGGGCGCTCGGGTTCGGCGATCACCGGCGCGGTGTCGATCACCTGGAAGACCCGCTCGGCCGCCGCCCTGGTCAGCTGGGCCATGACGATCACGGAGGAGAGGATGCGCGCGGTGCCGGTCATGACGGCGACGTAGGCGGCGAACGCGACGAAGGTGCCGATGCCGATATCGCCGTGCAGCGCGAGCAGCCCGCCGAGCGCGATGACCGCGACCATCCCGAGCTGGGGAATCGTCGCGACGGTCGGCGCGAACCCGGCATCGATCCGCGCGGCCCGCATCCGCTCGGCGAACAGCTTGCGGCCGTGCCGCTCCAGCTGATCGACCATCCGCGCTTCCTGGCCGAAGCCTTTGACCACCCGCACCCCGGTGACCGTCTCCTCGACGTGCTGGGCCAGGTCGGCGGCGCGTTGCTGCGCGGACCAGGTGGCCGCGTGCAGTCGCGGACGCATGCGGTAGACCACCAGGCCGATCGCGGGCACCACCAGCAACGCGACGGCGGCCAGCGGCGGGGAGAGCCAGATCATGACGGCGGCGGCGAGCCCGAATTCCAGCAGCGCCATGCCGGACAGCGGCACCATGGCCAGCAGCCCCTGGACGAGCTGCAAGTCGGTGATCGAGCGCGACACCACTTGCCCGGTGCGCAGGGTGTCCTGCCCCACGCCGTCGAGCCGTTGCAACGCGGCGAGCAGCCGCACCCGCAGCGCGTGCTGCACGTCCAGCGACAGCCGCCCGGCCAGCCAGCGCCGCCCGAACCCGGCCGCGGACCGGCTCACGGCCAGTACCAGGATCAGCCCGGCGACGACGCTGATCGCCGCCGTGTCACCGATCCCGGCCGCGTCGACGGCCCGCTTCGTCAGCAGCGGCCCCGCGGTCTCGACAACCGCCCCGCCGAGCACCGCAGCGGCGAGCCCGCCGAGCACCGCGCGGTGCGGTAGGCATTCGTCCCACAGCCTGCGTATCCACCCCGGACTGCATCCCCCGTCCACGTCTTTCGCTCGCCCCCTTCGTCGTACCGTGTTCGTCATCGACGGTACCGACACCTGCCGACAAGTCGTTGTTCCCTGGGCGGCCGGGGATCACAGGTCGCGGGTGCGCAGGTTCCACCAGCTCGTGGCGCCCAGACCGATGGCCCACAGCAGCAGGACCACCACGGCGGCCGGGGTGGGGGCGAGGAGGTCGCTGTCGGGATAGGAGCCGACCGCGACCGTGCCGACGGTGGCGGAGACGGGCAGCAGGGTGACCACGCCCGGAATACCGAGACCGCGCGCGATCAGCCAGATCAAGGGCTCGGCGAGCACACTCCAGCCGAGCAGCAGCGCCACCGCCCTGGTCGAAGACCGCAGCAGGATGCCCGCGCTCGCGCCGATCAGCGACCAGCAGACCGCGGCGAGCAGCCCCCCGCCGAGCACCGCGAAGAACTCTCCCGTGACGGGGACTTTGCCGCGCCCGACGCCGAACAGCGCGCCGGCCGACACCATTTCCACCGCCACCGCCGCCGCCAGCGCGCAGCATCCGACGACGAGGAACTTCGCGGCGGCGAGCCGATCGCGGTCGGGACTGAACAGCGTGGTCACGGCCATGCTGCGGTACTGGTACTCCGCGCCGGTCGCCACCGCGCCGAAGACCGCCGCCGCCAGCACCACGAAGGCCAGGCCGACGTAGAGGCCGATCGTCGCCGCGCCGGTGGCGGGCTGGCCGCGCGGATCCGGCGGCCCGGCCAGGCTCGCCGACGCGACGCTCGCCAGCAGCGCGACGACCAGCAGTGCGGCCGCGAGCGTCCGGCCGCGCGGCATGGTGAGCACCTTGCGCGCCTCGGAGTTGACGTTCGGCACGAGGTCCGCGGGCAGAGTGACGATCATCGTGGGATTCCGTACGGCGTCGGCGAGGGTGGCTGCGGGGCGAGGCCCGGGTAGTGCGGCGCGGGCGCGGCGGTGGGTCTGGTCAGCGACGCGAGCACGCGGTCGGGGTGGATCGGGTCGGGCACGATGCTATCGATCCGCACCTGCGCCGCGGTGGCCGCCGTCCTGATCTGAGCTTCGTTCGCCTCGGCGACGGCCAGGCGGCCGTCCGGCCGGATCACCGCGTCGGTGAAGCCCTGGGCGGCGAGCATGGTGGCCAGCGCGATGGGGGTGGACGCGGCGACGACCAGCCGGTCCGGATGCCCGCGCCGCAAGCGCGCCGGAGTGCCCTGATACACCACCGCGCCCTCGCTGAGCACGACCAGCTGATCCGCGGCGGGCAGCACGGCGCCGAGGGTCTCGCTGGTCAGCAGGACGCTGCCGCCGCGGCGGGTGTGCTTGCGCAGGAAGTCGTGCAACCAGCCGCGTTCGGCTGGGTCGAGCCCCTCCATCGGATCGTCCAGCACCAGCAGCGGGGGGTCGCCGAGCAGTGCGGTGGCCAGCGCCAGCCTGGTCTGCTGTCCGGCCGACAGGTCGCGGATCTGCGTCCCGGCGTGCTCGCCCAGCCCGACCAGCTCGAGCACGTCGGTCGCCCGGCTGTCGACGACGTTCGCCGCGGCGGCGTAGATCCACAGGTGGTCGCGTGCGGTGCGGGAAGGATGCAGTCCGCGTGGCGCGAGGACGCCGCCGATCACGCTCGCGGAGCCCGCGCCGTCGCGCCGGGATCCGGGCCCGCCGACCGACACCGTCCCCGAGGTCGGGGCCAGCAGCCCGAGCAGCACGCGCAGGATGGTGGTCTTGCCCGCGCCGCGCGGGCCGACCAGCGCGGCGATGGCGCCGGACGGCACGGTGAAACTGACGTCCGCCACGGCGGTCGCCAGTTCGTACCGCTTGGTCAGTCCCCGGACCGCGAACGCGATCGGCCGCGCCCCGCTCATCGCGGCGTGGCCGGAGGGCGCGGCTTCGCCGGGTCGATCGCGGTGAGCGGATCGGCGTCGACGACCAAGTGGCGGTCGGCGGGCCAGGTGCTGGGCGGCGGCCCGAATGCCTTGCGCGCGTTGGTGATCGTGGCCTTGCCCAAGGCGCGGTTACCCGCGCCGCCGATCACGGCGCCGATACCGGCGGGCAGCACCTTGCCCGCCATCAGCGCGGCGCGCTTGGTGATGAAACGGATGATGAACCGCTTCAGCAGCGAATCGTTCATGCTCGACAATCCGGGGATGCGGTTGGCGAACGCCGTGCCCCAGTTCTTCGCCGACGTGCCGACGCTCTTCTGCACGATCTGCATGCCGCTCTCGCCGAGCACGACCGCCAGCACGAGCGCCCTGCGCTGCTCCTGGTCTTCCGGCGTGATGCCGTGCACCGAGGCCACCGCCAGGGTGAACACCGCCGAGGCCTCCATGAAGAAGGTGGTCTCCGCGCTCACCGCGGCGATGGCCGCGACGGTGCCGACGCCGGGGAAAGCCGCGGTCGCGCCCACCGCGCTGCCGCTGCCGGTCACGGCGAGCAGATACTGCTTCTCCAGCCGGTCGATGATCTGTGCGGGGCTCTCGCCAGGGTGCGAGCGGCGAATGCGGTCCACGTACTTGGCGACCGCGGGGGCCTGCAGGCGGGACCCGGTGTCGAGCAGTTCGACCACCGTCTTCTCGAACGCGCCTTTGAGCATCGGCGGCATCCTCCTCTTCCGGTCTGCTGGGTAGAACTGTATGGCACCGGTTGCCGTCAGCTCGTCATGACAACGAAGTACCCAGCCGCATCGGTTCCACCGGCGGCTGCCTCGCTTTCGACCCGGACGGGTGCGCCTGTTACTCGGGAGGGTGGATCGCGGGCACGCGTTCGCCCGGCGGCGGAGGCGGCGGCGGGGTTCCGTCGCCGAACGGCCTGCCGCCCAGGGCTTCTCGGCCGTGCGGGGTGAGCCAGTTCGCCAGATCGGGGCCTTTGGGGACGATCCCGGTGGGGTTGATGTCCCGGTGCACCACGTAGTAATGCGTCTTGATCTGCTCGAAGTCGATCGTGTCGCCGAAGCCGGGGGTCTGGTACAGATCGCGCGCGTACGCCCACAGCACCGGCATCTCGGTGAGCTTGGACCGGTTGCACTTGAAGTGCCCGTGGTAGACCGCGTCGAAGCGCACCAGCGTGGTGAACAGCCGGACATCGGCCTCGGTGATCGTGTCGCCGACCAGATACCGTTGTGCGGCAAGGCGTTCCGACAGCCAGTCCAGCCGGGCGAAGAGCCGGTCGTAGGCGGCGTCGTAGGCGTCCTGCGCCCCGGCGAACCCACAGCGGTAGACGCCGTTGTTGACGTCGCGGAACACCGCGAGGTTCACCTCGTCGATCTCCGCGCGCAGCGGCTCCGGGTACAGTTGCGGCGCGCCGGGACGGTGGTGCGCGGTCCACTCGGTGGAGAAGTCCAGCGTGATCTGCGCGTAGTCGTTGGTGACCACCTGGCCGGTCGGCACGTCCACGACGGCGGGGACGGTGATGCCGCGCGGGTAGTCCGGGAACCTGGCCAGGTAGGCGTCGCGCAGCCGCGGGATGCCGAGCACCGGGTCGACACCGCCGGCATCCAGATCGAAGGTCCAGCTCAGCTTGTCGTGGGTGGGTCCGCACAACCCGAGCGAGAGCACCGGCTCCAGCCCCAGCAGACGGCGCACGATCAGCGTGCGATTGGCCCACGGGCAGGCACGCGCCGCGACCAAGCGGTAGCGCCCCGGCTCGACCGGGTAACCGTCGCGGCCGTCGGCCGTGATCCGGGTCGTGATGTAGTTCGTGTCGCGTTTGAACTCGCCGGGCTCGACGTAGGAACCGCTTGCACTGGCCGACTTGGTCACATCGACAGTCTTCCAGATCGACCTCGTACGCTGACCGGATGAGTGAAACGAAGGCCACCCGCCTGGAACGAGACGTCACCGAAGGCGGAGCGGAGGTGGCGACCCTCACGCTCGCCCACCCGCCGCTGAACCTCTTCGACCGGGCGATGCTGGACGCCCTGATCGCCGACATCGCCGAGCTGTCGGCGCGGCCGCCGCGTGCGGTGCTGCTGCGCGCCGAGGGCAAAGTGGTCTCCGGCGGCGTCGACGTGCACGTCTTCGACGGCCTGACCCCCGAGCAGGGCGCCGAGTTGTGGCGCACGCTGTTCGCGCAGATCATCCATCCGCTGGAGGCGCTGCCGTGCCCGGTGGTGTTCGCCGCGCACGGGCTGACCCTGACCGCCGCGTTCGAGATCGCGCTCGCCTGCGACATCCTGCTCGCGGCGCCGAAGGCCAAGTTCGGACTGGTGGAGATCGTGGTCGGACTGACCCCGTCGATGGGCGGTCCGCAGCGTCTGGCCGAGCGCGCGGGCTCGGGACGCGCCCGCGAGTTCGTGATGACCGGCGACCTCTACGACGCGGCGACCATGGCCGAGTGGGGCGTGGTCAACGCCGTGCACGAGGACCTCGACGCCGCGGCGCGCGCGCTGACCCACCGGCTGGCCGAGGGCCCGACGAAGGCGAACGCGGCGACCAAGAAGATCATCGAGGCCTGGCGTTCCGGCGGTGTGGCACACGCGGATTCGGTGACACCGGAGGTGTCCGGCGCGCTGTTCGACACCGAGGACCTACAGGGCGGTGTGCGCAGTTTCCTCGAGCAGGGTCCGGGGAAGGCGCGCTACGCGGGCCGGTGACAGCTGGGACACGTTCATCGCCTATTCCAGCGAAGTTGTGACATGCGTCATATAGTCGCAGTGCCTGATAAATCGAGGCACGCGGAGGACGAATGTCGCAGTTGCTCGTCGAATATCCCCTCACCCGCCCGCACGTCTGGGACAACCCGCTGGCCCGGGGCGCCGACGGGGTGCTGCGCTACGGAAACCTCACGCCGGCGCTGACCGAACTACTCGACCTGCAAGTGCACGCCTTCGGCAGTCGTGAAGCCGTGGTCGAGGTCGGCGGCCCGCGCCTGACCTACCGGGAGCTGTGGCACTCCGCCTCCCGCATCGCCGGCGGCCTGCAGGAGCACGGCATCGGATACGGCGACCGGGTCGCCGTGCACATGCCCACCGGCGCGCGGTGGGTGCAGGCGTTCCTCGGCGCCCTGCTCAGCGGCGCGGTGCCGGTGCTGGTGCACGACGGGCTTCCGGAGGGGATGGCCGAGCGCGTGATCGCCGACAGCCGTGCGGATTTCGTGCTCGGCGACAAGGCCTGCGCGACCGAGTTGCCCGACGGCGCCGCCTACATCGATGACGGCGCGGCGCTGGGCGACCTCGCGCTGCTGTGCTACACGAGCGGGTCATGCACGCCCAAGGGCGTCGAGCTGACCAACGAGAACCTGCTGTCGGCCGTGCGCTCGGTGGTCGCGGCGCTCGACCTGCCGACCGACGGTCTGCGCAACCTGGTGCTGTTGCCGTTGGCGCACGCCAGCGGCTGTGTCGATCAGCTGTTGCCGACCTTCGCCGTGGGGGGCACCGTGGTGCTCGCCCGGGACACCCGCGGCATGGCCGAAGCCATCACCGCCGAGCGCGTCGACATGGTCTCCGCGACGCCGCGGATCTTCGCGGGCCTGCTGCCCCGGCTCGCCGAACTGCGCGCCGACGGATTGCGCACCGACGGCATCGCGCGGATCAGCAAAGCCGGTCATCGCGCCGAACGCGCCGCGTCTGCGGTCACTTCGGTCGACCTCACGGTCGAATTGCGCGGCGTGTTCCCCGCCGCACGGCAGTGGTCGGTATGGGGCGCGACCGAGACCAGCGGGATCGGTCTGGCGGTGGACGACGCCGAGCGGGCGGACTCGCCCGACACCGCCGCGGTGCTCGGTTTCCCGTTCGGCGGAACGGAATTGGCGCTGTGGGGCCCACGGGCGACCGCCGGGCACGGCGAACTGCTGTGCCGAGGGCCGAATGTCACCCCGCGCTACTGGGACGACCCGACCACGACCGCGGCGCGGTTCACCGGAACCTGGTTCCACACCGGCGATCAGGTGACGATCGACGCCGACGGCTTGGTGCGCAGGCAAGCAGTGCCCGTGGAGTGAGCTCGCCTCACTCCAGCATTCGCTCGCGCAGCCGCCCGAGCAGGTCGGGCGTCAGCCCGATCGTCGCGAGATAGCCGTGCAGATCGCCGTGCAACTCGCGCATCGAGGCGGTGGCGATGTCCAGGTATTCCTCGCGAACGCCGAGCAGGTCGATCGAGAGTTCCTCGCCGCCGAGCAGCTTGTCCGTCATGAGGGCGCGCAGCGCGGGGACGGCACCGTTGCTGAGCAGGTAGTCGGCCTGGACGTCGGCTTCGGTGACGCCGACCGCGCGCAGCAGCGTCGCGACGGCCCACCCGGTGCGGTCCTTGCCCGCCGCGCAGTGCACGAGCACGGCGCCGTCGCCGCGCAGGATGGACTCGGCGAGGGAAGCGATGGCGGCGTGCGCCTCGGGGAGCGCCGGGAACATCCGGTACACCTCGAGCATGTGCGTGTAGGCGGTCCGCGCGGTCGCCTCGTGCGGCGGCGCTTCGGCCATGCGGGAGTCGAACGGCGTGATGGTCAGCCGGACGTCCGCGGGCAGCCGGTCGGCGCCGATGTGGTCGATCTCGCGCTGTCCGCGCAGGTCGTGGACGGCACTGACGCCCAGCTCGCGCAGCGCGGCGTGGCCGGCGTCGTCGAGCCCGCTCAATTGCGCCGAGCGCAGCAGGACTCCGGGGCGGACCTTGGCGCCCTCATCGGTGCGCAGCCCGCCGGTGTCGCGGAAGTTGAACGTGCCGGAGAGGAAGTACTGGTCGGCGGGGGGCGAGAGTGTCACCGATCCAGGCTATCCCCAGCGCGGAACGGAAGGACGCCGGTCGCGGATCGAACCCCGCACGATAAGCTGACCGTTTTGGGCGGTTTCGCTGTGGCATTCGCCACAGGATTTGGGTTGCCCGGCGCCCGGACCGTACCGTTGTCAACGGTCTGTCCAGCGTGCCGGCGGCGCCGAGATCCACCGTCATAGCGCGATTTCCGGGCGACACGGCCTGATCGCATACCGATCCCGGTTGGGTAACAAAACATTCTTTCAGTCCGGAATTACCCATCGAACCCGTTCTCAAACCCCGAAAAATGTCTACCATTGGTGAACGTTGGACCGGGCAGCCAGGTGTTTCCCGAAGTTGCCCGCCCTGTTCAGCGAGTCGCGCCGACGCAGGTGCGTGAGTTCTTTCGCCGAGAGGGAGTCGTCGTTGAGCGCACGTGGAGAAGTGATAACAGAAATCCGGCTACGACCCGCCGTCATCGAGGCGGTCGAGGCGGCGGCGGCCACGCTCGACTACACGGGCCTGCGCGCGCTGCGCGTGCTGCTGCACGCGGGGGTCAGTGCCTACTGGCCGCTGGTCAAGGCCACACCGGAAAAGCAGATCAGGTCGTATGAGATGACCTTGCAGGCGCTGCGCGCCCGCTGGGCGGTCAAGACCGATTGCTTCCCGGATCCGATCGCCACCGACTTCTACCGGGAGAAGGACGCGGAAGTCACCGCCTTCTTGGAGATGTGTGCCGAGTTGTCGGGCACGCAGTGGCTGGAGCCGGTGGAGGCGATCGCCTGCAATGTCGTGTCGATCGTGCAGGGCACGGTGCTGCGCTGGCTGGCCGATTGCAATGACGAGACCATGCTGGTGGTGCTCGACGAGATGGTCAGCGCGCTCGCCACGAAGGCGACGGAGCGCTGACAAATACTGGACGTTTGACCAACTTGGTGGTTGAGTTGTCCTGGTGACCGAGACGTCGCCGATCGCGGGGCTGCACGCGGCCACCGCCGAACTCGACCCGCCGCTGGCCGCCATCGACCTGTCCACCCTGCGCGCGAACGCCGCCGACCTGGTGCGGCGAGCCGGTGGCACGCCGGTGCGGGTGGCCGGCAAATCCGTGCGCTGCCGCGCCGTGCTCGCCGAAGTCCTCGGCGCCGATCTCACCGCGGCGGGCGGCTTCGCGGGCATCATGTCCTACTCGCTGCGCGAGGCGCTGTGGCTCGTGCGCCACGGCGCGCGCGATGTGCTGCTCGGCTATCCGAGCGTGGATCGCGCCGCGCTGGCCGAACTGGCGGCCGACGACACCGCGCTGCGCTCGATCACGCTGATGATCGACGACACCGCGCAACTCGACCTGATCCGCGCCGCCGTCGGCTCCGACCTGGTGCGGCCACGGGTCTGCCTCGACGTGGACGCCTCCCTGCGGATCGGTCCGCTGCATCTGGGTGTGCGACGTTCTCCGGTTCGCACGCCGCGACAGGCGGCCGAGCTCGCGGGCGAGGCGCGGCGGCGTGGCTTCGACGTGGTCGGCGTGATGACCTATGAGGCGCAGATCGCGGGGCTGCCGGACGCGAACGTCGCGGTGCGCTTGGTGAAGCGGGCCTCCGCGGCGGAGATCCGCAAGCGCCGGGCCGAGGTCTTGGACGCGGTCCGGTCTGTGGTCGGCGCGCTCGAGATCGTCAACAGCGGCGGCAGCGGATCCATCGAGGTCAGCGTCGCCGATCCGGACGTCACCGAGGTGACCGCCGGATCCGGGCTGTACGTGCCGACGCTGTTCGACGACTACCGGTCGTTCGAGCCGAGACCGTCGCTGTATTTCGCCCTGCCCGTGCTGCGCAGGCCCGCGTCCGGCATCGCCACCGTCTTCGCGGGCGGCTACATCGCCTCCGGTCCGGCCGGGCGGTCGCGAGTGCCGAAACCGGTGTGGCCGCGCGGATTGAAACTGCTCGGCACCGAGGGGGCGGGCGAAGTGCAGACGCCGCTGTCGGGCGCAGCGGAACTGCGGATCGGGGACCGGGTGTGGTTCCGGCACGCGAAAGCCGGTGAATTGTGCGAGCGGTTCGACACCGTGCACTTGGTCGACGAGGACGGCTCCCGCGTCGGCGTGCCGACCTATCGGGGCGAGGGCGTCTGCTTCGGCTGACCCGCGCCGGTCAGCCGCAGGAACGCGCCCAGATCGGCGAGTTCGTCGGGGTTCGCGGGCAGATATTCGGTGAGCAGCGGTGAGCGGATGACGATCGCCTTCCACATGGCGCGGCACAGCGCGTGGATCAGGCCGCGCGACAGCAGCGACGGCATGCCGTAGGGGGCGTCGGCGGGGGAAGAGGTGGTCATGGACAGCAGCACCACCGCCGCCTCCCGGCCGCGGAAGCGATCCGGCGTGCCCACCAGGACGTCCTCGATCTTGGCGCGGGCCAGCAGCGTCCGGATGCGTGCTACCTGAGCGGCGTACGGAGCGACCACGAAGATGTCGTGGGGGTGCATCCGGCGTGTGGTCGCGCCGCTGGTCCACGACCTGCCGAGCAGCGCGCGGACGCGGCGCACCACTTCGCGCGCCTCCGCCGGTGACTCGGTGGCGTTGCCGTAGTGGTCCACCAGGACGGTCTCCACGCCGGGGTCCTCGCCGTGCAGTTGCCGGGCCAGGGTGACGGTTTCGTTGGCGCGCAGGCGGCCGTCGTAGTACAGGCGGGAGACCGGTTCGCACACCGCCGGGTGCATCCGCCAAGTGCGGTCAAGGAAGTAGCCGCGCTCGGTGGGTAACGTCTGGCGTCCGTCGGCCAGCCAGCCAAGCACCGATTCGCCGACCGGGGCCGGATGGGCGCCGCGCGCGGCCGACGCCACGGGATCGCCGAGCAGCAGCAGATTGCGCGCGCACCCGGCGACGGACACGGTCTCGGCCAGCGGGAAGCGGCCCGCGTCGGCGATCACGAGCAGGTCGAGGCCGGCGCGGGGCACCGACTCCTCGTTCGCGAAATCGGCCGGTTCGCCGCCGAGCACGCAGCCGCTGATCGCGTTGTCCAGGAAACGCCGAGAGCGGGCGGGGTCGATCACCACCCACTCCGGCGCGACGGACGCCGCGTCCTTCTTGGCGACCAGCTCCGGCAGTACGCCCGCCCGCACCACCGCGTCGAGCAGGTTCTCCACGGCGGCGGGCGTTTGCGCGACGATGCCGATCCGCCACTTGTTCCGAGTGATCAGCCGCTCCAGCACCCTGGCCACGGTCGCCGTCTTCCCGGTGCCCGACGGACCCTGCACCGCGACGTAGGAATGGTCGAGAGCGCACAGCGCGGCGGTGATCGCAGCGGCGTAGTCGCCGTGCACCTCGGGCAACCTGGCGTCACCCCGCAGCCGGGGCCTGCGGCGCGCGAGGACGTCGAACACGGCCGTGCGCGGAGTGTCGGGCAAGGTCATCAGCAATTCCTGGGCAGCGAGTTCGATCGCCAGTTCGGCGTTCTCGTCCCAGGCCGGGAGACCGGGCGCGATCGCGGACGGCAGTTCGTCGTAGGGTTCGCAACCCTCGGGCAGCGATTCCTCCAGGCGGACCGCGTCGTCGAATTCGGTGTCCACCGAGCAGCCGAGCACCGTCGCCGTCGCGGTGGCCCGCCGCCCCGCGTCGGTGACCATGCCGTCCGGCATCGGCTGTTCGTAGAAGGTGTAGACAGCGGTGCCGGGGGTGAGCGCGCTCGGGCCAGGGGCGCCGCTGGGACCGGTGCCGATCCGTCCGGTCAGGGTGAGATAGCGCCGCATCGCCGGGCGGTCGGGGCGGCGATGCCATTTGGTGTCGACGGTGCCCCAGTCGGCGACCAGCACGCCCGGCGCGTCCGCCCATTCCTCCACCGGGTGAGTGAGCCGGTCGGCGTGCGCCCACCACAGCGGCTGCCGCTCGCGGCGGTGATAGCCGAGCGTCGCGGCCATCAGCGCGGCGGGATGCAGCGGATCACCTTGCGCGGCGGCGTATTCCGCGAGCGCGGCCTCCAGCGAGGACGGTCGCGACGCCGGTGGCGAAGGGTCGCCGGTGGCGCGCCGCGCGGCCGGTGTCCCGGTCCGGGTGGCGACACGTTGTTCGGCCGCGCGATCGAGCAACCAGTCGCGCAACCGCAGCACCGTCCGGCAATCATGTTCGTCGGCCGCGCCGGGTCCCGGCAGCAGGCGGCGCAGCCCGTCGAGCCGGTAGGAGGACTCCCCGACGAGCAACGCGCCGCGGACGATCGGATACAGATCGACCAGCACGCCCTCGCGCAGTAGCTCGTCCACCAGTTCCTCGTTGACGCCGTGCCGCCCGGTGCAGCGCAGCAACGCCGTCCGCACCGCCGAGGAGTAGTGGTAGACGTGCAGATCGGGGTCGATCCGGCGGCGTTGGGTCAGGTAATCCAGCACCTGCTCGAGCACGCGGCGTTCGGCGGTCGCGGCACGGCCGGGTTCACTCGAACCGATCGGGCCGCGCAGCGAGAGACGCACGGCGTCGGGGCCGCCGACCTCGACGACGAGCGGGGTGCGCCCGCCGCCCGCGATGGTGAGCGACAGATCGCCGGGGGAGGGCGCGGGCAGCGCCGCGAGCACGGTCGCGTCGAGCACCGCGTAGGTCGGCTCGCCCGAAACTTCGCGCCGCAGCTGGATTGCCGCCTGGTGGCGCAGCGCGGAGACAGTGCGCGGCGGCACGCCGGGAACCGTGATCTCGGTGGTGGCCAGCCGATCGATGGTGTTCACTCCCGCCTCGCGCAGCCGGGCGCGGGCGGCGGGCCGCATGCCGGCCACCAGCAGCAGGTCACGCGCGGCGAAGAGGGCGTCGGCGCAGGTGCGGCAGCGGCCGCAGGCCAGGTAGCGGGGATCGCCCCACTGCACGGGCAGCAGTTCGCCCAGCTTCTCGTCCACGATGCGGTCCACCCGGTCCCTGCGCGCCCGGTACAGCGGGAGCAGTTCGCTCAGCGCCCGGGCGCTGCTCTGCGCGCCGAGATGCAGCCGGACCAGCGGCGCGGTGAGCGCGCCCGAGTGGTCCAGCGCCTCGGCGCAGGCGGCGAGTTCCAGCGCGGCGGCCACCCGGTCGGCGGTCGTGGGCGCGATGCCGTGCACGGTGTAGCGGACCCGATGTTCGGCCCGCACCAGAAAGTCGGCGGAGCAATGGAATCGGCCGTCGAAGAAGGTCGCGCCGTGCACCACGTGTGCGCCGGAGCGCAAGGCGGCGACCGTGTCGGCGTGCGCGGCGGTCAGTGCCGCGACGAGGCGGCTCGGATCGCCCGATTCGTCCGGCGGCCGGTCGATCTCGACCACCGCGCCGCCGAACCGCGCGCGGTAGTCGTCGAGCAGGCGCCGCCGGACGTCATCGGTTCCAGAGGCGGGCTCGTATCCGGATGCGGTGCCACCGGGGCCGGCCGGGATGGTGCCGAGTTCGGTGTCGAGGGCGCGCAGCAGGGCGAACTCGCAGTGCGCCGCGCGGACGAGATCGACGGCGGTGCAGACGACACGATCACCGAACACGAACAAACGCGGCCCTCCTGTGTCTTCGCGGGACACCCGCTGCCGGCGTGCGCCGAATTACACACGGACCGCAACACTGTAGCTAGCGCGCCTGACCTCGGCCTACCCTGCCCGGCTCAGGAACGCGGCTTACGGCGCTCGGGCCGCTTGCCGCCCTCGCGCTCGCGACGCTGGCCGCGGCTGAACGCGCGATGCTGCGGCGCACCCTGATCCAGTTGCAGCTGGATGAGCACACCACTGATCCGCGTGCGCCGCAACGCTTCCAGCGTTTCCTCCGGCAGTTGCGCGGGCAGTTCCACCAGGCTGTGGTCGGGGCGGATGCTGATGTGCCCGAAGTCGCTGCGGCGCAGGCCGCCTTCGTTGGCGATGGCGCCGACGATCGCGCCGGGCACCACGCGATGCCGTTTGCCGACGCTGATGCGATAGGTCGCCAGCTCGGTCCCGGTGGCGCGGTGGTGCGTGCCACCCTGCCGCTCCTCGTCGAAACGCCGGACGGGCCGCTCGCGCGGCGTGCGGTCGCGCTGCGGGCGCTCCACCGGCTCCGGCTCGGGCTCCATGAAGAAGTTGTCGCCGTCGTAGGAGCCCACCGCCAGCGCCGCGGCGATGTCGGCCAGCGGAATGTTGTGCTCGCGCTCGTAATCCTCGATCAGCTTGCGGAACAGCGGCAGGTTCGACGAGGTGAGGTTCTCGGTGATGGCGTCGCCGAACTTGCTGACGCGCTGGGCGTTGACGTCCTCCACGCTGGGCAGCTGCATCTCGGTGAGCGGGTGCCGGGTGGCCCGCTCGATCGATTTGAGCAGATGCCGCTCGCGCGGTGCGACGAACAGCAGCGCCTCGCCGCTGCGCCCGGCCCGTCCGGTGCGGCCGATGCGGTGCACATAGGACTCGGTGTCGTGCGGGATGTCGTAGTTGACCACGTGCGAGATGCGGTCGACGTCCAGCCCGCGCGCGGCCACGTCGGTGGCGACCAGGATGTCCAGCGCGCCGGACTTGAGCTGTCCGATGGTGCGCTCGCGCTGGTTCTGCGCGATGTCGCCGTTGATCGCCGCGGCGGAGAACCCTCTGGCGCGCAGCTTCTCGGCGAGTTCCTCGGTGGCCTGCTTGGTGCGGACGAAGATGATCATCGCCTCGAACGACTCGACCTCGAGCACCCTGGTGAGCGCGTCCAGCTTGCGCTGGTGCGATACCAGCACCCAGCGCTGGGTGATGTTGGTGGCCGTCGAAGTCTTCGCCTTGACCGTGATCTCCACCGGATCGTGCAGGTACTGCTTGGAGATCTTGCGGATCGCGGCGGGCATGGTCGCGGAGAACAGCGCCACCTGCTTGTCCGACGGAGTGTCGGCGAGGATGCGCTCGACGTCCTCCTGGAAGCCCATCTTCAGCATCTCGTCGGCCTCGTCGAGCACCAGATACTGCAGCTGCGACAGGTCGAGCGTGCCCTTCTCCAGGTGATCGATCACCCGGCCCGGCGTGCCGACCACCACGTGCGCGCCGCGGCGCAAGCCCGACAGCTGCACGCCGTAGCTCTGCCCACCGTAGATGGGCAGTACGTGCAGGCCGGGAATGTGCGCGGCGTAGCGGCCGAACGCCTCGGCGACCTGGATCGCGAGCTCACGGGTCGGCGCGAGCACGAGGGCGCGCGGGGTGCGACCGGTGGCTTCGAGCCCCATCAGGATCGGGATGGCGAAGGCCGCCGTCTTGCCGGTACCGGTCTGCGCGAGACCGACGACGTCGGCGCCGGAGAGCAGCGGAGGAATCGTCGCGGCCTGGATAGGCGACGGCGATTCGTAACCGACGTCGGCGATGGCCGCGAGGATGCGGTCATCGATCCCCAGATCGGCGAAAGACGGGCCGTCGGTGTCCCTGTCGTTGTCGCCAGAAACGCTGTCGACCTGATTGGTGCTCATTGACCAGGAGTTTACTGCCTCGTACTGGTCGTCCCGGCCACCGCCCCAATACGGTGAGACCTATGCAACTGGACAACTCGCCCGCGCATCGCGATGTGACGCCGGATCAGCTGGACGTTGCGGTCGTCCAGTTCGCCCCGTCGACCGACCCCGCGCGCAACCTCGCCATGGTCCGCGACCATGTGCGAACGGCCGGTGAGCGGGGCGCGCGCGTGGTCGTCGCACCGGAGTACTCGATGTTCGCCGTGACCCGGCTCGACGAGCGGGTCGTCGCCGTCGCCGAGCCGCTGACCGGCCCGTTCGTCACCGGCCTCGGCGCGATCGCCCGCGAGTTCGGCGTGTTCCTGGTCGCCGGAACCGTGGAACAGATCGCGCCCGGCGGCGACCGCATCCGCAACACCTTGGTCGTGCTCGGCCCCGACGGCTCCCTCGTCACCCGGTACCGCAAGGTCCACCTCTACGACGCCTTCGGCCACCTCGAATCGGACGTGGTCGAGCCGGGCGTGCTCGAGGCGCCCGCCACCTTCACCGTCGGCGATGTGACATTCGGCATGCAGACCTGTTTCGATCTGCGCTTCCCGGAAGGCGTGCGCCGGGTCGCCGCCGCGGGCGCGCAGGTGCTGCTGCTGCCCGCCCAGTGGATCCCCGGACCGGGCAAGGTCGACCAGTGGACCACGCTGGTGCGGGCGCGGGCGATCGAGAACACGATCTACGTCGCGGCCGCCGACCAAGCCGCTCCCCGGGGCGCGGGCGCGTCGATGATCGTGGATCCCGCCGGTGCGGTGCTCACCGAACTCGGCGACGAGCCGGGCGTGCTGACCGCGGGCATCGACCTGGCGTATCTGAGCAAGGTGCGCACCACCAACCCCAGTCTCGCGTTGCGCCGATTCGCGATCACCGAGCGCACACCGGAGTAGCGTTCGGAATCGATGGTCTACTCCGATCGGACCTCGGCGGGGCACGCGCTGGGTGCGCATCTGGAACACCTACGCGCGGCGGACCCGCTGGTGCTCGGACTGCCCCGCGGTGGAGTCCCGGTGGCCGCCGCTGTCCGCGACGTGATCGGCGGTGACCTCGACATCCTGCTGGTCCGCAAGCTGGGCGTGCCGTGGCAGCCCGAGCTGGCCCTGGGGGCCATCGGCGAGGACGGTGTCCGGGTGCTGAATCAGGACGTGCTGGCGCACACCGGGATAACGCCGAAGAAGGTGGACTCGATCGAGGCGCGGGAGCGCGCCGAACTGGAGCGGCGCAGGCAGGTGCTGCGCGGCGCGGCGCGGCCGATTCCGCTGACGGAGCGCACGGTGGTGATCGTCGACGACGGCATGGCGACCGGCGCCACGGTGGTGGCGGCCTGCCGGGTCGCGCGCTTGCACCGGCCCGCGCGCGTCGTGGCCGCCGTCCCCGTTTCCTCGACGGAGGCGATGCGCCGGGTCGCCGACGAGGCCGACGAGGCGGTCTGCCCGTGGGTGCCACGCTCGCTCGGCGGCGTCGGCGGCGCCTACCGCGATTTCCACCAGCTCGAGGACGCGGAGGTCACCGCGCTGCTGTGCTGATCAGATCTCGCTGATGCCCTTGCGGTGGCGTTGCGCGAGTTCGGCGTAGAAGCCCGGGTTGAGCTGGACCCACATCTGCGCCTGGGTGCCTTCGATCGGCCGCTTCACCTCGGCGGGGGATCCGGCGGCGAGCACGCCGTCGGGGATCTCCGCGCCGGGCGGCACCAGCGAGTGCGCGGCGATCATGCTGCCCGCCCCGATCTTCGCCAGGTCCAGCACCGTGGTCCCGTTGCCCACGATGGCCTCGGCGCCGACGGCCGCGCCGTGGAACACCACGCTGTGCGCGATCGTCGCGCCGGGGCCGATCTCCATCGGCACGTCCGGCGGCACGTGCAGCACCGCGTTGTCCTGGATGTTGGCGCGTTCCCGGATGACGATCGGCGCCAAGTCCGCGCGCAACACCGCGCCGTACCAGATCGAGGCGCCCGCCTCGACCCGGACATCGCCGATCAGAGTCGCCGTCGGCGCGACGAACGCCGTCGGATCGACCTGCGGCCGTTTGCCTTCGAATTCGTAGAGTGGCACTCGTACACCGTAAATGGTTCGCTCGCCCCGACCTGGAGCGGTATGCGGCGCGGCTCGGCGGCGAATCCGATGTCGGCCGAGGTGACGCTGCCCCGTACGTCGTCGCCGGCCGACTCGCATCGGGCCTGCGAATGGTTCAGTGCGCGGCGTACGCCGTAGAGGTGCGCGCGGCCGCTGCCACCAGCGGTCGGAGCTGGGCGGCGAGACGTTCCGCGGTGACCGCGACGACGTCGACGTCCGTTCCGGTGCGCACCGCGTACCGGCCGTCGGCGACTACGTCGATCCAGCACAGCACGCCGAACGGGCGCAGCTCGCCCGCGCCGCGGCGGGCGGAGACGACCATCTGGCCGATGCCTTCGCGCGGCTGCCGCAGCAGCCTGCGGATCCGGGACGGAGTGGATGGACCGGCGACCGGAACGGTGACCAGGTTGCGGCTGTCCTCGCCGACCTGGGACAGGGGAGCGGTCAGGCGCGGGAGCGTGCCGGGGGCGTTCTCCGGGAGCATCGAGACGATCCGCGGGCACAAGGTCTTCGAGCTGCCCGCGAACAACCGCACGTCGCCGCCGCGATCGGGTGTCGCGCCGGAGCGCTGCGCGGCGACCACCGCGACGTTCCCGGCGGCGGCGCCGAGGATACGGATCGGCCGGGGTTGCGGCCCGCTGCCCGTCGCAGGCGATCCGCCTTTGTCCCGCGGCGCCGGGTCGGGCGCGTCACGCTGACCGAACACCTCGACCCGCAGGTCCGGTTGGGCGAGGATGCGCAGCGCGGCTTCCAGATCGGCGTCGAGCACCTGATCACACCAGCGATCGAGCGCGGGAAGCTGGGCGGTGCGTTCCGCGGTGTCGCGTGCCGACAGGCGCACGGCGAGTGGATAGGGAATGCGATCCCCGTCGGTGCGTGACCAGGCCAGCGCGAACTGGTCCGGGGTCAGCGTCCAGTTCACTCGTACTCGGTCCATTCGCCGAGCACGGGCGGCGTGGTCGGATCGAGCGACCCGATCAGTTCACCGCCGTCGTCGGAGGGCTCGAGGAAGGTGGGGAGATCGTCGAGGTCGAACTCGTCGTCCTCGTCGTCGATCGGCGCCAACCGTGCGCTCGCGGCGTTCGCGGCCACGCTCGAACCCGAGCGCGGGGTGTCGGCGGCGGCCACCGCACCGCCCATCAGGCCGCCCACCGCTCCGGCGCCGAGACCGGTGACCGCCGCGTCGGAGCCGTCGTCGTTCTTGCGCCGCTCGTCGCGCTTGCGCTGTTCCTCGGGCGGAACCTGGCCGCCGACTCCGGGCACGGCGGGCACCGTCACGGGCTCGCTCGTCACCGAGGCGGGCGCGGTGGCCGGACCCGGAGCGCCGGCAGCGGGCGCGGTGGGGAGAACGGAGGCAGCCGCGACCGTCGGGAGCGCCGCCGTCGCGGCGGATACGAGTCTTGGTGCATTCGGAGCCGGTGCGACGTCCGCGACCGTGGCGGCGGTGGTGGTCGGCGCGGCAGCGGCGGCGGGGGACGTGGCGGGTGCCTCGGAGCTGGGCGTCGGATCGGCAGGCGTCGCGAGGACGCCGTGCTCCACCGCGTGGATCGGCTTGGGCGCGTATGTCCCGGACGAAGTGGACGGGGCTTCCGAGGCGACCGGGATGGTTCCGGCGATCTTGCTTGTCGGTGTGGCGGTGGGCGCCGGGGCGGCCGGTTGGTCCGATTCGTCGGGGAAGGCGGGCACATCGGTGCCGGTCCGCGCGAAGACTCCCGCGTAGATGTCGTTCATCGCGCGCACGACGTCCTGGCGGGCGTGCTCGCTCGCCTTCTGCCCCTCGACATTGCTGGTCGCCCGGGACGGATCCAGCAGCGCCGCTCCCAGATCCGGTGCGCCGGTGGGCGGTTCGTTCACCGCGGCGCGCAGCGCCTCCGCCGCGTCGCTCGCCTGCCCGAGGCGCTGGGAGACGACCGCGAACACGTCGGCCAGATCTTGTCCGCCCTGCTCGAACACGCGCACCACCGCGTCCGCGCTCTTGGCCGCCGAGCCGCGCCAGCCGTCGGCGATGGCCGCGCGAATCTCGGCGTGCGCCTGGAAGACGGCGTCGGCGAGGTTCGCCGCCGCGTCGCTCCATGCTTGCCGTCCGCCCGCGAGCACGGCCGGGTTCAGCAACTGGACCTTGGCGTGGATCTCGTCGTGGGTGAGGTTGTCGAACACTTCGACGTTCGGGGCGTACGCGGGGTCGGTGCGCCGGTGGGTGGCCCGCTCGCCCGCGCGCGGCATCTCACGCATGCGCGGCTCCCGTCGCGTCGATCCGTTCGACCGCCCGCGCGAGCGCCTCGTCGGCCTGCCGGTAGACGGCGGCCGCGGCGCGGAAAGTCTGGGCGAGCTCTCGTGCGGCGGCGGCGTAGTCGCGCAGCCGGGCGATCGCGCCGTCGGCCTTGCGCTCGAAACCGGCGCGCAGCGCGTCACCGGAGGCGAACCCACCGAAGCCGGGCAGTGCGGTGGCGGCACTGAGGACGCTGATCTGCTCCTCGACCCGATCGGCGAGCAACTCGTACTGGCGCGCGCACCGTTCGTGCGCGCCGTCGGCGACCAGCAGGCTGTCGATCCAGAGCGATCCGTCGTCGACCGCACGGTTCAGCGCGGCGATGTCGACGCCGGGGGCGGTGACCTCCGCGGGCGGCTCT
The DNA here is from genome assembly GCF_035544775.1 of Nocardia implantans. Classification (NCBI taxonomy): domain Bacteria; kingdom Bacillati; phylum Actinomycetota; class Actinomycetes; order Mycobacteriales; family Nocardiaceae; genus Nocardia; species Nocardia implantans. Next base: position 119,074 of record NZ_JAYKYQ010000013.1, on the reverse strand, counting down.
CCGCCGTACCCGTTCTCCTGCGATGGCATCTGCGCCGTCCCCCTTCCTCGTCCGAAGTGCGGTTCACGGGTGTCGTGCCAACCCCACGACGACACCCTGCATCCAATCCGCGATGTCGGCAGTGACCCGCGCGTGCACCGGCTCGTGCAGCAGGTCGTGCCCGGCGTCGATGTACTCACGTAAATGTACCGATTCGTGGCGGCTAGTCCAGACCCTGATCGCATCGATCGGCGCGCGCCGATCGTCGACGCCGTGCACGGCGAGTACCGGAAGACCCTGCGGCAGCGGCGTTCCCGGCGCGCCCGGCGCACCGCCGCCAAGCGCGCGTTTCGGAACGCCCGAAAGCACCAGTCCCGCCAACGTTTCCGGGGGCAGGGCGGGACGCAGCGGATAGTTCCGTTCCAGCGCCGCCGGACTCGTCGCGCCTGCCTGCTGCGGCACCGCTGCCCCGAGCATGCCCAGCGCGGTCACCGCGCCGAGCGAGTGGCCCATCAGGATCAGGGGCCGGTCGCCGCGTGCTAGTTCGACCAGCCGCGTCGCGTCCGCCACCAGTTCGGCCAGCGTGCCGGGCTTCTCCGGATCGCCCTCGCTCAACCCGTGCCCGGCGGTGTCGAGGGCCCACACCTCACCGGCGGGGTGCAGGGCGCGCGCGAAGCGGTGGTAGTGGCCGCTGTGCTGGCCGATACCGGGCAACAGGACCACGGTGTAGCGGGGGTGTTCGATCGGCCACCGCCGATAGTGCATCCGGCCGCGGGCGCCGTCGAAAAATGGCATCCACCGATAGTGCCAAAGATCGTGACGCGCATGGGACCGCGCGATTCCGCGCCGGAAACGGCTAAGATCCGCGACGACTCCTACCGACCCGAGCCCGAGGTGCCCGCGTTGCGAACTCTCCGCCGTCGAGGCGTCTTCCTCTCGTCCGCCGCCGCGCTCGCCCTCACCGGGGTGTTCGCGCCGAGCGCGGGCGCCGCGCCGCCGATCGCCGCTTGCGACCCCGCCGGCGCGGTCACGGCCGTCGCGGCACAGACGCCGGTGCTCGACTGGGCGGAGAACCTGGGCTACGACGCGCAGGGCAACCTGTGGGTCTCGCGGCTCTACCGCAACGAGGTGCAGCGCTACGACGCCGCGGGCGCGCTCACCGCGACCGTTCCGGTGGAATTCCCCGGCGCGGTCCGGCTCGGCCCCGACGGACTGCTGTATGTCGTCTACGGCGACGCGCCGGTCAGCGTCATCCGTCCCGGCGGCGTGGTCCGGTTCGATCCGGCGGCGGCCGTGCCGCAGCCGGAGGTCTTCGTCTCCGGCCTCACCATGCCCAACGGCGCGGCGTTCGACCCGAACGGCAACCTGTACGTCGCGGGCCTTTCCGGTGTGGTGAAGGTCCGTCCCGACGCATCCGTCGACACCGCGTGGAGCGCGCCGTCGGCCGGACTGGCCGCCAACGGCGCGGTCGTGCACGACGGCGTGCTCTACGTGACCGCCAACGGCGGCCCGCTCGGCCGTGTCATCCGCATCCCGCTCGACGCGCCCGCGTCCCGCAGCACCGTCGCCGACCTGTCCGCGCGGCTGGCGGGCCTGCCGGATTTCGCCGACGACCTCTTGGCCGATCCGAGCGGCATCCTCTACGTCACCACCCTCACCGGCCAATTGGTCCGCGTCGATCCCGCCACCGGCGCCACCTGCACCGTGCTCAACGGCCAGCCGCTCACCGCGGTGGCCGACGTCCCCGGCCGTCCCGGAGAAGTGATCGCCAGTACGGAATCCGGGGCTCTGCTTCGAATCAATCTTTCCCGCTGAGTCCGAGCCGCGGGCCGGGCTAGAACTTCGCGCGGGCAGTATTCGCTGCGGTCGTCCGACTGCTCCGCGTGCTGTCGCTACTCCAGGCGCCATGAACGGCCCGGCAGCGAATCGGGCGAACGGTGGCCCAGCGCCGGGGGTGTGCCGCACGAGTAGGTTCAGGCGCTGCCGCGCGATCCTCAGCGCGCTGACACGTTTTCTCCGGTTCAAGAAACACGGCCCGGCGCGTATAACCAGTGCCGTCACCGGGGTAGCGGCGCGTCGAGGTCATCGGGGTGCGTTGCGGGTTGCCCGCTCGGCGCGACCGGCGATGGTGCGCAGGTGGGCGATGAGTTCCGGGGGCTCGTGGACTTCGAAGTCCGCTTCCAGCGCGAGGAGCCGGTGGGCCAGCCATTCCGGCGCGTCGTCGCGCAGGGCATCGATCCGGCAGGTGTCGGCGTCGATCGCGACGACATCGCCGGGGTCATCGCCCAGCCGTCCCGTCACCTGGTCGGCGGAAGCGTGGATGGTCACGCGGAGCCGGAAGGACGGTGTGCCCCAGTCGGCGCGGCGGCCCGCGACGTAGGCGGCGGCATCGGCGGCGGGCAGTGGGCGCGGGGTGAAGCGGGCGGCGGTGGGCTGCGGACGGTCGATCCGGTCGACGCGGTAGACGCGCCAGGCGGCCCGGTCGAGGTCGTAGCCGACCAGATACCAGCGCCGCCGCGCAGGCACGAGGCCGATCGGCTCGGTGTTGCGCTTGGTCTCGGCGCCCGCCTCGTCGCGGTAGGCGAAACGCACTCGCTCCCGGTTGGTCACGGCCGCCGCGAGCGTGGCGAGCACGTCGGGATCGGCGGCCGGTCCGCCGGCGGCGGGCGGGGTCAGCGCGGCGGCGAGAACCCGCACTCTGCGCCGCAGCTTCGCGGGCAGCACCTGCTCGACTTTGGCCAGCGCACGCACCGACGCCTCCTCGATCCCCGCCACAGCGGACCCGGCGGCGGCTCGCAACCCGACCGCTATGGCGACGGCCTCGTCGTCCTCGACCAGTAGCGGCGGCATCGCCGTGCCCGCCGCAAGACGGTAACCGCCCGTCGCGCCGAGCGTGGCCGTCACCGGATAGCCGAGTTCGCGCAGCCGATCGATGTCGCGGCGCACCGTGCGGTCGGTGACGCCGAGTCGTTCGGCCAATTCGCTGCCCGGCCATTCCCGGGGTGTCTGGAGTAGCGACAGCAGGCGCAGCAGTCGGGCGGGAGCGTCGTTCACGACTTCAGAGGATGCCGTAAATCTAGGACTTGTTCGGTCCTAGTTGTTTCCTAACGTCGTCGCCGTACCGCAGCACCGACCGCCGAGGAGGCATACCGATGACCACCGCCATCCGCCCGTTCCGCATCGAGGTCCCGCAAACCGACCTGGACGACCTGCACGAGCGGCTCGCCCGCACGCGCTGGGCCGCCCAACTGCCCGGCGCCGGTTGGGATCGCGGCGTGCCGGTCGACTATCTGCGCGAGCTGGCCGATTACTGGCGCACCGGGTTCGACTGGCGGGCACGTGAGGCGGCGCTCAACGAGTTCCCGCAGTTCAAGACGCGCATCGACGGGCTCGACGTGCACTTCCTGCATGTGCGCTCGCCGGAGCCGGACGCGATGCCGCTGATCCTCACCCACGGCTGGCCGAACACCTTCGCCGAATTCGCGCAGACCATCGGCCCGCTGGCCGATCCCCGCGCGCACGGACTGGATCCCGCGCAGGCGTTCCACGTCGTGGTGCCCTCGGTGCCGGGTTTCGGCTTCTCCGATGGGCCGCGCGAGCTCGGCATGACACCGGCGAAAGTGGCCGCGATGTGGCTGACGCTGCTGGATCGGCTCGGCTACCGGCGCTTCGGCGCGCAGGGCGGCGATCTCGGCGCCTACGTCACGCCCGAACTCGCCGTCGCCGCGCCGGACCGGGTGATCGGCGTGCACCTCGACGGCGGGATCGGAATGCCCACCGAGGCGGACGTGCCCACCATGACGCCGGACGAGCGCGCCGAGTGGGATCTCATGCAGCGATGGATGACCGGTGGGGTGAACCACCACGTCCTGCTGCACGCCGCACCGCAGACCTTCGCCCATGCGTGGACCGACTCCCCGGTGGGTCTGCTCGCCTGGCTGATGCAGAAGTTCACCGAGTTCGCCCCGCTCGCCGACCGGGTGGAGGACGTGATCGATCGCGACCAGTTGCTGACCAACGTCAGCCTGTACTGGTTCACCGGCACCGCGGCCTCGTCGTCATGGCCGATGTACAACGGCCTCGGTGACGGCGGATTCACCTGGCCGAAGGGACAGAAAGCGGTGCCGACCGGCACCTACGGCGGCGGCTCCGCGCTGATGCGGCGGCTCGCCGAACGGGACAACACGATCGTGCACTGGCCGGAGGGCAACACCGGCAACCACTTCATCGCGATGGAACACCCGGACGCGCACGTCGCCGACATCCGCGCGTTCTTCGCCGCCGTCCGGTAGGCAGCGCCTACGGCGTCGGGGTGGGCTCGCCGCCGGAGCCGCTCGGCGCGGGCTGGGCCGGGGCGGGAGCCGGGGCCGAAGGCGGCGGAGCCGGGTTGTCCGGGACCGTGAACAGACCCACGGTGGGAGTCATCACGCAGTGGGCGAACGGGTAGTCGATGATGCCCCACATCGAGGCGAGCACCGTGCCGGGCCCGCTTCTGACCGTCTTGGACAGCGTCGGCATGCGGTACTCGGTCAGGTCGTCGAGCGGGTCGATGCCGCTGGCGCCGGTGTTCACGTTCACCCAGGCGACGACGAGCCCGGAGGCAAGGGGTGCGCCGGAGTGCGAGGGGGTGGCGCTGAACCGCAGCTCGCCGGGGGCGACGTTCAGGTCGCGGCCGTTGCCCGTCCCTTCGGTCGTCGCGGCGGCGATGATCGTGGTGATCGGCCCGTTGCTGCCGCAGCCGAAGGTGGGCGCGGCGTAGGAGAACGGGGTGAACACGCTGGACACCTCGCGCAGGTGCGCGGCGCCGATCAGGCCCGCGTAGCGGGTGAGCGCGGCGACGCCATCCTGGGCGGACGGGTCGGCGCCCGCGATCTCGGTGAGATGGGCCAAGCCGATGTCCACCGGGTCCCGGGGCTGCTCGGCGGTGGCGGGCGCGCAGAAGGTGAGGACCGCGCCGATGCCGAGGGATGCCGCGGCGGCCGCGGCGCGTGCGATGGTCCTGCCGTTCACTCGTTCTCCTCGATACCGAACCCTGTGGGCACCCGGCCCACCTGCAGCAACGTACCAGCTCGCCGCGGTCGCCGTCCCGGGGAGCGGCGCGGAAGACGCCGCAGCAGGCGACGCTGATGTCCCTTCCTTGTGATCCACTCGACAATGGAGGACTACCGGGGGGTAGGTTTGACTCGGACGTACGAGACACGCAGGGAGATGCGTATGAAACTATCCTTGTCCCCCGACGACGTCGCCTTCCGCGACGAACTGCGCAAGTTCTATCGGACCGAGATCCCGGCCGACATCCGTGAGCGCGTCCGGGACGGCCGTGAGCTGTCCCGCGACGACATCGTCACCGCGCACAAGATCCTCAACGACCACGGCCTCGCGGTGCCCAACTGGCCCGTGGAGTGGGGCGGCAAGGATTGGACGCCGATGCAGCGCCACATCTGGCAGGACGAGATGCAGCTGGCCTCGGTGCCGGAGCCGCTGACGTTCAACGCGCAGATGGTCGGCCCGGTGATCGCCCACTTCGGCTCGCAGGAGCTGAAGGAGCGTTTCCTGCCGCCCACCGCGGCGCTGGACATCTGGTGGTGCCAGGGCTTCTCCGAGCCGGACGCGGGTTCGGATCTGGCGTCGCTGCGCACCACGGCGGTCCGCGACGGTGATTCCTACATCGTCAACGGCCAGAAGATCTGGACCACGCTGGCCCAGTACGCCGACTGGATCTTCTGCCTGGTGCGCACCGACCCGAGCGCGGCGAAGAAGCAGGCGGGTATCTCCTTCCTGCTGTTCGACGTGAAGTCGCCCGGCGTCACCATCCGCCCGATCAAGCTGATCGACGGCGGGTACGAGGTGAACGAGGTCTTCTTCGAGAACGTGCGGGTCCCCGCCGACCAGCTCGTCGGCCAGGAGAACATGGGCTGGACCTACGCGAAGTTCCTGCTCGGCAACGAGCGCACCGGCATCACCGGTGTCGGTCGCACCAAGGTCAAGCTCGGCGTCGCGAAGCAGTACGCGGCGAAGACCAAGTCGGGCAACGGCACCCTGCTGGAGGACCCGATCTTCGCGGCGCGGATCGCCGAACTGGAGAACGAGCTGCTCGCGCTGGAGCTCACCCAGCTGCGGGTGGTCTCCAATTCCACCGACGGCAAGCCGAATCCGGCCTCTTCGGTGCTGAAGCTGCGCGGTTCGGAACTCCAGCAGGCCGCCACCGAGCTGCTGCTGGACATCGCCGGGCCGGACGCCATCCCGGTGGGCGCCGACGACATCGCCTCGCCCGGCTGGGCGCAGCGCAGCGGCCCGTCCTACCTGAATTACCGCAAGACAACCATCTACGGAGGCTCCAGCGAGGTGCAGCGCACCATCATCGCCTCCACGATCCTCGGATTGTGAGGCGCCACCATGGATTTCGATCTCACCGATGAACAGGTCATGCTCCGCGACACGGTCCGTGACCTGCTCGCCCGCAACTACGACGCCGAATCACGGCTGAAGGTGGTCGACTCCGAACTGGGCTGGAGCCGCGACGTGTGGCGCCAGCTCGCCGAACTGGGCGTGCTCGGCCTGAGCTTCGCCGAGGAGGACGGTGGCGTCGGCGCAGGTCCCGTGGAGACCATGGTCGTACTCGAGGAAGTGGGCCGCAGGCTCGCGCCGGAGCCGATCCTGGACGCGGTGCTGGTCCCCGGTGGCCTGGTCGCCGCGGCGGGCAGCGCCGAACAGCGGCAGCGGATCCTGCCCGAGGTGGCCTCGGGCGCGAAGCTGCTCGCCTTCGCCCATGCCGAGCCCGGGGTGCGCTGGCCAGCGGCCGAGTTGGCGACCACCGCGACGGCGCAGGGCGGTTCGTACACGCTGACCGGTGTGAAGAACCCAGTCGCGCACGGCGACAGCGCCGACGAGCTGGTGGTCAGCGCCGCGCTGCCCGAGGGCGGGGTCGGCCTGTTCCTGGTCGCGCCGGACGCCGCGGGTGTGGTCCGCAAGTCCTACCGCACGGTGGACGGCCAGCGCGGCGCGCAGCTGGAGCTGACCGACGCGCCCGCCGAGCGGCTCGGCGAAGCGGACGCGACCGGGGCGATCGAGTCGGTGCTCACCCACGCGCAGGCGAGCCTGTGCGCGGAGTCGGTCGGCGCGATGGAGGAAGCGTTGCGGCTGACCACCGACTACCTCAAGCAGCGCAAGCAGTTCGGCGTCACGCTGTCGAAGTTCCAGACGCTCACCCAGCGCGCGGCCAACATGTACGTCTCGCTGGAGCTGGCGCGCAGCATGAGCCTGTACGCCACGGCGTCGCTGGCCGACGGGGCCGGCGATCCGGTGATCGCGTCGCGCGCACGGCTGCAGGTCGGCCGCGCGGCCAGGCACATCGGGCAGGAGGCGATCCAGATGCACGGCGGCATCGGCGTCACCGCGGAGTACCCGGTGAGCCATTACGTGGCCCGGCTGACCGCGATCGAACGCACCCTCGGCAGCGGGCTCGAGCACCTGCGGGTGCTCAGCTCGCGGGTCGGCGAATACGAGCTGCCCGAACTGTGAGAAGTGGCGCGGTGGTGCGTGCCTGCGCACCACCGCGTCTCACTGGTCGTCCCCCGGCCCGCTCCGCAGTTGCGTGGGCGCCTCGTCCGTCGAGTCGCTGCTCGGCGCTCGCGCCGCGGTCGGCCTCGGCTCATCCGGCGGCGACGGCTGTGTGGTGTCCTCGTGCGGATTCCCCGGGGACGGCTCGGCGGTGGTGCTGCTCATGAACCCCGCGAACGGGGTCGGGCGCCGCTGGTCGGCCGGTGCGATCCGCCAGGTGGGCGACGGCGGGATGACGACCTTGGGGGTGGTCGAGCCGGTGGTGTCCTCGTGGACAACGGGTTCGGCGTACTCGCCCGCCTTGAGCGGTGGGGGCGGCACGTAGGTGTCCTGTCGACCGACGCCGCAGGCGCCGATCAGGACGAGTCCGATGGAAACCGCTCCCGCGGCGATCGCCGGACCGGCGATCTTGGCCCTGCTGCTCTCCAACGGTGACGCTCCTCGTGTGTATCGAGTGGACTCACCTTACTCGAGGCCGGTCGGTCGGGCGAGGCGAGTGGGTCGCTGGGGATACGCCGGACGGCGTATTTAAAACAGTTCTGATTCAGATATCGAATTGGTCTCTTCGGCGTGTCGTGGGCACGTGTCGCTATCTTCCGGCGTCCCGGAGTCGTAGCGTGTGTGAGCAAAGTTACGCGTGAGACGCCGGTTCAAGGATGAGAGACACGTTGTGTGAGAACGTGATAGTGGTTCTCTGACCGGCGTCATCGAGGAGTAGATGATGGGAGCTTACTCGACAGCGTCGCGGCGTGGTTCGTCCCGCGCCGCAGAAGATGGCGTGTCGGCAACGGCACAGCATCTCGCGTCGAACCAGCAGGGCCGTTCGCTGTCCACGATCGTGTCGCGGACGCTCGCCTGGCTGATCTTCATCGGCGGACTCGTCGGGGCGGTGCTCGGCATCGCGGGCCTGCACGTCGAAATCACAGTCGCCGGACTCATTCTCGCCTGCACCGCGGGACTGGTTCTGCTCAAACTCCGCGAGGGTGGCGGCGAAGCGGACTGACCGGAAACCGGCCGGTCGCCTGCCGACCGGCTCGGCGTCGAGCGTGAGAAATCAAGGCGCGCAACAGTTCAGGCGCCTACCGTGATCTGTATGAGGATCGAGATCACCACCGACGCCGCCGAGTTCCGCTCGGTCGCGGGGGCGTTCCTGCTCCGCGATCCGCTGCGGCACACCGTGCTCACCACGAGCGTCGCCAACCATGTCACGGGCCTGGATGCCCCGGCCGAGGCATCGCGTTTTCTCTCCGTCCACGGCGAGGACGCCGCGGTGATCGGCGCGGCCATGCGCGTGGCGGGCCGCGACGTGTATCTCGGCGCGCTACCGCCGGACGGGATTCCCGCGGTGGCGCGCGCGCTGGCCGAGGTGGTGCCCGAGAACTCGGGCGTCGAGGGCGTGGTCGCGGACGCCGCCGCTTTCGCCGAGCAGTGGCAGGGTCTGCTCGGGAAGGGCTTTCGCGAGTCCTACCGCGCTCGGCTGCACCGGCTCGGCGCGCTGCGCCTCCCGGACGTGGCCGGAGCGCCGCGCCGCGCCCAAGCCTCCGACGTCGCGCTGTGCGTGGACTGGATGGCGGCCATGGAGCAGGAGTCGGGCGCGGGGCCCCGGCTGGACGAGGCCGCGATCCGGCGCCGGGTGGAGGCCGGCCGCTGGTGGTTGTGGGAACGCGAGGGAGAGCCGGTCAGCCTTGCCGCGCATCAGATTCCGATCCAGGGTTGGTCGCGGATCGGGCCGGTGTACACCCCGCCGGACGCGCGCGGGCACGGTTACGCCTCCGCGGTGACCGCGCACGTCGCGCAGCTGCTGCGAACCGAGAACCTGGACGTGTGCCTGTTCGCCGACCCCGCCAACGCCACGGCCAACCGGATCTACCGAGCGATCGGTTTCCACCCGACCCACGAGTTCGCCCACTACGTGTTCGAATAACCGGCGCCGCTCCCCAGGGGGAACTCAATTCAGCGGCGCGGATTTCCACCAATCCATGAACTCGGCTTCGGTGGCGATGAATCCGGCGCTGTACATCAGCATCGCCGCCCGGCTCGGGTCTGCGGGGAAGGCGGTGACCATTCGCGGGCGCAGGTTCCGGCTGTCGTGCAGGGTGTAGTTGGTGTAACTGCGTCCGCTGTCGTTGGCGGCGGTCGCGCGATCGTTGGCCGGTAAGGCGGCGAGTACAGCCTGCGTGTCGTCGGGGGAGCCGTACAGGTAGAAGTCGAAGGACGCCTTGTTCGGCCCGCCGAAGCAGCTCCACATCATTACCCAAGGGCCGAAATCGGGATCGTCGTGGTCGCGCGTCGTCGCGTCGTCCGGCCCGTGGGCGAAACAACCGGCCTTGTTGTATCCGGTGCCGGAATGCACCAGGCGCTCGGGGGAGGTCTCCGGCAGCATGCCGGGGAACGCGGCGCTCAGCTCCGCCGCGCGTGCGCCGATCGTGGCCCGGTCCGTGGTGGCCGCGCCGCTCGTCGTCGGGCGCTTGGTGGTCGGCGGCGTGGTGGCGTCGGTGCGCTGCGCTGGCACCGTGGTTGCCGGTGCGGCGGAACCGGACGGGGTGTCGCGGAACGAGGCCGCGACGAGCACACCCACCACGCCGAGCGCCATCAGCAGACCGATCCCGGCGCCGATCGAGGCTCTCCGCCGGGGACGCCGTGCCTTACCCGGCGCGAGGACCAGGGGATCCGCGTGGATCGCGGGCGTGGGCCACGGGGCGGCGGGTGCGGCCAGCGCCTGCCATGCGGCGGCCGCGAACTCGGCGCACGAGTCGAACCGATCGGCCGGACGCTTGGCCATCGCCTTGGCCAGCACGCCGTCCAGCGCGTGCGGCAAGCCGGGCCGCAGCCTGCTGACCTCGGGCGGCGGCGCGTTCAGATGCCCCTGGATCACCGCGACCGGATTGGTGGCGTCGAACGGCACCGTGCCGGTCAGCAGCCGGAACAGCGTGCAGGCCAGCGAATACTGGTCGGCGCGGTGATCCAGTGGTGCGCCGGACAGCTGCTCCGGCGCGGCGTAGGCCAGGGTGGCGGTGAAGGCGCCGGTCTGGGTGAGCCGTCCGGTGTCGTCCCGGAACCGAGCTATGCCGAAGTCGGACAGGAACACCCGCTCCTGATCCCCTTCGACGCGCTCGAGCAGGATGTTCGCCGGTTTCACGTCGCGGTGCAGCACCCCTCGGCCGTGCGCGAAGTCCAGCGCCTCGGCTGTCTCGGCGATGATCCGCACCGCTCGCTGCGGCGGCAGCGCCCATGCCTCCAGCGCGGCGGCGTCGATGCCGTCGATGTAGCGCATGCAGATCCACGGCTGGTCACCCTCGACGCCGCGGTCGAACACCGTGACGATGTTCGGGTGATCCAGTCGCGCGACGAGGTCGGCCTCCCGCTCGAAACGGACGCGGGACTCGGTGTCGTCGAACAGGTCCGGGTTCAACAGCTTCATCGCGGTCAACCGGGGCAGCCGCGGATGCCGGGCCAGGTACACCGATCCCATTCCGCCGCGGCCGAGCAGGCGCTCGATGGTGTATCCCGCGAAGACCTCGCCGGTATTCGGCATCGGTCAGTTCAGCGGAGCCGAGCGCCACCAGCGCAGCAGCTCGTCGACGGTGGTGTGGGAGAAGCCGTCGGTGTACATCAGGTACTGGGTCCGATCGGGGTCGCCGGTGAACGCGGTGACCATCTTGGCGCCGTCGTCGACGTACTTGTAGTTGGTGTAGGACTTTCCGCCGTTGGTGTCGGTGGATTTGGCGGCCGACGAGGGCAGGCCCTTCAACACCGCCTGGACGTCGGCCGGGGTCTTGTAGACGTAGATGCGGTAGTACGGATCCTCGTTGTTGCCGCCCTTGAAGCAGCGCCACTGCGCGGCCCAGTCGCCGAAGTCCGGTTCGCCCTTCGACGGTGACGGCGGCGAACTCGGCGAGGCCAGCCAGCACTCGGCGCCGTTGTATCCGACCTCCTCGGTCTTGGAGGCGGGCACCATGCGCGGGAACTCCGCGCTGACCGACTCGGGGGTCGCGTCCACCAGATTCGGCTTCACCGCCGAAGTGGTCGTCGTGCCCGCGTTGTTCGAGCCCGAATCGGAGACGGCGCCGATGATGCCGAGCACCACCACGATCAGCACGACCACACCCACCACCAAACCGATGATCAGGCCGGTGTTCTTCTTGGGCGGCGGCGCGGCCGAGGGATGGACGTGCGCGCCGTGCGGCGGGGCGAAGGTGGAGAAGCCGGTCTGCTGCTGGGGAAACGGGTTGGCGGCCGTCGGCTGCGGCGCGGGACCGGTGTGCGGGCGCGAGTTCACCACCGGCGCGGGCGGCGGAGTCGCCGGCGACGCCGAGGCGAGCGCGTTCGGTCCGCTGGTCTGCGGCGTGTGCACCTGGTGGCCGGGGCCGCTGACGTAATGGCCTTGCGCAGCCGGATATGGGGAACCCGTGGTCGGAATATGCGGCCCGGTCGCCGGGCGCGGCCCCGCCGTCGGGTGCTGCGGGCCGGTCGCCGGGCGGGGACCGCCCACCACCGGCATCGACGGCACGCTGGAACCGGTCAGCGCCTGTGCGGCGGCCGCGGCGAATTCCGCGCAACTGCCGTACCTGTCGTCGGGGCGCTTGGCCATCGCCTTGGCCAGCACGCCGTCCAGCGCGAAGGGCAGGCCCGGCCGGACGCTGCTCAGCGCGGGCGGCGTGCCCTGCAGATGGCCCTGGATGACCGCGGCGGGGTTCGTCGCGGAGAACGGGCCGGTGCCGGTGAACAGCCAGAACAGCGAGCAGGCCAGCGAATACTGGTCGGAACGGTGATCGAGCGACGCGCCGGTGAGCTGTTCGGGCGAGGCGTAGGCCAGCGTCGCGGTGAAAGTGCCGGTCTGGGTGAGATGACCGGTGTCGTCGCGCAGCCGCGCGATGCCGAAGTCGGTGAGATACACCCGTTCACCGCGACCGGCGGTGGAGCGGGCCAGCAAGATGTTCGCGGGTTTCACGTCGCGGTGCAGCACCCCGTTGCCGTGCGCGTAGTCCAGCGCGTCGGCGGTCTCCTTGATGATCTGTACCGCGCGCTGCGGCGGCAGCGACTTCGGTTCCACCGAGGCGGCGTCGATACCGTCGACGTACTGCATCGAGATCCACAGCTGCTCGTCCTCGAGCCCGCGGTCGTAGACCGTGACGATGTTCGGGTGATCGAGCTGGGCGACCAGATCCGCCTCCCGTTCGAACCGCGCCCGCACCTCCTTGTCGAAGAACATCTCCCGATTCAGCAGCTTCAGCGCGGTCATCCGCGGCAGCCGCGGATGTTTCGCCAGATAGACCGAGCCCATGCCACCGCGGCCGAGTTGCCGCTCGATGACATAGCCGGCGAAAACGTCACCGCTGGCCAGCATGACTGCTCCACTTCCCGCCGCCCGCCGGGACCCACCGGCGAACAGGCGTACAGCAAAAGAACGCGTGGCCGGAGATGGGCCCGACCACGGAAAACATCGAAACCATAGCAGTAGTCGCGCCTTGCCTATCGCTCGTCGAGCGTGGTGGCGCGCGGGCGATCGACGCGGGCCGCGCCGTCCGGCGGAGGCCGTGGGTCCGGAGGTTGCTGGTGCGGTCGCACCGCCGAGCCCGGGCGCATGGGAAGGTTGGGCAATTCGATCAGGCCGGGATGCGCCGGGCGGCGCGGCGGCAGAAAACTCGGGCGCGGTGTGGACGGCCGAGGGGTTCCCTGCGGGATCGGCCGGTGCTGCGGCGCGGCCGGGGCCGTGCGGTACGCAGGCGCGGTCGGGTATCCGTCGGAGTGGATGCCGTGCGGCGCGGTCCGAGGCGCAGCATGTTCGGCGAGGGCGTGTTTCGCCGCGGTGGCGAATTCGGCGCAACTGGCGAATCGGTCCTCGGGCCGCTTGGCCATGGCTCGAGCCAGCACCGGATCCAGCGCGGGCGGCAGGCCGGGACGTGCACGGCTGAGCATCGGGATCGGCGCGTACAGATGGCTGTTCACCACCGCCGCCGGGTTGGCTCCCGGATACGGCGGCGCCCCGGTGAGCATCCAGAACAGCGTGCACGCCAGCGAGTACTGGTCGGCGCGGTCGTCCAGCGGCCTGCCGATCAATTGCTCCGGGGCGCCGAAGGCGAGTGTCGCGGTGATCGTGCCGGACGAGCCGATCGTGCTCTCCGCGCCCCGGATGCCCGCGATCCCGAAATCGGTGAGCAGCACCCGTTCCGGTTGCCCGATCGGCGCCTTGGCCAGCAGGATGTTGGCCGGTTTCACGTCGCGGTGCAGCACCTGGTTCGCGTGCGCGAAGTCCAGCGCCGCCGCGGTGTCGGCCACGATCTGCACCGCGCGCCACGGAGCGAGCACATCGACGTCGGCGCAGGAGGCGTCCGCGCCCGGCACGTACTGCATCGAGATCCACAACTGCTGGTCCTCGGCGCCGCGATCGAACACCGTGACGATGTTCGGGTGATCGAGGCGCGCCACCAGATCGGCCTCGCGTTCGAAGCGGCGGCGGATGTCGGTGTCGGCGTAGAGTTCGCGTTTGAGCAGCTTCAGTGCCGTCAGGCGGGGCAGCCGAGGATGCCGGGCCAGGTACACCGTGCCCATACCGCCATGGCCGAGGACGCGTTTGACGACGTAGCCCGCGAAGATCTCGCCGGTCTGCAACACCGTTACACCCCCTTGTCGAGTCGAGCGCGCGGACACTATCCATGTATCTCGATGAGCCATCGCGATGCAACAGTCGCGGCGCGACGTCGATTGTCGTCGGTAGCAGCCAGTACTGTGACCCGCATGCGCATTGGAGCACACGTCCGGCTCGACAGCGACCCGATTGGCTTCGGGGAGAAACTCGGCGCCGACGTCATCCAGATGTTCGTGGTCGATCCGCAGAGCTGGGACAAACCCACCCCGCACCCGCGGACCGAGGAGATCCTCGCCAGCCCGATCGAGGTCGTGGTGCACTCCTCCTATCAGATCAACGTCGCGAGCCTGAACAACCGGCTGCGCATGCCATCGCGCAACGCGGTCGCCCAGCAGGCGAAGGCGGCCGCCGACCTCGGCGCGTTCGGTCTGGTGGTGCACGGCGGGCATGTGCGTTCCGACGCCGAACTCGAGACCGGGATCGACAATTGGCGCAAGCTGTTCGAGCGTCAGCAGGACAAGGGCGGTTTCGCGGTGCCGATCCTGATCGAGAACACCGCGGGCGGCAACCACGCCATGGCCAGGCATTTCGATTCCATCGCCCGGCTGTGGGACGCGGTCGGCGATTACGGCGCCGGATTCTGCCTCGACACCTGCCACGCCTGGGCGGGTGGCGAGGAGCTGATCGGCGTCGTCGACCGGATCAGGGCGATCACCGGCCGGATCGATCTGGTCCACTTGAACTCCTCCCGCGACGAATTCGACTCCGGCGCCGACCGGCACGCCAACTTCGCCGACGGCACCATCGATCCGCAACTACTCGCCGAGGTGTGCCGCACGGCGGACGCGCCGGTGGTCCTGGAGACCCCGGCCGACGGCCTCGCCGAGGACCTGGCTTACCTCCGCGAGCACTGTGGTTGATTTGCTGTGCTGGTTTGGCCAGCGCCTACGGCGCTGGGTGTTCGCGGCCCCGGGAAGTCTCGCGTCCGAGCGACCGAGACTCGCGACTACGTCGCATGCGCTCGGTGCGTGAGCCCGACCGCAAGTCGGTGCCCGGATCGGCTCGCGCTCGGTGGGCCGAAGTGGCGGTTCCTGCGCGCCGTTTGCGATCAGCGCGACGAAAACCCTGGTCAGCGGGGTTGTTCGAGTGGTCTGCTCTCCGGAGCAGTAACCGATCTCGACAGCGAAGGTGATCTCATGACGGTCGCACCCGCCATCTCATCCACGGCCTCGGTGACCAGGCTCGGCGCTCGTATCGGCGCGCGGATCGACAACGTCCGGCTCGGCGGCGATCTGGATCCGGCCACCGTCGACGTGATCCACCGCGCGCTGCTGGAGCACAAGGTCATCTTCTTCCGCGGGCAGGACCACCTCACCGAGGACGGGCAGTACGAGTTCGCGCAGTTGCTCGGCGCGCCGACCACCCCGCACCCGACGGTCACCTCGCACGGCGTGAAGAGCTTGGCGATCGATTCCGAGCACGGCCGCGCCAACAGCTGGCACACCGACGTCTCCTTCGTCGACCGTATCCCGAAGGCGTCCATCCTGCGGGCGGTGCACCTGCCCTCCTACGGCGGCGCCACCACCTGGGCATCCACCGTCGCGGCCTACGAATCGCTGCCGGAGCCGCTCCAGCGGCTCGCCGACTCCTTGCGCGCGGTGCACACCAACGTCTACGACTACGCCCGCGTCGAGGAGACCCCGCGCCCCAACACAGCCGCGTACCGCGCCGAGTTCGAGTCCACCTACTACGAGACCGAGCACCCGGTGGTGCGCGTGCACCCCGAGACCGGGGAGCGGGCGCTGCTGCTCGGCCACTTCGTCAAGCACTTCGTCGGGCTGTCCAGCACGGAGTCGCACGCGCTGTTCCGGCTGTTCCAGGACCGGGTGACCCGCCTGGAGAACACCGCCCGCTGGAACTGGGAGCCGGGCGACGTCGCCATCTGGGACAACCGCGCCACCCAGCACTACGCCATCGACGACTACGACGACCAGCCGCGCAAGCTGACCCGCATCACCCTGGCCGGCGACGTGCCCGTCGGCGTCGACGGCTCGTCCAGCACCATCATCGCGGGCAACGCCGAGCACTACTCGATCATCGAGGACACCCAGCTGCTCGCGTCCTGAAACGAGGACCCCGCATGGTTGTGAGGGGCCATGCGGTATCCCCGTGTCACCGTGCGCGCGCTCTCCCACGGGACGCGAGGGTGGGACATACGCAGCTCTGCCGGGTGCTGCCCCAACATCCTCGGGACGACCCAGCCCAACCCGGCCCCGCCGGGTGCGAGTCTTACGAGCGCCGTTCGCGGCCCGTCTCGCGGCCGGGTGACCGAAGCGCATGCGACGTAGTCGCGAGTCTCGGTCGCTCGGGCGCGAGACTTCTCGGGGCCGCGAACACCCAGCGCCGCAGGCGCTGGCAAAACCAGCACAGCCCATACTGGTTGCCATGAGTATTCGGCCGCTGGACGGGGTGCGCGTCCTGGAACTCGGCAATTACATCGCCGCGCCGACCGCCGGGCGCATTCTCGGCGACTTCGGCGCCGAGGTGATCAAGGTGGAACGCCCGAAGGCGGGCGACGAGCTGCGCAACTGGCGGCTCTACGGCGGTGACACCTCGATGCTCTACCGGACGATCAACCGGAACAAGAAGTCGATCACCCTGGATCTGCGCACCGAGGCGGGGCGCGGGATCGTGCTCGACCTGATCCGGCGCTGCGATGTGCTGCTGGAGAATTTCCGGCCCGGCATGCTGGAGAAATGGGGCCTGGGCCCGGAGGTGCTGAACGAAGCGAATCCGGATCTGGTGATCACCAGGATCTCCGCCTACGGCCAGACCGGGCCCATGTCGGAGCGTCCGGGGTTCGCCGCGGTGGCCGAGGCGGTCGGCGGCCTGCGGGAACTGGTGGGCGATCCGGATCGTCCGCCTGTGCGCACCGGCGTCTCGATCGGTGACTCCATCGCGGGCATCTACGCCGCGTTCGGCACCGTGATGGCGCTGTTCCAGCGCGAGCGCCGCACCGAGGAGGATGGGCCGGTGCCGCTGCGCGAGCGCGTCATCGACGTGGCGCTGAACGAGGCGATCCTGTCGGTGATGGAGTCGCTGGTGCCGGACTATCTGGCCTACGGCATCCAGCGCGAACGCGTCGGGGGCCGGATGGAGGGCATCGCGCCGAGCAACGCCTACCCGTGCGCCGACGGGACCAGCATCATCATCGGCGGCAACGGTGACGCCATCTTCCAGCGCTACATGGCGGTCATCGAACGGCCCGACCTGGCCGCGGATCCGGATCTGCAGGACAACGCGGGCCGCTGGCGCAATCGCGAGCGGCTGGACGCGGCGATCGGGGAGTGGACGGTCAGGCACACCCGCGCCGAGGCGCTGAAACTGCTGGACGCCGCCGCGATTCCGTGCGGTCCGATCTACACCGCGGCCGACATCGTGGCCGACGAGCAGTACCGGGCACGCAATATGATCCAGTCGTTCACCGTGGACGTCGGCGCGCAGGAGCCGAAGGAGGTCGGTTTTCCCGGCATCGTCCCGGTGATCGGCGAGCGATCCCTGCCCATCCGCAGCATCGGGCCCGACCTGGGTGAGCACACCCGGGAGGTGCTGTCCGGTCTGCTCGGCATGAGCGAGGCCGAGATCGACGCGTTGGAGGCGCGATGAGCACGCGGCCGCACGACCGGAGGCGTCCGAAGGGCCGCGATGCGGGAGAGCCGCGCTCGCCGGGCGCCAGCAGGCCCGTGGTCCAGCCGAATCCGACCGGGGCGGGCGAGAAGCCGTGGGGCGGCGTGATGTGCGGCCACCACCGGGCGCGGGAGCAGCGATGACCGCGCCGGTGTTGCGCGATGTCACGTTGCGCGACGGCCTGCAGCTGACCGGAAAATTGCTCCCCGTGCAGCGCAAGGTGGATATCGTGCGGCGCTTGCTCGCGCTGGGGGTGCCCGCGCTGGAGATCGGCTCGATGGCCCGCCCGGACCTGGTCGCGCCGATGGCGAACACGATGGAGCTGGTCGCCGCGTTGACGCCGGAGGAATTGCGCCGTTGCTGGGTGTGGGTGGCGACGCCGCGCCACGTGGAGAAGGCCGCCGCGGCGGGAGTGCGGAATTTCCAGTACTGCTTCTCGGTCTCCGACGCGCACAACCGGGCGAACATCGGACGCGACACCGAGGCCAGCGTCGCCGCCATGCCGGATGCGGTGCGCTTGGCGCAGGAGGTGGGCGGCTCGATCCAGCTCTGCTTGGCGACGGCGTTCACCTGCCCGTTCGACGGCCCGGTCGATCCGGAGCGGGTTTTGGCCATCGCCCAGGACCCACGCACCGAGGGCGCGGACGACATCGTCCTGGCCGACACGCTCGGACAGGCTCACCCCGGCGAGGTGTCCGCGCTGGTGGCGGCGGTGCGGGACCGGACGCCGCCGCGGCGGATCGTCTTCCACGGCCACGACACCTGGGGCATGGGCGTGGCCAACACCCTCGCCGCCGTCGCGGCGGGCGCGGACATGGTCGACGGCGCGCTGGGCGGCCTCGGCGGCTGCCCCTTCGCGCCCGGCGCCAGCGGCAACACCGCCTCCGAGGACATCCTCTTCGCCACCAGACCGGACTGGTTCACCCCCGCCACCTTGGCCGCGCTGGTCGGCCTCTCGGAAGAACTGCTGGCCGAACTCGGCGAACCCAACCGCTCCCGCGCCTCGGAAGGCGCCCGCTCCGAAGCGTCCGCCTTCGAGTGGGTCGTAGGTAGGGCTTGAAACACAGGGTGTTCCCTGATGGCGTGTGACGGCTCGGCCGGTAAGACTGGACGGCATGACTTCGCAAGCTTTGGGTGCCGACACCGCCGAACTGGCGGCCTCGACCGATGTCGCGGCCCACGCTATCGAACTGACCAAGGTCTACGGATCGGGTGATACCCAGGTCAGGGCATTGGACGGGGTGTCGGCCGAGTTCGCGAAGGGCGAGTTCACCGCGATCATGGGTCCGTCCGGATCGGGCAAGTCGACGCTCATGCACTGTCTGGCCGGGCTCGACAGCGCCAGCTCGGGCACCGTCCGCATCGGTGACACCGACCTCACCACGCTGTCGGACAAGCAGATGACGCGCCTGCGCCGGGACCGGATCGGGTTCGTCTTCCAAGCGTTCAACCTGGTGCCGACGCTGACGGCGCTGGAGAACATCACGTTGCCGCTGGACATCGCGGGCCGCGCACCCGATCGCGAATGGCTGGAGACGGTGGTGCGGCGGCTGGGGTTGGTCGGCAGGCTCACCCACCGTCCCAGCGAGCTGTCCGGCGGACAGCAGCAGCGGGTGGCCTGCGCCCGCGCGCTCGTGGGTAAGCCGGACATCATCTTCGGCGACGAACCGACCGGCAATCTGGACTCGCGCTCCTCGTCGGAGGTGCTGTCGATCCTGCGCGCCGCGGTGGACGAGTTCGGGCAGACGGTCGTCATCGTCACCCACGAACCGCACGCGGCCGGGTTCGCCGACCGGGTGGTCTTCCTCGCCGATGGTCGCATCGTCGACGAGATGCGCGATCCGACCGCCGACACCGTGCTCGACCGGATGAAAGCGTTGGAGCAGGCGTGACCGGCGGTTCGCGGAAGATTCGGGGGCGGGCGTGATGGCCGGAAGTCCGATGCGCAAAGTCGCGCTGCGCAATCTCGCCGCCCACAAGGTGCGGCTGGCGCTGACCCTCTTGTCGGTGGTGCTCGGCACCGCGTTCATCGCGGGTTCGTTCGTGTTCACCGACACCTTGCAGAGCACTTTCGACGGGATCTTCGCCAACGAGGCGAAGGGCGTCGACGTCCGGGTGAGCCCGAAAGAACGCCAGGCGCAAGGCGTTCCGAACAACGTGGTGGACGAGCTGGTGAAGTATCCCGGCGTCCGCACGGTCGCGCCCAGCGTGAACGGGCCGGTGGTGCTGCTCGATCCCACCGGCAAGAAATCCGTGCAGACCGGCGGCGCGCCGACGTTCGGCAGGTCGTACCTGCCGCCGGAACAGGCCGTCGCGGAGCCGGAGAAGTTCCTACAGGGCGTGCCGCCCGCCCGGCCCGGTGAGATCGCGATCAACACCGGCGGGGCCGAGCGGGCCGGGCTGAAGATCGGCGACCGCACCAAGATCCTCATCCCGTCCCAGCCAGAGCCGATCGACGTGACGCTCACCGGCGTCTACGAAATACCGTCCGACACGGGCGGTCTCATCGGGGTGCTGTTCGACGACACGCAGGCGCGCAAGCTGTTCACCGACGGCCTGCACGTCGCCTACGTGGATTTGGCGGCCACCGGCATCCCCGGCGACGAGTTGCGCGACAACCTGGCCGAGGCGCTGCCCGGCTACAAGGTGCAGAACGGCGATCAGGTGCGGGCCGACTTGAAGAAGGAAGTCTCCAACGCGCTCAACTTCATCAACTACTTCCTGCTCGCCTTCGGCGCGATCGCGCTGATCGTCGGCACGTTCATCATCTACAACACCTTCTCGATGATCGTCGCGCAGCGCTTGCGGGAGCTGGCGCTGCTGCGCGCGGTCGGCGCGAGCAGGCGGCAGGTCGGCACGTCGGTGGTGGCGGAGGCGTTCGTCATCGGCTTGATCGGCAGTGTGATCGGTCTGGCGGGCGGGGTCGCGCTGGCATTCGGATTGTCGGCGGTGCTCAACGCCTTCGACCTCGGGTTGCCGACCGGATCGATGGCGGTGCGGCCGCGCACCATCGTGGTCGGTCTGCTGGTCGGCCTCGCGGTGACGATGGTGAGCGCCTACGCGCCCGCGCGGCGTGCCTCGCGCATTCCGCCCGTGCAGGCGATGCGCGAGGAGTTCGCCTCCACCGGTGACTCGCTGCGCCTGCGCACGATCCTCGGTGCGGTGCTCGCGGTGATCGGTGCGGCGCTCGTCGTGCTGGGCGCGCAGCGCACCGGCGGCACGGCGGCCGCCACGGTCGGAGTGGGTGCGCTCGGGCTGATCTTCGCCGTGCTGCTCGCCGCGCCCGCGTTGTCGCGGCCGCTGGTCGGCGGGCTCGGGGTGCTGGTGCGCCCGTTCGGGCCGATCGGCCGGATGGCGCGCAACAACGCGGCCCGCAATCCGCGCCGCACCGCCGCGACGGCGTTCGCCCTCACGCTGGGCCTCATGCTGGTCTCGGCGATCGGCATGCTGGGCGCTTCGGCGAAGGAGAGCGTCGGCGTGCTGGTCGACAAGGGCGTGCGGGCCGATTACGTGCTGGCCGGACCGCAACTGCTCGGTGTGCCGTTCGGCGCTGCCGACGCCGCGCGCACCAAGGTGCCGGGTGTGGCGCAGGTGGTGGGAATGCGGGGCGCGCCGTTCAAGCTCGGCGACGATCAGGTGTTCGTCACGTCGCCGGACGGTCCGCTGGGGGGCGTGCTGAACTACGAGATCGTGCGCGGTAGCGACACTCTCGGCGCCAGGGACGTGCTCGTGTCCGAGGACGAAGCGAACGACCGTGGCTGGAAAGTCGGTGAGCAGGTGACCCCCACCAGCGTCGACGGCAAGAAGGTTCCGCTCACCGTCACCGGGGTGTACAAGAAGAACCCGTTGCTGGGCCCGATGGTCGTGTCGCAGACGGTCTATGACGAGGTGGTCCCGCTCAATTTCCGGACCAACTTCCTGGTGCTGATCAAGGCGCAACCGGGCGCGAACATGAGCGCGATGCGCGCCGACCTGGAGAAGGCCACCGAGCAATTCGTCGTGGTGCAGGTGCAGGACCGCGAGGAGTTCAAGGGCGCCCAGGGCAAGCAGATCAACACCCTGCTGGCCATCCTGTACGGCTTGCTCGCCTTGGCGGTGGTGATCGCGATCCTCGGCATCGTCAACACCTTGGCGCTGTCGGTGGTGGAGCGGCGTCGCGAAATCGGCATGCTGCGCGCGGTCGGTATGCAACGCGCCCAGGTACGCCGCACGATCTATTTGGAGTCGATGCTGATCGCGGTGTTCGGCGCGATCGTCGGCATGGTGCTCGGGCTCGGCCTCGGCGTCGGATTCCTGCGCACGCTGCGCGATC
Organism: Nocardia implantans; assembly: GCF_035544775.1. Lineage (NCBI taxonomy): Bacteria > Bacillati > Actinomycetota > Actinomycetes > Mycobacteriales > Nocardiaceae > Nocardia > Nocardia implantans. The sequence continues at coordinate 96,947 of NZ_JAYKYQ010000013.1, read as the reverse complement.
TGGGGCTCGACCAGATCGCCATCCCGTGGAGCCAGCTGGTCCTGGTGCTGATCAGCTCGGCCGTCGTCGGAGTGCTGGCCGCGCTGTGGCCCGCGGTGCGGGCGGCGCGCACGCCACCGTTGGCCGCCATCGCCGATCTGTGACGGTCCGTGCGGCGCGCGATGCTCGTGCGCCGCACGGAAGCGAGCCCTCGCGTGATCCGTGGGGCCGTGACCCGCCGAGTCGAACAAGCGCTGACCCGGAGGAAACGCCAAGGCGTGACAGGCGGGTCTCGTGGCACGAGGCCGGACACCGGGGAGTGCGCCGATCACGGCGGCCCGTCACGAGTCCAGCCCAGAAGCGGCCAGTTCACTGGCGGCGGCGGCGAGTCGCGGTGCCTCACAGGTAGTCTGGCGGCGGAGGGAGGGGCCGCGTCCTGCTCGCGGAACTGGGAAGCAAGCTCAGCACGGCCGAGGCCGACCACTACCGCGCCGTACAGCCCACCGCGGAAGCCCGTCGCGGACTCGCCGTGCTGCCCAGAGAGATTCGCGCCGCGCGCCCGCTGCTGGACCAGCTGGCCAGGGACGTGCCCGCCCTGCTCGGCGACAAGCCGGCCCTGCTGGTGTGGGGGATGCGGGACATGGCGTTCCGTCCGAACGCCTATATCCCGCGAATGCGTGCCACCTTCGCCGATCTCGACATGGTCGAGCTGCCACGCGCGCGGCACTTCATTCAAGAACACGCACCGGACGCGATCACGGCGGCGATCGCCAAGCGTTTTCCGTAAGCACCGTCGACGGAGTTCAAACCGAGCAGGCCGATCACCCGATGCCGAGCCCGGTCGGTTAGCCCGATAGGGGCGAACAGTGGCGCGGCATCGCCACCGGCTACGACCGGCTCGCGATCTTCCGTGGGGATCTCGTCATGGCACCGCATTGTCGAATGGCTCCGGCCGGCAGGAGACGTGGGCGCACCGTGACGGGCGGCCGGGTGCTGCGTTCCGCATGTGCGGCAGTGTCGTCGGTAGGCCGCGAAGATCACGAGAACGCGTGTGCTGCAAGCGAACTCGGATCCGTGCGCGGTGCTGTATGCCCCATCACATCTTGCTGAAGTTGTCCGTTCGGTGGTGCTAGTTTAAACGGAGGTTACCACTCCACTTAACTCTCGGTAAACGGCCTGATTCAACGGGGAAGGAGGCCGAGTGATGGTCGCTGTGGACTTCGGGGGTGCGGGCGCCGGGCTCGGGGTCGCGCCGGGCGGAGTCGCCGAACGGGTGCGAGCGGCCGTGCGCGGGCGCGGCGGCGAGGCCGCCGGGCAGCTCCTCCTCATCACGGTGCTCTACCTCGGCTATCGCGCGGGGCGGCTGATCACCGCCGACGACACCGGGCGCGCCCTGGTCAACGCGCACCGCCTGCTCGGACTCGAGGACCGGCTCGGCCTGACGGACGAGCAGTCGGTGCAGGCGTTGTTCGTCAACCGCGAATTCCTCGCCGTTCCGGCCAATTTCTATTACGCCGGCGCGCATTTCACCGTGGCCGTCGGAGTCCTGCTGTGGTTGTGGACGTTCCGGCCGGAGCACTATCGCTGGACCAGAAATCTCATGGTGGCGCTGACCGGGACGGCGCTCGTGGTGCACATCCTGGTTCCGCTCGCACCGCCCCGCATGCTGCCCGACCAGGGGTTCGTCGATCTCGCCGCGCGATACGGTCAATCCGTCTACGGCGACGCCGATTCCGGCGGTCTGTCCAATCAGTTCGCGGCCATGCCTTCGCTGCACGTCGGCTGGGCGCTGCTGCTCGGCGTGGCGGTGGTCGCCGCCACCCGCACGCCGTGGCGCTGGCTCGCGCTGGCCCATCCGGCGCTGACCACGCTGGTGGTGGTGGGCACCGCCAACCACTACTGGCTGGACACCGTCGTCGCCGTCATGTTGCTGGCGGTGTCGGCCGTACTACATCCCCTCGTGGTGCCCGCGGCGGCGACGGCATGGGGCGTGATGGGTCCCCTTCCACCGAACCCCGTGCCGACCAGCCCCTGACGGCCCGCCACACGCCCGGCGGCGCTGACCGGAAAAGCGCTGCGCCGCGCGTACCATCGCAGAGCCGTCCTAGTTCGCCCGTCCGGACAAGGAGTTGCCATGGAACTGATGACCATCGCGGATTTGCTGTCTTCGCTGGCGATTCAAGTGTTCGCCCTGTTGGGCGGGTTCCCCGGGGGTTATCCCGGCTGACCCGCTCCGGCCGTGGGCTTTCGCGCCGCGCTTCAGCGCGGCGAGTGTTCCCGCATGAGCGTGGACATGTCCCGGCCGGTGAGTGCCGATTCCGATGAACGCAGCGGGCCGCGGTGGGCTGGAACGAGTATGTCCAGATCACCGCGGCCCCGGCGTTCTGACAGGGGAACACGGAAGGCGCGGCCGCAGCACTGCGGCCCGGTGATCCGCAGATCACGTAGCGGACAGGGGGCGCACCCACTGGTCGACCCCACCCACGCCGAGACGTACTTGTCCCCGCGGCGGTGCGGGCGCAGCGCCGGGCGCGACGGACGCTGGAGACCAGGCCGGAGCGAACTACCGGCGCAGATTGCGGTCGAACAGGGCCAGCAGTTCGCGGTAGTGCCGTTCAGCTGCCTCGGGATCGTAAGCGGAAGTATCGGCTTGGGTGTAGCCGTGTTGCGCCCCCTCGTAGACCTCGGTCCGGTGCCGGACGCCTGCGGCCTCGAGCGCCTTGTCGAACTGAGCGATGTGCTCCGCGGTCATGTGGTGGTCCTCGCCCGCGTGGGCGAAGTACAACTCGCCGGTGATGTTTCCGACGGTCAGGTGCGGACTGTCCGGCGTGTCGGTGACGAGCGGTCCGCCGTGGAATCCGGCCACCGCGGCGACCCGCTCGGGGAACATCGCGGCGGCCAGCACCGCCAGCCGCGCACCCATGCAGTAGCCGGTGAGGCCGATCTTCTTTCCGGCGACCAGCGGCGAGTCCGCCAGCCACGCGAGGCAGGCGGCGACATCGGAACGCAAGAGTTCCGGTGTCAGCTCCCGAATCATCGGGAAGACCTGTTGAAAGATCTCCGGCCGCTCCGCTGGATCGATGAAATCCGGCAGCTCGACCACGGGCGCACGCCCGTGCCGGTAGTAAGCGTTCGGCAACAGCACGGTGTAGCCGTGGTCGGCGATACGATCGGCCAACGACCGCAGGCTGGGCCGCAGCCCGAAACCGTCCTGGATCACCAGCACACCCGGATGAGCGGCGCCGTCGTCGGGGTAGGCGACATACGCGTCTGCGACACCATCGGCCGTCTGAATGTCGATCGTCCTACCCTGCACCGCAGTCATCGTTTGAATTCTCCTGTCGCCTGGATCGTTTCGAACGTACCTCGAGCAGCATCGGCCGATTCGACTCGCTACCGGTTGCCGGAGCACCGACCGTGGAGCCCTTTCTGCCCGCCACGCACCGGTAGCGGAGCGGTTCGGCGCGTCACTGTGGAGGCGACGAAGTCCACGTCGTCGGCGTAGCAGGCGATGATGGCATCGAGGTCGCGTGCGTTCCATGCTGCCAGCCAGGCGTCGGCGTGGGCTCGGGCTTCTATCGGCCGCGCTGCCTGCGCTAGTGCTGAGTGGCGTTGGCGTGGGCCCAAGTTTGGACGTCGCCGCGGTCGAGAGCCAGTGCGAGCAGTTCCGGGAACTTGTCGGGGGTGCAGGCGAAGGCCGGGATGCCGAGTGCGGCGAGGGCCGCGGCGTTGTCGTGATCGAAGGCGGGCGCGCCGTCGTCGGAGAGGGCCAGCAGCACGACGACCTGGACGCCGGACTCCTGCAGCGAGCGGACGCGGCGCAGCATCTCGTCGCGGATGCCGCCCTCGTAGAGATCGGAGATCAGGACGAACAGCGTGTCGGCCGGGCGGGTGACCAGGGACTGGCAGTAGGCGATGGCCCGGTTGATGTCGGTGCCGCCGCCGAGTTGCGTGCCGAACAGCACCTCCACCGGGTCGTCGAGTTTGTCGGTGAGGTCGACGATCTCGGTGTCGAAGACCACCAGCGAGGTGCGCAGCGACCGCATCGACGCGAGCACCGCGCCGAACACCGACGCGTACACGACGCTGGCGGCCATCGAACCGGACTGGTCGATGGCAAGCACCACGTCCCGCCGCACCGCCTGGGTCTTGCGGCCGTAGCCGACCAGGCGTTCGGGCACCACGGTGCGATGCTCGGGCAGATAGGTGGCGAGGTTCTTGCGAATCGTGCGGTCCCAGTCGATGTCGCGCAGTTTCGGCCGGGTGACGCGGGCGGCGCGGTTCAGCGCGCCCGAGACCGCGGCGACGGTCTGCGCCGCGATGCGCTGCTCGATCTCCCGCACCACCTTCTCCACCACCATGCGCGCGGTGGCCTTGGTGGTCTCCGGCATCACCCGGTTCAAGCTCAACAGGGTGCCGACCAAGTGCACGTCCGGCTCCACCGCCTCGAGCAGTTCCGGCTCGAGCAGCAATTGGGTGAGATCGAGCCGCTCCACGGCATCGCGCTGCATGACCTCGACGACGGAGGCGGGGAAGTAGCTGCGAATATCACCGAGCCAGCGGGCCACGCGCGGCGCCGAACCCTGCAAACCGCCGGTGCGCTTGCCGGGCGAGGTCTCCTCATCGGTGTTGTACAGCGCCGACAGCGCCCGGTCCATGGCCGCGTCCGTGCCGGAGCCCAGCCCGCCCAGTCCTTCCTCCGCCGCCGCGCCGAGCACCAATCGCCAACGCCGGGACTGCGCTTCGTCGGTCATGCCGCGCCCTTCCGGGTATGAGCGGCGACCTCGCTGCGGTCTCGCCGGACTGCCTGTTCCCTCAATGTGTATCCGATCTTTGCACGGGCGGGGCCCTGCGTGGTCACGCTCCGCTGCCGCCTGGCCTGACTGCTCATGCCGCGTCCTTTCCGGCATGCGCGGAGGTCCCATATAGACGCTGAGCTGCCGCCTCCGGTCCTGATCCGCTCACACTGTCCCCGCCTTGCGGTGTGGGCGAAGGCGGCGTAGTAGTGCTGCGCGGTCGTCCGCGGGTCCGCTCGCTCGTTCTGGGTGCGCTTCCGGGGATGGGCGGGCCTTGCGCGGTGGTGCTGCGCTGTCGCCTGCGGGCCTGGGCGGCTCGTGCTCTGTGTGCTTTCGGTATGGACGGCGTGGTGCTGCCGTGAGACCGACCTCCATGCTTGGCCGCTCATACCGTGACCCCCAGAATCTCCGCTGCCGTCCGCACCGCGATTGTGGCGCGATCGGCGTCGATGCCCGCGACGGCCGCCGTGGGGGAGACCGATCCGCCGTCGCGGACCGCCTGCCCGATGGCGCGGCGCTCACCCGATTCGAACGCGCCGAAGGTGCGGCGTAGCAGCGGCAGCGTCTCGACGAACGTGTCGTCGCCGAGGCCGCGCAGCCAGTCGTCGATGAGCCGCAACAGCTCCCGATCGTGCACCAGCAGCAGGCCGCGACCGCCGAGGAAACCGTCGATCCACGCCGCCTTGGCCGCGGCGGTGGCGCCCACCGACAGCGCGGCGGACAGCCTGCGCGCGGATTCGGCGTCATCGATACGGCCCGCGTCGGCGAGCAAGCGGACCGCGCGCCCCACCAGAGCGCCGTGCACGTCGTCGCGGTCGGCGATCCGGCGCAGCGCGGCGAGCCAGGCGCCGGTGGCCCAGCCGTCGTCCCTGGTGTGGATGGCGGTGTGCGCCGCGTCCAGCAGACCGCGCAGCTCGGTGGCGGCGTCGGTGTCCAATCCGGTGACCGCCGCGGGCAGGCCCGCGCAGATGCGCACCAGCAACCCATCGGCCACGTGGGCGAGCGCTTTGGTGTCGGTGCCGCGTACGTCGCCGTAGCGCAGCGTGCGGATCAGGCCGGGCAGCGCGGCCAGCAGGTGGGTGACGTCGTGGTCGAGCGCCGCGGTGGATTCCAGCCGGGCGATCAATCCGTCGGTGGCGCCGCCCAGATCGGCCAGCAGCGCGACTTCCAACGCGGTGGTCAATTCGCCGACCGAGCGGTCGGCGCGGCTCGCGGTGTCGAGGATCTTCGCCTCCGCCGCGGTGCGGATGGTGGTGCCCCAGCGCGAGGCCTCGATGATCGAGATCGCGTACTCGGGATGCCACTGCAGCGTCCAGGTTTCCCGGAAGGTGCCGGTGCTGCGCACGTCGCTGATGGTGAGCGTGCCCCACTCGATGTCGAGCACCCGCAGCCGGTGCAGCAGGCGCGACCGCGCGACCTCGCGTTCCTTGCGCAGATCCAGGTCGACGGTGCGGATCGAGGGCTCCTGCTTCATCCGCAGCGACCGGATGGTGGCGCGCAGGTCCGCGTCCAGCGGCACGGTCGGCGTCTGCTCCGGAACGGCGCCCAGCGCCTCGCCGACGACGAGTTCGCCGATCACCAACCGCAGCATCGTCTCGTCGCCGCCGCACAGCACCGACCGGGTGGCCTCGGTCACCTCCGACAGACCGGCCAGCGGGCGACCGCGCAGCGCGGCGAGCGTGTCGGCGAGCCGGACGGCCTCGATGACATGCGCGCTGGAGACGGGCAGATCGTGGGCGCGCAGCACACCGGCGACCTTGGTCAGCCAGCGGGCGATCGGCTGGGCGGTGGCGGTGAACAGGTGGTGGTACCAGCCCGGCGAGGTGACGCCGGCGCCGTAGCCGGAGGTCGTGGACAGCCGCGAGTGCGTCCACGGCACCCAGGTGAGCTTGGCTTTGGTCTTCGGCAGGCCTTTGAGCAACCGGGCGTCGGGCGCGGCGGGACCGAGCGCGCCGGTGAGCGCGGGCGCGTGCCACGCCCCGCACACCACCGCCAGCCGCAGCGCCCCATCTTTGAGCGCCTTGCGCATGGTCTGGCGCATGTAGGCCTCGCGCCGCAGGGTGTGGGCGTCGACGACGAGGGGCTCCGGTGGTTCTGGCCCGAGGGCCGGTTCGGCGACCGCCTCCGCGACCGAATCCAACTCCGGTGCAGTGGCATTCGTGGCTGGATCGTCTTGCGACCGGCGGTCTCCCGCAGTGTCGGGGTTCGCGGAATCGCCTTGCGCTGGCCGGTCTCCGGTGGGTTCGGCCGCTGGTGAATCACCGATGGTTTCGGCGTCGGTGGACTCGCTCTTCGACGGGTTGCCGTGCGCACAGGCGGTGCGCGGTGTCGCATCGCCGTGCCGCGCGTCGCGGTCGGCGGATTCCCGCAGCGCGCCCATCGCCTCGGTGATCGCGTCGAACGCGGCCGCGTCCGGCACCGATTCCACGACGGCGTCCCACCAGCGTTCGGCGTCGTCGTAGCCGCCGGCCGCGGCCAGCGTGGCGAGCGGATCGAACCGGTCACCGGGCTCGTCCTCCGTCGCCAGCGTGACGCTCGCGGGCAGATCGCAGAACCGCACGGGCACCTCGTTGTCGGCGGCGTAGCGCAGCGCCTGCCATTCGGGGGAGAACACCGCGTACGGCCAGAACGCGGCCTTGGCGGGGGCGTCGGGAACATACGCCAGCAGCGCGACCGGCGGGGCCATCCCTTCCGCGGCGACGAGGCCGACCAGCGGATCGGCGTCGGCGGGCCCCTCGATCAGGATCATGTCGGGCCGGAACTGCGCCAGGGCCAGCCGCAGCGAGCGCGCCGAGCCGGGACCATGGTGGCGGATGCCGAAAACCCTGGTCACGGGGTCTGCTTCGGAGGTCACCCGGTGACCTCGCGGCAGGCGCGGTAGAAGTCCGCCCAGTCCGGTCGCTCGCGGACGACGGCCTCCAGATACTCCGTCCACACCACGGCGTCGGCTACCGGATCCTTGATCACCGAACCGAGCACCGCGCCCGCGATGTCGGAGGCGCGCAGCACACCGTCGCCGAAGTGCGCCGAGAGCGCGATGCCGTTGGTGATCACCGAGATCGCCTCGGCCGTGGACAGCGTCCCGGACGGCGACTTCAGCTTGGTCCGTCCGTCGGCCGTGCTGCCGGAGCGCAGCTCACGGAAGACCCGCACCACTCGCCGCACCTCTTCGGCCGCCGCGGGCACGGCGGGCAATTCCAGCGCCGAACCGAGTTGCTCGACCCGCCTGCTGACGATGGCGACCTCCTCGTCCTCGCTCGCGGGCAGCGGCAGCACCACCGTGTTGAACCGGCGGCGCAACGCGGAGGACAACTCGTTCACCCCGCGGTCGCGATCGTTGGCGGTGGCGATGACGTTGAAGCCCTTGGCCGCCTGCACCTCCGTGCCGAGTTCCGGCAGGGGCAGGGTCTTCTCGGACAGGATGGTGATCAGCGCGTCCTGCACGTCCGAGGGGATGCGGGTGAGCTCTTCGATCCTGGCGATGGAGCCCGTCCGCATGGCCGTGAGCACCGGCGACGGCACCAGCGCCGCGTCGCTTGGCCCTTCCGCGAGCAACCGCGCGTAGTTCCAGCCGTAGCGGATCGCCTCCTCGGCCGTGCCGGAGGTGCCCTGCACCAGCAATGTCGACGCGCCGCTGATGGCGGCGGAGAGATGTTCCGACACCCACGTTTTGGCGGTGCCGGGCACCCCGAGCAGCAACAGCGCCCGGTCGGTGGCCAGCGTCGCGACCGCCACCTCCATGAGCCTGCGCGGGCCGACGTACTTCGGGGTGATCACGGTGCCGTCGGCCAGGGTGCCGCCGAGCAGGTAGGTGACCACCGCCCAGGGCGACAGCCGCCACGACGGCGGGCGGGGCCGGTCGTCGGCGGCGGCGAGGGCGCGCAGCTCGTCGGCATACGCCTGTTCGGCGTGGGGGCGCAGCAGGCCGGGCGTCGGGTCGGTGGTGGTCACTGCAACTCCTCGAGCATCATCGAGCGGTGGTTGAGGTCATGGGCGAGCTGGTCGAAGGTCCGCTCCCAGGCGGGATCGTCGCATTTGCGGGCCACCGCGGACAGCGTGCTCGCTGCGGCGACCGGGAGGTGCACCGAGGCCGCGGCGAGCAGCGACCGGTGCGCGCTCGGTGCCGCGCCGTGCGTCTCGGGACGCCGCGCCGCCGCCCGCGCCCGCTCGAACAGCAGCAGCACCACGTGCTGGGCCAGCGCTTCCGGCCACGGATGGCCCATCGCGGGCAGCAGCGCCTCGATCTCCGACAGCCACGACCCGTCCAGCCGCACCAGGTGCGCGGTCCGGTCCGGCAGCGGAAGCAGCGCGAACAGCTCCCGCCTGCGCAGCATCGCCAGGTCGGTGGGCACGCCCGCTTCGAACAGCGCGCGCGCCCACGCCGAGTCGCGTTGCGCCAGTGCGGCGTCCACCCAGCCGTCGAAGATCGGCTGCCGGAACCGGTCCTCGATCGTGGCGCGCACCGCCTGCCGCGGCGTGCCGAGCACGTCGGCCCAGTGCGCGAGCGGGGTGGCGGCGACCACCTGCCGGAGCCGGGCCGCGGCCACGTCGGGCGCGCCGTTCCAGCGGTAGGCGAATTCGATGGTGCGGTCGGTGATCCCGTCACGCTGCGCGGCGGCGTCGGGCCGGTCCGGCAGCGTGAGCACCACGTTCGTGTGCAGCATCCGGTGCTCGGCGCGGATCCAGGCGCTCGCCCGCGCCCGCATCCGCTGCGAGAACGCCGAGTCCGGCAGCAGCGCGAGCAGTCCGGCTGCGGTGCGGCGCACATCCGCGCGCCGGTCGTCCAGCGCCGTTTCCAGCAGGGGCTCGTCGTCCGGGCCGAGTGCGTCGGCGAGCACGGCCAGCAGTTCGGCCTTCAGCGGCCCGGATTCCTTCGGCCACGCCGCGGTGAGTTGTTCTCGTGCCGCGCCAGGGTCGGCGCGCCGAAGGCCGGCGAGCCAGTCGCGCCGCTCGGGTGGCCGACCGAAAAGCCAAGTGTCCGAGGACGTTTCGTCATCGGTGGACGGCAGCCGCACCAGGTCGCGCCAGGCCGGATGCCGGGCCGCCAGCCAGCTGCCGCGAGAGCCGGCGAGGCGCAGCAGCGGCTCGCGCAAGGTGGCATTGATCTTCGCGTGCTCGAGCAGTTGCTCGCACAGCGCGTCCGGCGCTCGATAGTCGTGCGGCCGCGCCGCCTCGAACCATTCGGGCAGGAACGCCGAGCGTTCCCGCAGCATGCGCGCCAGGCGTACGGCGGCGGGGCGCGGCAGCGCCGGACGGGGATCGTCCGCCGCGGGCTCCGGCGCCGCCGCGATGGCGGGCGCTACGCCGCCGCGAGTGTAGAGGTCTTGCAGCGCGGCGGTTTCGAGCAATCGCGACGCGGGATCATGCGGCAACCGCTCGGCCGCTCGCGCGATCGGGGGCGCCAGCGCCGCGAGGTCCGGTGCACGGCGGGCGGTGCCGAGCAACGCGACGGAGGTGAGACCCGCGCTCCCGGTCGGCGCAGGCTGCGGGTGGGTCGCGTCGGGGACGAATGTCTCGGTGGGTGCCAGATCGATCACCTCACCCGCGGTGAACACCGAGATCGGCTCCAAACCGTCGGCGCTCCACTCGCCGGCCACCGTCACCGGATGACCGCCGGAGACGGCCAGCAGCGTCCACGGTTGCTCACCCGGCCGGATCGGCAGCGCGGTCCCGTCGGATTCGGTGACGTACCAGCCCTGTTCGGTGCGGGTGGGCACCACGTCGGCCAAGAGCATCGGCCACGAGCGCAGCCACGGATCGGCCCCGAGCGCGGACGCGTGCGCGGCCAGCGCGGCGGCGATGGTGGCCGGGCGGTCGCGGTCGGCGGGCAGCGTGGTGAATGGTTCGGCGGCGCTGTGCCGTTCGCCCCACAGCGCGCGCAGCGGCGCGGCGCCGGGATAGAAATGGAGCTGGGCGTCGGCCAGTTGCCCCAGGGCGGGAACGTCGGCGGGGAAGCCGGGGGAGCCGAAGGAATGGTCGACCACCACCGCCCAGCGCCTGCTTTCGCGCCCGTACAACCAGGTGCGCCGGGTGTAGAGGCGCTCGTCCTCGGTGATCCGCGCGCCGAACACCATCCATCGGTCGCGGACCGGTACTTCGGCACGCACCGCCTCTGCCGGATTGGGATAACCGACGTGGGTGCGGATACTGGCGCGCAGCGCGGGCGGCGCCGCGTCGAGCTGCCGGTGCGCGGCGATCAGCAGGTGCATGCGCGCGTACTCGCGCAGCATCACCTCCGGCCAGTCGTTTCTGGTGGCCACGACGGCCGGGAGCCTGCGCAGCGCGGCGGCGAGGCCGGGGGCCTGCGCGTCGACCATCCTGGCGGCCACGGCCTCGAAGGCGCGATAGGAGCGATCGGCCTGCGCGAGGCCGGTGCGCACCTGATCACCGAGCCAGACGTCGAGTTCCTCCAACCCCGCCGTCACCCGCACCCGGCGCTGTTCGGCTGTGGCCGGATTCGGGGTGCGTGGCCGGTCGGCGGACGCGGCGGCCCGTGCGGTACGGCCGCCGATCCACGCGGCCGCGTAGTCGGCGGTCTCCGGCGCGACGGCGACCTCGCCCGCGGACCAGCGCAGCAACAACGACAGCGCGTGCTTACAGGGAAACTTCCGGCTCGGGCAGGAGCAGCGGTACGCCGGGCCGGACAGGTCGACGATCGTCTGATAGGGCGTGGCGCCGCTGCCCTGGCACCGGCCCCACAGCGCGGTGCCGTGCTGCCCGCTCTCGCGCCAGCGGCCCACCAGCTTGCGCGCCGCCGACAGCGAATTTGCGTCCGGCGCCAGCGCCGTGACCTGGGCTTCGGTCCACGGCGTCGTCATCGGCCCGCTCCGGCTCGCTGCTGCCTCATCGCCTTCCTTCATTGCTCGGTTGACCGGATTTCTACCCCAGCGCACCGACAAGTGCCGCCACCGGTGCGGCCTCGCGCGCGGAACCGCTTGTCCCGGTTCCGCATTCGCCGTTCGCGTAAATCTTGCGCCGATCGGGCCGCTCTGGCATTCTGTCCTGTTCGGCTCGACCGAGCCACCCGGACCGGGTGTAGACACCATCGAGGCTGCCCGCCGGGGTTGGCGCGAGGGGTGGACATCGAGACGCGGCGCAGGCGTTTCGATGACCATATCCATCCCCGCGGGCAGATTCGCTCGGGCACGATGCGCGATCCGGACGCTATCGGGTAGCGTTTCGCACAGCTTCGACAAGGCGCCGCGCACGGGGTCGGAGGACGTGCTGCGGCTCGATGGTGGAGGGGATTTTTCGCATGCGCCTGGATCCCGACGCTGTCCAGGCCGCCGGTTCCGCGGACGCGCCGCCGCGGCTCTCGGAGGTGGTGGCCAGGCGCCTGGCCGAGGATCCAGCGGTCACGCCGTCGGTCATGCGGACTGTGTTGCGCGCCCTCGGCGCCGCCGAATCAGCCGACGCCGCAACGGCATTCGATCACTCCGGGATCTTCCTCAGCGCCATCCGGGTGTGCGGCTTCCGCGGCATCGGCCCCGAGACCACGTTGCAGCTGCCGCCCGGGCCCGGCCTCACCCTCGTGGTCGGCCGCAACGGCAGCGGCAAATCCAGTTTCGCCGAGGCGGCGGAATTGGCCATGACCGGAGGCAACCGCCGGTGGGACGGTCGATCGGCGGCGTGGCGGGAAGGCTGGCGCAACCTGCACGACGGCACGGCCGCCCGCATCGAGCTGGAGTTGCTCACCGCGGGCGCCACGCCGCGCCTCACCATCGCCAAGGAGTGGGCGGCCGACGCGGACCTGCCGGACGCGCAGTGGACCCAGCGGTATCCGCCCGAGCCGCCGACGGAATTCGACACCGATCGCTGGGCCGCCCAGCTCGAGCTCTACCGCCCCTTCCTGTCCTACAGCGAACTCGGCGCGCTGGTGGACGGGAAGCCGAGCGATCTGTTCGACGCGCTGCACCAGCTGCTCGGCCTCGACGAACTCACCCTGGCGCAGGAACGGATCCGGATGCGCCGCCTCGAGCTGGAACGCGCCGTGCGGGATTCGCGTCAGGAACGCCTGGAACTGCTCGAACTGCTTGCGTCCGTGGCCGACGACCGGGCGGTGCGGGTCGCCGGGCTGCTGCGGCCCGCGCAGCCGGATCTGGCCGCGGTCGGCCGGGAAGTGCTCGGCGCGGTGGACGACCCGGCCGGACCGGACGGTCTGCGCGCGATCGTGCGGCTCGCGCTGCCCGAGGACGCCGAAGTGGAGGCCGTGGCCACCCGCCTGGAGGAATGGGGCGCTGCGCTCGCCGCGGGAACCACCGCCGACGCCGAAGCCGATCTGCGCCTGCTCGACCTGCTGCGCAAGGCGCGGGAACATCAGGCGGCGAGCGGGCCGTGCCCATGCCCCGTGTGCGGCCGCGGCGCACTCGACGCGGCGTGGGCCCGCGAGACCGATGCGGCGATCGAGCGGCTGAGCGCCAGGGTGGACGCGCTCACCACCGCCAGGGTCGAACTCGGCAACGCCGTGCGGGCCGCGCGGGCGCTTCCCGACCTCGTTCCCGCCGAGCTGGATTTCGACCCGCGCAACCCGCCGTCGGTCGACACCACGGCGGTGCGCGAGGCATGGGCCGAGTGGGCCGCGCTGACCACCGCCGAGTACACCGAGGACCTGCCCGCCCGGCTGCGCGCGGCGCACGCGCGCCTGGTGGACGAACTCGACCTGCTGCAACAGGGCACGCGCAAGGAACTCGACCGCCTCGACGAGGTGTGGACGCCGCTGGTGCCGCGGATCGTGGCCTGGCTGGAGGGCGCGCGCGAGGTGGCCGCGCACGCGCCGGAGCTGCGCACCGTGAAGAAGGCCGAGGACTGGCTGAAGTCGGCCACCGCGGGCCTGCGCGGCGAGCGCATGACGCCGCTGGAGACGACGGCCAGGTGGGTGTGGCGCACGCTGCGGCAGCAGAGCAACGTCGAACTGGGCGCGATCCGTCTGCAGGGCAACGCGGGCACCGCGCGCCGCGTGCTGCTCGACGTGACCGTCGACGAGGTGGACGGCGCCGCGCTCGGCGTGATGAGCCAGGGTGAGCTGCACGCGCTGGGCCTCTCGCTGTTCCTGCCGCGCGCCACGGTGGAGCAGAGCCCGTTCCGCTTCGTCATGATCGACGACCCGGTGCAGGCGATGGACCCGGCCAAGGTGGACGGCCTGGCCCAAGTGCTCGCCACGGTCGCCTGGACCAGGCAGGTGGTGGTGTTCACCCACGACGAGCGCCTCGCCGAGGCGGTGCGCCGGATGCAGCTCGACGCGACCGTGCTGGAAGTGCAGCGCCGCGACCGCTCGGTGGTCGAGGTGCGGGTGTCCAGCGACCCGATCCGCCGCTACCTCGACGACGCCCGCGCTCTGGTGCGCACCCCGCAGTTGCCCGCGGCGATCGCCGACGAACTGGTGGCCACGTGCTGCCGTTCCGCGGTGGAAGCGGCCAGTCTGGCCAGGGCGCGGCGCAGCTTGCTCGCCGCGGGCATGGACCACCAAGAGGTGGAACGCCACATCGATGCCGCGCATTCGACCCGGGCGAAGGTGGCGCTCGCGGTCTTAGGGGTCGGCAGTAGGGTCGACGACTTGAACAAGAACCTCATCGCGCGCGAGGGCCGGTGGGTGGTGGACGCGCTGCGCGACGCCACGGCGGGCGCGCACGTGCCGATCGGGCGCGATATGCGCGAGCTGATCGGTGAGACCGAGAAGTTCGTCGCGTGGCTGGCCCGGTGAGGCGCCGGTGACCGGGCGGCGCAGGCCGGTCGGCGCGCGCCGTGGCCCAGGGGGCGGCGGGCGCGCGACCCGGCACGGGCAGCGGGGGCGGAACAACGGCCCGCCCCGTTCGCGCGGGAATCGGCCGTCGGTCGCCGAGCGGCTGGAAACGGTCGATCTGCTGCTGGCGGGATCGGTGACCGCCGCGGGCGGGCTGTGGTCGAGGGCGACGGCCTGGATCCTGCGGATCGCGCTGGAGCAGGCCGTGGACGAACTGTGGTCGCGCCTGGCGCCCGCGCTGGTCCGCTGTCCGATGCGGGCGCAGTTGATCGCGCTGCGCGCCTTCGCGGGACCGGACGTGGCGGCGCGCGTGGCCGTGCTCTGGGCAGCGCTGTCGCGCGCGGCCCACCACCACGATTACGAACTCGCTCCCAGCGTCACCGACCTGCGCCGTTGGCGGGAGCAGACCGTCGCCTTGGCCGCGGACCTCGCGGCGGTGCAGGCGCGCCGGGATTGATTCCGGGTGGACGCCGGGTCGGCAAGACCGGCGGCAAGCGGATCGGCTCGGAAGCGGTGGCGACGTGCCTGCGGCGGGCGCCGTTCAGGCCGGAAGGATGATCATTAGCCGGAGATGGCGGGAAGCGTGTGCCCACGGAGACGCGTGTAGGCCGGACGGGCAAGGCGGGTGCGGATCAGGAGCAGAGATGGCAGTGGGGTTCGGAAAGGACGCGGCATGAATGCGACGCAGCGATGCCCGTGTGGGCGTGGTGAGGCTTTCGACGACTGTTGCGGTCCGGTGCTGAGCGGCGAGCGTCCCGCTCCCACCGCCGAAGCGCTGATGCGCTCGCGCTACACCGCGTTCGCGGTGGGCGACGCCTGCTATCTGCTGCGTTCCTGGCATCCGCGCACCCGCCCGCGCGAGCTGACCCTCGATCCGGCCCAGCGCTGGTTGTTCCTCGAGATCACCGGGACCGATCGCGGTGGACTGTTCGACGACAGCGGCACGGTGGAGTTCGTCGCGCACTACCGGGACGCCGACGGCCGCGGCTCCCTGCACGAGACCAGCAGGTTCGCCCGGTCCGAGGGCGCGTGGGTCTACCTGGACGGCACGCACGAGGACTGAGCGGTAGCGTCAGCGGGCATGGCACGCGTCGCGATCGAGTACTGCACCCAATGCCGCTGGTTGCTGCGGGCGAGCTGGATGGCACAGGAATTGCTCAGCACGTTCGCCACCGACTTGGACGAAGTCGCGCTCCGGCCCGGTTCGGGCGGGGTCTTCCGGATCACCGTGGACGGCGAACAGATCTGGGAGCGCAAGGCCGACGGCGGATTTCCCGACATCGCGGTGCTGAAGCAGCGGGTGCGCGACCGGGTCGCACCCGAGCGCGACCTCGGTCACGCCGACCGGCGCGACTGACCCCGCGCCGGAATCTCAGCCGCAGCAGCCGCCACCGCAGCAGCCGCCGCCCGCCGGTGGCGCCGCCGGAGCCGGCGCGGGAGCACCGCCTCGGGAGACGGTGGCGAAGGTGGTCAGCAGCTTGACCGTGTCGTCGTGGCCGATCGGGCAGGTCGCCGGCGCCGACGACTCCGCCATCGGGCGGGAGACCTCGAACGTGTCGCCGCAGCTGCGGCACCGATAGCTGTAACTCGGCATCCGCTCAGTTTAGGCCTTGCGCCGCGGGCAGCTCGTCGTTCGGGGGGCGAGTCCTGGAGATGTCCGCGGGCTCGGTGGTGTTGCACGAGGCTCGCCACCGCGGCGGACCCCGATCTCATCGCGGTGGTGGGACCGTTGTCGCAGACCGGCACGCACGCACAGCTGCTGGGCGAGGACGGGCCGTATCGCCGATTGGGGGTCGCGTACGTGGGCGACGAGACGGCGTCGGTCGGCGACCGGGAATCGGAGGCCGCGACCTGACCCCGCTCCACCCGCGCGACGGGAGCACCCTCCTGGCTATCGCAAGTTGCCGTGGGTCCCGGCGGTCGCCGTGACCGATTCGACACCGAGGCCCCGTCCGACGGCCTGAACAGCGGATGAATGGGAGTCGACGCGGCAATGTCATGGCATCGCGACGTTGTCGTCCTGATCTTCGACGTACTCTCGAAAAAGAAGTATGAGGAGGTCTGCGATGCGCGCTCAGTTCTCCGAGGCGGTGCCCGGTCCCGACGGTTGCGCCGAGCCCATCGCGCGAACGGCTTACGGCGACGTGCGCGGCGTGCGCGAAGGGTCGGTGTCCGTCTGGCGCAGCATCCCCTACGCGGCGGCCCCCACCGGTCCGGCCAGGTTCGCTCCGCCGCGGCCCCCGCAGCCCTGGGAGGGAGTGCGCGACTGCACCGCGTTCGGGGATATCGCGCCGCAGACGATGGGCACCATGGTTCCCATCGACTCGGGCCTGACCATGGGCGAGGACTGTTTGTGGCTCAACGTCTGGTCACCTCGGCCGGAAACCGGCGAGCCGACCCGTGGCGGGGAAACCGAACCGCGCCCGGTGCTGGTCTGGCTGCACGGCGGCGCGTACTGCCTCGGCACCGCCGCCCAACAGATCTACGACGGGCGCAAGCTGGCCGCGACCGGTGACGTGGTGGTCGTCGGGGTCAACTATCGGCTCGGTGCGCTCGGCTTCTTGGACCTGTCCTCCCTCGGCGCCGACTTCGCGCCGAATCTCGGCCTGCACGACCAGATTTCCGCACTGGAGTGGGTGCGCGACAACATCGCCGCGTTCGGCGGCGATCCAGACAACGTCACGCTGTTCGGCGAGTCGTCCGGAGCGGGTTGCGTCACCGCGCTGCTCACCGCGCCGCGCGCCGCCGGGCTGTTCCACCGGGCGATCGCGCAGAGCCCGCCCGCGACCACCGTGTTCGGGCAGGAACGGGCCGCGAGGGTGGCGCGGCGGTTCCTCGAACTGATCGAGCTGCCCGCGACCAGGGCCGAGGAATTGCTGGACTGCCCGATCGAGCGGATCGTGGCCGCGGCGGGCGTCCTGCTCGACGAGATACCGCTGCGGGAACCGGGCCGGCTGGCCGCCGCGCCCGTGGTCGACGGCGATCTGCTGCCGACCTACCCGATCGACCGGTTCCAGCGCGGACTATCGCACCGGGTGCCGTTGATCATCGGCACCAACAAGGACGAGGCGTCGCTGTTCCGGCTGCTGCGCTCGCCGATCATGCCGGTGACGCCGGACGCGGTGAACGCGATGCTGCGTGACGTCGCGGCCGGTCACCCTGAGCTGTCCGCCGAGCGCATCGCCGAGATCACCTCGGCCTACCCGGACCTGAACAAGGCGCGCGGCGCGCTGGCGATGTCCACCGACGCGGCGTTCCGGATGCCGGCGCACTGGGTGGCCGACGGCCACGCCGAGCACTCGCCCACCTGGATGTACCGCTTCGACTACGCCACCCCCATGCTCAGGGCGGCCCGCGTCGGTGCTGGTCACGCCACCGAATTGCCTTACGTCTTCGGCAATTTCGGCACGCTGAACCTCGACCCCACCTTCTGGCTCGGCGGGCGCAAGGCGGCCATGGAGGTCTCCGGGCGCATGATGCGCCGCTGGCTGGCCTTCGCCGCGCACGGCGTGCCCGCCGCCCTCGACGGCTCCAAGCACTGGCGGCCCTACCGGCTCGGAGCCCGCGCCACGCTGCTCATCGACAGCGTCGATCGGGTGGTCGACGACCCCGACCGCGACCTGCACACCGCCTGGGGGCAGCAAGCCGTGGGATTCTCCTAGCCGCGTGCGGGGTCGGGGCCTCAGACGTCGGTGGAGAAGCGGATGCCGCCGTCGGGAATCTCCACGCCGGGCCAGACGCGGGCGCCGCGCAGCAGTTCGCAGCGTGCGCCGATGTTCGCGCCGTCGCCGATGACGCCGTCGCGGACCAGTGCGCGGGGACCGATGCGCGCCCCGAAGCCGATGATGGTGCGTTCGACGGTGGCGCCGGCCTCGATCACCGCGCCGTCGAAGACGACCGCGCCGTCCAGGCGCGCGCCCGCCCCGATCTCCGCGCCGCGGCCGACGACCGTGCCGCCGATGAGCAGCGCGCCGGGAGCGACGCCTGCGCTGGGATGCACCAGCGATTCACCGCGCTGCCCCGGCAGGGCGGGGGAGGGCGCGATGCCGCGAACCAGGTCGGCGGAGCCGCGGACGAAGTCCTCGGGGGTGCCCATGTCGCGCCAGTAGGAGGCGTCGACGTAGCCCTGGACGCGGGCGCCCTCGGTCAGCAGCGCGGGGAACACCTCGCGCTCCACCGACACCGGGCGCCCGGCCGGGATCTTCTCGATGTACTCGCGGCGGAAGACGTAGCATCCGGCGTTGATCTGATCGGTCGGCGGGTCCTGGGTCTTCTCCAGGAACGCGGTGACCCGGCCGTCCGCGTCGGTGGGCACGCAGCCGAACGCGCGCGGGTCGCTGACCCGGACCAGGTGCAACGTCACATCCGCGCGGGTGGACTCGTGCGTGTCGAGCACCGCGCCGAGGTCGGTGCCGCCGAGCACGTCGCCGTTGAACACCATCACGTTGTCCGCGCGCAGCTTGGGCAGCACGTTGCGGATCGCGCCTCCGGTGCCCAGCGGCTCGGTCTCGGTGACGTACTCGATCTCCAGGCCCAGCTCGGAGCCGTCGCCGAAGTGCTCTTCGAACACCTCGGCCTTGAACGACGTGCCCAGCACCACGTGGGTGATCCCGGCCTCGGCGATCCGGGCGAGCAGGTGGGTCAGGAACGGGAGCCCGGCCGTCGGCAGCATCGGCTTGGGCGCCGAGAGGGTCAGCGGCCGCAGCCGCGTTCCCTGCCCGCCGACCAGGATCACCGCGTCGGTGCCTGCATTTCCTGCCATCGAGCTCCCCTGTTCACAAGGTCGTTTCCTGCCGGCGTCGCCGGTCACCCGGCGTCGCGCGCCTGCTGGCGCAGGGCAGATCGAACCGCAATCCGTGAGCGGATCGCAAGTCCGGCCCGCAGCGCCAGCCGCAGCGGAGCCTGCCACCAGTGCGGATGCCGGTCGGCCTGGAACCGGTAGGCGCTGGCGTGGTGGGCGGGCAGCATCTTCTCGGGATGACGTCCCGCCGCGTGACCCTTGGCGTGGGTGACCTCGGCGTCCGGCACGAAAACGTTGTGCCAGCCCGCCTTGCCCATCCGGTCACCGAAGTCGACGTCCTCCATGTACATGAAGTAGCGGGAGTCGAAGCCGTCGATCGAGTCGAACGCCGCGCGCCGCACCAGCAGGCACGAACCCGACAGCCAGCCGACGGCCCGCTCGGAGATCTCCTCGTTCTCCTGCCGGTAGCGGCGGGTCCACGGGTTGGACTTCCACACCGTGCCCAGGATCGCGTGTCCGGCGCCGTCCAGCAGGCCGGGCACCCGGCGGGCCGACGGATACACGCTGCCGTCCGGCTCGAGCACCAGCGGCCCGAGCGCGCCCGCGCGCGGCCAGCGCTTGGCGGCGGCGAGCAGTTTGTCGATGGAATCGGTGCCCCAGCGGATGTCCGGGTTGGCGATCACGATGAACTCGATCGCCGGATCGATCTCCGCGACCGCCCGGTTGATCGCGCCGCCGTAACCGATGTTGCCGCCGGTGCGCAGCAGCCGCACGTGGGAATTGGCCTCGGCGACCAGCTCCGGCACACCGTCCACCGAGCCGTTGTCGGCGAGGATCACCTGAGGTTTCTCGGCGGTGGCCCCGGCTAGCGTGCTGATGAAGTGCTCGAGGTGTTCACCCGGCGAGTAGGTCACCGTGACGACGGCCAGGCCCGCGGGCGCGGCGGATGCGGAATCACTCACGACAGCCAACCTTAACGGGCGCGGGCGCGAGCCGTCCCCCGATAGTCCGCGCATGGTCGCGGGGATGGCGGACCGCGCCGCGGGCAGGCAGTCGGAAGGCGTGTGCCGATGATTCGCGAGGGGTCTCAGTGGTGTCGGGAGACCTGATGACAGCAGTCGCCGGGCGTGTGCTGATGATTCGCGGTTGGCCGCAGCAGCGGCGGAGGGCTTGATTGAGGAAGGTCGCCTCAATCGGACCGCCGCGCCAGGGCGTCGCTCAGCGCGGCCTGCCAATCCCGCAGCGGCGTGAGCCCCGCGTCGTTCCAGGCGCGCGGCGACAGCACCGAGAACGCCGGGCGCCGTGCGGGTCTGGGGAACGCGGAGGAGTCGCACGGCCGGACGCGTTCGGGATCGGCGCCGACCCCGGCGAACACCGCGCGGGCGAGTTCGAACCGGCTGGCCCGTCCGGCGTTGGTGGCGTGCAGCACCCGTGGCGCGTCCGGTCTGCCCGCCAATTCCAGCAGCGCGGCGGCCAGGTCGGCGGCGTAGGTGGGAGAGCCGACCTCGTCGTCGACCACGTCGACGGTGTCGCGTTCGCGCTCCAGCCGCAGCATCGTGGCGACGAAATCGCCGCCGCGCCCGGTGTATACCCACGCCGTGCGCACCACGTGCGCGTCCGGGCAGCGGCTCAGCACCGCCTGTTCGCCCGCGAGCTTGGACGCCCCGTACACGGAGGTCGGTCCGGTCACATCGGCAGTGTCGTACGGCCGATCGTGGGTACCTGGAAAGACGTAATCGGTGGACAGATGGATCAGCCGGGCGCCGACGTCAGCGCAGACGCCTGCGAGCACGGCCGGTCCGGTGGCGTTGCCCGCGTACGCCGCCTCGGCTTCGGTCTCGGCCAGGTCGACGGCGGTATAGGCGGCGCAGTTCAGCACCACGTCGCCGGGCGCGAGTACCGCGCGCACGGCGGCGGGGTCGGTGATGTCGAGTTCGGCGCGCCCGTAGCCGCTGGCGGCCGGAGCGAGACGCCGCAATTCCCGGCCCACCTGTCCGTTCGCCCCGGTGACGACGAGGCGAGCGGGCACGGTGGACGCGGGCGCGGTGGGGTCGGTCACGGGCGCAAGTCTGGCACGCCGCCACGTTCTCGGTTACGGCCGTTCGCGACCACCTTTCGATAGCCTTGTGCTATCGGGGGATCCCGAAATCGGGCGGGGCGAGCGGTAACCAGGGTGGCGGATCGGTTGCGCACGCGTCGCCGGTACACCGAGTTTCGGCGAGAGGATGCGGACTTGTCGCAGCGGAGGGGCACATCGGCGGCGTCGCGGGCGACCGGGCCCGGCGACCGGGCATTCGGGCCGTTGCGCTCGCTCGCCGTGGCCGCCGCCGTCACCGTGCTGGTGCTCACCGGTTTCGCCTGGCACAGCGTCGACGGGCTGGTCGCGAACATCGAGCGACTCGGCGATCTCGGCCTGGGCGGCAGTCGCGACGGCGCGGTGGACATCCTGCTGGTCGGTGTGGACAGCCGCACCGACGCGCACGGCAATCCGCTCTCGGACGCCGAGCGCGCGATGCTGCACGCCGGCGACGAGGTGGGCACCAACACCGACACCATCGTCCTGCTGCGCGTGCCCAACGACGGACGCTCGGCCACCGCGATCTCGATTCCGCGCGATTCCTACGTCAACATTCCCGGCCTGGGGATGGGCAAGATCAACTCCGCCTACGGCGCGACGAAGGCGACCCAGTTCCAGAAGCTCCTCGACCAGGGGGCCGCCAACGACGAGGCGGAGCGGCAGTCCACTCAGGCGGGCAGACAGGCGCTGATCAAGACGGTGGCCGGGCTCACCGGCATCACCGTCGACCACTACGCCGAGGTGAGTCTGCTCGGCTTCGCGCTGCTCACCGACGCCGTCGGCGGAGTCGAGGTGTGTCTGAAGAACCCGGTCGACGAGTGGATGTCCGGCGCCAGGTTCCCCGCGGGACGGCAGCGGCTGGACGGCCCGCGGGCACTGAGTTTCGTGCGCCAGCGCCACGACCTGCCGCGCGGCGACATCGATCGCATCGTGCGCCAGCAGGTGTTCATGGCGCAGCTGGTGCAGCAGGTGCTCAGCGCGAAGACGCTGGGCAACCCGGCCAAGCTCCAGCAACTCAGCGAAGCGGTGGGGCGGACGATCGTGCTGGACGAGGACTGGGACGTGCTGGCCTTCCTGCAACGGTTGAAGGACCTGTCCGGCGGTCAGGTGAAATTCGAGACCATTCCGGTCGCCGACCTCAACGGCGAGACCGGCAACGGCGAATCGGTGGTCAAGGTCGAGCCCAAAGCGGTCAAGTCCTACGTCGCCTCGCTGGTCGGCGACAACCCCGCCCCGCGCAATGCCGAGACGGGCTTCGATCCCGCGACGGTGACGGTCAGCGTCTACAACGCGGGCGGCATCGGCGGGCTCGCGGCCGAGGTCGCGCAAGCGTTGAGCGCCAAGGGTTTTCGCCAAGGCACGGTGTCCAACTACACCGGCACTCGCGTCACCGGCAGCCGGGTGCTCGCGGCGGACACCGCGAGCCCGAAGGCGCAGGCGGTGGCCAAGGCGCTCGGCGGGCTGACGGTGCTCGCCGATCCGGCGCTGTCCCCGGATTCGGTGAGTGTCGTGCTGGCGAGCGACTATTCTGGTCCGGGCTCGTCGGCGAGCCGGATGTTCGATCTGTCCGGAACGTCGACCGCGGCCACACCAGTCCCGCCCGCTCCACCGATCGACGCAGGCCAGAACGGACCGAAATGCGTGAACTGAACCATGCGTGACATCGACCAGGCACATACGCTCACCGAAGCGGTACTCGATCCCATCCTCGCCCGCGAACCCGCAGGCCCGCGCGTCACCTACTACGACGACGCCACCGGCGCGCGCATCGAGCTGTCCGGCGCGACGCTGGCGAACTGGGCGGCCAAGACCGCCAATCTGATTCGCGACGAGTTCGGCCTGAGTCCCGGCGCGCGGGTCGCGGTCCTGCTGCCTGCGCACTGGCAGACCGCCGCGGTGTTGCTTGGCTGCTGGTGGGCGGGCACCGAGGTGGTGCTGCAGCCGGACCGGGACGCCGATCTGGCCCTGGTCACCCCCGACCGCCTGGACGAGGCCGACGGAGCGGGCGAGGTCGCCGCGCTGTCGCTGGACGCCATGGGTTCGCCGGTGCGCGACCTGCCGGTCGGCGTCACCGACTTCGCCACCTCGGTGCGCGTGCACGGCGACCAGTTCCTCCCGCGCGGCGCCGGCGTCGCGCTCGACGGCATGCCGGTCAAGGAGGTGCTCGCCGAGGCGCGGAAATCGGCCATGCGCCAGGGCTTCGCCGAAGGGGACCGGGTGCTGTCGAGCACGCCGTGGGACACCCCGGCCGAACTGATCGACGGATATCTCGCGGTGCTGGCCGCGGGCGCGTCGCTGGTGCAGGTGGTCAACCCCGATCCGGCGCTGCGTGAGCGGCGCATCGCTTCGGAGCGGGTGACCGCGCAGCGCGGCTGAGCCGCTCCTACCACGGTATAAGCGCCGGATCCGACCTGAGGACGTTCCACAACCGCGCACGGTTCCGTACGGTGGACTCATCGCCACGACGACGAGGTTGGACTATGAAGCCGCATTATTGGTTCCGCTGGTTGTCCGTGCAGGGCGCGCCTCGTCTCGTCCTGCGCACGCAGGCGCGCCGCGGTGATCCGTTCGCCGAACTGATGGCAGGCCAGGCCGGCTTCGACGACCCCTATCCGCTGATCGAGCGCTTGCGCGGCGAGACAAGGCTGCTGCGCACCCCGATCGCGTTCGCGACCTTCGACCACGAGCTGTGCCGCTCCATCCTGCGCGACAGCCGCTTCGGCGTGCGCACCACGGAGAGCTTCAACATCCCCAAGCCGTTGCGCAAGCTCGCCGAGCGTTTCCCGCTGCCGCCGAATCCGGTGGAGCCGCCGTCGATGCTGGTGATCGACCCGCCGGAACACACCGCGATGCGCAAACCGGTGGCATCGGCGTTCACCCCGCGCGCGATCCGCAGGCTGCGCGACCGCGTCGAGACGGTCACCGAGGAATTGCTGGACGGTCTGCCCTCCCACGGTTCCGCGGACCTGATCCACTCGTTCGCCTCCCAGGTGCCGATCGCCATCATCTCGGAGATGCTCGGCTTCCCGGACGAGGACAAGGCGCTGTTCCTGAACTGGGGCGACCAGATGACGCCCCTGCTCGACGTCGGTATCCCGTGGCGCGCGCACCGGAAGGCGATGCGGGCCATGGAGGTGATGAACGACTATCTCGACCGGCACATCGAGCGGTTGCGCCGCGAGCCGGGCGAGGACATCCTCAGCAGCCTGGTCACCGCGGGTGAGCTGGACTCCTACGCGCTCAAGGCCACCGCGAGCCTGCTCATGGGCGCAGGCTTCGAGACCACGGTCAACCTGATCGGCAACGGTGTCGCGCAGTTGCTGGCCCATCCGGATCAGCTGGAGCTGCTGCGCGAAGAGCCGGAGCTGTGGCCCAACGCCGTCGAGGAGATCCTGCGCTTCGACTCCCCGGTGCAGACCACGGCGCGCACCGCGCTGACCGACGTGGAGATCGACGGCGTCCCGGTGCGCGCGGGCAACACGGTGGTGCTGTCGCTGGCGGGCGCCAATCGCGATCCCGCGGTCTTCGCCGATCCAGGACGGTTCGACGTCGGGCGCGAGAACGCGAAGGATCACCTGTCGTTCAGCAGCGGCGTGCACGTCTGCCTGGGAGCGAGCCTGGCTCGGATGGAAGGCGTGTACGCGCTGCAAGCCCTGTTCGACCGGTTCCCCGACCTGCGCCTGGACGGACCGCTGCGGCGGCGCGCGTTGTTCACCCTGCACGGGTACGAGCGGATGCCGGTGCACCTCGGCCAGCGCGCGCAGGCCCCGGAGCCGGTCTGATCAGCCCGTGGTCTTCCACACGTAGCGGGTCTTCGGACGTCCGGCCCGGCCGTAGTCGGAGCGGCGGACGACCAATCCGTCATCGGCGAGCTTCTCCAGATAGCGCCATGCGGTGATGCGCGAGACACCGATCGAGGTCGCGGTGTCCGCGGCGGTCACGCCCTCGGCCTCGGCCGCGCGCACGGCGCGGGAGATCTCGTCGAGAGTCTGCGGCGCGACGCCCTTGGGGGTCGTCGCGCGCTGGTCGGTGGTGCGCAGGGCGCTCAACGCCCGGTCGATGTCGTGCTGGGAGATGGCGCTCTCACCGGCCGGCAGCGCGGTGCGGAACTCGCGATAGCGGTCCAGCTTGTCGCGGAAGGCGGCGAAGGTGAACGGCTTCAGCAGATACAGCACGACGCCGTGCGACACCGCCGTGCGCACCATGGCCAGATCCCGCGCGGACGTGATCGCGATGACGTCCGGGCGCGGCGCGAGACCGGTCAGCGCGGCGGCGACGTCCAGGCCGCTGGCGTCAGGGAGACCGATGTCCATCAGCACCAGGTCGATCGGTGTGCCCTCGGCCGCCGCGTCGGCCGCCGCGCGCATCGCCTCGCGCCCGGTGTGGGCGATGCCGACGGGTGTGAATCCGGCGATGCGCTCCACATAGGCGCGGTGAGCCTCGGCGATCAGCGGCTCGTCCTCGACGATCAGCACACGGATCATCGTGCCTCCTTTCGTGGGATCGTCACGGTCACCGCGCTTTCGGGATCCCGTTCGGTGCGAATGCTTCCCCCGTGCCGGGCCACCAGCCGGTGGACCAGCGCGAGACCGAGCCCGTGGTGGTCGGCCTTGGTCGAATAGCCACGCTGGGACGCACGCGCGAACATCTCCGCCGACATCCCCGGACCGCTGTCGGCGACCCGGATGTAGAGCGTGGAACCGTCTCCCGCGTCCGCTCGCTGGTGGCGCAGCGTGACCTCCACCCAGCCGGACGTGCTGTCCGCCGCGGCATCGATCGCGTTGTCGACGAGATTGCCCACCAGCGTGACGGTTTCGTGCGGCGACAGCGGGTCCACCGAGTCGAGCGCGGTGTCGTCGGTGATGGTCAGCTCGATGCCGCGTTCGGCGGCCTGGTTCACCTTGCCGAGCAGCAGCGCGGCCAAGGCGGGCGCGCCCACCGCGGCGAACAGCCGATCGATCAGCGACTGGGACAACTCGAGTTCCGCGGTGGCGAACTCGACGGCCTCGCGGTGGCGGCCCAGCTCGACCATGGTGACCACGGTGTGCAACCGGTTGGCCGACTCGTGCGCCTGCGCCTGCAACGACGCGGCGAAGCTGCGCACCGAGTCGAGTTCGCCCATCACCGCTTGTAACTCGGTGTGATCGCGGATGGTCATCACGGTGCCGATCGCCCGGCCTTCCCATTCCACGGTGTCCTGGTTGACCAGCAGGATCCGGTCGGTGGTCACGTGCATCTCGTCGCGGACGGTGCCCCAGCTCATCCGTTGCAACGACAGCGGCAGGTCGCTGCGGCGCACCTCGCCCGGGGGCAGGTCGAGCAGGCGGCGCGCCTCGTCGTTGACCACTTCGGCGTCCTCGCCCGACGCGCCGAACACCACCAGGCCCTCGTGCACCGAGTGCAGCACGGCGTCGTGGTGCTCGTACATCGCGCGCAACTCGTCGGGCGCCAGGCCGTGCGTTTGCCGACGCAGCCTGCGGCTCAACAGGAACGAACCACCCGCGGCCAGCACCAGCCCGGCCCCAGCGACGCCGAGGATCACCGGGAACTGGGTGGCGACCTGGTCGCCGATCTTCGCGCGGGTCACCCCGGCGGAGACCAGGGCGACGATCCGCCCGTGGTCGTGCACCGGCGTCACCGCCCGGATGGACGGACCGAGCGTGCCGGTGAACGTCTCGGTGAAGGTCTCGCCCGCCAGCGCGCGATCGATGGTGCCGCTGAACGGCAGTCCGATCATCGCGGGGTTGGTGTGCGTGTAGCGGGTCCGGTCGGGCGCCATGACCACGATGAAATCCATGCCGGTCTCGTGCCGGATCTCCTCGGTCACCGGCTGCAGCAGCGCCGTCGGATCCGGACTGCGCAGCGCGTCGATGGTCGAGGGCGCGTCGGCCACGCTCACCGCGACGTCGGTGACCTCCCTGGTGGTGGTGACGTCGCTGTCGTGCCTGGCGTCCAGCACCGCGAGCACAACGCCGATCCCGATCATCAGCGCGAGCACGACCAACTGGAAGACGAACGCCTGCCCGGCGAGGGAGAGCCGACCGCGTCTCACAAGCTCTTCCTCCGCTGAACGTAATGCACCAAACAGTGACCGGGATCACCCGGCCGACCATCATTCTGCCTGGAAGGCGCGAGCCGCCTCGCGCCGGTACCTTTCGAAGGGAAATCCTCGCTATGAGCGACTCGACTCGAACGCGGCACGACCGCACCCATTGGCTGTATCTGGCCGTCATCGTGGCTGTGGTCGCCGGCGTCCTCGTCGGCTGGCTGGCGCCGGGCGTCGCGCAGTCGTTCGCTCCGCTGGGGACCATCTTCGTCAACCTCATCAAGATGATGATCGCTCCGGTCATCTTCTGCACCATCGTGCTCGGGATCGGCTCGGTGCGCGCCGCGGCCACCGTCGGCAAGGTCGGCGGGCTGGCCATCGGCTACTTCCTGGTCATGTCGACCATCGCGCTGGGAATCGGTCTCGTCGTCGGCAACCTGGTGCAACCGGGTACCGGACTGAATATCGCCACGTCGGCCAAAGCGGGTCACACGCTGGCCGATACCGCCCACAGCGCGGGCGGGACCTGGGAATTCATCCAGAACATCGTGCCGTCGACGCTACTGTCCTCGCTCACCACCGGCAACGTGCTGCAGGCGCTGTTCGTCGCGCTGCTGGTCGGATTCGCGGTGCAGGCCATGGGCGCGACGGGCGAGCCGATCCTGCGCGGCGTGGCGCTGCTGCAGAAACTCGTGTTCCGGATCCTGGTGATGATCCTGTGGCTGGCGCCGGTCGGCGCGTTCGGCGCGATCGCCAACGTGGTCGGCAAGACGGGTCTGGATGCCGTGGCGAAGCTGGGGACGCTGATGCTCGCGTTCTACCTCACCTGCGTGGTCTTCGTCTTCGGCGTGCTCGGCACGCTGCTGTGGGCCGTGTCCCGGGTGTCGATCTTCAAGCTGGTGCGCTACCTCGCGCGGGAGTACCTGCTGATCGTCGCGACCTCGTCGTCGGAATCGGCGCTGCCACGGCTGATCGCGAAGATGGACCACATGGGCGTCGAGCGCACCACCGTCGGCGTCGTGGTCCCGACGGGCTATTCATTCAATCTCGACGGCACCGCCATCTACCTGACCATGGCATCGCTGTTCATCGCGGAGGCGATGGGCAAGCCGCTGTCCATCGGGGAGCAACTCGGGCTGCTGGTGTTCATGATCGTCGCGTCCAAGGGCGCCGCCGGCGTCACCGGCGCCGGGCTGGCCACGCTGGCGGGCGGGTTGCAGAGTCATCGGCCCGAGTTGCTCGACGGCGTCGGCTTGATCGTCGGCATCGACCGCTTCATGTCCGAGGCGCGGGCGCTGACCAACTTCTCCGGCAACGCGGTCGCCACGGTGCTGATCGGCACCTGGACCAAGACCGTCGACGTGGACCGGGTGCGCGAGGTGCTCGATCGCGAACTTCCCTTCGACGAGCGGACCATGGTCGACGACGGCCACGGGACGCCGGCGCAGGCGCAGGAATCCGAGACCAAGGATCTGGTCGAGGCGTAGCGCGCGCACGACGAAGGGCTCGCGGGATCCGCGGGCCCTTCGTGATGTCCGGGGTCAGGCCGTCCATTTCTCCGGGTGCAGGTAATGCTGGGTGAGGGCGCTGGCATGGCCGTGCCCGAACCCGTGCTCGGTCTTCAGCCACTCGACCAGCTCCTTGTGCGAGCTCGAGCCGGTCTCGCGCATGGCGGCCTTCCATTCCTCGATGGAGCGGCCGTACTTGGCCTCGATGGAGGGGAAGTAGGACGCGGGGCCGTGCGGCTTGGTCGCCATTGGTCGATCTCCTTGCTCGTCGTGCGTTCGATGGTGCAGACGGGACGGATGCCGCGAAGTCATCGGATTGCCGGGAGAGTGACCGGGATCATGGTCGCCTGGAGTTGCCCGCACGGCCTGGCCACACTGCACCGGAACGGACGGCTGACCACGGAACCGCGAATTCGGCGCCTGACCCGGTGGTGGCGGAATGGCTCGCCGCCGTGGGCGCGGCGCGAGCCTGACGGCCGCGTCGGCGAGCCCGCCGCCGGTAGCGTGGGGGTATGGCTGATGTGGTGGTGGTCGGCTCCGGACCGAACGGCCTCGCCGCCGCGGTGATCCTGGCCCGCGCGGGGCTCGCCGTGGAGGTGTACGAGGCCGAGGCGACGGCAGGCGGTGGATCCCGTACGGCGGAACTGACTTTGCCCGGTTACCGGCACGACGTGTGCGCGGGCGCGCATCCGATGGCGGCGGCCGCGCCGCTGTTCCGCGCGTTCGACCTGACCGCGCACGGCGTGGAGTTGCTGGCCCCCGAGGTCTCCTACGCCCATCCGCTCGACGGCGGGGTGGCCGGGCTGGCCTGGCGAGACCTGGAACGGACGGTCGACGACCTCGGTCCCGACGGTCCGGCATGGCGCGAACTGTTCGCTCCGCTGGTGCGGCACTGGCCGGACGTGGTCGACCTCGCGATGTCGGATCTGCGCCGCATTCCGTCCGGGCTGGCGACCTCGATCCGTTTCGGCCTGCGCACCCTGGAGCAGGGCTCGCCGCTGTGGAACATCAGATTTCGTGACCAGGTCGCACCCGCCTTGCTGACCGGCATCGCCACGCACGCGATCATTCCCCCGCGCGCGATCACGGCCGCGGGCGCGGCGCTGCTGCTCGGCACGCTGGCCCACGTCGGAGGCTGGGTGATTCCGCGCGGCGGCAGTCAGGCGATCCCCGACGCGCTCATCGCCGAACTCGAACGTCTCGGCGGCCGGGTGCACACCGGTCATCGCGTCGACTCCATCGACGAGTTCGCCTGCGCCCGCGCCGTGCTGCTCGACCTCGCCCCGGCCGAACTACTGCGCATCGCCGGGCACCGGTTACCCGCGCGGTACGCGAAGCGGCTGCGGCGTTTCCGGTACGGCGGCGCCGCGTGCAAGATCGACTTCGCGCTCTCCGGGCCGGTGCCGTGGCGGGCCGACGGCTGCGAGCTCGCCGGAACGGTGCACGTGATCGGCACCCGCGCCGAGGCCATGGCCGCCGAGCACGCCGTGGCCATGGGAAAACACGCCGAACGGCCCTACGTGCTGTCCATCCAGCCCGGTGTGGTCGATCCAACGCGCGCGCCGGCGGGCGGCCACACCTTCTACACCTATGCCCACGTGCCCAACGGTTCCACCCGCGACGTGAGTGAGGAGGTGATCGGCCAAGTCGAGCGGTTCGCCCCGGGGTTCCGCGACCTGATCGTCGCGAAGAACGTGATCACAGCGGCGGAAATGCCCGCGCACAACGCCAACTACATCGGCGGCGACATCTCCGCGGGCGCGATGACGCTGCGCCAGTTCGCGTTCCGGCCCGCGCCACGCTGGAACCCCTATGCCACACCGATTCCCGGCGTCTATCTGTGCTCGTCCGCGACGCCGCCGGGTCCGGGAGTCCACGGCATGTGCGGGCTGCACGCCGCCCGGCACGCCCTGCACGACCGCTTCGACGTCCGCACCGACCCGCTCGATCTCCTGCGCGCCCCGGCGGTCCAGCACCGCTGAGCGCTGCCCGCGGTCGCCGGATCGTCAACTCTGGGCGGGCTGGGTGCGGTAGAGATCGGGTTCGAGGTAGATGACGCGCGCTGCGGGCACGGCGGTGCGAACGCGGGATTCGGCGTCGTCGATGGCGCCTGCGATCGCCGCGATGTCGAGGCCGGGAACGACGCCGACCTTCGCGGCCACGAGCAGTTCCTCGGGCCCGAGGTATTGCGTCTTGAGGTGGATCACCCGATCGATGCGGGTCTCGTCGATCAGGTTCGCGCGGATCAACCGGTTCTCCTGCGGCGTGGCGCCCTCGCCGATCAGCAGGCTCTGCATCTCCACGATCAGCACGATCGCGATGACGCCCAGCAGCCCGCCGATGGCCAGCGTGCCGATGCCGTCCCAGACCGGGTCGTCGGTGAGCATGGTCAGGCCGACGCCCGCGAACGCGAAGATCAGGCCGATCAGCGCGCCGGTGTCCTCCAGCAACACCACCGGCAGCTCGGGGCTGCGCGAATTGCGGATGAACCGCCACCAGCTCGCGTCCCCCTTCAGCGGCGCGGACTCGCGTATCGCCGTGGTGAAGCTGTAGGTCTCCAGCGCGATCGCGATCACGAGGATGACGACAGCCACGATCGGCGAACTCAGCTCCTCCGGGTGCTGGATCTTGTGGATGCCCTCGTAGATGGCGTAACCCGACCCGAGGGTGAACAGCACCAGCGCCACGATGAACGAATAGAAGTAGCGGTTGCGCGCGTAGCCGAAGGGGTGCAGCTCGTCGGCTTCCTTCGCGGCGCGCCGCTGGCCCAGCAGCAACAGCCCCTGGTTGCCCGTGTCGGCCACGGAGTGCACGGCCTCGGCGAGCATCGACCCCGAGCCCGTGATCGCCGCACCGACGAACTTCGCCGCGGCGATCCCCGCGTTCGCGGTCAACGCCGCGACGATCGCCTTCTTGCCACCGCCAGCCGACATGGAAGCGTGTCCTCTCTGTTTTCGAGATACCAGCGAACAGACTAGGACACCCGGAAACCGGCGTTCCGGATCGGTCAGCCGATCGCGCCGACGGACGCGCAGAACAGCTGGACGGCACCGTCCACCGCCTGCGCGCGAATATCGGTGTCGGCGGCGGAGATCCACGCCGCCGCACCCCGGGTGAGCTCCAGCGACGAGTCGTTCCGCAACAGCCGCACCGTGCCCGCCGTGCACAGTACGATCGCCGGGCCCGCCGGGGTCAGCGGCACCCGCGCGGAACCGGCGACCAGATCGAAGCGGCGCAGCGCGAACTCCGACGTGGGCGTGCGATAGCGCACCGACCCGTCACCGGCGGGCTCGGGCAGCACCGCGGGCAAGTCGATCGGCTCGAAATCCAGCACGCGCAACAATTCCGGCACGTCGACGTGCTTGGGGGTGAGGCCGCCGCGCAGCACATTGTCGGAGTTGGCCATGATCTCCACGCCGACCCCGCGCAGGTAGGCGTGCAGATTCCCGGCCGCGAGGAACAATCCCTGGCCCGGCTCCAGGGTCACCCGGTTCAGCAGCAGCGCCGCAAGCACGCCCGCGTCGCCCGGGTAGGCCTCGGCCAATTCGAGCGTCGTGCGCGCCTCGGCCGTGAACTCGCGGGCGCCCTTGCCCGACAGATACCGCACGCAGCCGTCGAGCACCTCGGGCAGCAGCGTGGCCAGCACCTGCTGCGGCAGCGTGATCCACGTGGTGAACAGGGTGCGCAGGCCGGCCTTGTCCGGTTGCGCGGCAAGCAGTTCGCAGTAGGAGCGCAATCCGTCCACCGCCAGCGCGCGCAGCAACGCGACGGTGCGGTGCGGATCGCGGAAGCCGGCCAGCGCCTCCAGCCGGTCCAGCGCGACGATCAGCTCGGGTTTGTGGTTGTCGTCGCGGTAGTTGCGCAGTGGCGAGTTCAGCGGCACCTTCGCGCGGTTCTCCCGCTCGAAACCGGCCCGCGCCTGCTCCGTGCTCGGGTGGGCCTGCAGCGACAGCGGCTCCTCGGCGGCCAGGATCTTGAGCAGGAACGGCAGCTTCTCGCCGAATCGGGTTGCGACCCAGCCCAGTTCCCGGCTCGGGTCGGCGGCGATCAGTTCCTGCAGCGAGACGGCGTCGGTGCCGGCCTTCACGTACGCCGGATCGGCCGGGTGGGCGCCGAACCACAGTTCGGCCTCCGGATGCGCCGACGGCACCGGCCTGCCGCACAGCTGAGCGAGCGCGGTGCGCGAGCCC
The DNA here is from genome assembly GCF_035544775.1 of Nocardia implantans. Lineage (NCBI taxonomy): Bacteria > Bacillati > Actinomycetota > Actinomycetes > Mycobacteriales > Nocardiaceae > Nocardia > Nocardia implantans. The sequence goes on along the minus strand of NZ_JAYKYQ010000013.1, from coordinate 63,871 downwards.
CAGGCATACGAGCGCAGCGCACCAACGAGTTCGTGCACTAGTAGCTTCCCCCGTACTGCTCCTGGCTGTCGGCCGGTGCGGTGCGCGAGCCGATCAGCCGCAGATAGGCGGCCGCCATCTCCAGTCGCAACGCGAGCACCGCGAGCTGTTCGAGTTCGGTGCCGTTGGCGGGCACGGCCTCTTCGGCATGGGTCTGCGCGGGCGCGGCCGGGTCGGTCATCTCCGTGTGCAGCAGGTCGACGTCGGCGTTCACCAGATCGGCGTCGACCATGCTCGCCGCCTCGCCGCCGAACACCGCGATGCGCCTGCGCGCGGCCGCCCGATCGCGATCGGCGCTGAGCACGAACACCCGGATGCGTTCCACGGGCGCGGGACCGTCCAGTTCCTCGTCGTGGAACAGCGGGTCGTAGCCGGGCGCGGATTCGCCCGCCGCCTCGGCCATCCTGGTCCGCGCGGCCACGGCTTCGGCCAGATCCACCGCGGTGGCGACCTTGCCCGCGGACTGCAGCAGTACCTCGGCGCCGTGCTCGGCCAGTTCGGCGGCGGCGGGCGAATCGCCCGCGAGCACCACGCCCCGCTGCTGCATCCGGGCGGCCAGCGTCTTGGCGGGGTTGTGGAAGACCTCGTTGTGCGGGCCGTCGCGCAGCGCCTCCGCGTCCAGCACGTCGGCCAGGTCGGCGAGTTCCGGGACCACGGCTCCGGTGCGCTGGGGGTCGACCGCGCGCAGGACCGCGATTCCGGCGGCCAGGAAGCGCAGCAGGCGGTTGTACCCGAGCACCTGCACCCGGGGTTCCAGCACGGCGGCGCGCCCTGCCGCGGCGGCGCGCAGCGGCCCCTCGTGCGGCGCGGCGACGACCACCTCGGCGCCGCGGCGCAGCGCCCGGTCGACGGCGTCGATCAGGCGCGGATCGCCCGCGTCATCGCCGGAGACCAGCACGACGTCCAGCGGCCCCACCCAAGGGGGCAAGGCGGCGGCGGGCACGACGGGCAGACCCGCCCGGTCGCCGAGCGCGGCCACGAGCAGTCCGGCGGCGCGTGCGGCACGCCCGGAACCGGAGACCAGCACCACGCTGCGCGGTCGCAGATCGGCCAATCGGGCCAGCGCGTCCTCACCGACGGCCGCCGCGGTGGCGCGGACCTGGGCGCCGCCGGAAGCGGCCGAGCGAAGGGCGCCGCCTGCGTCGGCGGCCTCGAGTGAAGCGGCATCGTCGAGGTCGAGCACCGGTGTTCCAGCGATCATCGGGCGTCCCACCTCCCCTCATCGCGCTGTGTCTTTTCCGCCCCCGCGCCCACCCGGTCCAGCTGCCACACCGAGACCGAGACGGACGAATCCAAGGCCTGTGATTCCACTATTCCAGTCAGGAGCGAACGATGCCCAGGATCTCGGTCACGAGTGCGTCTACTTCCTCCGCCGATCTGGCTTCGACGTTCAGCCGGAGCAACGGCTCGGTATTCGACGCGCGCAGGTTGAACCAGGCGTTGTCGGCCAATTGCACGGTCACCCCGTCCAGCCGGTCCACCGAATGCGCCCGGTCGGCGAAGGCGTCGACGACGGCCAGCGTCCGCTCCGCGGCGTCGGCCACGGTGGAGTTGATCTCCCCGGAAGCCGCGTAGGTGGCGTAGGACGCCATCAGCTCCGACACCGGCCGGTCCTTCTCACCCAGCGCGGCCAACACGTGCAACGCCGCCAGCATCCCGGAGTCGGCGCCCCAGAAGTCGCGGAAGTAGTAGTGCGCGGAGTGCTCGCCGCCGAACACCGCTCCGGTGGCGGCCATCTCCTGCTTGATGAACGAGTGCCCGACCCGCGTGCGCACCGGCGTTCCACCCAGCTCGTGCACCAGCTCCGGCACGGCGCGGGAGGTGATCAGATTGTGGATGATCACCGCGCCGGGCTCCTTGGCCAGTTCGCGCTCGGCCACCAGGGCGGTGATCGCCGAGGGGGACACCGGGTCGCCGTTCTCGTCCACGACGAAGCAGCGGTCGGCGTCGCCGTCGAACGCGAGGCCGATGTCCGCGCCGGACTCGCGCACCAGCTTCTGCAGGTCCACCAGGTTCGCCGGGTCCAGCGGGTTGGCCTCGTGGTTGGGGAAGGTGCCGTCCAGCTCGAAGTACAGCGGCACGATCGTCACCTGGGGCAGCGCGCCGAGCACCGCGGGCACGGTGTACCCGCCCATGCCGTTGCCCGCGTCCACCGCGATGGTGAGCGGGCGGATGCCGCCGAGATCGACCAGGCCGCGCAGGAAGTCGGCGTACTCGGTCAGCAGGTCGAGTTCGGTCGCGGTGCCGCGCTCGCCCGCGTACGCGGGCACGCCGTCGATCAGTTCGTTCTTGATGGTGGCCAGCCCGGTGTCCTGACCGACCGGAAGGGCCTTGGCGCGGCACAGTTTGATGCCGTTGTAGCGGGCCGGGTTGTGGCTGGCGGTGAACATGGCGCCGGGACAGTCCAGGCGGCCGGAGGCGAAGTACAGCTGGTCGGTCGAGGCCAGGCCGATGTGCACCACGTCGAGGCCCTGGCCGAGCGCGCCGTCGGCGAAGGCGGCCGACAGCTCGGGGGAGGAATCGCGCATGTCGTGCCCGATGACGATCCGGCGGGCGCCTTCGGCGCGCATCAGCCGCGCGAAGGACGCGCCGACGTCCCTGACGAATTCCGCGTCGATTTGGTCACCGACAACACCGCGAACGTCGTAGGCCTTGATCACCGCGTTCACGAATTCGGCAGAGCGGGCGACTGTCATGCCCAACACCCTAGTGGTTGCGCCGGACCGGTCCGACACCGTCCTGGTCCGATCAGGACGGCGGGTCGGGCAGCACGCGCAGATGGCCGCGGCGACCCGTGCGCGTGGTGCGCGGCGGCGGGGGAGCGTAGTCGCGATAGCCGCGCTGCTCGCGCTCGGGAGGGCGGCGGCGCAACCCCGCTTCCCGCACCGCCTCGGCGAGCGCGGTCAGATCATCGTCATCCGGTGTGCTGGAGGAGAACCCGCCTTCGTGGCGAACCAGTTCCCAGCCCTTCGGGGCGGTGATGCGTGAGCCGTGCGTTTCGCAGAGATCCCAGGAGTGCGGTTCGGCGACCGTCGCGAGTGGTCCGACGACTGCCGTCGAGTCGGAGTACACATAGGTGAGCGTCGCGACGGCCGGATTCTTGCAGCCTGGTCGGCAGCAACGACGCATGGGAATCACGCCGATGAGAGTAACCCCCCTGGCGCGTCGATGGGGACAGACACGCTTGAAGAATCTCGGTCCGTGCGTCGCGGAACGAGGGCAGCACGAGGTTCCGCGGGGCCACGACGTGCCCCGCGGTGAATCCGGACGTCACCCGGCGCCACGCGCGGGCGCCGATGTCCGCACGCGCGACGCCAGTGGTCGGTCATGGCATGCGCACCGGAGTACCCAGCCGGTGACCGCCTACACACGCTTGCCCCCAGCGCATTCGGGTGCCGCCGCCGCGCGGATGGGTGCGATTCACTCCGCTTCCGGATCGATCACGTCCGGATCGACGCCGAGGTAGGTCGCGACCTGCTGGACCAGCACTTCGCGCAGCAGATCGACGAGGTCGTCGGGGTCGCTGGCGCGCAACTCGAGCGGCTTGCGGAACAGCACCACCCTGGCCCTGGTCGCCGCGCCGTGCCGGTCGACGCCCGCCGGGATGAGCCGGGAGAGCGGAACCGGGCCGTCGGCGACGACCTCGTCCGGCCAGGTGACCGAATCGGGATGCAGCGGACGGATTTTCGGAACGTCGTCGACCGCGATGTCGAGCTTGGTGAGCCGGTCGTGCCAGCGGGAGTCCAAGGGGGCGAACGCCTCGAGCACCAGCCGGTCGAACTTCTGGCCTCTGGTCCGCCAGGCCGGCACGGTGGGTGGCAGCATCGGTCCGCGCACTCCGCGGCCGCGGCGGATCACCGACCGCGCGGTCGGCGGTCGACGCTTACGGGAACGTGCCATGAGAGAAAATCTAGGCCAGTCGGCTCCGGCCGTCCGCATCGAGGCGGTGGGAGATCTGTCGGCCGTGTCGCGCGTGCCCGGAGCGCCCCGGTGGACGGGCGGCTCCGGGCATCGCGGATGTCTGTCAGCCGATGCCGCGCTTGAGGCGGCGGCGCTCCCGCTCGGAGAGGCCGCCCCAGATGCCGAAGCGCTCATCGTGCGCGAGCGCGTATTCCAGGCACTCGTCGCGGACCTCGCAGCCCATGCAGATCCGCTTGGCCTCGCGGGTGGAGCCGCCCTTCTCGGGGAAGAACGCCTCCGGATCGGTCTGCGCGCACAGGGCGCGCTCCTGCCACTGCTCTTCGATGGATTCGAACATCTCGTCGAAGCCGGTCACGACCAGGCTGAGCCGAGGCGCCGTGACTCCGTCACCCCCCTCTTGGTCCTTCCAGCCGCCGTTATCTGCGCAGACGCCACGTGCTGCGCCTGCTGTGGAATCGGTCGGCGAGACCATCTCGTTGGCCATCGCTCCGCCTCCTCACTGTGTGTTAGCGCAGAATGATTCTTTCCGTCGGACCAACACGCGCACCGACGGCCATACCCCGCGACGTTGTCCCGCGGACGTCCCCGAGCTTGTCACACCGATGCGAACGTCTGTTCGAAAAGTCGTTCGCGCGTTGATCTCTCGCGCGAACCCGGAATGACATGACTGTGATTAGACACGCCGGACGCGTCGATGGTCAAGCCGCCGTCGCTATTCCGTTACTATCCGCAGCCGCATTCCGAGTCCCTCTTGTGATGTGCGATAGCAAATGTATAGCAAATTTGCCGCGAACGGGAGACTTCGCGTCAGCGCATAGGCTGTGCGGATGTGACTGGACAACAAGCGGACGCCACGCCCGCGAACGGACCCCGGATCGCCGTGCTGGTCGGCGGTGTCGGTGGCGCGCGTTTCCTTCAGGGCGTCCGGGAACTGCTGCCCGAGGCGGACGTCTCCGCGATCGTGAACGTGGGCGACGACGTCTGGATGCACGGGCTCAGGATCTGCCCCGACCTCGACACCTGCATGTATACGCTGGGCGGCGGCATAGACACCGAGCGCGGCTGGGGCCGGGTCGGCGAGACCTGGCACGCCAAGGAAGAGCTCGCGAAATATCACGCCCAGCCGGACTGGTTCGGCTTGGGGGACCGTGATATCGCCACGCATCTGATCCGCACCGAAATGTTGCGCGCCGGATACCGGCTCTCCACCGTCACCGAGGCGCTGTGCAACCGGTGGCAGCCCGGCGTGAAACTGATCCCGGCAACCGACGATCGCTGCGAAACGCATGTCGTGGTGTCCGATCCGGACAACCCTGGCGAACGGCGCGCGATCCATTTTCAAGAGTGGTGGGTTCGCTACCGCGCGAACATCGACACCCATGGATTCGCCACAATTGGCGCCGATGAAGCCAAACCTGCCCCAAATGTGATCGATATCATAGAATCCGCCGACGTGGTCCTGCTCGCGCCGTCCAACCCCGTCGTCAGCATCGGCGCCATCCTCGCCGTGCCCGGTATCAGGGGCGCGCTGCGCACCACCCCGGCGAAGGTGATCGGCGTGTCGGGAGTGATCGATGGCAAGCCGCTGCGCGGTATGGCCGACGAGTGCCTGTCGGTGATCGGGGTGGAGACGACGGCCGAGGCGATCGGCCGGTACTACGGCGCCCGCTCGGCCACGGGGATCCTGGACGGCTGGCTGATCCACAGCACCGACGCCGCCGATGTGCCGGGAGTCGAGGTGCGTAGCGTCCCGTTGTTGATGACCGACCCGCCGACCACCGCCGAGATGGTGCGTCAGGCGCTGGATCTCGCTGGAGTCGCCTTGTGAGCACACCGATCGACCACGCGGCAGGAGAACTGCGCATCCTGCCCGTCACCGGGCTGCCCGAATTCCGGCCCGGCGACGACATCGCCGAGCACATCGCCCGCTGCGCGCCCTGGCTGGCCGACGGCGACGTGCTCGTGGTCACCAGCAAGATCGTCGCCAAGGTCGAGGGACGCATCGTGGAAGCGCCGCTGGATCCGCAGGAGCGCGACGCGGTCCGGCGCAGTCTCGTCGACCAGGAGGCGGTGCGGGTGCTCGCGCGCAAGGGCCGCACCCTGATCACCGAGAACAAGCTCGGCATCGTGCAGGCCGCCTCCGGCGTGGACGGCTCGAACGTGGAGCGGGGCGAGCTGGTGCTGCTGCCCACCGACCCGGACGCCAGCGCCAAGGCGCTGCGCGCCGCGCTCGCCGACCGGCTGGGCGTGACGGTCGCGGTGGTCGTCACCGACACGATGGGCCGGGCCTGGCGCAACGGGCAGACCGACGCGGCCATCGGCGCCGCGGGCCTGCGGGTGCTGCACGATTACGCGGGCGCGGTCGACGGTCAGGGCAACGAGCTGTTCGTCACCCAGGTGGCCGTGGCCGACGAGCTGGCCGCCGCCGCGGACCTGGTCAAGGGCAAGCTCGGCGGCGTCCCGGTCGCCGTGGTGCGCGGGCTTCCGATCGTCGACGACGGATCCGGCGCCGCCGATCTGCTGCGCGGCGGCACCGACGACCTGTTCTGGCTCGGCACCGCGGAGGCCATCGAACGCGGGCGCAAGGAGGCCGTCCTCCTGCGTCGCTCGGTCCGCCAGTTCTCCGACGCTCCGGTCGATCCCGAGCGGATCCGCTCGGCGGTGTCGGTCGCGCTGACCGCGCCCGCTCCGCACCACACCCGCCCGGTGCGGTTCGTGTGGCTGCGCACGCCGCAGCTGCGCACCCGGCTGCTCGAGGCGATGGCGGACAAGTGGCGCGCCGATCTGGCCGCCGACGGCCTGTCCCCGGAACGGATCGAGCGCCGGGTCGCGCGCGGCCGCATCCTGTTCGACGCGCCCGAGGTGATCATCCCGTTCTGCGTGCCCGACGGTGCGCACGACTATCCGGACGAGCGCAGGCGGGCCGATGAGCGCACCATGTTCACCGTCGCGGTGGGCGCGGCGGTGCAGGGCCTGCTGGTCGCCCTCGCCACCGAGGGCATCGGCAGCTGCTGGATCGGGTCGACGATCTTCGCGCCCGAGGTCACCCGGGACGTGCTCGGCGTGGCCGAGGACTGGAGTCCGCTTGGCGCCGTCGCCATCGGTCATCCGCTCGAGGAGCTGACCCCGCGGCAGCCGGCGAGTGCGGGCTCGGGGCTGGTCGAGCTGTGAAGCGCCGCGATTCGGCGGCGGTGGGGAAGCGGCTCCGGTGAGCGCGGAATCACTGCGCGCTTCGGCCACCGACCTGCTCGAGACGTGGCGCCCGGGCACGGATCCGGAGCGATCGCTGCGTGAGGCGATGCTGGCATTCCTCGGTTCGGCGCCGCGTGGTTGCCTGCGCGAGCACGCGCCGGGCCACATCACCGCCTCCGCGGTCGTGTTCTCCCACGACGGTCGCGAGGTGCTGCTCACTCTGCACCCGCGGGTCGGGCGCTGGATCCAGCTCGGCGGCCACTGCGAAGAGCGGGACGAGACGGTCGCGGACGCCGCGTTGCGCGAGGCCACCGAGGAGTCCGGCATCGCGGGCCTGCGGCTGGAACCGGGACTGTACGGCGCCCAAGCGCATCCCATCACCTGCTCCCTCGGCGTCCCGACCAGACACCTGGACCTCCTGTTCCGCATCACCGCCCCCGCGGGCGCGCTCCCGGTGCGAAGTCACGAATCCACCGACCTGCGCTGGTGGCCGGTGCACGCCTTGCCCACCGACGCCGACGTGCTGTTGCGCTGAGTCGGCCACCCGACGAGCCCCGGCCGGAGTCCCCTCCGGCCGGGGCTTTCTCGTTCTCTCGCCGCGCGGTTTACAAATTGCCGCATTTGTCTAGACAAGCGACAAATGTCCGTCTATCGTCCACAAGTGAGGTAATGCACGTCACATGTGGCGTGCTCTTCGGGAATGGAGACGACGATGTCGACGCACGCCGACGCGTCCGCCCAGCCGGTCGAGGTACCGGCGTGGCGGGATCGCAAGCGCTATATGTGGCTGTGGGGTCTGTTCGCCCCGGCCGGCCTGTTCCTCATCGGCCTGCCGCTGATCTGGGGACTCAACGAGTTGGGCTGGCATCGCCTCGCGCAGGTGCCGTTCTGGCTCGGGCCGATCCTGGTCTACGTGCTGATCCCGATCGCGGACATCTTCTTCGGCCCGGACGGCGACAACCCGCCCGACGAGGTGATGGAGTACCTGGAGAACGACAAGTACTACCGCTACCTCACCTACCTGTACCTGCCCTTCCAATACGCCACGCTGGTGATGGCGGCCTACCTGATCACCGCCGACGACGTCAGCTGGCTCGGCATCGACGGCGGGCTGCACGTGGTGGACAAGATCGGACTGGCGATCACCGTCGGCATGATCGGCGGCATCGGCATCAACACCGCGCACGAGCTCGGCCACAAGAAGGTGGACCTGGAGCGCTGGCTGTCGCGGATCGCGCTGGCCCAGTCCTGCTACGGGCACTTCTACATCGAGCACAACCGCGGCCATCACGTGCGCGTCGCGACGCCGGAGGACCCGGCGAGTTCCCGTGTGGGCGAGACGTTCTGGGCCTTCTGGCCGCGCACCGTGTGGGGCAGCCTGAAGTCGTCCTGGCAGTTGGAGAAGGTGCGGCTGGACCGGCTCGGCAAGAAGCCGTGGAGCCTGCGCAACGAAGTGCTCAGCGCCTGGCTGATGTCGGCGGTGCTGTTCGCGGTCTTGATCGCGGTGTTCGGCATCGAGCTGCTGCCGTATCTGATCCTGCAGGCCGTGGTGGGCTTCAGCCTGCTGGAGGCGGTCAACTACCTGGAGCACTACGGCCTGGTGCGGCAGCGCACGGCGAGCGGCCGGTACGAGCGCCCCGCCCCGGTGCACAGCTGGAACAGCGACCACATCGTCACCAACATCTTCCTGTACCACCTGCAGCGGCACAGCGACCACCACGCCTACCCGACCCGGCGCTACCAGACGTTGCGCAGCTGGGACGGCGCCCCCAACCTGCCCAGCGGCTACGCCAGCATGATCCTGCTCGCCTACTTCCCGCCGCTGTGGCGTCGCGTCATGGACAAGCGCGTGCTCGCGCACTACGGCGGCGACATCACCCGGGCCAACATCGATCCCGGCAAGCGGGAGAAGGTGCTGGCGCGCTACGGCGCGCGGAAGGCTGCCGAAGGGGACGAGGCATGAGCGCGTATCGCTGCCCCGTCTGCGACTACGTCTTCGACGAGGCGAAAGGCGCTCCGCACGAGGGCTTCCCGCCGGGCACCCGGTGGGAGACGGTGCCGGACGATTGGTGCTGCCCGGATTGCGGCGTGCGGGAGAAGATCGATTTCGAGCCGATAGGGGCAAGGAAATGACCGAGTACAAGCTGTATCAGTGCATCCAGTGCGGCTTCGAATACGACGAAGCCGAGGGCTGGCCGGAGGACGGCATCGCGCCGGGCACCCGCTGGGACGACATCCCCGACGACTGGACCTGTCCGGACTGCGGCGCCGCCAAGGCGGATTTCTACATGGTCGAAATCGAACGGTCGTGAGATTTTGACTGCGGCGGGCGCCCGTGACAGTGTCGCGGGTATGCCGCGCACCGGAACCAGGATTTCCTACCAGGAGGCCGCGCGGGACCTGCTGCGGACGTCGGTGCTGGACGCGATGCGCGAGCTGCTCACCGAGCGGGACTGGTCCAAGATCACCCTCGGTGACGTCGCGGCCAGGGCGGGGGTGAGCAGGCAGACGCTGTACAACGAGTTCGGCTCCCGCGCAGGCCTCACCCAGGCCTACGCCCTGCGCCTGGCCGACTTCCTGGTCGATCATGTGGACGCCGCCATCAACGGCAATGTCGGTGACGTCCGCGCCGCGTTCCGCGACGGTATGGCGAACTTCTTCTTCGACGCGGCGTCCGACCCGCTGGTGCAGTCGTTGGTCGCGGGTGAGGTGAAGCTGGATCTGCTGCGCCTGATCACTCTGGACGCGGGACCGTTGCTGGAGCACGCGACCGAACGTCTCTCGCGCGCCTTCCAGCACAGCTGGGTGGCTTCGACGGCGGCCGAATCGGACGTCATCGCGCACGCCCTGGTGCGGATCGCCCTCAGCTACATCCCAACTCCGCCCGGCCCTGGCCGCGACGCGCCCGCGGAATTGAGCGCGCTGCTGAGTCCCTACGTCGAAGCGATCCTCGCCGCGCGCGTGCAAAGCTGAGCCCGAATGAGCAACCGGCTCGCGACTGGCGCACATGCAGCACATTGAAAACAGACTGTGCGGCTTGTAATAGCGATCACGTCTCAACCCACGGCTTGGTTGTAACAGACAACAAGTCAAGAAGTATTCTCAGGCGACGGTGTTCGGGTCTTCTTCGAGTGGGGCAAAAGTGCAAACGGTTGGCAAATCGATGGGATCGCCCGATCCCAAGCGCCATCTGTGGGTTCTCGGCTTGCTTCCGCCCGCGTCGGCATTGCTGCCGTCGCAGCTGGTGCTGCACACCGGCCTGGACGTCTTCTGGTGGATCGGCCCGATCATCGTGCTGATCGCCATTCCGCTGCTGGACTGGTCGATCGGCGTCGACGGCACCAATCCGAAGGACGAGGACTACGAGCGGCTCTCCAACGACCGGTACTACCGGTGGTGCACCTATCTGATGCTGCCCGTGCAGCTGATCGGCTTGGTGATCGCGAGCTACATGTGGGCCGGCGACGAGCTGAGCGTGGTCGACAAGCTCGGCCTCGCCGCCACCCTCGGATTCGTCAGCGGCATCGGCATCAACGCCGCCCACGAACTCGGGCACCGGGTCGAGCGAATGGAGCGCTGGCTGGCCAAGATCGCGCTCGCGCAGTCCGGTTACGGGCACTTCTTCGTCGAGCACAACCGCGGCCACCACGTGCGGGTGGCGACTCCCGAGGACCCGGCCAGCGCTCGTCTCGGCGAGTCGCTGTGGGAGTTCTTGCCGCGCAGCGTGTCTGGCAGTTTCCGCTCGGCCATCGCCCTGGAGCGGGAGCGCCTCGCGCGCAAGGGCACGGGCTGGTGGAGCGTGCACAACCACATCCTGCAGGCCTGGTCGATGACGCTCGTGCTGTTCGGCGGCCTGGTCGCGGCGTTCGGCTATCAGGTGCTGCCGTGGCTGCTGCTGCAAGCCGTGATCGGTTTCGGTCTGCTGGAGACGGTGAACTACGTCGAGCACTACGGCCTGCTGCGGGCCCGCCGCCCGGACGGCAGGTACGCCCGCTGCTCGCCGCGCGACAGCTGGAACAGCGACCATCTGGTCACCAACATCTTCCTGTTCCACTTGCAGCGGCACAGCGATCACCATGCCAACCCGGGCCGCCGCTACCAGACGCTGCGCACCTCCGAGCAGGCTCCGCAACTGCCCGCAGGCTACGCCGCCATGATCGTGCTCGCCGCCATTCCGCCGCTGTGGCGGCGGGTGATGGACGCCCGCGTCCTCGCCCACTACGGCGGCGACATCACCCTGGCGAACGTCCAGCCGCGGAAGCGGCGCCGCTTGCTGGCGGCTCGCGGCGTCCCGGCGGGAGCCGAGCCGGAGGCCGGTCCGCGTCTGGGAGGGACGGCCGCGTAGACCGGGCCGGGTCGTGAGCGACTAGCCTTGCCTCGGTACTTGCCGAACCAGGAGAGGCTGATGACCACCTCAGAACTTCCCGCACGCACGTCGTTGACCGCCGATGTCCGCAACGGCATCGACTACAAGGTGGCGGATCTGTCGCTGGCCGATTTCGGCCGCAAAGAGATCCGTCTGGCCGAACACGAGATGCCCGGTCTGATGGCGCTGCGCCGTGAGTACGCCGAGGTGCGGCCGCTGCAGGGCGCGCGCATCTCCGGCTCGCTGCACATGACCGTGCAGACCGCGGTGCTGATCGAGACCCTGACCAGCCTCGGCGCCGAGGTTCGCTGGGCCTCCTGCAACATCTTCTCCACCCAGGACCACGCGGCCGCCGCCGTGGTCGTCGGCCCCAACGGCACCGTCGACGAGCCGAAGGGCACCCCGGTGTTCGCCTGGAAGGGCGAGACCCTGGAGGAGTACTGGTGGGCCGCCGAGCAGATGCTCACCTGGCCGGGCGAGCCGGCCAACATGATCCTCGACGACGGCGGCGACGCCACCATGCTCGTGCTGCGCGGCGCGCAGTTCGAGAAGGCCGGCGTGGTGCCGCCGGAGGACGAGAACCACTCGGCCGAGTACAAGGTGTTCCTGAACCTGCTGCGCGAGCGCTTCGAGTCCGACCGAGGCAAGTGGACGAAGATCGCCGAATCGGTGCGCGGCGTCACCGAGGAGACCACCACCGGCGTGCTGCGGCTCTACCAGTTCGCGGCGGCGGGCGAGCTGGTGTTCCCGGCGATCAACGTCAACGACTCGGTCACCAAGAGCAAGTTCGACAACAAGTACGGCACCCGCCACTCGCTGATCGACGGCATCAACCGCGGCACCGACGTGCTCATCGGCGGCAAGAAGGTATTGATCTGCGGCTACGGCGATGTCGGCAAGGGCTGCGCGGAATCGCTTGCCGGACAGGGCGCCCGGGTGCAGGTCACCGAGATCGACCCGATCAACGCGCTGCAGGCGCTGATGGACGGCTACGACGTGGTGACCGTGGAGAAGGCGATCGGCGATGCCGACATCGTCATCACCGCGACCGGCAACAAGGACATCATCACCCTCGAGCACATGAAGGCGATGAAGGACCAGGCCATCCTCGGCAACATCGGTCACTTCGACAACGAGATCGACATGGCCGCGCTGGAGCGTTCCGGCGCAACGAAATTGAACATCAAGCCGCAGGTCGACCTGTGGACGTTCAAGGAGACCGGCCGCTCGATCCTGGTGCTGTCGGAGGGTCGTCTGCTCAACCTCGGCAACGCGACCGGCCACCCGTCGTTCGTGATGTCCAACAGCTTCTCCAACCAGGTGATCGCGCAGATCGAGCTGTGGACCAAGCCGGAGGAGTACGACAACGAGGTCTACCGGCTGCCGAAGCACCTGGACGAGAAGGTCGCCCGCATCCACGTCGAAGCGCTCGGCGGCGAGCTGACCAAGCTCACCAAGGACCAGGCCGAGTACATCGGCGTCGATGTCGAGGGCCCGTACAAGCCGGAGCACTACCGCTACTGAGCCCGCGTAACCACCGGGGTCGCCGGCGCCTGAAGGTGTCGGCGACCTCCGGGGTCGCCCGGATCGCCGAGTGCGGTGCCATGGCCGCCGTACGAGGACCGGCACGCGCGTTCCCGCAGCCCCTGCTCAGCCCGGCATACACGCTGGTGAGGTGGTGTCGGTTCCTGCTGCGAGGCGGGGTATTGTGCCAGGTCATGGGAGTGCTGATAGCGGTCGAGGGGCTCGACGGCGCCGGTAAGCGGACGCTGATCGAGCGGGTGGTCGCGGAGCTGCGCGGTCGCGGGCTGCGGGTCGCGACGATGGCCTTCCCGCGCTACCGCGTCTCGGTGCACGCCGACCTGGCCGCCGAGGCGCTGCGCGGCGCGCACGGCGACCTCGCGGGCTCGGTCAGCGGCATGGCGCTGCTGTTCGCGCTGGACCGCGCGGACGCCGCGGACGAGCTGTCGAAGCTGTTGGCCGACAACGACGTTGTGCTTCTCGACCGTTACGTCGCTTCCAACGCCGCCTATTCGGCCGCCCGCCTCGGGCAGTCGGCGGACGGTGAAATCGTGGACTGGGTGGGCGAATTGGAGTTCGGCAGATTCGCCCTTCCCGCTCCGGCGCTGCAAGTGTTGCTGGACGTTCCCGTCGAACTCGCGGCCGAGCGTGCCCGCAGGCGTGGCGAACTCGACGCCGAACGCGCGCTCGACGTCTACGAGCGCGACGGCGGTCTGCAGCACCGCACCGGCGCGGTGTACCGTGAGCTGGCCGAACGCGACTGGCGCGGACCGTGGTGGACATACCGATCCGAGGACGGTCCGGCTACGCTGGCCGCGCGCATCGCCGAAATCGTTGGTCGATAAGGTTGGCTGTGCCGCGGGTTCGCACCAGTGTTGGCGTGGCGGCCCGATCCTGGCCTGGGAGATGACAACATAGTAGTTATGAAGCCGAAGATTCTGGTCGTCGACGACGATATGGCACTCGCTGAGATGCTCACGATCGTCTTGCGCGGGGAAGGGTTCGACCCGCATGTGGTCGGCGACGGCACACAGGCCCTGGCGGCGGTTCGCGAGATCCGCCCCGATTTGGTGCTGCTGGACCTGATGCTGCCCGGCATGAACGGCATCGACGTGTGCCGTGTGCTGCGGGCCGATTCCGGGGTTCCGATCGTGATGCTCACGGCGAAGACCGACACGGTCGACGTCGTGCTCGGTCTGGAGTCCGGCGCCGACGATTACATCGTCAAGCCCTTCAAGCCGAAGGAGCTGGTGGCCCGGGTGCGGGCCCGCCTGCGCCGCACCGAGGAGGAGCCCGCCGAGCTGTTGTCGATCGCCGATATCGTGATCGATGTGCCCGCGCACAAGGTCAGCCGCGGCGGCGCGCAGATCTCGCTGACGCCGCTGGAGTTCGACCTGCTCGTCGCCCTGGCCCGCAAGCCGCGCCAGGTGTTCACCCGTGAGGTCCTGCTCGAGCAGGTCTGGGGCTACCGGCACGCCGCCGACACCCGCCTGGTGAACGTGCACGTGCAGCGGTTGCGGGCGAAGGTCGAGAAGGATCCGGAGAACCCGGAGATCGTGCTGACCGTCCGCGGTGTCGGTTACAAGGCCGGACCGCCGTGATCCATGGCGTCCTCGCGCGTCTGGAACGATCGCTGGCTCCGGTGGTGGCCTGGTTCCAAGCGGTCGGCATTGCCCTAGGCCACCTGTGGCGTCGTTCGCTGCAATTGCGCGTCATCGTGTCGACGCTGACGTTGTCGCTGATCGTCATCACGATCCTCGGTGTCGTGCTGACCAGCCAGATCACCGACCGGCTGCTGGACGCCAAGATCAACGCTGCGGTCGAGGAGATGGACCGCGCGCGCAACACGGTGGAGAGCCAGCTGGCCGGTGTGCACGACATCGGCGCGCAGCCGCAGCGGCTGGAGGAGGCCCGCAACGCGCTGTCCAACCGCGGCGGCAGCGGGCAGTCCACCGGCGCCGCGGGCAGCTTCGTCTCTGCGCTGAGCGTCATCGGCGGTATGCCGCCGCAGCAGATCCCGCGCGGCCCGATCCAGGAAGTGCCCGACGAGCTGCGCCGGTTCGTGCAGCGCAACCAGGTCAGCTACCAGTTCGCCACCGTCGAGGACGCGGATGGCTACAGCGGTCGCGCGCTGATCATCGGCAGCCCGAGCGCCGAGATCCCGACCCTGGAGATCTACCTGATCTTCCCGCTGGCCAACGAGGAGCGCAGCCTGTCGCTGATGCGCGGCACCATGCTGGTCGGCGGCACCGGCCTCGGTCTGTCGATCAGCGTGGAGGACGCGAACCTGCACGAGGGCAGGCTCGAAGCGTGGGGCGAGGTCGGGGTCGGCGCCAGCTTCCGGCTGACGCTGCCGCTGGTACGTGGCAAGAAGCTCGGCCCGAGTCCGCTTCCGCTGGAGCCCGCGCGCAAATCCATGCATGTGGTGGAGCCGGAACCGCCGGTCGATCGTGAGGCGACCGAATCCGAAACGGCGCGACCGGCCGCCGCCGAGCCGGGTGCCGCGCAGGTGACGAACGCCGTGGGGCAAGGCGCGCAGGCGGACGCTGCCGATCCGGTCGGTGTGCCTCCGGCCGGCGTCGAGACCACCGAGCCGGACCCGGTGCGTTCGGAGATCGGGAGCGAGTCGGCCGGGACGGGCAGCGGTGAGCCGGACGCCGCGGAGGCGGAGGGCGGCGCAGCGGCGGAGCCGAGCGCGAGTAGTCGGCCCGCAGCGGCCGAAAGCACGGTGACGCCCACCGACAACGCGCAGGCCGAACAGCAGCCCGCGTCCGGGTCGAATGGCTCGCCCGCGTCGGAGTCGGCGCAGGCCGGGGGCGGCGGTGCGCGCGAACCGGGGGACGTACAGTCATGAGAATGCGTGTCGGATCTGCGCGGATGCGGCGGCTGACCGTGCTGACAGCGGCGGTTCTCGCGGTCGTGATGCCGCTCACCGCCTGTGCCAGCCTGCCCGAGTCGTCCGCGCCGGAGGCGCTGGGCACCATCAATCGCGAGCCCACGTCCGAGGGCCCGCCGCCCCCGGTCGCCAACCGTGATCCGGATCTGCTGCTGCGCGATTTCCTCCAGGCCACCGCCGATCCGGCCAACCGGCATCTGGCCGCCCGGCAGTACATGACGCCCGCGGCCTCCACCCAGTGGGACGACGCGGCGGGCACCGTCATCGTCGAGAAACCCGACACCCTGCGGGAATCGCGCTCCGGCGACAAGGCCAACTATCTGATCCGCGCGCGCAAGGTCGGCGAGCTGTCCGCGGACGGCGGTTACCGGCCCAACGACGACATCCCGTTCGTCGAGAACAAGATCGAGCTGACCAAGATCGACGGCGAGTGGCGCATCGATGAATTGCCCGACGGTGTGGTCATGGACTCCACCGCGTTCTTCAAGTCCTACCGCCGCTACACGCTGTACTTCATCGATCCGAGCGGCAATATGGCCGTGCCGGATCTGCGCTGGCTCGCGGTGCCCAAAGCGCAGCTGACCCAGCGGTTGATCAGCTCGCTGCTGGAGGGGCCGCAGCCCACGCTGTCGTCGGTGCTGCACAGTGAGTTGACGCCGCCGATCGCGCTGCGCGGGACGATCACCAAGGCCAACGGCGACCCCGACGGCGTCGGCATCGGGCTCGGCGGCGTGCGGATCGACTTCGCCGGCGCGTCGGCGCTGAATCCGCGCGAGCGCGAACTACTGGCCGCGCAGGTGGTGCTCACGTTGTCCAGCGCCGACATCCTCGGGCCGTACATGCTGCTCGCCGACGGCAAGCCGCTGGACGAGCGTTTCGCCGCCAACGGGTGGAACGTGGCGGACGTGCAGCAGTTCAATCCGGCCGCCGCCGCCCGCAACCCCACCGGGCTGCACGCGCTGCGCGGCGGCGGGCTGGTGCAGATCGCCGACAACGGCGGTATCACGCCCACGCCCGGCTACTTCGGCGGAGTGAACAATCTGCAGTCCGCGACGCTGTCTCCGGATGGTCAGTTCGTCGCCGCGGTGGCCGAAGCGGGACGACCGCCGGGCGTGCCGTCGCGGACGCTGATGGTCGGCACCTACGGCGGCAACGCTTTTCCGGTGGCCGAGGGCTTCACCATCACCCGGCCCTCGTGGACCGCGGACGGCAGCGCGGCATGGGCGGTGGTCGACGGTGACCGGGTGATCCGCGCGGTCAACGATCGCGGCACCGGAAACGTTTCGGTACAGAACGTCGACATCTCCGGATTGACGGCGGCCTCATCGGCCACGGCGCCCCGGCTACCGATCACCGAGCTGCGCATCTCCCGGACCGGTGTGCGGGCGGCGATGATCGCCGACGGACGGGTCTACGTGGCGGTCGTCGTGCCGCAGCCGGACGGGAAGCTGGCGCTGACCTCGGCGCTGCCCGTCGGTGTCGGGCTCAGCACGGCCGCGGTGTCGGTGGACTGGCTCGACGCGGACACGATCATCATCGCGCGCGAGGGCAATGTCGACCCGGTGAGCACCGTGTCGGTCGACGGCTCGGAGCCGACCCCGCTGACGTCGCAGAATCTCACGGCGCCGGTGCGCTCGGTGAGCGCGAGCCCGGACCACCAGTACGTCGCCGACTCGCGCGCGGTGCTGGAGCTGACCTCCGCGCCGGATCAAGGGCAGCCCTACTGGCGTGAGGTGCCGGGGCTGGGCGCGAACGCCATCCCCGTCCTGCCCGGCTGAGCGGCGACCGGTCGCGAGTACGAAGGAACTCGTGCTCGGCGCGATCGCACGGGAGGTTGCGGCAGCGGTTCGTGCGCGGCGTAAACGGCTTCGCCGCAAGGTATCAACGCTCTGCTAGGCGCAATGTCGTCTGCCTGATCGAGCGAATCTGTCGGAGCGCGGGCGCACACTCGGTCGATGCGAACCTTGCTCGATCTGGTCTTGCCCGCCGCATGCGCGGGCTGCGGGCGTTCCGGAGCCGATTGGTGCGCCGACTGCGCCGTCACGTTGGCCGGTCCGCCGGTACGCGTGTGGCCGCGCAGTGACCCGGGCGTTCCTTGCTGGGCGCTCGGGCCGTATGCCGGGCCCGCGCGCCGGGCAGTGCTCGCCGCCAAGGAAAGAGGACGGCGGGACTTGGCGCTGCCACTCGGCAAGGCGCTCGCGGGCGCGCTCGCCGAGTTGCGTTCGCCGCGCCTGCCCTTGGTGCTGGTGCCCGCGCCGAGCAGACGCGTGGCGGCGCGGCGCAGGGGCGGCGACCCGGTGCTGCGCTCGGCCTCGGTAGCTACGCGGTGGCTGCCCAACTGCCGAGTGTTGCCTGTGTTGCGGCTGGGGCGCGGGGTGCGTGATTCGGTGGGCTTGACACCCATCGAGCGCGCTCGCAACCTGAAGGGGCGGGTGACCACGGCGCCCGGTCCCGCCGCGGAGTGGGGAATACCGGCGAATGCCGAGGTGGTACTGGTCGACGACGTGCTGACCACCGGTGCGACGGCCCGCGAGTCGGTGCGCGCGCTACTGGGCGCCGGATTGCCGACACGTGGCGTTCTGGTTACTTGTGCTGCTTGACTCCGGGAAATTTGCGTGAACACTGGCGATCAGCCCGTCGGCGGACTAGCGTCGCGGACACACACCCGAACCGCAAGTTTGGAGGTGGCGCCTCGGACGTCTAGTGCCGAGCAATCGTCGTTCGGCACGGTTCAATCCCGCCGCACTGGAATCGGTCGGTGCGGCCAGATCCGGGAGGTACGCGTGACGACTTCTTCACGACCTTCAGTGAAAGATCCCGCTGCTTCGATGCTGGAGTCCAGCACCAAGGAAGCACTCGAGCAACCCACAGCGGAACGACCACGGGCGCCACGCGGCGACATCGTGGTGAAGGGTCGCAATGTAGAGGTGCCCGATCATTTTCGTATCTACGTCGCGGAAAAACTCTCCCGATTAGAACGCTTCGACCCGTCGATCTTCCTCTTCGACGTCGAGCTGTTCCACGAACGCAACCGGCGCCAGCGCAAGAACTGTCAGCGCGTCGAAATCACCGCGCGCGGAAAGGGTCCCGTTGTGCGGGCCGAGGCTTGCGCGGACAGCTTCTACGCCGCCTTCGAGTCGGTGACCGCGAAGCTGGAGAGCAGGCTGCGCCGCACCAAGGACCGGCGCCGGGTGCACTACGGCGACAAGACGCCGCTGTCGGTCGCCCAGGCCACTGCCGATCTGGTGGACGACTCCCTGTTCGAGCGGCTCGGTGAGTCGAGCGCCGCGCACGCGCACCAGGAGCAGGAGCGGGAGCCGGAGTACGACGCCGGTCCCGGCCACATCGTGCGCACGAAGGTGCACTCGGCGACGCCCATGACCGTCGACGACGCCCTGTACCAGATGGAACTCGTCGGCCACGATTTCTTCTTGTTCCAGGACAAGGAGACCGACCGGCCGTCGGTGGTCTACCGCCGCCATGCGTTCGACTACGGCCTGATCCGCCTGGCCTGACCACATCGAAACCGCACGTTCCCCCTTCTCCGGGCATTCGGCTCACCTACCGGATGTCCGGAGAATTTCGTCGGGGCGAGGTTACCGCCGCCGGTCGCGGAAGAACGTGCGGTGCAGCAGCGAATCGCGGCGCGGTGGGCGCATGGCGTGCAGCATCACCATGTCGGCGAACGTTTCCGCGTCGCGCTCGCGCATGGTTCCGTAGTCGGTGCGGCCGAGCACGTGGGCGATCGACTCTGGCGAGATCGAGGGCAGCAGGTCGGCGACCGCCGCCACCGTCGGGGTGCTGGTGGTCGGCTCACCGGGCCGGTGCTGCTCCGGGCCGTGCCCGAGCAGCATGTGCCCCAGTTCGTGCACGATGATGTGCTCGGCGTGCCATTCGGTGGTGTCGGCGCCGTAGACGATGACGTCGCTGTCCTGCTTCGCGATCCACAGACCGCTGCCCGTGCCGCAACCGGTGCCCGCCAGTAGGGCGGTGTCGATCGGCCACAGGCTGATGCTGCGACCGCGGTGCTCCGCGACGGCATCGAGATAGGCCTGCAGATTCCATGGGTGGGGTATCGGGAGGTCCCGGGTCAAGCTCCGGAACCGGGCCTGGATGGCCATGTGATCGGTCTCCTACAAAAGCTCAGTGGCCCATGTAGAGAAGCATGCTACCGACTCGGCGGCACCGACCCTTCCGTGCTCTGGATGATCTTGGCGAGCATGGCCCGATCGATGTTCGAACCGCGCAGCGCGATGCTGGCGACGTTCGCGTCGCGCATGGTGGCGAGCAGTTCGAGTTCGCGGTCGATCGCCTCCGCCGCGGGGCCGCGGGTGAGCAGGTAGTCGGCGGCGACGCCGAAGCTGCGCGCCACCGCGCCCAGGATGTCGGCATCCGCCGCGGCGCAGGCGTCGCGGTCGTCGAACTCGCCGTCGCGCAGGCGCGCGAGGTAACCGGGCGGCACCGGGCGGCCGAGGATCTCACCGGCCTGCCGGGCGACGGATTCGGTGCTGCGCTCCGGAGCGTCGCGCGGATGCACGACGGCGAACAACCGGTTGATCTTGCGGCTGAGGGTGAGTTCCGTGGAGTTCGGTCCCTGGTCGGTCATGGTTGCCTCGTCACTCGCCGTTTCCGAACGCGGGCGGGGCCATATTGGCCGCCAGCCAGCGTGCGCGGAACCGAGCTTCGGTCGCCGCATCGATATCCTCCGATCGGCCGGCCAGCCAGCGGCGGTACCGGCGTTCCTGTAGCTCGTCGGGATCGCTGGCCGCCGCGGGGACCGCGAGCAGGTGCGCGAAGGCCATCTCCACCAGCGGGTGCAATTGCCTGCCCGGTCCGCCGTTGCGTTCCAGCATGGCGGTCGCGTACCGCGCCGACAGCTTGGAGACCACTCGGTTGAGCTCCGCGATCGCGGCGACCACCTGAGGGTCGGTGGTGCGACCGTGTTCGACGGCGTCGTTGAGCCTGCCCGACGCCGCGAGCAGCCCGGTCAGGTCGGAGATCTCGAAGCGGATCGCGTCCGGACCGGCCACCACCGAGTCGCCCGCGCCGCGCGCGGCGTTCGCGGGTTCGTCGGCGGCGGGGACGCCGCCGGCATAGGTGCGTGCGGCGCTGCCCGGCAGCCATCGCAGCGGCGCGTCGAGCTTGTTCAGCGTCTGCATGCTGATGGTCGCCTCGCCGTCCTCGATCTTCCGGATGGTCGGCGCCGAAGGTCCCCCGAGGTCGCCGATCTGTAGCTGGGTGAGGCCGAGCTCGTCCCGGCGTTCTTTGATGATTCGCCCGAATCTCTTCTGCCGCGACAGCTCCGAAGGGCTATGCATAGTGGGTTCATGGTAAGCCGATGGGAGGTATCAGGCAAACCAATAGAAACTATTTGGAAAATCGGTCGAAAGTTTGTTACGGTTCTTTCCGTCGGATGACGGAGTGCATGCGACGGTTCCGGGACGGGCAGGGGCGTTCGCCGGGACGGACGTCTCGGTCCGGCGCGCAACGGCGCGCGGCGGACCGGTCAGCGGCGGTGGAGGGGATCGCCGCTGTGTCGGGGGTTCACCGTCGGCGAAGGGGGTCGACGGTGAACTTACTTTGCAGTAAGTTTGGTGGACGTAGGCTTTCGAAAGGAAATCGCATGGCCACCAAAGCCGCTCGCCGTGCCGTGATCGTGTCCGGTGCCCGCACGCCGTTCCTGCGCGCGTTCACCGGATACACCCGAATGGATTCCATCGCGCTCGCCGATGCCGCGGTCCGGGGACTGCTGGAGCGCACCGGGCTGCCCGGCACGCAAGTGGAGGCGATCGTCTGGGGCGGGGTCATCCTGCCCGGCGCGGCGCCGAACATCGCCCGCGAGATCGCGCTCGACCTGCGGCTGGATCCTGGCTGCGAGGGCTACACGGTGACCAGGGCCTGCGCCTCCGGCTTACAGGCCGTCACCTCGGCGGCGGCCGCGATCGAGCGCGGCGAATACGACATCATGATCGCGGGCGGCAGCGATTCCACCTCGAACGCCGAAGTCAAACTGCCGCAGAAGGTGGTACACGCGGCGGCTCCGCTGGCTCTGGGCAAGCCGAAGCCGAAGGACTACCTGTCCGCGGTCGCGCGCCTTGCGCCGTTCACCGACCTGCTGCCGAGCCGGCCCAAGATCGCCGAACGCACCACCGGCGAGGTCATGGGCGAGTCGGCCGAGAAAATGGCTCGCATCCACGGCGTGAGCCGCGCGGATCAGGACGAGTTCGCCGCACGCTCACATCACCGCGCGGCGGCCGCCATCGAGTCCGGCCGGTTCGACGACGAGGTGCTGCGGGTTCGCACCCCCGAAGACGTGGAGATCCTGCGCGACGGCTTGGTGCGCGGCGACACCAGCCTCGCCAAACTGGCCGCGCTGAAGCCGGTTTTCGCCGCCGACGGCAGCGTGACCGCGGGCAACGCCAGCCCCCTCACCGACGGCGCCGCCGCGGTGCTGCTGATGAGCGAGGAGAAAGCGCACGCCCTCGGATACCGGCCGCTGGCGGCGTTCCGGTCGTGGAGCTACGTGAGCGTCGACCCGGCTGATCAGGTGCTGATCGGGCCGGCCATCTCGATGCCACGCGCGCTGGAGAAGGCCGGAATGTCCTTGGGCGACGCCGATCTGGTCGATATCCACGAGGCCTTCGCCGCCCAGACCCTGGCGGTGCTGACCGCGCTGGCCAGCGACGAATGGGCCAAGACCCGGCTGGATCGCGACACCGCCGTCGGCGAGGTGGACATCGACAAGTTGAACGTGCACGGCGGCTCGATCTCGCTCGGCCACCCGTTCGGCGCCACCGGGGCGCGCATGGTGACCACCATGGCCAACGAACTCGCGCGCACGGGAAAGAACACGGCCTTGCTCGGTATCTGCGCCGCGGGCGGCATCGGCGCGTCGGCGGTGCTCGAACGGGTCTGAGGCGGCGCGTGCGCCCCTGTCCCGCCGGGGCCTCGGTCAGGCCTTGCCGCGCCGCTTGCGTCCCTCGTCGGCCAGGATGCGCAGACAGGTCTGGTGCTTGGTCTCGCCGGGGATGCCTTCCCGGCGCAGGCGCAGCGTCGCCTGTGCCAGATCGATGCCCAGCTCGCTCGACAGCCGAACAGCATCGACATTGGCCATTGCACAAACCTCCTGGAACGACGAAACCACGATGAAGAGCACTGCGTCAGAGGCAGTTTCGCCCTTGTCGTACCCAGTGGGGATCCGATTGAACCATGAACGATCCACACAGTTGGGTAACGATGCGCGACCGGGGCCGCCGCGCGGTCAGCCGCGGTAGGTCTCGCGGTGCACCGCGTCCGTGAGCGGTCTGCCCGCGCGCCAGCCGAAGCGCTCCAGGTCGGGAACGCGCTGGAACTCGCGCACCGGCCCGACGCACAGCCAGGCCACGGTGCGGACGTTCCGCGGCAGGCCGATCAGATCGGAGAGGAAACCGGGATCGTAGAACGACACCCATCCCACGCCGATGCCTTCCGCGGTGGCGGCCAGCCACAGATTCTGGATGGCGAGAACCGCCGAGTAGACACCGGTTTCGGGCACCGTGGCCCGGCCGAGCACCTGCGGTCCGCCGCGATCGTGGTCATAGCAGACCACCACCCCGGTACCGCTCTCCAGAATGCCCTCGATCTTGATCGGCTCGAAGGTGGCGGCGCGCTCGGGCGGCAGCGCGTCGCGGAACTCGAGGCGCTTGCCTGCCACGTGATCGGCGAACTTGCGCAGCGTCGCCGGATCGCGGACCACCACGAAATCCCATGGCTGCGAATTGCCCACGCTCGGCGCCCGGTGCGCGGCATCCAGCAGCCGCCACAGTGTCGCGTCCTCGACCAGTTCGCCGGTGAACTCCGCGCGTACGTCGCGGCGGCGCCGGATGGCCTCGTAGACACTCAGAACCTCAGCATGCACCGCCCGAGTCAATCAAACCCGGCGAACTCACCGCGCACGGCGTCGGCCGCGCGGGACGTGGAACTCAGCGCGCCGCGGCCACGCCGCGCCGGGCGAGCCTGCGCCGTCCGTTGGCCAGCGCGGTGCGCAGACCGCGGCGACGGCCGGTCACCGGGTCGATGGTGGCCGTGGTGCGGCCGCCGAACTTGCGCTCGGAGGCGGTCTCCGGCGCGTCGTCGGCGGTGGCCCGCAGGTACTTGTTCGGCAGCGACAGCTTGAGAATGGTGCGCCACGCCTTGAAGTACTGCACCGGCAGCGAGCCGGTGGTGTAGGGCAGGTCGTACTTGTCGGCCAGCTCGCGCACCCGCACGGCGATGTCGGCGTACCGGTTGCTCGGCAGGTCGGGGAACAGGTGGTGTTCGATCTGGTGGCTCAGATTGCCGGTCATGAAGTGCATGACCGGGCCGCCGGAGATGTTCGCGCTGCCGAGCATCTGGCGCAGATACCACTCGCCCTGCGTTTCGCCGTCGATGTCGGCCTTGGTGAACTTCTCCGCGCCGTCGGGGAAGTGCCCGCAGAAGATCACCGCGTTGGACCACACGTTGCGGATGGCGTTCGCGGCCAGGTTGGCCGTCAGCGTGGAGAAGAACGCGCGACCGGTGAGGGCGGGGAAGATCACGTAGTCCTTGAGGACCTGCTTGCCCATCTTGGTGAGCGCTTCGTCACGCCTGCGCTCGAAGTCGGCGCGCTCGGGGGTGCCCGGCTTGTACCGGCCCGCGACCAGCTTGCCCAGCTCCAGGTGCTGGATCGCGACGCCGTATTCGAAGAACAGCTGCAACACCAGGTTGTAGACCGGGTTGCCCAGGTTGAACGGCTTCCAGCGCTGGTCACGGGTCACCCGCAGCAGGCCGTAGCCGATGTCGTCGTCCATGCCGAGCACATTGGTGTACTTGTGGTGCAGGTAGTTGTGGGTGTGCTTCCAGTGCTTGGCCGCGCCCGTGTTGTCCCATTCCCACGAACTGGAGTGGATCTCCGGATCGTTCATCCAGTCCCACTGCCCGTGCATGACGTTGTGCCCGATCTCCATGTTCTCGATGATCTTGGCGGTGCTGAGCAGGGCGACGCCCGCCAGCCACGCCGGGCGCTTGGGACTGGCGAAGAGCACCGCCCGGCCACCGATCTCGAGAGCGCGCTGCAACCGGATGACGTTGCGGATGTACTTCGCGTCGCGCGCGCCGCGCGAGGCTTCGATTTCCCGCCGGATCGCGTCGAATTCCGCGCCGAGTGCTTCCACGTCGGCCTCGGTGAGATGCGCGTATTCCTTGACATCCGAGATCGCCATACGGGTTACCTTACCGTAAGTTACGACAGCGTAGGTTCCGAGATCTGGCTTGGGGATGTGTCAAATACCCTATTGCGATACCGAGGCTCGACTGGTACGTTAGCGCACCCTTCGCTGGAAGCGAAAACGCCTGTCGCGCTTGGCTTTCTCGCGCAGCGCCGCTTGTTCGTGGCGGGCGCGCTCCTGGAGCGCGAGCTTGGCATCGCGCAGGACCTGCCGCTCGTGTTCGGCCTTCTCCTGCAGGGCCGCTTTGGCCTCGCGGAGCATCTCTTTCTCCTGCCGCGCCTTCTCGCGCAGCACGATCTTCGCCTCGTGCAGCGCCGAACGCAGACCGCGCCGCTTGCCGGTCTCCGGATCGACGCGCAGCCAGTGGGTGGACTCCGTGCCGCGTGACGGCAGCGTGATGCCGGCGAACTTGCGTTCCGACGAGGTCTCCGGCGCGTTGTCGGCGGTGGCCTTGAGGAAGCGGTCCGGCAGCGCCAGCTTGTGGATCGTGCGGAAGGCCAGCAGATACTGCTTGCCCAGCGACCCGGTGGTGTAAGGCAGGTCGTACTTGTCGCACAGCTCGCGCACGCGCACCGCGATCTCCGGATACCGATTGCTCGGCAGATCGGGGAACAGGTGGTGCTCGATCTGGTAGCAGAGGTTGCCGCTCATGAACGCCATGGCGGGCCCGGCCTTGAAGTTCGCGCTGCCGAGCATCTGGCGCAGATACCACTCGCCGCTGGTCTCGTTCTCCAACTGCTCGATGGTGAACTTCTCCGCGCCGTCGGGGAAGTGGCCGCAGAAGATCACCGCGTACGCCCACAGGTTGCGCACCAGGTTCGCCGTCGCGTTGGCCTTCAACGTGTGCTTGAACGCCGGACCGGTGAGCGCGGGGTGGATGAGAAAGTCCTTGGCCACCTGACGGCAGATCTTGCGCGCGAATGCCCTGTTCGGCTCCGAGGTCAGGTGCCAGCGCGGCGTGTTCGACAGCTCCTTCTCGATGCTCCAGTCGTGCAGCGCGATGCCCCACTCGAAGGTCGCGGCCAGCAGCAGATTCGCCAGCGGCTGCACCAGGTGGATCGGCCGCCACTGCTCGTCGCGGGTCATCCGCAGGATGCCGAACCCGAGATCCTCGTCCTTGCCCAGGACGTTGGTATAGGTGTGGTGGGAGTAGTTGTGCGCCCGGCGCCACTGCGCGGAGGGACCCGTCATGTCCCACTCCCAGGAGCTGGAGTGGATCTCCGGGTCGTTCATCCAGTCCCATTGCCCGTGGCTGACGTTGTGCCCGAGCTCCATGTTCTCGATGATCTTGGCCACCGACAGCAACGCGGTACCGGTCAACCAGGCCCAGCGGTTGCGGCTGCCGAACAGCACTACCCTGGCGGCTACCTCGAGACCGCGTTGCGCTGCGATCGCGCGCCGGATGTATTTCGCGTCGCGCTCGCCACGGGACAGCTCCACCGAACGCCGGATGGAATCGAGTTCCTGGCCCAGTGTCTCGATATCGGTCGCCGTGAGGTGGGCGAAGGTCTTGATGTCGGTGATGGCCACCGGGGTCCTTTCCCTACTCGATACACCTCGAGGGTACCTGGCGGACTACACGTCCAGGGTGCAGTCGCCCGCCGCGGCCGAGATGCAGGTCTGCACCTTGTCGCCTTCGCGGCGCTCCTCACCGTTGCGCAGGTCGCGCGCGTGCCCGGAACTCAAGGTGACCACGCAGGTCTGGCAGATGCCCATCCGGCAGCCGAACGGCATCTGAACGCCCGCCGACTCGCCTGCCTCGAGCAGGCTGGTCGCGCCGTCGGCGGCGACGGTGCGGCCGGTCTTGCCGAAGGTGACCGTGCCGCCTTCGCCGACCGCGGAGCGCTCGATCTCGAACCGCTCCACGTGCAGCCGGTCCGACAGGCCTGCCTCGCGCCAGTGCTGCTCGATCTCGTCGAGCATCCCGGCTGGGCCGCAGGCCCAGGTCTGGCGCTCGCGCCAGTCCGGGAACTCGGTGTCGAGATCGGCGAGGGCGAACTTGCCCCGCTCTGCGGTGAGATGCAGCCGGGTGTCGAAGCCCGCATTGCGCTCGTGCAGCTCGGCCAGTTCCGCACCGAACATCACGTCGTCGGCGGTGCGGGCCGAATGCAGGTGCGCCACGTCGGTGAACACCTCGCGACGGTCCATCGCGCGCAGCATGGACATCACGGGGGTGATGCCGCTGCCCGCGGTGAGGAACAGCACTTTCCGCGGCGGCGGGTACGGCAGCACGAAGCCGCCTTGCGGCGCGGCCAGCCGGACGATGGTGCCGACCGGAACGCCGCTGACCAGATGGCTGGACAGGAAGCCCTCCGGCATCGCCTTCACGGCGATGGAGATCAGCCGCTTGCCGCCGTGGCCGGGGTCGGACCAATCCGGCGGGCAGGTCAGCGAGTACGAGCGCCAATGCCAGCGGCCGTCGACCAGGATGCCGATGCCGATGTACTGGCCGGGCTGGTATTTGAAGTCGAAACCCCAGCCCGGCTGGATCACCAGCGTCGCGGAGTCGGCGGTCTCCTTGCGCACCTCGACGATGCGCCCGCGCAGCTCGCGCGCCGACCACAGCGGGTTGGCCAGGTGCAGGTAGTCGTCGGGCAGCAACGGTGTGGTCACCCGCGCCACGGCGCCGCGCAGCACGTTCAGCTTGCCGCCGCGCTCCGCGACACTCGCGGCAGGCGCCTCCAGCCACGCGCGGACACTTCGCACGGAGAAGCTCCCAATTTTCGAACCCATCGCTGCCGTTGGTCTCCCTGTCGTCGGATGCGCGGGCCGCCGACTCGCCGATCGGAGGCCCTCGCCAGCAAGGTTACGGCATCGTAGGTTACGGCGGTGGGCCAGTGGCGCGCCCACCGTCGCGATTCACAGCAGCTCGAGCAGAAACGGCAGCTCCTGGGCCGCGTACCAGGCCAATTGATGGTCCTCGGCGTCGCCGAGGACGAACTCCGCGTCGGTGTCGCCGAGATCGGCGGCGTCCACCACGTCGACGGCCTTGGCCACCTGAGGTTCGGCGTCGGCCAGGTCGACGTGCACGGAGGCGATCTGCTGGTAGCCGATCGGGCCCGCCAGCCGGACCACCGCGTCGTCGAGGTCGGGTCGCAGCTTCGCGCCGGTCACGTCGGCGGCGATGACCGCACGGCGGTAGACCGGGCTGCCGCCCGCGACCGGCGCGTCCTCGTCGCCGGCCTCCTGCGAGACCGCATCGCGTTCGGCGGCGAGCAGTCGCAGTGAAGCGCGCGCGGCCTCGTTCATGGCGACTTCCCCGAGTTCCTCGTCGTCGCCGGAGGCGTAGGCCTCGCGCAGCGTGGGCGTCACCGCGAACGCGGTCCCGCCGACGGCAGCCAGTTCCCGGTTGTCGACCAGCTCGCGCAGCATCGGCACCGTAGCCGGGATGTAGACCCGCAGCTTCTTCTGATCAGACGCAGGCACCGAGCATCTCCTCCATGGAATCGCGCACCGCCGTGGCGAGCACGCCGATGTCGGCCATCGCGTCGCGGTCGGCGTTGAGACCGTAGAAGACACGTCCGTCGTAGGACGTGATCCCGATGCTCGACGCCTGATTGCGCAGCAGTGGCGACACCGGGTACATCTCCAGCATCCGCGCGCCGCCGATGTACATCGGCGCTTGCGGACCCGGCGCGTTGGTGATCACCAGATTGAACGTGTGTTCTGCGAACGTACTCGCCGCGCGCACACTCATCGCATGCAGGCTGGCCGGAGCGAAACCGGCCAGGTGCACGAGCGTCCGCGCGCGGACGCCGCGCCGCTGACGTCCGTTGAGCTCGGTGGCGTGCGCGATGTGCGACAACCGCATCACCGGGTTCGGTTCGCCGACCGGCAGATCGATCAGGAACGACGACACCTCGCTCGCCGAGTGCGTCTGGTCGCCGTCGTTCCCCTCGACGTACACCGACATCGGCACCACCGCCCGCAGCGTGGTGGACTCGGTCAGCGCTTCCCCGCGCGAGAGCAGCCAGTTGCGCAGCGCGCCGGTGACCACCGCGAGGATGGCGTCGTTGGTCGAGCAATCGAACCGCCTGCGGATCGTGCGGTAGTCCGCCAGGTCGGTGCGCACCACGTCGAAGCGCCGATTTCGCGAGGTACGTGTGTTCAGGGGGCTGGCGGGCGCTCCGGTCGCCGCGGTGCGCACCGCGCCGATGACCGACTCGACCGCCTTGCCCGCCGTCCCGAGCACCGCGAACGCGCCCGCGCTGGCGTCCCTGGCCACCTCGACGGCCTTGCGCGGCTGTGCGGCGAGATGGGCGAGCGCGCCCACCAGCAGTTCCATCTCGCCGGGCTCGCGCGGGGCGATCCAGTCGTCGCAGGCCAGTTCGCGGGGCGCAGGCCCGGCGTCGAGGATCACGTGCCCGATCTCGAGCGCGGTGTCCCCGTCCACCAGGGCGGCATGCGTCTTGGTGAAGATGGCGCAGCGGCCGTCGGACAACCGTTCGATCAGGTACATCTCCCACAGCGGACGGGCTGGATCCAAGGGGTGGGAGACGAGCCGGGCGACCAGATCGTGCAGCTGCTCGTCGGTGCCCGGACCGGGCAGAGCCGAACGCCGGACGTGGTAGGTGATGTCGAACCGGCTGTCCTCGACCCATACCGGCCGCCCGAGCGACAGCGGGATCTCCCGCACTTTGCGCCGGTATCTGGGCACCAGCGAGAGCCTGCTCTCGACCAGATCGACCAGCCGGTCGTAGTCCAGGATCGCCTCGCCCGCGCCGTCGCCGATTTCGGTGTTCCGCACGATCGCGAGAGAGCCGATATGGATCGGATTGCTGCTCGACTCGAGCCGGTAGAAGGCCGTGTCCTGCGGCGTCAGTCTCGTGATCACGCTGCCCGGTGCTCCTTCTCCGATGCCGTCCCCGCTTCATTGTGCTGCCGCACCGACCGTCGGCCCGGCTGTTGCGCCATTTCTGATGAATTCCGTACACGTTTTTCCGCGCCGGAGTTCCATGACACGCTGGCCCACTCGAGTTCTGCGAACCGATTCGATCACAGGGCGGACCGAGGTGCAGGGCAAAGATCCGATCGCGCCCGGCGGCGCTACCGGAAACGGCCCAGGCCCGCCGACCAGCCCGAAGCTGCACCCCAACCCCTCGCTGCCGAGAAACCCGAGAGAGGCATGTGCTTGGCCTACTTCCCGCGCGGCCGCCATCACGCTCGCCAGAAAGCCACAAGCAGTGCCGTTCCCACAACTCCTCTCCGCCGCGTCCGACGGCGCCTACCGGCGCGGATGAGGTGATCCAACTCTCGGCCCCGACCCGAACCGAACGACCACTTCCGCCGAACCAGGAGCAGCGATCACCTCGGCACAGCCGGCGGACGGGAACCAGCGTCAGTCGCGGCGGCGTGATCGCTCCTGCGAAACCGCTCAGCTATACCGCTACCCAGCTCCGCAGGGCCGCATACACCGAGGTCATGCCGCTACCACCACACGCAACCACCCACCTCAACCACGTCTTTCGAGCGAAGCGAGACCGAGCATCCGCCGTTCGCGGCCCGGCTCGCGTCCGAGTGACCGCCGCGTCCGCGACGAAGTCGCCAGCGGCGGTCACTCGGACGCGAGCCACAAAGGGGCCGCGAACACGCAGCGCCGAAGGCGCTGCCATCGAACAGAGCATTACCATGGGGCATGCAGCGGATTCCGCGCAACCGCGTGGGCCGCACCGGCCCGGGGGCCGACGACAGATTTGACACACCGACCAGAGGACTGACGAGACCCGTGCCTGCGCTGACACTGACGAGGTTGCTACGGATTGGTGAGGGTCGCATTGTCAAGCGGCTCTCGCATTTCGCCGACCAAGTCCTCGCCCTCGAACCGGAGTACGAAGACCTCAGCGACGCGGAGCTACGGGCCAAGACCGACGAGTTCCGCGAGCGGTACGCCGAGATGGTCGAGGACGGCGAGCCCGATCCGCTCGGCCAGTTGATGGCCGAGGCGTTCGCGGTCGCACGGGAGGCGTCCTGGCGCGTGCTCAGCCAGAAGCACTACAAGGTGCAGGTCATGGGCGGCGCGGCGCTGCACACCGGCAACATCGCCGAGATGAAGACCGGTGAGGGCAAGACCCTGACCTGTGTGCTGCCCGCGTACCTGAACGCGATCAGCGGTGACGGCGTGCACGTCGTGACGGTGAACGACTACCTGGCCAAGCGCGACGCGGAGTGGATGGGCCGCGTGCACCGCTTCCTCGGCCTCGAGGTCGGCGTCATCCTGTCCGGCATGAGCCCCGCCCAGCGGCGGGTGGCCTACAACGCCGACATCACCTACGGCACGAACAACGAGTTCGGCTTCGACTACCTGCGCGACAACATGACGCACTCGCTGGACGACTTGGTGCAGCGCGGGCACAACTTCGCCATCGTCGACGAGGTCGACTCCATCCTCATCGACGAGGCGCGCACCCCGCTGATCATCTCCGGTCCCGCCGACGCGTCGTCGAAGTGGTACGCCGAGTTCGCGCGCATCGCGCCGCTGCTGAAGAAGGACGTGCACTACGAGGTCGACATCAAGAAGCGCACGATCGGCGTGCACGAGGCCGGCGTCGAGTTCGTCGAAGACCAGCTCGGCATCGACAACCTCTACGAGGCCGCCAACTCGCCGCTGGTGAGCTACCTGAACAACGCCATCAAGGCCAAGGAGCTCTACACCCGCGACAAGGACTACATCGTCCGCGACGGCGAGGTGATCATCGTCGACGAGTTCACCGGCCGCATCCTGGTCGGGCGCCGCTACAACGAGGGCATGCACCAGGCGATCGAGGCCAAGGAAGGGGTGGAGATCCAGCCGGAGAACCAGACCCTGGCCACGATCACCCTGCAGAACTACTTCCGCCTCTACGACAAGCTCTCCGGCATGACCGGCACCGCCGAGACCGAGGCGGCCGAGCTGCACCAGATCTACAACCTCGGCGTGGTCCCGATCCCGACCAACAAGCCGATGATCCGCGCCGACCAGTCCGACCTGATCTACAAGACGGAGGAGGCCAAGTTCTCCGCCGTGGTCGACGACGTCACCGAGCGGCACGAGAAGGGCCAGCCGGTGCTGATCGGCACCACCAGCGTCGAGCGCTCGGAGTACCTGTCCAAGCAGTTCACCAAGCGCGGCATTCCGCACAACGTGCTGAACGCGAAGTTCCACGAGAAGGAAGCCGAGATCATCGCCGAGGCCGGCAGGCCGGGCGCGGTGACCGTCGCCACGAACATGGCCGGCCGCGGTACCGACATCGTGCTCGGCGGCAACCCGGACATCATCGCCGACATCCTGCTGCGCAAGCAGGGTCTGGACCCGGTCGAGACGCCGGAGGAGTACGAGCGCGCCTGGCTGCCGACGCTGGACCAGGTCAAGGCCCAGACCGCCGAGGACGCCGACGCGGTGCGCGACGCCGGCGGCCTCTACGTGCTCGGCACCGAGCGGCACGAGTCGCGCCGCATCGACAACCAGCTGCGCGGCCGTTCCGGCCGTCAGGGCGACCCGGGTGAGTCCCGCTTCTACCTGTCGCTGGGCGACGAGCTGATGCGCCGGTTCAACGGCGCGGCGCTGGAAGCGATCATGACCCGGCTGAATCTGCCCGACGACGTGCCGATCGAGGCGAAGATGGTCTCCAAGGCCATCAAGAGCGCGCAGACGCAGGTCGAGCAGCAGAACTTCGAGATCCGCAAGAACGTGCTCAAGTACGACGAGGTGATGAACCAGCAGCGCACCGTCATCTACGGCGAGCGCAACCGGATCCTGCGCGGCGAGGACATGGAGGGCCAGGTCCAGAGCATGATCACCGACGTGATCACCGCTTACGTGGACGGCGCCACCGCCGAGGGCTACGTCGAGGACTGGGATCTGGACAAGCTGTGGACGGCGCTGAAGACGCTGTACCCGGTGAGCCTGGACTACCGGGACCTGACCGGCGAAACCGACATCGGCGAGGCCGGCGAGCTCACCCGCGAGGAACTGCTGGAGGCGCTGCTGGACGACGCGCACGCCGCCTACGAGCGCCGCGAAGCCGAGATCGACGGTCTCGCGGGCGAGGGCAGCATGCGCAATCTGGAACGGCAGGTGCTGCTGTCGGTGCTCGACCGCAAGTGGCGGGAACATCTCTACGAGATGGACTACCTCAAGGAGGGCATCGGCCTGCGCGCGATGGCCCAGCGTGACCCGCTGGTGGAGTACCAGCGCGAGGGCTTCGACATGTTCACCGCGATGCTCGACGGTCTCAAGGAGGAGTCGGTCGGCTTCCTGTTCAACCTGCAGGTCGAGGTGCAGCAACCGCAGCCGGAAGGCGTCGCCGTCGGTACCGGTCTTCGTTCGCCGGTCGGAGCCATGACCGCCCCGCGTCCGCTGCCCACCGAGGAGGCGCAGGTCGCCAACGGGCACGGCGCGCCGGCGGCGCTGCGCGCCAGGGGTATCGATGACACCGCTCCGCGCGGTTTCAGCTACTCCGGCCCTGACGAGGGCGGCCGCGCCGCGGTGCACAGCGACGCCGAGGAGTACGGCGTGGACGGTGGCCCGCAGCAGACCCGGCGCGAGCGCCGCGAGGCCGCCCGCGCGGAGGCGAAGGGCCGCCGCGGCCCGAAGTCCCGCCGCCGCCACTGATCCGCTGAACTACGAAGGCGCTCAGAGCTTCTCTGGGCGCCTTCGTCGTTCTCGGATGATTCGGAGGGTCAGATGCTGTTCCACGGACAGTACGCATCGATCGCGGCGTCCAAGAAGATGTAGGGATACTCGACGGCGTCGCGAGAACTCTCGGCGAGTGTGATGTGATTGCGGGCCGAATTGCCGTGCGCGTCGAGCCAGTTGCACTCCGAATGCGCCAGCGCTATCGCCGCGTCTTGGACGTCGTAATCGGCTCCGGCGTAATAGCTTTCGCGTAGGAACTTCCGGTCCGCGGCGCTGCGGGCAGGTCCAGAGCTTCCTCCCGCCGATCCGGAACTGCCCGACGCCGATCCGGAACTGCCGGACGCCGAGCCGGAACCGGGTGCGGCGAGGGCGGTCTGGCTGCCGCCGAGCAGCAGTGCGGCCGCCGTGGTGGCGACGAGAAATGTGTTGTACATGGTGGCTTTCGCGCGGGCAGAGCTGTCCATAGGTCCTCGAGACAAGGGATAGGCGGATTGCCTTCGGAGGGCATGGACAACGCTCCGAGCCCTCGGCGGCAGGGCCCGAACGTTAGCGGGACCCGCTGTGCGGTAGAGGCTTTCGACCGATCACGAGGGGTCGTTCGGGAGCTCCGGCTGCTTCCGGTCCGGACGCGCCGGGGCCAGCGCGCATCGAGGCCGGAAACGGCGGCGCGAACCGGGCGGTCCCGCACCGTCGCGGTAGGCCGAGACGATCACCAGGGGTCGTTGGACATGAGGGCGACGAGCAGACGGCGGATGGCGACCACCCGGTGTTCCTTGCCCGGCAGCTGGTCCAGCGCGCATTCCGGATCGGCGGGCGGGCCGAGATGGGTGCAGCCCCGCGGGCAGTCCTCGATGGCGTCGGCGAGGTCGGTGAACGCGGCGATCACGTCGTCCGGGGTGATGTGCGCCAGGCCGAACGATCGCACGCCGGGTGTGTCGATGACCCAGCCGCCTCCGGGCAGGGGGAGCGCCACCGACTGGGTGGAGGTGTGCTTGCCCTTGCCAACGCCGGACACCTCGCCCACGGCCCGCTCCGCTTCCGGGACAAGACGATTGACCAGCGTCGACTTGCCGACGCCGGAGTGGCCGATCAGCGCGGTGAGGTGATCGGTGAGCAGGTCGAGGACCGGATCGAGCGGATCGTCGATGCCGCCGTAGACGATGGTGAGATCGAGATCCTCGAACGTGGCCGCGAATTCGGAATCGGCCGCCAGATCGTGCTTGGTCAAGCACAGAACCGGTTGCAGCCCACCGGCATAGGCGGCGACCATGGCGCGCTCCACGAAACCGGTGCGCGGGGGCGGGTCGGCGAGCGCGACCACGATGAACAGCCGCTCCGCGTTGCCGACCACGATGCGCTCGAACGGATCGGTGTCGTCGGCGGTGCGGCGCAGCACCGTCCTGCGGTCGGCGACCCGGACGATACGCGCGAGGGTGTCCGGTCGCCCGGACAGGTCGCCGACCACGTCCACCTGGTCGCCGACCACGATCGGCGTGCGGCCCAGCTCCCTGGCGCGCATCGCGACGATGCGGCGATCCGGATCACCGCCGAGGACGCATCCCCACCGGCCCCGGTCGACCGACACCACCATGGCCGACTGGGCGTCGTTGTGCTGCGGCCGGGTCTTCGTGCGGGGACGGGAACTGCGCCCCGGACGAACCCGGACGTCGGATTCGTCGTAGCTGGCCGCTGATCGTCGTCCCCGGTTCAGTGCGCCGCTCCCTCGTCGGATAGCGCGGGCTCGAGCATCTGCTCCCACAAGGCGACGAAATTCGGCAGGGTCTTGGCCGTGGTCCCGATGTCCTCGATCTCCACGCCGGGCACCCGAAGGCCGAGAATGGCTCCCGCCGTGGCCATCCGGTGGTCGGCGTAGGAATGCCATTTGCCGCCGTGCAGGTCGGCGGGCACGATCTCCAGTCCGTCCTCGGTCTCGGTCACCTTGCCGCCGAGGCGGTTGATCTCGGTGGACAGCGCGGCCAGCCGGTCGGTCTCGTGCCCACGCAGATGGGAGATGCCGCGCAGCACGGACGGCGAGTCGGCCAGCGCGGCCAGCGCCGCCACGGTGGGCGTCAGCTCGCCCACGTCGTGCAGGTCGATATCGATGCCCGCGAGCCGGTCGGGGCCGTGCACGGTGAGCACGCCGTCGAAGATCCGCGCTTCCGCGCCCATGCGCACCAGGATCTCGCGGATGACGTCACCCGGCTGGGTGGTCAGCCGCGGCCAGTGCGGGATGCTGACCGTTCCGCCCGTGATCGCGGCCGCGGCCAGGAACGGGGTGGCGTTGGACAGGTCCGGCTCCACCTCCCAGTCCACCGCGCGGATCGGCCCGTGCTCGACGGTCCAGGTCTGCGCCTTGAAGCTGTCCGCGGGCGCCTGCACCCGCACGTCTGCGCGGCGCAGCATCTCCACGGTCATCTCGATGTGCGGCATAGACGGCAGCGCCTTGCCGTCGTGGTGCACCACCAAGCCCTCGTCGAAGCGCGCGGCCGACAGCAGCAGACCCGAGACGAACTGCGAGGATCCGGACGCGTCGATCGTCACGGTGCCGCCGCGCAGCGCGCCGGTGCCGTGCACGGTGAACGGCAAGGCGTCGCCGTCGATATCGGCGCCGAGCGAGCGCAGCGCGTCCAGTATGGTGCGCAGCGGCCGGATCCTGGCCTGCTCGTCACCGTCGAAGGCCACATCGCCCGACGCCAAGGCGGCGACCGGCGGCAAGAAGCGCATCACCGTGCCCGCGAGCCCGCAGTCGACCGTGCCGCCGCCCAGCGGGGCCGGAGTGACGGTCAACGTGTCGCCCTCACCCTCGATGCCGACGCCGAGCGCGCACAGCGCGGCGATCATCAGGTTCGTGTCCCGGCTGCGCAGCGCACCGGTGATGGTGGAGGGACCGTCGGCAAGGGCGGCCAGGATGAGCGCCCGGTTCGTGATCGATTTCGACCCGGGCAGGGTCACGGTCGCGTGTACGGGGACCTCGACATGGGGCGCTGGCCAAAAGTTCACCAGTCCATCATCACACGGTGCTGATTGGCAGCGCCTTCGGCGCTGCGTGTTCGCGGCCCTCTCATGGCTCGCGTTTGCGCGACCGCCGCTTGCTCCTTCGTCGCGTACGCGGCGGCCACGCAAACGCGAGCCGGGCCGCGAACGCGCATGCTTGGTCTCGCTTCGCTCGAAAGACGTGGTTGCGGTGCGCTGGGCGCGTCGGTGTCCGAGCTTGCTATCGAGTGCATGCGGTTTGTGGTGGGCGGTGCCGGATCGGGTCCGACTGCCGTTGTCGTTTGTCGCCTGCGGTGCTGCGTGTTCGCGGCCTCTTGGTGGGCTCGCTGGCCGCGAGCGGGGTGTTCGGTCTCGCTGCGCTCGGAAGGCGTGGTTGCAGTGCGGTGCGTCGGTATCGACCCCTACTGGTGCATGGTTTGTAGTGGTTCGGCTCGGCTGCCGCTTGTTCTTGTCACCACGCGGCGGCGGATGGCGCATGCTCGGTCTCGCTCCGACCCGGCGGGTCGGCCGAAGTTGTTGCGGTGGAAAACACACCGGATCGGGGATGCACGCGAGCTGTGCCGGTCGAGTGCCCCGGTTGTCATCGGGGGCGCGGACGACGCGCGGCCGACTTCGTCCGGTCTCATAGCGCCTCGCAGGCGCGTTCACCTGGCGGATGCTCGGTTGGTCTCACCTATGGCGCGGGGCCGGGCGCTCGATGGGGTCGAGTGCCCGGCCCCGGCCGTCGGGTTCTTACTTGTGCCGTCCGTGCAGGAACGGGACGAGCTTGCGCAGCAGCTTCATCGTGGAGTCGGTGCGGCTGTAGCTCAGCAACGCCATGCCGGGAACGGTGAAGCGCTGCACCGCGATCGAGTGCGGGCGGGTGAACTCGCGCAGGCCCGGTTCGCCGTGGATGCGGCCGATGCCGGAATCGCCGACGCCGCCGAAGGGCAGGCCGGGGATGGCGGCGAAGGCGAGCACGGAGTTCACCGAGGTGGCGCCGACGCGCAGCTTGCGTGCGATGTCCAGGCCGTTCTTCTTCGAGTAGACCGCGGAGGACAGGCCGTACTTGGAGTTGTTGGCCAGTTTCACCGCTTCGTCGACGCTGTCGACGGTGCGGATGGTGATGGTCGGGCCGAAGGTCTCCTCGGCCACCGCCTCGGAGTTCTCGTCCACGTCGACCAGCACGACGGGTTCGATGAACGGCGCCTTGACCGATTCGGGGCCGCCGAGCACCGCGGTGCCGCCGTTCTTCAGCGCGTCATCGATGTGGCGGCGCACGATGTCGATCTGGCTCGGCATGGTCATCGGGCCGTAGGCGGCCTTGTCGTCGGAGCCGGGCTTGATGTCGGTGAGGATGCGCTTGACCTCCGCGACGAACTCCTCGCGCACCGAACGGTCGACGTAGACCCGCTCGACGCCGGCGCAGGTCTGGCCGCTGTTGGCGGTGGCGCCCCAGGCGACCGCGTCGGCCGCGGCCTTGATGTCGGCGTCGGGGGCGACGATCACCGCGTCCTTGCCGCCGCACTCGAGCAGCACGGGGGTGAGCCGCTCGGCGGCGGCGGCCATGATCCGCTTACCGGTGGCGGTGGAGCCGGTGAACGCGATCTTGTCGATGTCCGAGCGGACCAGCGCCGCGCCGGTGGCGCCATACCCGTTGATCGTGATGAAGACGCCCTCTGGCAGTTCGCGATTGGCTTCGGCGAACGCGTCGGCGAGGAAGTTGCCGATGCTCGTGGAGTACTCGCTCGGCTTGAACACGACGGTGTTGCCCGCGGCCAGCGCGTAGGCGATGGAGCCGTTGGGCGTGTAGACCGGGTAGTTCCACGGACCGATCACGCCGACGACGCCGAGCGGGCGCTGCTCGAGCCGGGCGCTGAAGTTCGACATCAACGCGCCGGGGGAGACCTTCTTCGGGCCGAGCACCTTCTTGGCGTTCTTGGCCGCCCAGGAGATGTGCTCGAGGGCGAGCATCAATTCCAGGAAGGCGTCGTCGACCGGCTTGCCGTTCTCGGCGTGGATCAGCGCGCAGAATTCCTCCGATTTCTGCACCAGCCTGCTCGACCAGCGCAGCAGATGCGTGCGCCGCTGGTCGAAACTCAGCGCGCCCCACGTGGCGGCGGCTGCGCGCGCCTTGGCGACCGCGGCGGCGACCGCCGCGTCGTCGGCGATGACGTGCGTGCCGATCACCTCGCCTGTCGCCGGATTGACCGACGTCAGTGCCGTGTCGTGATCGGCGGGTTTGGTGTCGGTGGATGTCACAGTGGTTCTCCTCTTGCCGTCTGCGGTGGACGGTCGATGCGCGGGTCCGAGTGGACGGGCGACCCGTCCTTCCGATGAGAGAATGCTATGCCACAACTCTCAACAGGTCATCAGCTATGCACCAATTCTTCCCGACGCTGTCGGTGGCAAGTGGGACTATCGGGATATGTGCGGACGATATGCGACCACGACCAACCCCGGCAGGCTCGCGGTCGAATTGGATGCGATCGATGAGACCGGCGCGGCCGACCAGGGTTCGTTCACCAATTACAACGTCGCTCCGACCACCCAGGTGCTCACCGTGGTCGAGCGGCACGACCAAGGCCGCGAAGACGATGACCCCAAACTGCGTATCCGGCGCATGCGCTGGGGACTGATCCCGGTGTGGACGAAAGCGGCCGAGCCAGGCGTCCCGGTCAAAGGCAAACCGCTGTTCAACGCCCGCGCCGACAAGGCCGCCACCACGCCTTCCTTCCGTGACGCGGTGAAATACCGGCGCTGCCTGGTGCCGATGGACGGCTGGTACGAGTGGGTCGTCGAGCCGAACGGCGACAAGGGCGGAAAAGGCAAGGTCGCCAAGCACCCGTACTACATGGCCAACGCGGACGGTTCCCGGCTCTACATGGCAGGTCTGTGGTCGGTCTGGCGCGACCGTTCGCAGCCGGAGAGCGCCCCGCTGCTGTCGTGCACCATCCTCACCACCGACGCGGTCGGCGACCTCACCCGCATCCACGACCGTATGCCGCTGCCCATGCCCCGCGAACACTGGGACGCCTGGCTGGACCCCGATCACCCGGCTCCCGCGAGCCTGCTGGAGACCCCTTCCGAGGAGGTCGTCGCCGGAATCGTGCCCCGCCCGGTGCCCGCCCTGGTCAACAGCGTCCGCAACAACGGCCCGGAACTACTCGCCCCAGTGGATGAACAGAAGGAAGCCGAGCAGATCAGCCTGCTGTAAAGGTTCACTGACCAACGCCCGGACTCCCGCGCAACTGCAAACAACGGTCCTGTTCGTGCGGAGTGACGCGCAATCGGATATCGGCCCGACTCGGATCTCCACCGTGAAGACTTGCGTGCGCGATGGGCGATCGAAGGCCGCGCTATGCACCGCGCTCACGTCTCGCAGCGACCGCCCCTGCACAAACGGCATCAACCCAGCTCCGGCCTAGAGATAGCGAGACCGAGCATCCGCCGTTCGTCGCCGGACCCAGCTCCATCAGTTGAAGCCGCATTCCGAGCGCCGTGGGTGGCGCTCGACTGGACGGTCGCCATCGGGCGCGCGCTGAATCGTGACTAAGACCGCTGACGTGCCCAGCCGACCTCCACCACGTCTTCCGAGCGAAGCGAGACCGAGCATCCTCCGTTCGCGGCCCGGATCGCGTTCGACCGGTCGACGCGTAGGCGACGAAGGAGCAAGCGTCGGCCGGTCGAACGCGAGCCATAAGGGGGCCGCGAACACGCAGCGCCGCAGGCGCTGCAAAAATTACAGACTGCACTTCACGCTGGGTGAAGCGATATTCAGCCCGCACTTGATGATTCCGGCGACCAGGTCGATCAGCTTGGTGGTGACAGTGCCGCTCAGCTTCTCGGCTTTCCCGGCCTTGTCGTCACTCTTCGAACCCTGACCGTCGAAGTCGAACACGGAATCGCTGACCTGCGTGACCTGCGGGCTGTCCGGTGCGGCGGCTGCCTCGGGGGCGAGGAGCGTTACCGAACCGAGAGCCACGACGAGAGTTCCGAACAACGCGACGATCACGGTGCGCAAACGCTGCTGCGTAGACATTCGCATCACATCCTCGAGTCGGTTCGATCTGGCCTGTTCAGTAACGCACAGATCGCGGCGATCGTGGCCGAATTACGCGGATGTCACGGGCGCGGTCACCGCGCCGGTCAGCCGGATCAGGTCGGCGGGCGCAAGTTCGATCTCCAGTCCGCGCCGTCCTGCGCTGCACAGCATCCGGTCCCAGGTCAGCGCCGATTCGTCGATCACGGTGGGCAGCCGCTTGCGTTGACCGAGCGGGGAGATGCCACCGAGGACGTACCCGGTCGTCTTCTCCGCCCGCGTCTTGTCCGCCATGCTCGCCTTGGACGCGCCGAGCGCGGCCGCCGCGGCCTTGAGCGACAACGTGTTCGGCAC
Source organism: Nocardia implantans (assembly GCF_035544775.1). NCBI lineage: Bacteria > Bacillati > Actinomycetota > Actinomycetes > Mycobacteriales > Nocardiaceae > Nocardia > Nocardia implantans. Next base: position 22,729 of record NZ_JAYKYQ010000013.1, on the reverse strand, counting down.
CGGGAGCACGGCCACCGCGAGCGAGCCGGTGGCGAGTTCGATGACCAAGGTTTTGAAGATCTGCCCGGCCGCGACCCCCAGTTCGGCGCCGAGCGCGTCGACCGCCTCGGTGCCGTAGGAGTCGGAGCGCGGATCGTGCTGGTAGGTGTGCACCCGGTGGGCCACCTTCGCCTGGGTCAACGCGCGGATCGCCGGAGTCGAGCCTGCTGCCATGAGCCACACCCTAACGACGGCCGCAGCCGGGCCCGCAACGGGATTTCGCGCGAATTCGCCGGGCGCCCGCGGGCCGGTGGGAACACCGGACGGCTCGAGCATGTTGTAGCCGGTACACCGCGCTCGGAATGCTTTCCACCGGTGAGCAGGCCCTATGGAGACGACAAGGAGATGCCTGTGCCCGTGCTGCTCGACGACCGTCCGGTGGGGACCGAGGTGTCCCGGACCGACGGCGGATTCTCCTTCGATGTGCCGATGCCGGTAGATTTGGCAGGTACGGCGATCGAAGGGACAGGTGTGACGAGCGACGATGACGTGGCGGCCGACGATGTCGCCGCCGTCGACGATGCCGAGCTGGCACAGCGGTTCGAACGGGACGCGCTCCCGCTGCTCGACCAGCTCTACGGCGCCGCGCTGCGCATGACCAGGAACCCGGCGGATGCCGAGGACCTGGTCCAGGAGACCTACGTGAAGGCCTACCAGGGCTTCAAGTCGTTCCGGGAGGGCACCAACCTGCGTGCCTGGCTGTACCGGATCCTGACCAACACCTACATCAACTCCTACCGCAAGAAGCAGCGCCAGCCCGCGCAGTATCCGACCGACGAGATCACCGACTGGCAGCTGGCCGCGACCGCGGAGCACACCTCGCAGGGCCTGCGGTCGGCCGAGGTCGAGGCGCTGGACGCGTTGCCGGACGACGACATCAAGGCCGCGCTGCAGGAACTTCCGGAGGAGTTCCGTATGGCGGTGTACTACGCCGACGTCGAGGGTTTCCCGTACAAGGAGATCGCCGACATCATGGGCACGCCCATCGGCACGGTGATGTCCCGGCTGCACCGCGGCCGGAAACAGCTCAAGGGTCTGCTCGCCGATGTCGCGCGGGAGCGCGGATTCAACCGTTCGGGGGAACGCCAGGAGGTCAAGCAGTGAGTACCGAGCGGGACCCCGACATGGAACTCGACTGCACGGCGGTGCTCGCCGACGTGTGGTTGATGCTGGATGGGGAGTGCGACGACGCGACTCGGGAACGGTTGCAGCACCACATGGAGCACTGCAGCCCTTGTATCGAGGCCTACGGCATCGAAGAGAAGATCAAGAGCCTGCTCAGCCGCAAGTGCGGCGGTGATCGCGCGCCCGCGTCGCTGCGTGAACGCCTGACCGTCGAGCTGCGCCGGACGTTCGTGACCAAGGAGACTTCGGTCGAGACCTCCGACTAGTCCGATCGGTGAGACACGAGCGGCACGCCTTCCTGCTGGAAGTGCGTGCCGCTTCGTGCTTGCGGGCCGAGCGTCGCTCAGGCGTTGGGCCGCTTGCCGTGGTTGGCTGCGTTCCCCTTGCGGCTACGCTTCTTACGTCCGCGCTTACCCATGAGTAGTCTCCCTTCTGGTTGAAGGCCATTCTTTCACGTGTGGTTGGCTGTACCGTCAGCGGATGCAGGCCAACGAGGATATGGGGTGTCATGGCTGAGGAAGTGCTCGCCGAACTGGTGTCGGTCGTCTACCAGGTGGTCGCCAAGGAGGGCGACGAGGTGAAGGAAGGCGACACCCTGGTGATCCTCGAGTCGATGAAGATGGAGATCCCTGTGGTCGCGGAGTCCAGCGGCACGGTGACCTCGATCGGCGTGAAGGAAGGCGACGCGATCAAGGCGGGCCACCTGATCGCGGTCATCTCCTGATCGATTGCGGCGGTAGATCTGCATGGCGACACTGAGCGAGCTGCTGGCCGAGCACACCGACCTCCCCGGCGTCGCCGTGGATCATCTGCAGCGAGTGGTGGGTGATTGGCAGCTGCTGTCCGATCTGTCCTTCGCCGATCTGCTGCTGTGGGTCGGCGCCGGACCGGTGACCGAGGGCGCGGACATCGTCTGCGTCGCGCAGTGCCGTCCCACCACCGCTCCCACCGTGCACCAGGAGGACCTGGTGGGCACGGTCGCCCTGCGGGCAGACCATCCGCAGGTGTTCGACGCCCTGGTCAGCGGCGAGATCGTGCGATCAGACAGCGAGGTCGAGGCGTCGGGCGTCTACCACCCGCATCCGGTGCACGCGATCCGCGAGGCCATCCCGGTCCGCTGCGGCGACGACGTGATCGCGGTACTGAGCCGGGACACCGACATGCAACGTTCCCGGGTGCGCAGTCAGCTGGAGAGCGCCTACGTGGCGTGCGCCGACGACCTGTGCCAGATGATCGCCGACGGCACCTTCCCGACCACGGAGGATCGCGCCGCCACCCATTCCAGCCCGCGCGCGGGAGACGGGTTCATCCGCCTCGACACCGAGGGCATCGTCGTCTACGCCAGCCCCAACGCCTTGTCGGCCTATCACCGGATGGGTCTGCAAGCCGACCTGGCAGGTCAGGATCTCGCCGCCACCACCCGTTCGCTGATCACCGACCCGTTCGACGCCCAAGAGGTGGTCGGCGACATCCAAGCCGCTCTGGCCGGGCGCACCGGGCGGCGGATGGAGGTCGAGGCGCGCGGAGCCACCGTGCTGCTGCGCACCCTCGTGCTGCGCCCGCACGGTGAGCTGGCAGGCGCCGCGGTGCTGGTGCGCGACGTCACCGAGGTGAAGCGGCGCGATCGCGCGCTGCTGAGCAAGGACGCCACCATCCGGGAGATCCACCACCGGGTCAAGAACAACCTACAGACCGTCGCCGCGCTGCTGCGCCTGCAAGCCCGCCGCACCGAGAACGAGGAGGCGCAGGTCGCGCTCACCGAATCGGTGCGCAGGGTCACCTCCATCGCCTCGGTGCACGAGATGCTGTCGATGTCGGTGGACGAAGAGGTCGATCTGGACGAGGTCGTCGACCGGCTGCTGCCGATCATGGCCGACGTGGCCACGGTGCACACCGCGCGCATCAAAGTGCGCCGCGCCGGCTCCCTCGGCGTCTTCTCCGCCGAGCGCGCGACCCCGTTGGTGATGGTGCTCACCGAACTGGTGCAGAACGCCATCGAGCACGCCTTCGATTCCGGCGAAAACGGCACGGTGACAATCCGTTCCGAGCGTTCGGCCCGCTGGCTGGACGTGATCATCAGCGACGACGGCCGCGGTCTGCCGCCCGGATTCAGCCTGGAATCCTCCGATCGGCTCGGCCTCCAGATCGTGCGCACCCTGGTGACCGCCGAACTCGGCGGTTCCATCGGCCTGCACCCCGGCGCCGACATCGGCACCGATGCCGTCCTGCGCGTCCCGCTGGGGCGTCGTTCCGGCCGCTGACCGGCCCGTTCGGTACGCGAGGGGTACAGCGCGGTAGCTCCACGTCGAGAGCGAGCGGCGGCGTTTCCGCCGCCGCGATATCGGTCGCGTCCGCCCTCGCCGCGCGCTGTTGCTCGGATGTCGCGGGCGGGCCGCTACCGAGGTGTCGTTCGCGGCTTGCCGCGCGGTGACTTCGTGAATGTCCGCATCGAGTGGAATGCGAGGTGTCGCATGGATTGGCGACCGTGCGAAGCCGCTTGGAAACCAACCACTTTCCCACAGGTTCCGCTGGATCGCGAGTCGAACCGCGGCGGTGTCGCGCGGTTATCCGCGCTGCCGATATTGCCGTCCGAGGCAACCGCATTGATCGGCTTCCGGATTCGTCGCGAAGCGAGACCGATCATTTCCAGTTCGCGGACGAGCGTACAAAAACAACACAGCCCGGCACCGTCGGGTGCCGGGCTGAAATGCGTTACCGGGCCGGGCTGAATGGCCCGGTAAGGCCGGTCGTCTCTGGATCAGACGACGGTGCGGGTGCGGGTGCGCGCGTTGCGACGCTTGAGCGCCCGGCGCTCGTCTTCGCTCATACCACCCCACACGCCGGCGTCTTGTCCGGACTTCAGGGCCCAGGACAGGCAGTCGGCGGTTACGGGGCAGCGAGCGCAGACCAGCTTGGCATCGGCAATCTGTGCGAGCGCCGGACCACTGTTACCCACGGGGAAAAACAGCTCGGGGTCCTCATCGCGACAGATGGCCTTGTGGCGCCAGTCCATTCCTCTGCTCCTTTGCTGGGCGCCGCGCAGGGCGCCGATGGTTTGTGGATCGTTCACTTGTGCGACTCGAATGTTTCCGCACGGTTGCTTGTGAATGCTTTCACGAACACCGTAGATGTCAATAGGCACGCGGTGCACCGTGGGGAAGCTCACGCTCTGAAGGCCCCCGTGTTGGGAAGCCTGCCCGGTCCTTTGTACTCGCTCTACCGGCTTTTCGCAGCACTACCCGCGATGTTTTTCGCGGTGTTTCGCCCGTCAGCGCGGTCGCGGCGCGACGACGGCGAGCACGTCGGGCACGGCAGTGAAATCCACCACGTTGCGCTTGCCGATGAAGTCGCCATCGATTTGCAGGCCGATCGGTTCTTTGGCCTCGATTCGTACGGCGGGAACGTCGTCTTCGCGAAATAAATTGCGGGACTTGGGATTCCCGTTGGCCGCGAGGAGGTGTCGCGCGAGCAGGAGCGTGGGGAGGACGGCCATCGAGCGCACCGCGAACACTCCGAGCCCGGTTTCGAACCGGGTGCCAGGGTTGGTGTGCACCGGCGTGGCGTTGAGATATGTCCAGGGTGTGGTGTTGGTAACGAAGGCGTAATGCACCCCGTCCACGGGATCGCGGCCGGGAATTTCGACCTGAACGCCGGGTTCCTTCCGTTTCGCGCGGAAGAATTGTCGCACTGTTGTTCGAACATAGCGGCCCGGAGTGGCGGCGCGGCCACGGGCGCGGCTGGCGTCGATCGCCTCGCACACGTCGGCGTCGAGTCCGACGCCGGCGCTGAAGCAGAACCAGCGGTCGTCGGCCAGCCCCAGACCGATCCGGCGATCGGCGTCCAGTGTGAGCAGGTCGATGAGCTGGTTGGTCGCGGTCACCGGGTCGGGGGAGATGCCGAGCGCCCTGGCGAAGACATTGGCCGAGCCGCCAGGGATCACGCCGAGGCGCGGCAACCAGGCTTGACCGTCGTCGAGGACGGGCAGCGGCAGGAAGCCGTTGATGGTCTCGTTGACCGTCCCGTCGCCGCCGTGCACGACGATCAGGTCCATTTCGTTGGTGGCTGCCCATTGGGCCAGTTCGGCGGCGTGGCCGCGGTGCTGGGTGTGCGCAACGGTCAACTGGGTGCGGCTCTCCAACGCGTGCGCCAGGAGGTCCCGGGTCGCCGGTGTGGTCGAGGTGGCATTCGGGTTCACGATCAGCAGCGTCCGCACGGATGGCAGCCTAGTTGGCGGCCGGCCGGCTCCCGAAAAGCGGCGAGCGATGCGCCGGACGCCGCTGCACGGGCGTACGCCGGGACGATGACGCGGACCGGCGGGGTCGTAGGCTTGCCGCGTGAACGAGCGTCAGCAAGGGAAGCGAGGACACCGTGCGCTGCGGCGCGCGACGGAGCCGGATGCGGGCGGGGCGCGATCGTGAGCGACAAGAGCGCGGCCGCGGGGACGGTGCCGACGACGGTGCGGGCGGCCGGGGGACTGGTGACGCTGGAGGGCGTCGTCGCCGTGGGAGTCGCGATCGTGCTGGTGGTGCGGGGGCTGCTCGGGCACGACCAGTCCACGACCAGCGGCTACGGCACCGCGGCCTGGTTCGGCGTCCTCGGCGGCGCGGTGCTGGCCGCGGGTATCGGGCTCCTGCTGGGGAAGCGCTGGGGCCGCGCCATCGCCGTCATCGCGCAGCTGCTGCTGCTCCCGGTCACCTGGTCGCTGCTCACCGACTCGCATCAGCCGGTCTACGGCACGGTGCTCGGGGTGGTCGCGGTCGCCGCGCTGGTGCTGCTGTTCGCGCCGCCGTCCACGCGCTGGATGGCGCAGGACTACGGGGTCGAACCGGATTAGTTCCCCGTCGCCGTGCGCAACGCCGCCCGGCAGAGGTGGTCGGCGTGCCTGGTGGTCTCCGGCAGCCGGTAGCGCGGGGTCAGCGCAAGCACCTGTGCGCAGGCGGTGTCGAGGTCGATGCGATGACCCACGGAGACGAACACCGGCTTGACGCCCGCTCTGGTGCGCAATGCCCGCCCGACCACCGCTCCGTCGATGGTGATGTCGGTGGCCGCACCGCGTTCGGGACCCGGTTCGGCATATTCGCCCCACACGGTCTTCGCCACGCCGATCGTCGGCACGCCGGTGAGCAGGCCGAGGTGGCAGGCGAGGCCGAAGCGGCGGCGCGGATGGGCGAGTCCTTGCCCGTCGCAGACCAGGAGATCGGGTGCGGTGCAGAGCTTTTCGAGCGCGGCGAACGTGGCCGGGATCTCCCGGAAAGCCAGCAGGCCGGGAACGTACGGGAAGGCGGCGGCGCCGTGCGCGACCGCTGAGGCGACCGGCCGCAGGGTGTCGGCCGCCAGGACGACGACGGCCGCGGTCACAGCCCCGGTGTCGGCGTAGGCCGAATCGAGCCTTGCGACCGTGCGGAATCGCGCACCCGGAGGGGTGACCGGACAGATCAGCGGCCGCAGTTCGTCCTGTAGTGCCATGGCCTTTTCGGCGGTGGTGGGCCAGGACGTGAGATCGAGCGGCGGGAGCCAGGACATCGCGCTACCGCGCGTCGGCGGCCAGCTTGCCGAGCGCGTCGCCGGCCAGCCGGTAGCCCAGCCATTCGTCCTGAGCGACGGCGCCGATCGATTCGTAGAAGTCGATCGAGGGCTTGTTCCAGGTCAGCACCGCCCACGACACGCGGCTGTAGCCCTGGTCGACCGCTTCCTTCGCCAGGGCCGTGAGCAGCGCTTTGCCGTAGCCCTTACCCCTGGTTCCCGGCCGGACGTAGAGGTCCTCCAGATAGATGCCGTGCACGCCGTCCCAGGTGGAGAAGTTGAGGAACCAGATGGCGCAGCCGAGCAGACCGGACTCGTCCGCCACCACATGCGCGAACAACTTCGGCTCCGGCCCGAACAGCGCCGAGCGCAACTGCTCGGCGGTGACCGTGCACTCGTGGCGTGCCTTCTCGTATTCGGCCAGGTCGTAGATCAGATCGACCAGTCCGGGCACGTCGGAGGGCACGGCGCGGCGCAGCACGGCGGAGCCGAGGTCGACGGCGGTGGGATCGGTGTCGGGTCGGGTCACTGTGACGCTCCGTTGGGTACCAAGTTGTGCGCGCGGATCGCGCGCGCGTCGTGTTCGTAGCCGAGCACGGTCAGCCCGCCGGTCGACATGGCGAATCGGCGGCCCTCCCTGATCTCGAACTCGGCCCAGCGGGCGATCAGCGCCCGGGAGAAGTGGCCGTGCCCCACCAGCACGATATCCCGCTCCGGCAGCGCGGCTGTCACGCCGGCCAGCACGCGGTCGGCGCGTTCGCGCACCTGCTGTGCGGTCTCGCCGTCCGGGACCGGGCCGGTCCAGATGGTCCATCCCGGCACGGACTCGCGGATCTGCGGGGTGGTCAGGCCCTCGTAGGCGCCGTAGTCCCATTCGGCGAGGTCGTCGTCGACGACGGCTCCGGTGAGCCCGGCCAGCTCCGCGGTGTGCATCGCCCGTAGTCGTGGGCTGGTGCGCACCAACGGATTCCGGAGTTCCAGTGTGGCGAGCAAGCCGCCTGCCGCCCTGGCCTGTTCTTCCCCGCGCTCGGTGAGCGGGAGATCGGTGCGGCCGGTGTGCCTTCGCTGCGTGGACCAGCTGGTCTCGCCGTGCCGGAGCAGCACAACGCGGGCATCGTCGAGTGCGGACATGCCTCCATGATGGTCCACGGTTGATCATGCGGCGGCACGGTGGTCTCCCGCGACGGTGACGAAGCGGGCTACGACCCGACCGGCTCCCCGAGTTCCAGCACTACCAGCGGCAGCGGCCGCGAGACCTTGGCCTGGTAGTCGGCGAGCAACGGATTGTTCGCGATCACCCACGCGGCGAACTCGTCGTACTCGGCGGCCTCCAGCGCCCGCGCCGTGCCCCGATAGGTGGTGGGCCCCAGCTCGATGGTGACGCTGGAATGGGCTTTGACGTTGTGATACCAGGCCGGGTATCGGTCCTCGATGAACGAACTCACGTACATCGTTTCGCCGCGGCGCAACAGGCCGAGCGGAACGACGTGCGGTTTGCCGCTCTTGGCGCCGGTGGTCGTGAGCAGCAACAGTTCACCGCCCGCGTAGGCGCCGCCGACCTTGCCCGCGTTGTCGCGGAACTCTTCGATCACGCCGTCGTTCCAACGCGCCATCTCCTCCTCGGAGTGCTCCTGGTTCCACGGTGCGTCGGGATCGTCGTAGGCCGTGATGGCAGCGGCGTTTTCCTTTGGGGCGGCCTGGGTTTCGCTCATTGCCTCAGTGTGCTGCAAGGCACCGACAGATTTCGCCGGGCGCCTCAGCCGAAGGCGTGCAGTTCTCCGTCGCGCAGTTCCAGCACGGTGTTCCCGATGACGGTGAGCGAGATCGGACTTCCGGTGTAGCCGGGCCGCTCCACCGGGACGCGTCCCGTTTCGGCTCCCGTGGCCGGGTCGAGGACGGTGAGCGCGCCGGTGGTGGGCAGCAGCAGTTTGCCCGCCATCAGCGCGGGTGAGCCGAGCGCGCCGCCCGCCGTCCACAGCGGGTCGAACGTGCTTCCGTTCAAGGCGATCACGCTGTTCCCGGTGAAGACCAGATAGGCCGATCCGATCCGGGTGGTCGTGGCCGTCTGGCTCAGCGGGGCCGAAAGTTGATGCATCACAACGGGGTTGCCGTTCCCGTCGTAGACGGCCAAGCGCGGCGGCAGCGATTCGGCGGCGGGGAAGTAGAGCACGATCCGGCTGTCGGACACCGCCAGCACCCGCGCTTCCGCGGAATCCGTTCCCGGACCGGTCAATACGTGCGAGCCGTACTCCTCCGGCACGGTGTTGTCCTTGGGGGCCGGGTTGAGCACCGTGAGCCGCTCGGCCGGATCGGCGGGGCAGCGCTCCAGCACGGCGAGCCGAGAGGAACTGGAACTCGACGACAGCAGCGTGCACCCTTTGCGCGGCTGCGTCTTGACGTTCACCGGAGCGTCGACGAAGCCGTACTCCACCGTGCGCACCAGATCCGAGCGCCACATCTCCAGCCGCTGCGGTCCCTGCGCCAGCAGGTAGGTGCCGTCGACCGACAGCCGCACGTCCTTGTCCATGTAGCTGCTGCGCGCGGTGCGGCGGGCGCCGCTGTCGCCGGCCAGCATGGTGGCCTGGCTGCACCCGCGCTCGTCACGGTAGACCGCGATCACCATGCCGTATTGGCCCTCGACCCCGCACAGCGGCATGTCCCGCCGGTATTTCCAGAGCTGCTCGCCGGTGCGCGGGTCGCGGCCGGTGACCGTGTCGTCGTCGCCGGTCACCGCGACACCGCCGGACACCAGCGCACGCGCGCTCGCGCGGTCGGGCGCGTGCCACAGCTCCCGCAGCGCGGTGGGCAGCTGATCGGCCGCGGCCGGCGTGGGCACCGTGGAGGACGCGGTCACCGATTCGGTGCCGTGCGCGTCTCCGCGCACCCACACCAAGGCCCCGGCGACCGCGACGAGAACCGCGATCGCGACTGCGGAGATGATATCGGCGCGCGTCCGCCGCTCGGGTGCGAGCACGGATGCGAGACTAGCCGATCCGCGCGGTCAGGCCGACGCGGCGGCCGCGGGCTCGGCCGCGCTCCCGGTGTCCTCCGCGGTGAGGTCCCCTTCGCCCGAACGACGCCGCCTGCGCCTGCGGCGAGCGGGACGGTCGGAGGTCTCGGATTCCTCCGCGCCGCCGTTGTCGTCCGCGGCCTCCGTGCTCGACTCGTCGGTGGCGGTGACGTCGGTGGCGTCTCCGGTCGACTTGCGCCGCCTGCGCCTGCGGCGGGCGGGCTTGTCGGCCGCATCCGCCTCGCCGGCCTGCTCCGCGTCGGCAACGGCGGTGTCGGTCGAATCGGCGGTCTCGGGGGCGTCGTCGATCGGCTTACCGCCGCGGGTGCGCTTACGGTTGCGCTTGCGCGGAGCGCGGGCCGTACGTTCGACCACCACCGCGTCCGGGTCGCGCTCCGGCTTCGGCTTGCGGATCACGCCGGTCACGCCCTCGGGAATACCGAGGTCGGTGTACAGGTGCGGCGAGCGCGAGTACGTCTCGACCGGTTCGGGGATGCCGAGCCCGAGCGCGCTGTCGATCGCCGACCAGCGGTTGAGTTCGTCCCAGTCGATCAGCGTCACCGCCACGCCGGTGCGCCCGGCCCGGCCGGTGCGACCGATCCGGTGCACGTAGGTCTTCTCGTCCTCGGGGCACTGGTAGTTGATGACGTGCGTGACGTCGTCGATGTCGATGCCGCGCGCCGCGACGTCGGTGGCGACCAGCACGTCGATGGCGCCCTTGCGGAACTTGGTCAGCGCCTTCTCGCGGGCGATCTGGCCGAGGTCGCCGTGCACGGCGCCCACCGCGAACCCGCGCTCGGCGAGATCGTCGGCCACCTTCTGCGCCGTGCGCTTGGTGCGCGTGAAGATCATCGTCGCGCCCCGGCTCTCGGCCTGCAGGATGCGCGCGATCAGCTCGCTCTTGTCCAGGGCGTGCGCGCGGTAGACGAACTGCGCGGTGCGGTCGTGCACCGCCGAGTCGTGCGGCTCCTCCGCCCTGATGTGCGTCGGCCGGTTCAGGAAGGTGCGCGCCAGGGTGATGATCGGCCCGGGCATGGTCGCGGAGAACAGCATGGTCTGGCGTTTGTCCGGGACCATGCCGAGGATGCGCTCGATGTCGGGCAGGAAGCCGAGGTCGAGCATCTCGTCGGCCTCGTCCAGCACCAGCACGCCGATCTTGCCGAGGATGAGGTGCTGCTGGTCGGCGAGGTCCAGTAGTCGGCCCGGCGTGCCGACCACCACGTCGACGCCCGCGCGCAGCGCCTCGATCTGCGCCTCGTAGGGGCGGCCACCGTAGATGGAGGCGACGCGCAGCGGCCCCTGGTGGTTGGTGAGGTACTTGCTCGCGTTCTCCAGATCCTTGGTGACCTGGATGCACAGCTCGCGCGTCGGCACGATGACCAGCGCGCGCGGCGTGCCGTCCAGCGGCGTCGTGCCGGATTCCGCGGTGGCGATCCGGTGCAGCAGCGGCACGCCGAATCCGAAGGTTTTGCCCATGCCGGTGCGGGCCTGACCGATGAGATCTTCACCCGCGAGCGCCAGCGGGAGGGTCAGTTCTTGAATGGCGAAAGTACGTTCGATTCCGATCTCGCCGAGTGCGCGGACGATTTCGGCGCGCACGCCCAATTCGGCGAAAGTCGGGGCGGTGTGCGTCGCGTCCAGTTCGGCCGTCAACAGGGTCTCCGCCAGACCTGGTTCCTGATCGACTGTGATCTTGCTCAGGGTTCGTGCCTTCCTCGTAATCACGTCCCGCGCGCACGAGGTGGGGCGGACCGGGCGGTCCACGACGACCACGACTCCGCAGGTGATACTTCACCCGGCCACGCTCCGGATGCCGGGCGCCTGCCGTGAAAAACGGCGGCTACCTCGCAAAACATCGGCGCGGCGCACTGGTGACGCGGATTGGTGCGCGCACATTTTCGGTGTCCAACGAAAACTTCGCACTCGAAACCGGTCGGCGGTCGCAGCGGCGTCCGCGCGGTGTGCGTGAGCGCGACGTCCGGCAACTCTGTCGAGCGAAACTTTTCGTTGTCCGACGCGATTGTAGCGTGATATTGTGCCCCGCTCGAATTGCCAGCGCGGCGCGCTATCGGAAATGCTCCTGACCCGCGGTGTGCTTTCGCCGCGCCGGGGGTCCACGTACGCTGCGCGACATGGGAATTCATCCGGCGCGGCAAATCTGGGCGACGCTCGAACCGCTACACGATGTGGTCTATTTCGGAACCGGCGTCAAGGAGTCGGGCGTCGGGATCGGATTGCGCGGCTACTGGCAGACGTACTTCGCTTTCCGCGCCGCGCCGCTGGGCGCGGTGACGCCCGCCGCCGTGCAGGCGGTCTTCGCCGGATTCCACCCCGGCATGGTGCGTCGCGCGCTGCCGGAAGCGTGGGAGCGCGCCACCCCGCAACGCTGCCTGGTCGCTCGGCTGGAGCTGGCCACCGGCCTGCTGCGCGGCGTCGGCGCGGGCGACGCGGTGTCGGCTCGCGCGGTCGAACTGCTCGCGCCGGTGCAGCGCGCGGCGGATCCGACGGGGCGGGCGCTGTTCGCCGCGAACGCGGCTCTGCCGCTGCCCGCCGACCCGGTGGCCGCGCTGTGGCAGCTGGCCACCTCCCTGCGCGAGCATCGCGGCGACGGCCATGTCGCGGCCCTGGTCACCCACGGCCTCACCGGACGGCAAGCGCTGATCGTGCAGGTAGCCGCGGGCAAGGCGCCGGAATCGGTGATGCGTCCGGCGCGCGGCGTGTCGGAGGCGGAGTGGGCGGAGGACTTCGACGAGCTGCGTGCCCGCGGCCTGGTCGCCGGGGAGCCGGTCACTCCCACCCTCACCGGCGGCGGCGCGGAGTTGCTGGCCGCGGTCGAGGCCGACACCGACGAAGCGGCGTGGACCGGCGCGCTCGCGGTGCTGTCGGCCGACGCGATCACCGAGCTGACCACCTCGCTCGCGCCGCTGGTGCGCAGCGTCCAGGAGTCGGTGGTGCCGCCGCTCAACCCCGTGGGCATGGGGCCGCGGTAGCACGGCGGGGAGTTGCCTGTTACCGACGGTACCGAGTATGAGAATCTCTTCGCTGTGAGCCTTGCCGACACTGTCACCATCGCCGCGCGCAACGCCTGGGCGCTGACCTTCGGCTCCGGCATCGAGGCGCCGGACCCGACCCCCGCGACGATCCTGTGGAACCAGCCGCACCGGCAACTGCGCCGGTTCGAGGGAGCCGACGGCGACGCGGCGTCGGCGGATTCGGCCGTGCTGCTGGTCCCGCCGCTGGCCGCGCCCGCGACCTGTTTCGATCTGCGGCCCGACCAGAGCCTGGCGCGCTTCCTGCTGGAGATCGGCCGCAGCCCGTACGTCGTCGACTACGGCGAGATCACCTTCGCCGACCGGCGCATGGGCTTCGAGGACTGGATCGACGACATCCTGCCCGAGGCGGTGTTGCGCACCAGCGCCGACCGCGACGGAGGCGCGGTGGACCTGGTCGGCTGGTCGCTCGGTGGCACGCTGGCCCTGCTCACCGCCGCGGCGCATCCCGAGTTGCCCATCCGGTCCATCACGGCGGTCGGCTCGCCGCTGGACTACGACCGGATGACCGGCGTGCCGCAGCTGCGCGCCGTCGCGAAGCTCACGGGTGGCCGCGCCACCTCGACCGTCATCCGCGCGGCCGGTGGCGTTCCTGCGACACTGACTCGAATCGGCTACAAGGTCACCGCCTGGGATCGTGAGCTGACCCGGCCCTGGTTCGTCGCGAGCAACATCGCGCGCACCGAGGCGCTGGCGAAGATGGAGACGATCGACCGGTTCATGGCCGAGATGCCCGGCTACCCCGGCCGCTTCTACGGTCAGCTGTGGGGCCGGTTCATCCTGAACAACGACATCGGGCGCGGTGTGGTCCGGCTCGGCGCGCGCCGCATCGAACTGGCGAAGGTGACCGCGCCGGTGCTGCTGGTCGGCGGGCCGTCCGACGTGATCACTCCGGCGGCGGCCGTCGAAGGCGGTGCGCACGTGCTCACCGGAGCGGCCACGGTCCGCTACGAGACCGCTCCAGGCAGCCATCTGGGCATCCTGGCCGCGCCGACCGCGCGTGACACGACATGGAGTTACCTCGAGAAGTTCCTCGCCGAGACCGCCTGATCCGCGGTGAGTATTACGCTGGGGCGCATGGGAGCACAGTCACCTGCCGCGTTAGGTGTTTCGTCGACCGACCCAGCAAGCATTTCCATCCCCGCGAGCCATCCCGGCGTGACCGACCTGTTCGCGGTGCTCGCCTACGGCGAGATCTCCGCGTTCTACCGGCTGGCCGAGGAGGCCAAGCTGTCGCCGACCCTGCGGGGCAAGGTGGCGGTCGCGACGATGGCCGCGGCCGAGATGGAGCATTTCAAGACACTGGAGTCCGCGTTGGCCGCGCGCGGCGCCGACGTCTTCGACGCGATGGCGCCGTTCGTGCGCGCGCTGGACGACTACCACGCGTCCACCGACCCTTCGACGTGGCTCGAGTCGATGGTGAAGTTCTACGTCGGTGACGGCATCGCCGCGGACTTCTACACCGAGATCGCGGGCGCGCTGACCCCGGACGTCGCCGCGGTGGTCCGCGACGTGCTCGCCGAGACCAGTCACTCCGAGTTCGTCGTCGAGGAGGTGCGCCGGGCGGTCACCGAGAGCCGCTCCGAACGCGACCGGCTCACGCTCTGGGGCAGGCGGCTGCTCGGCGAGGCCATCACGCAGGCGCAGTTCGTCATGGCGCAGCGCGACGAACTCACCGATCTGGTGCTCACCGCCACCGGCGACCTCAACGGCATCGCCGCGCTGATCGAGCGCATGCAGGACAGTCACGCCGAGCGCATGGCGGTCCTCGGGATCTGAGCTATTCGTTCGCCGCGCGGTTGGGCACCAGCCGCAAACCGGGCGCGTGGATGCTCGCCCGGTCGACCAACCAGACGACGACGCTCTGATCCCTGCGGTCGGCTTCCAGCATCTCGAACGGGACCTCGACCGAGCCGTGCACGGGATGGTCGAGGTGCAGTGTGCCGGAGCCGGGTGCGCCCACCCGATGCGGCTTCCAGCGGTCGGCGAAATCGGGGAGCCCGCGCAGCGCTTCGATGGTCTCGAGCAGTGCGTCGTCTCCGGGCCAGTGCAGTTTGGCGCGGCAGAGTGCCGCCGTGAAGGTGTCGGCGGCTTCCTCCCAGTTGCGCAGGACGCGCCGCGCGGCGGGATGCATGAAGATGTACCAGGCGAGATCGGGCTGATCCGGTCCGTCCAGCAGGCCCAGCGGAGCGACGAAATCGGCCCACGCCTGGTTCCAGCCGAGCACGTTCAGCCTGCGGCCGACCACGAACGCCGGCGTCGGCTGCAACGCCCGCAGGATCGTTTCGATCGTCGGAGCCACCTGTTCCTGAGCGGATTCGCTTCCGGGGCATCGGGATTCGTTGCCGGAAGCCATCGCGAGCATGCCGAAGTACTGACGGTCGTCGCCACGCAGCAGCAGCGCGTCGGCCAGCGCGTCGATCACCGCGAGCGACGGGTTGGTGTCGCGGCCCTGCTCCAGCCGGGCCAGATAGTCGGCGCTGACGCCCGCTCGGACGGCGACCTCCTCGCGCCGCAGCCCCGGCGTCCTACGGCGGCCGCCCTCGGGCAAGCCGACATCCGACGGCCGCAGCTCGGCGCGCCGGGCGATGAGGAACTCCGCGAATCCATTGCTTGCCATGGTTTCCATCGTGCCGGGTCCGGGGACGATCAACCTCGCCCTGCCAGGTCCAGGATAACGGCGGTCTGGCTACCGGACCGCGGTCCGGCCATTGTCGGAGGCATGACTTCTACCTCGGAATCCACCACGCTGAAATCCGGTTCGTGGGCCCTCGACGCCGCGCACTCCTCGGTCGCCTTCACCATTCGCCATCTCGGCATCTCCAAGGTGCGTGGCGGATTCACCCGGTTCGAGACCGAATTCGTGGTCGACGAATCGGGCGCCGCCACCGTCGGCGCGACGATCTACCTGGACTCCTTCGACACCGGCAACCCCGACCGGGACGCGCACATCCGCACCGCCGATTTCCTCGACGTCGCCAATCGCCCCACGCTGACCTTCCGCGCCGACCATCCCGTGGTCGTCGCCGAGACCTTCGAGGTCCGAGGGCAGGCCACGCTCGGCGCGATCACCAAGCCCGTCACACTGGAAGTCGAGTGGGGCGGCGTGCAGGACTTCGGTCCCACCGGCGACCGGCACGCGGGCTTCTCCGCCACCGGCACCATCAAGCGCACCGACTTCGGCGTCGGCGGCCCGCTGCCCGGCATGCTCAGCGACACCGTGAAGATCGAACTCGAGATCCAGCTCGTCGAGCCCAAGTGAGCGCCACCGGTGGCCACCACTAGCCTTGGAATCGACAGCACAGGACTCTCAGGTTCGGAGGTTGGCCGTGGAGGTCAAAATCGGTATTTCGGATAGCCCGCGCGAGCTGGTGATCAGCAGCGCGCAGACCCAGGAAGAGGTCGAGGCGCTGGTGTCCGGTGCGCTCGGCGGCGACGGTGGCGTCTTGACGCTCACCGATGAGAAAGGCCGCAAGTTCCTGATCCAGGCCGCGAAGGTCGCCTACGTCGAGATCGGCTCGACCACCGGCGGCCGCGTCGGTTTCGCCGCCGTCTGACTTCCGCTTCACACGCAGCGAGCCCCTGCCCCGAGCGATCGGGGACAGGGGCTCGTTCGTCGTCGGACCCGCTCAGTCGATCGGGTGCAGCGGCACGTGCTTCAGGCCGCCCCACGCGAGCTGGACGGTGGTGTCGACCGCCTCTTCCTTCGGGATCGGCCGATCGGCCTCCAGCCAGTAGCGCGCGGTGAACTGGCTCGCGCCGACCAAGCCGACGGCCAGGATGCGGGCCCGGTAGGGGTCGAGGCCGGAGTCGTGCGCGACGAGGTCGAAGACCGCGTCCACGCAGGCCTCGGTGGCCTGCTCGACCCGGCGCTGCACCTGCGGCTCGCTGGTCAGGTCGGACTCGAAGACCAGGCGGAAGCCCTGCATCTCGTTGTCCACGAAATCGAAGTACGCCTGCACCGCCGCGCGCACGCGCTGCTTGTTGTCGGTGGTGGAGCGCAGCGCTTGGCGCACACTGGAGACCAGCATGTCGACATAGTTCTGCAGCACCGCGAGGTACAGCTCCAGCTTGCTGCTGAAGTGCTGGTACAGCACCGGCTTGCTCACTCCGGCGCACTGCGAGATCTCGTCCATGCCCGCGGCGTGGTAGCCGCGCTGCACGAAGACTTCGCTTGCCGCCGCGAGTAGCTGTTGACGTCGCTCGTCGCGCGGAAGCCGGGTACCGCGTTTGGCGGGTGCCATGGCCTCGGACGACGATCTACGGGACGTCATCCGGTCCACGAGGTCAGTCATTTCGGCTCTCCCAGTCGATTCCCCGGCAAAGGGGTGTGCACCGGGTTATTTCAAGCACGATACCCGGTTGTCGCCTGCCCGCGGATCGGGGCCGGGCAACTGGTGCCACCCGCGGACACATTGTCGCACCGGATGAGCCGCCGGTGTGCCCGCAGGTGGGGATTCGCCGCTGTGAGACGCTGGTGAACGTGACCGACCGACCGGACAGACCACCCGCCGGGCGGCGCGGTACACGCGGCCCGGCTGGCTCCGGCGAGCCCGGTTCCGTAGGGTCGGACCACATGGCGAGAACCTGGCCAGAGGCGCGATCCAGTGGGGCGGCTCGGACCGGCGCAGCCAAGCGGTCCGGGGCGGGCGGCGGGTCGTCCGGTCGCGAGAAGAGCGAACGCAAGCGCGGCAAAGCGCCCGAACCTCCCGCGCCGCAGCCCGATTCCACCCCGACGCAGGGCGAACAGGATGCTGCCGACGATCCGGTCGGCATGTACTCGCACAAGGCCGAGCGATCCCATCAGCCGCTGCGCGCCCGCTGGGACCCCACCGCTCCCGACGAGGGCAGGACCAGGACGCGCCCCGAGCGGGACGCCAAGAAGCAGAGCGCGCTCGGCCGATTCGTCTCGACCTACGGCTGGCGGGCGTATGCGTTGCCGGTCCTGGTCGTGATCACCGTTCTGGTCGTGGTCGACGCGATCCGCGCCGCCGACGAGATCAACGCCGCGGGCTCCGACCCCGGGCTCGGGCGGCTCAGCCCGGCCACCGCCACCGCGGGCATCATCGGCGCCCCACCCGGTGATGGGCACTTTCCCACCGATCTCCCCACCGGCGCCCTGCCCGAAGGCGGCGCCTTCGCCGAATCCGGCGCGGGCGTCTGGCACGTGGTGCCCGGCACGACCGCCCAGATCGGCACCGGAACCGCGACCGCCTTCCGCTACACCGTGGAGATCGAGAACGGCGTGGACACCTCCGGCTTGGGCGGAGACGAGGCCGTCGCCAAGATGATCGATGCCACGCTGGCCAACCCGAAGAGCTGGACCCACGACCCCAAGTTCGCCTTCCGCCGGGTCGACCAGGGCGACGTGGACTTCCGCGTCTCGCTCACCTCACGAGAAACCAGCCGCAAGGAATGCGGTTTCGATATCCCGATCGATACCTCCTGCTACAACGCCGACGATCGCCGCGTGGTGCTGTCGGAGGTCAGGTGGGTGCGCGGCGCGCTGGCGTTCGAAGGCGATATCGGGTCCTACCGGCAGTACCTGATCAACCACGAGGTCGGCCACGCCATCGGCTACCACCAGCATCAGGCGTGCGAGACCGACGGCGGGCTCGCGCCGGTGATGATGCAGCAGACCTTCGGCACCCGCAACGACGACATCGCCGCGCTGGATCCGCACGGCGTGGTCCCGATGGACGGCAAACGCTGCCGCTTCAACCCCTGGCCCTATCCGAGGGGATGAGGGCGGTTGTCGCGCCGGGCCGGGTATACGGAACGATGGGCGGGAAGAACTGCCCGGTCGTCGGTGTTGCACTGTTGAACCAACCCGCCGCGGGCGTCATACCGCCGCAGCGATCGGCCGAGCGATTCGAGGAGTCCTGGACGTGTCATCACCCAAGTCCCTGCCGCCACTTGTCGAGCCGGCCGCGGAACTGACCAGGGATGAGGTAGCCCGCTACAGCCGACACCTGATCATCCCCGATCTGGGCGTGGACGGGCAGAAACGTCTGAAGAACGCCAAGGTACTGGTGATCGGCGCGGGTGGCCTCGGCTCGCCCGCCCTGCTGTACCTGGCCGCCGCCGGTGTCGGCACGCTGGGCATCGTCGAGTTCGACGAGGTCGACGCGTCGAACCTGCAGCGCCAGATCATCCACGGCGAGTCCGACATCGGCCGCTCCAAGGCCGACAGCGCGCGCGACTCGATCCTGGAGATCAACTCCGGCATCGATGTCCGGTTGCACAAGATCCGGCTGGAGCCGGAGAACGCGGTGCAGCTGTTCGAACAGTACGACCTGATCGTCGACGGCACCGACAACTTCGCCACCCGCTACCTGGTCAACGATGCCGCGGTGCTCGCGCGCAAGCCGTATGTGTGGGGCTCGATCTATCGCTTCGAGGGCCAAGTCTCGGTGTTCTGGGAGGACGCGCCGGACGGGCGCGGTATCAACTACCGCGACCTCTACCCGGAGGCCCCGCCGCCCGGCATGGTCCCCTCCTGCGCGGAGGGCGGCGTGCTCGGTGTGCTGTGCGCGTCCATCGGGTCGGTGATGGTCACCGAGGCGATCAAGCTGATCACCGGCATCGGTGAGCCGCTGCTGGGCCGTCTGATGGTGTACGACGCACTCGACATGAACTACCGCACCATCAAGCTGCGCCGCGATCCGGAGCGTCAGCCGATCACCGAGCTGATCGACTACGAGGCGTTCTGCGGCGTGGTGTCGGATGAGGGCCAAGCGGCCGCGGCCGGGTCCACCATCACCGCACGCGAGCTCGAGGAGCTGCTGGCGTCGGGTAAGGACATCGAGCTGATCGATGTGCGGGAGCCGGTCGAGTGGGACATCGTGCACATCGAGGGCGCGAAGCTCATCCCCAAGGACCGCATCCTGTCCGGCGAGGCGCTGGCCGAACTGCCCCAGAACCGCCCCATCGTGCTGCACTGCAAGACCGGCGTGCGCTCCGCCGAAGCCCTGGCCGCCCTCAAACGCGCGGGCTTCTCCGACGCCACCCACCTGCAAGGCGGCGTGATCGCCTGGGCGAACCAGGTGGACAAGTCACTGCCGGTGTACTGAGCGGGTAGAACGCCTACGCCTCGCCGTCAGCCGGGGTGTAGACGGCGGCTCGCGATCGCGCAACACGATGCCCAGATCCAGGCGGACGAAGTTGAGCGGGCTCTCGTGAACCCGAATCCTCGCGCGCTTGGTGGAATGACGGCAGTCGAATTTCGGGTGCCAAGGGCCGAGTCGCGAGTTGGAATGCCAACGCGCCCGGCTGAGCCCAGCTCCCGGTTTCGAGCGAAGCGAGACCGAGCATGCGCCGTTCGCGGCCCTGCTTGCGTCCGAGTGGCCGCCGCGTCCGCGACGAAGGAGCAAGCGGCGGTCGCTCGGACGTGAGCCGTAGAGGGCCGTGAACACGCAGCGCCGCAGGCGCTGCCAAACAACACGGCGCGCCGGAGGCGCGCCAAAACCGACACCACGTACGGTACGGCCGTGACTTCTGTGGAACCTCCCGAGCATGTGCGTGCCACGTTCGGTCTGCGCGAAGTGACCCCGGTTGCGCTCGGCGACTGGGAAGGCGGCTGGCGCTTGGGCGATGTGGTGCTCAGTCCGGTCACCGATCACGCGCGCGCGGCGTGGTCGGCGAAGGTCCGAGAGGCGTTGCGGGTGGACGGGCTGCGGCTGGCACGTCCGGTGCGGGCGACCGACGGCAGGTACGTGGTGTCGGGCTGGCGCGCGGACACCTATCTGGAGGGTATGCCGGAACCGCGGCATGACGAGGTGGTGTCGGTGTCGCTGCGCCTGCACAAGGCGACGGCGGATCTGGAGCGCCCGCGTTTCCTCGCTCAGCCACCGGTGGTGCCGTGGGTGGACATCGACGTGTTCGTCGCGGCCGATCGCGCCGCCTGGGAGCCGGTGCCGCTGCGCAGCCTGCGCGCGGGCGGCGCGTCGCTGTCGACCTCCCCGGACGGGCGGCGCAGCATCGAACTGATCGGCCAACTGGCCACCCTCCGCAAACCGGTGCAGTCGCCGCCACAGCTGGTGCACGGCGATCTGTTCGGCACCGTGTTGTTCGCGGGCGCGCAAACCCCCGGGCTCACCGACATCACCCCCTACTGGCGGCCGGTGCCGTGGGCGGCGGCGGTGATCGTGGTGGACGCGCTGGCCTGGGGCGGCGCGGACGACGGGTTGCTCGATCGCTGGGCGGACCTGCCGGAATGGCCGCAGATGTTGTTGCGCGCGGTCATGTTCCGGCTCGCGGTGCACGCGCTGCATCCGAGGTCCACTCCGCAGGCGTTTCCCGGCTTGGCGCGCACGGCGGACATGGTGCGCCTCACCCTCTGAATTCGCCGCGGCGCAGTGCGCTTCGCGGGAGCTGGTCGGCGGCACACCGACCCGATGCGGATGGGGCGGACAGTTGCCAATGCCGGGAATGCCCGATACTCGGCATTACAGCTGCGTCTGCCGCCACAGCGTCCGGCGGCATCGGCCGAGTGAGGTACGGATAATGCTCGTTGCGCCTTTTGGCATGTGTGCCTTGGCCGGAGGAAGGGGGTGCACATGACGACCACCCGTGCCGAGCTGATCGGGTTCGTCGAAGGTCTGTACGTTCCCCGTATCGCCAGCGGTGGCCTGAAATCCCTGATCCAAGCGGCGCAGGAATTCATCGAGACCTCGATTCTGCTGTTCGCCTCCGGGCAGGGTTCCCAGCAGCCGGATCTGCTGGCCTGGCTGGACAAGCAGAAGTTGCTCAGTGACGACGGCCTCGAAGAACCTCCGGGCGAGTCGGTGCTGATCGACAACTACAGCGCGCGCAAGGGCGAAATCGACACCAAGAAGAAGGAGATGGATCAGCAGGGTCGCAACGTCAAGGACGCCGCTTTCAAAACCTTCGATTTGACGAATGCCACCTATAAGTCGATCAAGGAACGGGTCGGCGAACTCGATGGCAACCTGCGCAGCATCAGGGAACGCACGGACAAGGAGGGCGCGTACCTGCCGCTGACGGCGGATGAGGAGAGTCGCGCGATGCGATACGTCCTGCAGGCCGTCGACGACGTGCACGACGCGGTGGCGGACACCTACGGGCAGATCCAGAACCAGGCCAACGGCATCGACGCCTCCCGTCCGTACTACCAGAGCCGAACGAGTCACCAACCAGGCCGGACCCTGTCCACTCCGTGGTCGAGGGGTGGTAGCTCGGTGCCCGCGAGCACCGCGACCTATGCGACCGGCGACGGCACCGTGGACGACATCCTGAAGATGGCGCGCAATGAACTGGGCGTGCGGGAGAACGGCACGAACCACGTCGACCGGCCCTACAACATCGACGACGCTTGGTGCGCCTCGTTCGCCACCTGGGTGTGGAAGAAGGCCGGGTATAAAGTCAACTGGACCAACAAAAATCTGGTGTCGGCCATCTGGTCCGATGCGAAGAAGCTTGGACTGCAGCGGTCCACCTCGAAAGCCCAACCCGGCGACATGGTCATCTTCGACTGGAACAACGACGGCAACCCGGACCACGTCGGCATCGTGGAATCCGTCAACGGCAACACGATCACCACCATCGAAGGCAATTCCAGCGACCAGGTGAAGCGCAATCACTACAACATGGGCAACTCGGATCTGGTCGGTGTCGTGCAGACGCCGTCGAAGAAGGCCGTGAGTGTCTAGCGCGCCGCGCACGGATCTTCTGACAGATCCGTGCGCGGCGTACTCAGCACAGTACGGCGGTCCCGATCAGCTCGACAGATCTTCCACCGACGCGGATTCACTGCCCGACAGCGAGATGCCCAGATTGGCGGCGGTGCGATCCACCTCGTCGTCGCCGTGCTGGAATTCGATGGCCGACCCCGCGGACAGCACTTCGACGTTGAGGCACAGCGACTGGAGTTCCTTGAGCAGGACCTTGAACGATTCCGGAATGCCCGGCTCCGGGATGTTCTCGCCCTTGACGATCGCTTCGTAGACCTTCACGCGACCGA
>NZ_JAYKYQ010000012.1:176038-214301 GCF_035544775.1 Nocardia implantans | reverse complement strand
AAGCACGCCGCCAGCGTTCGTCCTGAGCCAGGATCAAACTCTCCGTTGAAGACTCACAATCACACCCCGAAAGATGCAATCAGATCAAAAACCAGAGTCCGAAAACCCAGCAAAACAATCGCCAGCCAGAAATTAGCTGACTAAAAATGTCCGACCCTCCACACGGGGGTATGAAGAGCCGAAACCAAAAATAATTGGCACTGACATTCATCGACACACTATTGAGTTCTCAAAGAACACACGCACACACATCCGGGCCAGACTCGACCGGACCTTCTGTGAGGCAACTTTCCCAGCCTAACCAAGCAACCAACCGAAGTCAAGACTCGCGGTCGATCTGCGTCATACTGGGCTGACAGGCGCTCCTCGTCCTACCTCGTTTCCCGGTCCCGCTCGGCGTTTCCGCCTCGCTTCGGCTCCGGGTTGGTGTCCGTGTCGCTCTGACTTGGACTAAGTTACGCGGCGGAAAACGCTACGTCAAATCGCCTGGACAACTTGGCGTTTCCGCAGGTCGATAGCGTGCGATCGGTGTGATCGGCGGCTTGAATCACACGGATGTGATTCAAGCCACCGCGATCGTCATGCCCCTGCCCGCAGTACTCCCGCCAGGTTCTTCTTGCCACGCCGCAGCACGAGCCAGCGTCCGTGCAGGTAGTCGGTCTCGGCGGGGGTCCATTCGATATCGGAGACCTTCGTGTTGTTGACGGCGGCGCCGCCCTCGTTCACCGCACGCCGCGCGGCGCCGCGGCTCTCGCACAGCCCGGTCGCGACCAGCAGGTCCACGATGGTGTTCGGCTCGCCCGCCTTGATCTGCGCGACTTCGCCGTCGACAGCGGCTTCGCGCAGGGCCGCGCCGAGGGTCGCCTCGTCGAGATCGCGCAGTTCGCCCCGGCCGAAGAGGGCCTGGCTGGCCAGCTGCACCGCGCGGGTGTGGTCCTCGCCGTGCACCAAGGTGGTCATCTCCGCGGCCAGCCTGCGCTGCGCCTCCCTGGCGTGCGGACGCTCGGCGGTCGCCCGCTCGAGTTCGTCGAGTTCCTCACGGGACAGGAAGGTGAACCAGCGCAGGTAGCGCACCACATCGGCGTCGGCCGTGTTCACGAAGTACTGGTACCAGGCGTAAGGGCTGGTCATCTCGGGATCGAGCCACAGGCTGCCGCCGCCGGTGGACTTGCCGAACTTCTTGCCGTCCGCGGAGGTCACCAGGGGAACGGTCAAGGCGTGCACGGCCGCGCCGTCCACCCGGCGGTTGAGTTCGACGCCCGCGATGATGTTGCCCCACTGGTCGGAGCCGCCCACCTGCAGCGTGCAGCCGTAGTCGCGGCGCAGCTGCAGGTAGTCGTTGGCCTGCAGGAGCATGTAGCTGAACTCGGTGTAGGAGATTCCTTCGCCGTCCAGGCGCCGTTTGATGGTGTCGCGCGCCAGCATCACGTTCACCGAGAAGTGCTTGCCGATGTCGCGCAGGAAGTCGACGGCGGTCAACTGGCCGGTCCAGTCCATGTTGTCGACGATGACGGCTCCGGTCGGCGAGTCGTTCAAGTCGACGAAGCGCTCCAGCTGGGAGCGGATCCGCTCGGCCCAGTTCGCGACGGTGTCGGTGGAGTTCATGGTTCGCTCGCCGACGTCGCGCGGGTCACCGATCAGTCCGGTGGCGCCGCCGGCCAGCACGATCGGGCGATGTCCTGCACGCTGGAAACGCTTCAGCGCGAGCAACGGCACCAAGTGGCCCGCGTGCAGGCTGGCGGCGGTGGGGTCGAAGCCGGCATACAGGGTCAGCGGCCCGGCGGCCGCCGCCGCACGCAAGGCATCCAGGTCGGTGGACTGCGCGATCAGACCGCGCCAGGTCAGTTCGTCGATGATGTCGCCGCTCACGATGTCCTATCTTTCCGCACGGAGTTCCGGCCCACGTGTGCACCTCGGTGTCCTGGCGTGCGACGGTGCGCGTCGAACGAATTCGGTTCACCCAGTCGAGGTGTCCCCCCGGATCGTGCGCGACTCGGACCGCGGCCCGAGTCTCGCGTCGTTCGGTGAACGACCACCGGCGAAGCACGGCCTGGTTGTCGGCCGGCGAAACCTGCATCGCGAGGAGGCCGTCGCGGTCCGGGCGCGCGGCGCTTCGTGGTGAGTGGTCGGTCGCGAATCCACGGCGCCGCGGCGAAGGCCTTTTCGGTGATCCGTCAGGCCGACCGCGTCGTGGGCAGTGGAGCGCGCGGACTGCGCCGGTACACCGATACCGCGCGGGAATCCGGCAGCCAGAAACGCCACGGCACATCCGCCGCGCTGCTGACGCCGACCCTCGGGCCGGTGGCGATCGCGGCGTCGGCGACGGGGCTGTTCAGCTCCAGCCGGATCGGCGACGACGGATCGAGCAGCGGAGTGCCGTAGTCGCTCAGGGTGATTCCCAGCGCGCTGCCGAGATTGCCCGGCCCACGGGCCAGGTCGAGATCGGATCGAGCGCTGGGACGCCGCTCACGTGCCGTCTGCAGTCCCGCGACGACCTCACCGGAGCGGATCAGCGCGGCGCTCGCGACGCCGTCCGGTCCGCTCGTCACGTTGATGCAGGTGTGCATGCCGTAGCTCAGGTAGACGTACAGCACACCGGCCGGGCCGAACATCACGTCGTTGCGCTTGGTGCGGCCGCGACCGGAATGCGACGCAGGATCGGGCCACGGTCCGGCCGGATCTCCCCCATAGGCCTCGACTTCGACGATGCGTACACCGACCGGGCCGGACCACAAGGTCGCCCCGAGCAGACGGCGGGCGGCGGCGGGGGGTTCGATGGCGAGTTCCTCGACAGACTGGGCACACACAGCCGCCATTGTCCTCGACGGGGATGACGACGGCCGGGTTCACCCAGTTGCCCGGCGGCCGTACCGTCCGCGCGAGCGATCGCAGCCGACGACGTGGCGGAGTGGCAGGTGAGGCGCTCGCCGATGCTCACGCGCCTGCCGAAACCCGCGACGACCGGCGGAAATCGCCGGCCAGGCCGATCGGACCACCGGCCGTGGCGCATTCAGAAATACGCGCTGTGCTCGCCGGACCGCAGTGTGAGCAAGTCGTCGGCGATCACCGCGGCGTAGCCGACGACCACGATCGCGGCCAATTGCGCCCAAGCGACCCAGTAGACGCCGATCGGAGTGGTGGCGGCCACGGCGAGCGCAGCGAGCAGGCGCGCTCGGGGTCGCGGCAGCCGCAGGGCCAGGCGGAAGAAGAACTGGCCGAGGAAATACAGCGTGACGCCGCCGGAGAGCGCGGCGGCCACGGCGACCGGACTCGCTTCGCCGCCGCGGGCGATGCTCATCTGGATCCCGGCCGCCGCCACGATGACTCCGACCAGCAGCGGATACAGGGCGTAGCCGTAGGCCAGCACGGCAGGCCGGGACCGTTCCCGGTCCGGCACCGCGGCCAGCGCGTGCTCACCGCGCTCGTCGTCGACGCCGAAGTACGCCCACCACAGCACATAGGCCAGGCAGAGGCCGAGGCCGACGGTGGCGATCAATCCCGGCGTGATCCGCTCGCCGGCGAGCCCGGCGCCGATCGCGACGATGGATTCGCCGATCGCGACGATCACGACCAGCCCGTGCCGCTCGCAGAAATGACTGGCTCGCACCACGAAGTCCCCCGTATCGACCAGGTAGGGACTGATCACCTGCACCGCGAACGCGGCTGCCCAGCAGGCGTATTGCGCCCAGTCGTGCACGAAGCCGCCCGCGAGCACGAGCGCGGCGGCCAAGGCGTTGAGCGGACCGATCCGCCGGATCGCGATCGCCGCCGATGCGCCGCCCGCCGAGGCGAACAGCGCGGTGTGCACAGCGGTGACCAGGACGTACCCGAACCCGAAGGCGATACCGGTGCCGTGGAAGGCGTCGGGGATCGCCAACGCGAGGACGAAGAAGGCGAACATGCCTACCAGCAGCCAGGTCCGGCGGGCGGAGCTGTTCGGCGCGACCTCGTTGGTGAGCCACACGTAGCCGGAGTACATCCACCAGATCACCCCGAACAGCAGCGCCACCTGCGCGAGCGCGGGCCAGCCGGGATGGTGCGTGTAGACATGCGACAGCTGGGTGATGGTGAGAACGAAGACGAGATCGAAGAACAGCTCGAGCGTCGAAGCCCGCACCTGCCCGCCATCGGCGGACAGGGCACTCTGGTTGGTCACGGCTGGAGCCTAGAACGGCAGGGCGTCATCCGAGCGCGTCGGTGCCCATGGACAGGCCCTTCAGCTTGTCCGGGTTGACCTGGAACCGCAGATTCTGGATTCGTCCGTCGGCGATGTCGTAGGTGAACGCGGCCACCGGGGTGCCGCCGATGGATACCAGCGCGCCGAGTTCACCGTTGATGCAGGCGGATTCGAATACGAACCCGGCGACGATCGGCTTGGCCAGCACGCCGAGAATCCAGCGGGCCACGTGATCGGGTCCGTACAGCGGGCGGCGCGCCGCGGTCACCACGCCGCCGCCGTCCGACCACGATGTGACGTCCGGAGCGAGCAGGTCCATCAGCGCGTTGAGATCGCCGCCGGAGCACGCGGCCATGAATCGGGCGGTGATGTGGTCGCGCTGCGCCTTGTCGGTGTCGAAACGCGGCCTGCGCGAGTGCACGTGACGTTTGGCGCGGTGGGCGATCTGCCGGATCGCCGGTTCCGGCCGGTCCAGGGTCTCGGCGATCTCGGCGTGCGTATAGCCGAAGACCTCGCGCAGCAGGAAAACCGCGCGTTCGACGGGACTGAGCGTTTCGAGCACCACCAGCATCGCGGTGGAGACGGTGTCGGCCAAGTCGGTCTCCTCGGCGATGTCGGGTGAGGTGAGCAACGGCTCGGGCAGCCAGGGCCCCACGTAGTTCTCGCGGGTGGCCCTGGCCGAGGTGAGCCGGTTGAGCGACAGGTTGGTGACCGTGCGCACGAGGTAGGACTTCGGCTGCCGCACCGTCGACCGGTCGGTGTCGTTCCACTTCAGCCAGGCGTCCTGCAGGACGTCTTCGGCGTCGGTGACGGTGCCCAGCATCCGGTACGCGGTGGCGAACAGCAGACGCCGATGCTGGAGAAACGGGTCCTGCCCGGTTGCGCGGTCGGTCATGGCTGAATTCTCCTGGTGGCGCGGCCGCCCTTCGACAGGGTGACCGACACCGTCATCCGCTTGCTCAGCGCGAAGACCGGAATCGGGCTGCTGCTGACGGTTTCCTTGTAGAAGACCGCGGCGCGGCCGGTCAGGTAGCCGCGGCGCGGGCTGTCGTCTGCCTTGGTGAACTGGATGACCGCGTCCTTGCGACCGAGGCTGACCGGCTGGTGGAAGTACCCGAAACGGAACGGGCGCACGCGCTTGCCGCGCAGTTGCCGCGCGATGAGATCCGCGGTGTAGGCGGCGGTCGGCATCCCGCTCTGGCAGGTGCCGTGGATCTGCCCCCAGGCTTGGCGGACCGCGGCGGCGTCGCCGACGGCGTGCACGGCCGGGTGCGACACCGACCTCAGGGTCGGGTCGACCACGATCAGCCCGTGCGCGTCGGTCTCGATGCCGGCCCTGGCGGCCAGCGGCGACACGCGAACGCCCGCCGTCCACAGCGTCAGGTCGGTGTGCACGAGTTCGCCGCCGGCCAGTTCGACCGCGTCGGGCAGCACCTTGACCACGGCCCGGCCGGTCTCGCGAGTGACGCCGAGGCGGTCGAGCGCCCGGTGCAGATAGGCGCGGGCTTTCGGCCCCATCATGGCCCCTGGCTCGCCGGTGCTGATCAGGGTGACGCGCGCGCCGGGATGGCTCTCGGCGATCTCCGCCGCCGCCTCGATGCCGGTCAGGCCGCCGCCGCAGACCGCGATGTCGCCGCCACGCGCCGCCACCTCGGCGAGGCGCTCGGCGAACCGGTGCGCGGTGGCGGGGTTGTCGAGGGTCAACGCGTGGTCGGCGGCGCCGGGCACGATGCTCGTGTCGGCGGTGCTGCCCAGGGCGTAGATCAATTCGTCATAGGGCAGGCGCGTTGTATCGTCGACGGTCACCTCTTGATTCCGCGGATCGATGGCCGTGGCCCAGCCCTGGACGAAGGTGATACCGGTGCCCTCCAGCAGCGCGGGAATCCGGTGCTCGGCGAGCTCCTGACCGGCGGCCACCTGGTGCATGCGCAGCCGCTCTGTGAAGCGGGGCGAGGGGTTGACCAGCGTGATCCGGACGTCGAGCGCGCGGGTGCGCCGGGCCAGCCGCACGGCGGCGAGCATGCCGGTGTAGCCGCCGCCCAGGACGACGACGCGATGTTCGGTGTTCATGGCAGTGCTCCAAAGGTCGGGTCACCGGGGCAGGAATGGCGGATGGTGACGACCATGGGACAACTGACCGTGCTCGAACGTGACACCAGAATATGTGTTCTGGGTCACACGAGATGGGCGGCGCGTCAGCCGGCACCCTGAATATCCGTGCCACGCAGATCAGGGCCGGACCGGGGACGAAATAGGGACGGTCCCGGATGTGTTGGCACGCTCGCAATTTCTACCGTCGGTCCATGTCTTCGGATTTCCGGCCGCGCAAGCGGCGGTGGTTGCTCATCGTTCTGGTCTGCGTCGCGGCATTGCCGGTTCTCGTCGTCGGTGGCGTCGCGTGGGTCTACGCCCGGGCGGAGGTGTCCGCCGCCGGGAAAACGGAATTCCGGAACGAACTCGCCATTCCTCCGCTGGCGCCGTCACGGCTGAGCGCCGACGGCATACGGACGTTCGAACTCGAAATGCGGACAGCTCAGAGGGAATTCCGTCCCGGCCGGGCTACGCAGACGTGGGGTTTCAACGGCGATTACCTCGGGCCGACCCTGCGGGCGCGACGCGGGGAGAAAGTGGCGGTCACCGTGCGCAACGCGTTGCCCGAGGCCTCCACGGTGCACTGGCACGGCATGCATCTGCCCGCCGAGATGGATGGCGGCCCGCACCAGATGGTGGCGCCCGGCGCGGCGTGGACGCCCCGATGGACCATCGATCAACCGGCCGCGACGCTCTGGTATCACCCCCATCCGCACGGCGCGACCGAAGCTCACGTACGCCGGGGGCTGGCAGGGATGTTCCTGCTCGACGACGAGGTGTCCGCCGCCGCGTCCCTGCCCTCCGACTACGGCGTCAACGACCTGCCGCTGATCGTCCAAGACGTGCGGTTCGACGGCGCGGCGTTCGGCTCGACGCACGCGATGTTCCGCGATGTCGGATTCCTCGGCGACCGGACGATGGTCAACGGCACGCTCGCGCCGTACCGCGACGTCGGCGACGAACTGGTCCGGTTGCGCCTGCTCAACGCCTCGACCGCACGGATCTACACCTTCGTCTTCGCCGACGGACGGCCGTTCTCACTCGTCGCCACCGACGGCGGCCTGACGGAGCGGCCGAGCACCGTGGACCGGCTGCGGCTGTCGCCGGGCGAGCGGGCCGAGATCGTGGTGCGGATGCGGCCGGGCGAGCGCGCCGTACTGCGCGGCGGGAAACTCGACGCCGGGCTCGATTTCTGGACCCAGCGCTTCTCCGGCGGCGACGACACCTTCGACATTCTCGAACTGCGCGCGGCCGAGACCTTGCGGCCTGCGCCGGAACTTCCCGCGGTACTGGCCCCTCCCACCACCCCGGACGGCGGCGACTCGGTGCGGGAACGGCATTTCGATCTGAACCTCGCCGGGATCAACGGCACGCCGATGGCCATGGACCGGATCGATTTCGCGGTCACCCGCGGCACCGCCGAGACCTGGGTGGTACGCAACAACGACGGCATGCCGCACAACTTCCACGTCCACGACGTGCGATTCCGGGTGCTCGCGGTGGACGACGCCCCCGCGCCCGCGGCTTCGGACGGCCCGAAGGACACCGTCTTCCTGCCGCCCGGCAGCACGGCAAGGCTGGCCATGCGCTTCGACGGACCGGCCGATCCGGACGCGCCGTACATGTTCCACTGCCACCTGCTCTGGCACGAAGACCTCGGAATGATGGGCCAGTTCGTCGTCGTGGAACCGGGCCGGACGGCAGGGACGCCGCCGAGGCACCACGGTCACTGATGTCGCCCGGCGCTCTTGCCGGCGCCGCGCGGCCGCGCTAAATTCATCACATAGTGAATTCAACACTCGATGAATTGAGGCGACCGTGTCGCAAGCCATCCCCTCCCCCGCCGTCGAGGTCAGAGACCTGCGGGTCCACCGCGGCGGCCGCGAAGTCCTGCACGACGTCTCGTTGACCATCCCGCGCGGCACGATCACCGGGCTGCTCGGTCCGTCCGGGTGCGGCAAGACGACGCTGATGCGCAGCATCGTCGGCACACAGATCGTCGAATCAGGTGAGGTCACCGCGCTCGGCCACCCGGCGGGCTCGCCCGCGCTGCGCCACCTCATCGGGTACGTCACGCAGGCGCCGAGCATCTACAACGACATCAGCGTCCGGGAGAACGTCGCGTACTTCGCCGCGCTCTACGGCCGCGACCGGGCCGACGTGGACGACGCGATCACGGCGGTCGGCTTGGCCGACCACGCCCACCAGCGCGGCGACGAGCTGTCCGGAGGCCAGAAGACGCGGGCCTCGCTCGCCTGCGCGCTGGTCGCCCAGCCCCAGCTACTGGTGCTGGACGAGCCGACGGTCGGCCTGGATCCCGTACTGCGCGTCGAGCTGTGGAAGCAGTTCCACGAACTGGCCGCGAACGGGACGACGCTGCTGGTGTCCAGCCACGTCATGGACGAGGCCGAGCACTGCGACCGGCTGCTGCTGATGCGCGAGGGGCAGCTGCTCGCCCAGCTCAGTCCCGACGAACTGCGCACGCGGACCGGTGAGCAGAACCTGGAGACCGCCTTCCTCACCCTCATCACGATGGGACAGAACGCATGACCGCCGTATCCCGAGCCGCACCCCGGCGGACGCCGACACTGCGCCCCTACGCCGCGACGACCGGCCGCATCCTGCGGCAGCTGCGCAACGACCACCGCACCGTCGCCATGATCCTGGTGGTGCCCGCCCTGCTGATGGCGCTGCTGTATTTCATCTACAAGGACACTCCGACCAACCCGCTCGACCCCGTCTCGCTGTTCGACCGCGTCGGCATCAGCATGCTCGGCATCCTGCCGTTCATCGTGATGTTCCTGATCACGGCGATCGCCATGCAGCGCGAACGCACCTCGGGCACGCTGGAGCGGCTGCTGTCGACGCCGCTGACGAAACTCGATCTGCTCGCCGGATACGGCACCGCGTTCTCGCTGGCCGCCGCCGCGCAGGCGACCGTCGCCTGCCTGGTCTCCTTCGGTTTGCTCGGGCTCGGGTCGGCGGGCAGCCCGGCGTGGGTGGTGCTGATCGCGGTGGTGGACGCGGTGTGCGGAGTGGCACTCGGTCTGCTGGCCAGCGCGTTCGCCCGCACCGAATTCCAGGCCGTACAGTTCATGCCGGTCGTGGTCGCCCCGCAGATCTTCTTGTGCGGCTTGCTCGTTCCCCGCGGCCAGCTGCCGGATTGGCTGGAGGTGATCAGCAACGTGATGCCGTTGAGCTACGCGGTCGACGCGCTGCAACAGGTTTCGACGCATCCCGAGGTCACCGGCGCGATGTGGCGCGATCTGGCCATCGTGGCCGGGTTCGCGATCGTCGCCCTGTGCCTGGGCGCGGCCACGCTACGACGGCGGACCGCATGACGGCAGCCAACGGCTCCGGCGGCACCGAGCGACCCGCTCGCACCGGCCGCCGACCGGGGCAGTCGGGCGCCCGCGAGGCCATCCTCGCGGCCGCCCGCGCCCGATTCGCCGACGCGGGGTTCGACAAGACCTCGGTGCGCGCCGTGGCCACCGACGCCGGGGTCGATCCGGCCCTGGTGCACCACTATTTCGGCACCAAACAACAGCTTTTCGCCGCGGTGGTGGAGCTGCCGGTCGACCCGGAGACGACCCTGCGCGTCATCGAGGCCGCACCGCTGGACCGGTTGGGCGAGACCATTCTCCGAACGGTGGTCGCCGTCTGGGATTCTCCCGCGGGTGCCGGCGTGGTCGCGATGGTGCGCAGCATCCTGGCCGGCAGCCATGATCTGTCGCTGGCCAGGGCGTTCCTCTTGGAAGTCGTGCTGGAACGCGTGCGCAAGCGGATCGCCACTCCGGAGGACGACGGACGCGTCCGGATCGGTCTGGTCGCCTCGCAGATGATCGGCGTGCTGGTGGGCCGCAAGATCGTCGGAGTGGAACCGCTTGCCTCGATGCCCGCGGATGATCTGGTCACCGCGGTGGGCCCGACGCTGCAGCGCTATCTGACCGGAGACATCGGGCCGGGCCCGGCGTCCGGGTGACCGCGACGATCACCGCCGGACACCGGGGCCGTCACTCCACGACTTCGACGACGTCACCCGGCCACAAGTACTCGTAGAACGCCTTGGCCCCCTCGTAGGTCATCCGGACGCAGCCGTGCGACTGCTTCTCGATCGGGCCCACATGGAAGGCGATGTCACCGTTGAAGAAGGTCGCGTACTCCATGGGAGCGTTGTGCATGGTGCTCCAGTGGAACTCCTTCTTGAACGAGACGTGGAAGACTCCCGGCGGCGTCTCGTATCCCGGCATCCCGTGCGAGATCGGCGTCGGGCCGTAGACCACCTTGCCCCCGTCCATCAGCCAGGCTTCATTCGTCGACAATCGCATGCACGCACGGGCCGCTGTCGAACACGGCGCCACGACCGGCGCGGGCGGCGGGGGTGGAATAAGCGCTGGCATACCGGGGACATCCGGGCCGCCCGGCCACAGTGGCTCGGCCTGCGCCGGCGCCGCGGCGAATCCCGCCGCAGCCACCGCGCAGGCGATCGCGCATCGAGCCGTCCAGTTCCGTAAACGCGAATCGCTCATGACGTTCCCGACCTCTCTCTCATACGCCACCGGTGCGCTGATCAGGTCGGCCGCAACGCCCCTTGACTGGAGCGAGTTGACCGTCTCGAAGTGCAAATGATCATGGCGGACCCGGCTCAGAACGGTCAATGGACGCAAAACGACCGTGACGCATCCGTTGCCGCACGGCGGGCGAGTCGTGAGCGGAAGGGAATGTCGGTGCGGAGAGGGTCAGGCGTCGCTCTGGGCGATGAACGCTTCGTGCTCGGCGTCGGTGACGTCCCTGGCTTCGTCGACGAGCAGCACCGGGATGCCGTTCTCGATCGGGTATGCCCGGCGCAGGCGCGGGTTGTAGAGCGACTCGCTGCCGTCGGCGGCGCGAACCAGCCGCAGCGGGCCCTTGTCCTGCGGGCAGGCCAGCAGACTCAGCAGTGTGGCGTCCAGGGTGGTGTGCTCAGGCATACCAGGAACCTACCTTCCGGCCGGGCCGGAGCGAGAACCGTCCGCACCGGCAGCGGATGTCCGGCGGAACGAGATGTGGCGATGGCCGAAGAAGCTGGCCCCCGCCACCAGCGCCATCACCCCGACCGCCGACGGGATGCTCGGCAGATGCAGCACCGAGACGCCCAGTTGCAGCAGCACCATGTTCAGCACCAGTCCGCCGGAGTTCACCGCGACGAACGCGACGAAATCCCGCGCCGCGCGCCCCCGGACCCGGAACACCAGGGTCCGGTGCAGGACGAACGCCACGACCACGCTCACCGAGTAGGCCAGGGCGGGCGCGAGCGCGGCGGGCGCCCGGTCGCCGAGCACCGCCAGCCACAGCACCGTCAGCGCCATGCCGAGTCCCGTGTTCACCATGCCGACGACGGCGAAGGCGATCTCCTGGCGACGCACCAGGCGCAGCAGCGGGCCGGGGTCGGCGGCGGGCGTCACGCCGGGTCCCGGGCCCGTCGTCGCGCCCGCGGCATCGAAACGCCGCGCATCCGATTCCGGTGCGCCGATGCCGTCCGCCGCACCCGCGCTCATCGGGCGGCGTCGGCCAGGTCGGTTTCCGCGGGCACGCCCGCGTCGGGCGGGGACGCCCCGGCTCCGGCCGCCGCGTCCGGCCGCCGCCTGCCCCGCAGGTACGCCCACTGCGACAGCCCGACGACGAGCAGGCCGAGCAGAGCCGCCGCGACGCCGATCCGCCAGCCCGGCGGCTGCCACGACACCACGAGCTCACCCGAGCTGCCGGCCGGGACATCCACGGCGACAAATGTTTTGGCCACCAGCGTGGAAGGAAGTTCGCGCCCGTCCAGCGTCACCCGGTAACCGGGCCAGCCCAGCCGCGCGAAGACGATTCGCCCGCCCTCCGGCGAACTCACCCGCACCCGGCTGGTCGTGTCCGACTCACCGACCGACGTGGCCGTCGCCCCCTGCGTGGCCGCGATCCGGCCGTCCCGCACCGAGATCAGCCCGTCGGTGCGCTCCAGCACCGAGATGTACTTCTCGTGCCCGGGGTAGTCGACCCATCGCCAGCCGGGCGGCGCGGGCTGGTCGCGCGCGTCCGGATACAAGGCGCGATGCAGCACCACCCGATCGACCTTCATCAGGTCGACGATGGTGCGGCCGGTGGTCGGCTCGGTGGCGAACGCGCGCCGGTAGGCATCGGGACAGACGCTGGTGTCCCAGCGCATGCACAACGTCTCGCCGAACCAGTAGTGCCCGTTGGGGGTGTATCCGCTGACGTAGGTCAGCTCCAGATTCTTGGCGTAGTTGCCGAAGACCAGCGATCCGTACGCGCCGGGCAGATTCCGCTCCTGCGGCGGGATGAGCATCCGGTCGCCGAGTTGCAGTGTGGTGCCGGGGAAATCGGGGAACGCGGCCTTCATCTCCGACCGATTCTCCGGCAGATTCCAGCCCATCGGGGTCGGTTGCGCACCCCACACCTGGAGGTAGGCGATGGGGAAGACGGCGACGACGATCAACGCGCACGCGGCGACCGCACCGCGGCGGCGCCCGAGCCACACCGCGGCGGCGCCGAGCGCGGCCACGCCGAGCGCCGCGACGATGTGCGGGATCACTTCGTGCGGCGCGGCGGAGAACGTGCGCACCCACAGCAGACCGATCAGCACCGCGGCGGCGATGCCGCGCCGCCGCCAGTCCTCGACGGTGGCGAAACGTCCGAGCAGCACGCACACCAGCACCAGCAGGCCGAGCGCGACCATCGGCAGCACCCGCGCGGGCCAGCGCAACGGTCCGACCGCGCCGGGACCGGCCGTCCACATCAGTGCCATCACCGCGAACAGCGCGGGCGCGACGAGCTCACGCGCCGCGCCGAGCGCCTTGCGCCAGTCGACGAAGGCCAGCGCCGGAACCAGGAACCAGGCGATGTAGACCACCGGCATCGGCTGCACGTAACCCCACCAGGAACTGAACGCGGGCAGCGTGCTGGGCAGGCTGGCGTTGAGCGACTCCGACCACGGCACCGTGAGGAACTGGTCGTTGTTGATCTGCGCGGTGCCGCGCCAGGTCACCTTCGCCGACAGCATGCTCGGCAGGTAGGTCGCCAGTCCGGCCAGCGCCGCGGCGGCGGCGACGATGAGCAGGCGCGCCGACGGCCGCCACGCCTTCTGGTACACCAGTTCGCCGATGGCGACGGCGCCCACCATCAGACCGGCCTCCACCGCGGGGAAGATGTACTGCACCGAGATGGCCAGATACAGGAACACGAAGGTCGGGATCGGCCCGCTACGCCCGCGGGCATAGCGCACCCCGGACGCCCAGGCATGGGCCAGCCACGCGGTGCCGGTGAACGCGGTCATCCAACTGGACTCGTCGAAGAACAGCAGCCATCCGGTGAACGGAATCGCCGCGCCCGCCACCGCCGCCCACGGCGCTTTCGCCCCGTAGGCCAGGCAGATCCGGTACACACCGAGCGCGAGGACGATCGCGAAGATCAGTTTCACCACGGTGGCGTACAGCGCGAGGTTGTCGACCGAGGGCGCGATCAGATCGATCAGCAGTTGCGGCGGATTGAGCAGCCCGGCCTCTTCGATGGTGTAGTTGCCCGCCATCCAATGCTCGGGGAGCATCGCGGGCAATCGTCCCTCGCGCAGGTACCGGCCGAGCATCACCCACAGCGGGGCGTACTGCGATTCGGTGTCGTCGGTGTAGAAATGCCGGGCGTTGGCGAGTAGCACCGCACCGTAACCCGCGATCACCCCGAGCGCCGTGATGACGCCCCATGTGCGGACTTCGCGCGAAGGATGACTGCTACGTTCGGCCACGAGTCCCAGACCCTACCGTCACCGCGATGCGGCTCCGGCAAGCCAGTGCCGCCGATGACGTCCGGAACGGGTCATCCGGCCGCGTTCTGGGTCGGCGCCTGCGGGTTACGGCGGAACGAGATGTAGCGATGGCCGAAGAAACTCGCGACCGCGACCAGGCCCATCACCACGACGGCCGAGGGAATCCGCGGCAGGCCAAGCACCGAGACCGCCAGCGACAGCAGCACCGTATTCATCAGCAAGCCACCGGAATTCACCACGACGAAGGCGGCGAAGTCGCGCAGCACCCGGCCGCGAACCCGGAACACGAGCGTCCGGTGCAGGACGAAAGCGACGACGATGCCGACGGCGTAGGCCAGCACGACCGCGACGGCGGGCGGCCACGCGTCACCGAGCACCGCGAGCCACGCCACGGTCAGCCCGATGCCGAGCAGGGTGTTGCACGCGCCGACCAGCGCGAAGGCGACCTCCTGCCGCCGGACCACTCGCATCAGCAGTCCCGCCGCGGGACCGTCGCCCACCGCGTCGGGACCCATGGCCACCGGAGGGGTGTTCGTCTTCACGAAACGGCGTCCGCCAGTTCGCGATCCGGCTCGGTGGGCGCGGGGTCGGCGCTGTCCTGCGGCTCATCGCGGCGCCGGGAACGGACGTACAGCCATTGCAGGACGCCGATGCCGAGCACCCCCGCCACCGCCGTGGCGATGCCGATCTTCCAGCCCGGCGGACGCCAGGTCAGCACCAGCTCGGCGTTCTGGGCGCCCGCGGGAACATCGACGGCGATGAAGGACTTGGCGACCGTGGTGATCGGAAGCGACTTGCCGTTCAGTGTGACCCGATATCCCGGCCAGCCCAGCCGCGCGAACACCACCTTGCCGCCCTCGGCCGAGGAGACGCGCACCCTGCTGGTGGTGTCGGTCTCGGAGATCGAGGTCGCGCTCACGTTCTTGGTCGCCGTCACGCGGCCGTTCGTGGTCGAGATCGGCCCGCCCACGCGTTCCAGCACGGCGATGTAGCGCTCGTGGCCCGGGTAGTCGACCCACTGCCAGCCCTCGGGCGCGGGCTGGCCGGGCGCGTCCGGGAACAGCGCCCGCTGCAGCACGACGCGGTCGAGGTTCATCAGGTCGACCAGCGGCCGTCCGGTGGTCGGCTCCGGCGCGAACATGCGGCGGTAGGCGTCCGGGCAGACGCTGCCGTCCCAGCGCATGCACAGCAGCTCACCGAAGTAGAAGTGGCCGCTGGGGGTGTAGCCGTTGACGTAGTTCAGTTCCAGTCCACGGGCGTAGTTGCCGAAGACGAGCGAGCCGTAGGCGGCCTCGATGCTCTTGTCCTGCGGTTGCAGCAGTCCGCGGTCGCCCAACTGGATGGTGTTTCCCGCGAAGTCGGGGAACGCGTCCTTCGCCACCGAACGCTTCACCGGCAGGTTCCACGACATCGGCGTGGGTTGCGCGGCGTCGACCTGGAAATAGGCGATCGGGAACATCGCGACGATGGTCAAGGCGCACGCCGCCGCGGTGCCCTTGGTGCGCCCGAGCCACACCGCCGCCGCAACCAGCGCCGCCAGCGCCAGCGCCGCGATCACGTGCCAGATCGCGTCGTGCGGGTCGGCGGAGAACGAACGCACCCACAGCAGCAGGATCAGCACGCCCGCCGCGATGCCGCGGTTCTTCGGATCGCGGAACGTTCCGTAACGGCCCAGCAGCACGCACACCAGCACGAGCAGGCCGATGGCCAGCATCGGCAGCACGCGTGCGGGCCAGCGCAGCGGTCCGACGGAACCGGGACCCGCGGTCCACATCAGCATCATGATCGCGAAGATCGCGATCGCGCTCAGCTCCCGCCATGCTTCCTTGGCCCGCCGCCAGTCGACGAACGCCAGGGCGGGGATCAGGAACCAGGCGATATAGGTGACCGGTAGCGGCTGCACGTAGCCCCACCACGAGGTGAAGGCGGGCAGCGAGCTGGGCAGGCTGGCGTTGAGCGACTCCGACCACGGCACCGTGAGGAACTGGTCGTTGTTGATCTGCGCGGTGCCGCGCCAGGTCACCTTCGCCGACAGCATCGAGGGCAGGAAGGTCAGCAGGCCCGCGAGCCCGGCGCAGCCCGCCGCGAGCGCCAGCCGCAGCACCGGCTGCCATTTGCGCTGGTACACCAGCTCGCCTACGGCCACGGCCAGCAGCATCAGCACCGCTTCGACCGCGGGGAAGATGTACTGCGTCGAAATCGTCAGATACAGGTAGACGAAGACCGGAACGGGCCCGCCGAGACCTCGCGTGTAGCGCACCGAGGCCGCCCAGGCGTGCACCATCCACGCCGTGCCGGTGAGCGCGGTCATCCAGCTGGCTTCGTCGAAGAACAGGAAGAAGCCCGACAGCGGCAGCGCGACACCCGCAACCGCCGACCACGCCGGCCGCCCGCCGTAGACGAGGCAGATCCGGTACACGCCGAGCGCGGCGATGATCGAGAAGATCAGCTTCACGACGGTGGCGTACAACGCGACGTTGTCCACCGAGGGCGCGATCAGATCGATCAGCAGCTGCGGCGGGTTGAACAGGCCCGCGTCGTCCATGGTGTTGTTGCCGGCCATCCAGTGCTCGGGGACCATGACCGGGAAATCGCCCGCGCGCAGCGCACGGCCCAAGCCGACCCACAGCGAGGTGTACTGGGACTCGGTGTCGTCGGTGAAGAAATGCCTGGCGTTGGCGAGCAGGACAGCGAGGTAACCCGCGACCACTCCGAGCGCGGTGATGACCCCCCACCGGTAGACATCTCGCCGCGAATAGGCATCCGGCGGCGAGTCGAGCACTGCACTGTCCGTCACGAGTTCCAAACCCTACAGGGCGGCTCCCGGCTTGGCATCGGTCGCGGACGCCGCCAAGATGAGGGCATGATCAGCTGCTCCGGTGGCCGCCGCGCCCACCGTGCTAGAGTCCACACCGGTTCGGGCTCCGCAGTTCTGCCACGAGTACCGGCACGCACCGTCATCGAAAGTCGATCCAGCTGATGCCGATCACCCCCGCCCGCACACTCCGTTCCGGCGCCCCGGCGACGAACGGTGACCCGGCACGGCCCGGCGTGGACCGGCCGCACACGGTGTCGGTGGTCGTGCCGGTGTACCGCGGCGAGGACACGATCGCCGGTCTGGTCGCCGAGCTGCACGAGCTCACCCGCGCCACCGAGACCGCGGGCGGCACCACGTTCACCGTCTCCGAGATCATCCTGGTGCACGACCACGGCCCGGACCGCTCCGACGTGGTACTGCAGGAACTGCAACAGACCTATCCCACCGTGCGCACCGTCTGGCTCAGCCGCAACTTCGGCCAGGATGCCGCGACGATCGCCGGGATGTCGGCCGCCGCCGGTGACTGGATCGTCACCATGGACGAGGACGGCCAGCACGATCCCCGCTTCATCAGCACGTTCCTGGACACGGCGCTGGCGCAGCGCGCCGATCTGGTGTACTCCAAGCCGAGCAACACCAGGCCGCACGGATTCCTGCGCAATCTGACCTCGCGCGGAGCCAAACTGGTGCTCGCGACGCTGTTCGCGTTCCCGGATTCCACCCGGTTCGAAAGCTACCGGCTGATCCGCGGGGACATCGGCAGGCAACTGGCCGAGGTCGCGTCCAACGGCGTCTACCTCGACGTCGCGCTGACCTGGGTGGTCGGCGCCGTCGCGCAGGCGCCGGTGGTGCTGCGCGCCGAGGGCAGGGAGGAATCCGGCTACAACTACCGCAGGCTGTTCTCGCTGTTCTGGAAGATGGTGCTGTGCAGCGGAACCCGCGGGCTGCGGCTGGTCAGCCTGCTCGGCGTCACCTTGGCGCTGGCCGGCGGCGTGATGGCCGCCGTGGTGGTGTTCGAGGCGCTGACCACCGACGGCTGGGCGCCGGAAGGCTGGGCATCCACCATCGTGGTGCTGCTGCTGTGCTCCGGCGCCATCCTGTTCTCACTCGGGCTCATCGCCGAGTATCTGGGCGTGGCCCTGCACATCTTGGTGGGCAAACCCCTCTATCTCACCGTCGAGACGCCGACGCCGCGTCCGGCGGAAGCTTCGGAACTGACCGCGACCACCGCCAGCAGGGGGACCGACCGGGTTGAGCACTGACCGCGTCATCTTCAGCCGTCCGTACCGGGCGCGCCGGGAACTTGCGAATCTGGAGGCCGTGCTCGCCTCCGACCACAGCCACGGTGACGGGCAGTTCACCGCGTCGGCCACCGCGAAGCTGAAGGCGATCACGGGCGCGCCGCACGCCCTGCTCACCACCTCGTGCACGTCCGCGCTGGAGATGGCGGGCCTGCTGCTGGAA
The DNA here is from genome assembly GCF_035544775.1 of Nocardia implantans. Lineage (NCBI taxonomy): Bacteria > Bacillati > Actinomycetota > Actinomycetes > Mycobacteriales > Nocardiaceae > Nocardia > Nocardia implantans. The sequence goes on along the minus strand of NZ_JAYKYQ010000012.1, from coordinate 195,950 downwards.
CTGGGCCCGGACGACGAAGTGATCGTGCCCAGTTTCGCCTTCACCTCCACCGCCACCTCGATGGCGCTGCGCGGCGCCACCTGCGTGTTCGCCGACATCGATCCGGCCACCGGCAATCTGGACCCGGAATCGGTGGCCGCCGTGGTCACCGAGCGGACGAAGGCCGTGGTGGTCATCCACTACGGTGGCGTCGCCGCCGACATGGCCGGACTGCTCGACCTGGCGAACACCCACGGTTTCGCCGTCGTCGAGGACAACGCGCACGGGCTCGGCGGCGCCTGGCGCGGCCGCAAGCTCGGGACCATCGGCACGATGGGCACGCTCAGCTTCCACGACACCAAGAACGTGCACTGCGGCGAGGGCGGCGCGCTGCTGCTCACCGACGAGATCCTGATGGCGCGCGCCGAGATCATCCGGGAGAAGGGCACCGACCGGGCCCGGTTCCTGCGCGGCGCCGTGGACAAGTACTCCTGGCAGGACATCGGCTCCAGCTACTTGCCCAGCGAGCTGAACGCGGCCGTGCTCGACGCGCAACTGGACGAGTTCGACGCCATCCAGGCCGGACGCCACCGGGTGTGGGACGCCTACGCCGCCGCGCTGCCGGATTGGGCCGCGCGCAACGACGTGCGCCTGATGTCCGTGCCCGCCGATCGCGAGCACACCGCGCACCTGTACTACCTGCGGACCCCGAACGAGCGCCGCCGCGACGACCTGATCGCCCACCTCGCCGCGCGAGGGATCTCCGCGCCGTTCCATTACATCCCGCTGGATTCCAGCCCCGCCGGATTCAAGCTGGGCCGCACGCCGCGCGCCTGCGTCCGCAGCGCGGAGTTCTCCGCGACCGTGCTGCGCCTGCCGCTCTGGCCGGATCTCACCGACGCGCAGGTGGCCCGCGTCGTGGACGCGGTCACCGCGTTCACCGTGTGAACCGGCCCGCGACGCCGGTTCACGGCCTCACGCGGTGAGCACGTAGAGCTTCTCCCGCCCGCCCGCGATGAGGGTCTCCTCGGCCACGCGCGGTCGGTAGGCGGTGAAGAACTCGTCGAGCGTCCGCTCGGTGAAGCGGTGCGCCTGCTCGCCGTCGCCCGCGTCGGTGAACCGTTTGCCGATGGTGGCGAGGAACGGGTTGTCGCTGGTCGCCAAGTTGCGGACCGGTTCGGCGACGATCACCCGCTCGGTGGCGGCCGCGAGCATCCGGTCGAGCAGCGGGCGCGGCTCGGGCAGGAAGTGATAGAGGCTGGCCTGCATGATGACGTAGTCGGCCGTGGGCAACGCGTCACCGGAACGCAGGTTCCACACTTTGCCCCGCCCGCCCGCCTCGTTCACCCGCGCCACGAAGCGCTCGTTGAGATCGAGCCCGGTGTAGTCGACCGACTTGTGGCGCAGGTAGCGGGTGTAGAGCGTCGCGGGGCCGCAGCACAGGTCGACCACGCTCGCCCCCTGCGGGACGAGTTCGGCGATAGCGCGATACCGAGCCGTGTAGTGCTTGCCGTACAACCCGCGCATCAGGACCTCGTAGACGGTCCCGCTGCGGTAAATGAGGCTCGTTCCCACAGGCACTCACTATGCCATCGGTCGGTGAATCCGGCTCTTCGGCAACATGTATCGCGTCAGCCGCCCAGCAGCGTGCGCGCCTGGTCCTCGGTGAGGATCTCGTAGGCGTCCGAGGCCCGGTTGTACCACCAGGTGTCCGGTCCCGGCTCCGGCCTGCCCGCCGCCTGCACCGCGCGGGCGGACGGACGATACGACGGGCTGCGCGGGATGTCGTCCACCACGTAGACCAGGTCGGGTCGCTGGTCGGGGTCGAGCACCCGCAACGCCTCGGTGACGTCCTCGGGGTCGAGACGGAAGCCTTCGCGCACGCTCACCGCGGCCACCGCGATGCAGTGGGAGTCGACGTTGAGGCCGTAGGTGACCTCCATGTCCACGGCGGTGATGTCGTTGAGCACGTCGACGATCGGCTGGCCGAAGACCGGTCCGCGCCGGGTATGGATCACCGTGTCCGTGCGGTCCATCAGCCAGTAGTCGCCATCGCCGTCGCGGCGGAACAGATTCTCCGTCGGCATCCAGGAGTCGCCCGCCGTGAACACCCCGCGCAGTCCGCCCGCGGAGATGTCGACGCCGTCGGACGCCCTGCCGATCAGCAGGCCCACCTCGTTGTCCGCGCACCGGCGGGCGAAGCCGGATCCGTCTACCAGGATGCGCTGGGTGAGCGGATCGTAGGCGACCAGTTCCACCTTCGCGGTGCCGGGAACCGGCCTGCCCTTGCATCCGCGCTTCACCCCGGCCACGTTGGCCAGCACCACATCGCCCTCGATCGAGGCGTAGAACTCGAGCACCCGGGCGGGTTCGAATTGCTCCACGGTGCGCCGCCACAGCCCGGCGGGCATGCCGGAGCCGATGAACAAGCGGATCGGGTGGCTGTGGCCGTCCGGGAACACCTCCGCGTCGAGGATGTCGCGCAGCATGGTCCAGGTGTAGGTGACCACGGTGACGCCGTAGCGGTGCACCTCCCCGGCGAAGCGCTCCGGGTCCAGCGAGCGGGCCAGCGCGACCCGGCTTCCGCCCGCGACCGCACCGCCGAGACTGACCAGCAGCCCGGACGAATGGTGCAGCGGCGCCAGGCAGTACACCGTGTCCCTGCGATTGAGGTCGGCCGTGGTCGCGGTGCCGAACGCCGACAGCGCCCAGCGGTGGTTGGTGATGTACTTCGTCTCCAGCCGCTCGCCGGTGCCGGTGACGAGCACGAAGGCCAGCTCACGGGCCAGGCCGGGGTCGGGCCGGTACCAGGCAGGCACCCGCACCCGCGCCGGGTCGATCTGCTCCAGGTCGATCAGGCGGTCGGATGTCGGCAGCGACAGCTCGCGCGTGGTACCGCCGCCGAGCACCAGCACCCTGGCGCCGGTCGCGGCGGCCTGGCGCAGATTCTCCGGATCGCAGATCAGGGTCTCCACGCCGGTGAGCTCGATCGCGCGGCGCAGTTCGCTGTTGGGGGCCAGCAGCACCGCCACCGCGCCGAGCCGGGACAGCGCCGCGACCGAGGCCAGCGCGCTTGGCCTGGTCTCCATCACCACGCCGACCCGCATGGCAGGGCGCACGCCCACCGAGATGAGGCCGCGCACCACGTTGTCGATGCGCTCGTTGACCGCCGCGTTGGTGTGCACGCGATCGTCGAACAGGAACAGGTCCCGCTGCGGCGCGCGCCGCGCCTGCTCGGCCAGCAACCGGCCGAGCGAGATCCGGGTGTGCGGCTGGATCATTCCGAGGCGGGTCAGCCTCGGCAGCGCCCGCGCCGCCTCGCCCGCCAGTTCGATCGATCCGCGCACCGTGTTGTTCGCGATCCCTTCCAGGGCCTTGCCGACCCCGGTGCCCGCCTCGGCCAGCGTCGCGGCGGTGTGCACCACCCGGGTGGCCGCCGAGCGCGGGCGATTGCTGGGCACGTGCTCGGTCATCGGCACGATCTCCGGCGGCAGGGGCTTGTCGCCGTCCATCCATTCCACCCACTGCCGCACCAGCGGCCAGGTGTGCTTGCTGGCCATGCTTCCGGCCACCAGGCCGAAGTGGCCGGCGACCAGCGTCGCCTCGTAGACCTCCGCGTTCGGCGCGGCCCGCACGATGCCACGCACCGCGGCGGGCTGTCCGATGTCGTCGACCTCGCCGACGAACGCCAGGATCGGGCACTTCAGTTCGGCCAGCGAGATCGGGTGATCACGGATGACGAAGCCGCCGAGCATCAGCCGGTTGTGCGCGACGAACTGCTTGAGCAGATCCGCCGCCGCCGGGCCCGCGTAGCCGACCCAGCCTTCGCTGTTGAGGAAGCGGCGCTGGCGCTCCTTCGGCAGCAGCGCCTCGCGGTCGTGCAGCTGGCGGAGGAAATCGATCCTCGACTTGGCCGTCTTCACCGGATCGAGCAGCTGGAAGCCGATACGCACCATGGAGTCGGTGATCGGCAGCCGGGTGACCACGTGATCGGCCAGGAAGTCGGCGACGTCGGAGACCATGCCGTAGGGCAACCCGAACGGCATGCCCGCGACGATGTCGACCGGGCTGCCGAAGGTCACGATGCTGTCCACGCCCTTGCCGTCCCGGTAGGCGGCGGTCTGGTAGGCGAACATGCCGCCTTGGGAGTAGCCCATCAGGTGCACGCCGCTGCCGGTGGCCTCGTTGACGGTGTCGATCGCGCTGTTGACCGCCAGCACGTGGTCGGCGAGGTCGCGCTGCCAGCCGCCCTCCTCGCTGGCGGGCGAGCCGAAGTCGACCACCCAGCAGTCGACGCCGCCGCGGTGCAGGATGCCGACGGCGCCCTCCTCGGCGTTCACATCCCAGATGTCGGCGTTCACCATGAGCGGCGGCACCAGCACGGCCACCGGGCGGCCCGGGGTCGTGTCGTCGGGGAAGTAATGCCGCAGCCGGTACATGCGCCTGCGTTCCACGACCTCGAACGGCGAGGACGCGACGTCGGGAGTCAGCCCGCCGAAGCGGATTACCTCCAGGCCGTTCTGCGCGGTCGCCATCAATCGCTGTACCGAGCCCACCACAACCTTCGCATTCAACTTCACCATCGCTCCTGGCCTACCCTAGAACGTGACCCGCATCACATACCGCGACGTGTTCAGACGAGCTTCCCACACCACCTGTCCATTATGTGTCCGCTGTGACACGTCCCATGCCAGGTTGCCGCGGTCGGCTCTCCGGCGGTCACGTATCGACTCCGGGCACCCATGGCGGCGGCCCGGCCGCAGGCGCAGGTAGTTCAGCGCCATCGGCGTGCCCGGCGACCGGCTGTCACGCCGCGGCGGGAGGCCGGCACCCAGCGGTCGAAAGATCGCGACCGGGTCCCGGCAGCACGCACGCGCCCGCCGGGGCAGTCTTCCATCCGGCGAGCACACCGGGTACGGACATCGCCCGGCCGGATGCGCGGTCGGGCCACGTTCGCTCCCGGTTACCGATCCACCGCGTCCGCGCCACCGCCGGACACGACACGCGGCTACCAGATAGCTAATTCTCCGCTATCAGAACGCATTCGGACTCGTCCGGATCGCGCAACCCGCCGTTACCGGAATCGACCGCGTGTCGTGACCATCCGGCGGGCGGCGGAACGATCTTCGAAATTTTTCTGCGCACAGCCGCTTTCGGCGTCTACCATCGATCTCGTCTGGAACGCCGTGGCGCGTAGGCAAATTCGTTCGATGAGCTCCCCGCGGGCACGCCCGCTGCTGTTTTGATGTGAACACCCGGCGACTCTGAACTATCGACGACCCTGCATTCCCCTGCCCCAAACCCGTCACCACGTCTCGGTGGCCGTCTCGAGGTGAGGACAACGCATGACCATTGAAATGCCAGTCCAAACGGAAAACAACGTGCGCAAGAGCCTGAGCACCAGCACGGCGGGCCTGCTCGCGCACACCACCAAATCCGAACCGCAGATGCAGGGCATCAGCTCGCGATGGCTCACTCGCGCCCTGCCGTGGACACAGGTCAACGGCGGTGTGTACCGGGTGAACCGCCGCCTGACCCACACCGTGGGCAACGGCGAAGTGGAATTCGTCGTCGACGGTTCCACCGCACGCGTCATTCCCTTGGAGTTGCAGGAGCTTCCGGCACTGCGCGGCTTCGACGACGAAGAGGTGCTGCGCGCCCTCGCGGACCGATTCGAACAGCGCGATCTCGAACCCGGCATTGTGGTAGCGGAATTCGGCAATCCGATGGATCAGGTTCTGCTCATCGTGCACGGCAAATTGAGCAAAATCGGTTCCGGTGAGTACGGCGAGCAGACCAAGCTCGGCATCCTCGGCGGCGGCGACTTCTTCGGCGACACGTTACTGACCGAGCCGTCGGCGATCTGGCCGGTCACCATCAAGACGGTCACGCGAACGACCGTGTTGGCCCTTCCCCGCCGAACGCTGACCGAATTCATCGACCGGACTCCCGCGTTGCGCGAGCAACTCTCGCGCGTGGCTTCCGCGCCCACTCGTCCGCAGAACAACAAAGGCGAAGCGGATATCACGATCGCCTCGGGCCATGCGGGAGAGCCCCTGCTGGAAGGCACGTTCGTCGACTACGACGCTGCGCCGCGCCAATACGAACTCAGCCTGGCGCAGAGCGTGCTGCGGGTGCACACCCGGGTCGCCGACCTGTTCAACGACCCGATGAATCAGGTCGAGCAGCAGCTGCGCCTGACCATCGAAGCGCTCTACGAGCGCCGCGAATACGACCTGGTCAACAATCCCGACTTCGGCTTGCTGCACAACTGCGATCTCAAACAGCGCATCTACTCCGAGTCCGGCGCGCCCACCCCGGACGACTTCGACGAACTGCTCAGCATGCGCCGCAGCACGAAGTTCTTCCTGGCGCATCCGAAGGCGATCGCCGCGTTCGGACGCGAATGCACCAAGCGCGGGCTTTATCCGGACCCGGTCGAAATGGACGGACATCGTGTTCCGGCGTGGCGCGGGGTTCCGATTCTCCCGTGCGGCAAGATCCCGATCAGCGACACCCAGACCACTTCTATCCTGGCCATGCGCACCGGGGAGAAGGACCAGGGTGTGATCGGCCTGCATCAGACCGGGATCCCGGACGAATACGAGCCGAGCCTCAACGTGCGTTTCAAGGGCATCGATGACCAGTCGATCATCTCCTACCTGATCAGCTGCTATTACTCGGCGGCCGTGCTGGTGCCCGACGCCCTCGGCGTGCTCGACAACGTCTCGGTCGCCCGGCAAGCCGACTGACCGGGGTGATGGGCATGTCGGTGCTCTCCCGCGCCGCGGCGGCGCACGCCACCGATGAGGTGGCCGCCACCGTCGTCGCGCTTCTCACCAATACCCGGACGACCGCTCCGGCCGACCTGTTGTCGACGGAAATTACTGAAGCGCGGGACGTTTCGCCCATAGCGGGACAGGCGGGTGCCGCTCCGCGCACGCTGCTCGGGCCATCCGGCTTGGGCGCCGCCGCGCTGTTGCTCCCCCGTTCCGGCGCGGGCCCTGCCACGGGGGCGGCGGCCTCCTCCGCCGCTGTCCGCCCCAGCACTCCGCAGACCGCCCTCGAGGCAACGGCACCAGCCAACGCACCCGAGTCGTCCCCGATGACGGGACGAACATCGCTGCCCGAGGCACCCTGCATTCGCTCCGGGCCCACCGGGCTCGGCACGGCATCGGCATTGCTCGGAATACGCGGTCTCGCGGCGCCACCGCGCACGGCGCACTCGAGAATCGGCTCGGGCGCCCCAGGTCCCGCGCGGGTGCCCCGGGGGGCCACCGGATACGACACCGCCGCGGCGGGCCGCGATGGGCAGGACCCGATTCCGCCGCTGTATTGCCCGCCGCCGGTGCGTGACGATCCGGCCCTCGCCGAGGCCGTCAATACCGGCATCGTCGACTGGGCCAGGGACATCGGGTTGTACGAGGGCAGGCTGGACGAGTTGCGCGACGCCGATTTCGGCCGGTTGATCATGCTCGCCCACCCGGACTGCGACGATGCCGATCTGCTGCTGGCGGCGGCGAAGTGCGCGGTCTCGGAATGGTCCGTGGACGACTACTACTGCGAGGAGGATGCCGACGACCGGGCTCCCGACGGCACCCCCTCCAGCGCCGAAGCGGAGCTGGGTCCCCGGCTCGAATTGGCGGCCGCCGCCATGGATCCGGTCCACCTTCCCGCGCGCTACGTCGCCCAACTCGAGGCGGCCCTGGAAGCCGATCCGATCCTGCGCGCGTTTCGCACCTCCTTCGAGCACCTGGCACGCTACGCGCGTCCGGCGCAACTGGCCCGGCTGCGCACCGAGATCGCGGGCTGGTTCATCGCGCTGGGGGCGGAGGCGGGCTGGCGCGCGGCGGGACGGATGCCGCCGGTATGGGAGTACCTCACCAACCGGCAACCGCACAGCTTCCTGCCGTGTATGGCGCCGACCGATGTGGTGGGCGGCTACGAGCTGGGGGCCGCCGAGTACACCGACCCCGCGGTGCGCCGTGTGGTCACCACGGCGGCGCTGGCCAGCCAGATGGTGAACGACCTGTACTCGATGGCGCGCGAGGACCTTTCCAACGGCAGGGAGTTCAATCTGCCGACCGTCCTCGCCGCCGAGGAGCGCTGCTCGCGCCGCGAGGCCGTGCTGCGCACCGCCGAGGTGCACGACGAGCTCGTGCACCGGTTCGAACGGGAAGCGGCTCCCCTGGCCGCCACGGGCTCGCCCGAACTACGCCGCTTCCTCGCCGGCCTATGGGCCTGGATGGGAGGCAACCGCGCCTGGCACGCCGACAGCAAACGCTATCGCGACCCGCACTGAAGCCACCCGTAAGAGAGCACTGAAGCAGTACCGCACCGAGAGAGGATGATCACGCATGACCATGCTCAACCCGGAGACCGGGACCGTTCTGCGTACCAGCTACCAGAAGTCCGTCGCCGCGTACTGGAACAACAACCCGAACGACGACCGGGTCAACACCAAACTCGGTGAGGTCGACGGGCTCTACCACCACCACTACGGCATCGGCGAGCCGGACCTGTCCGTGCTGACCGGCCCGGAGGACACCCGCGAGGAACGCATCGTCGCCGAACTGCACCGGCTGGAGACCGCGCAGGCGGATTTCCTGCTCGACCATCTCGGCGACGTCCGGCCCGGCGACCGGCTGATGGACGGCGGCTCCGGCCGCGGCGGCACCAGCTTCATGGCCAATCAGCGCTTCGGCTGCCAGGTCGACGGCGTCACCATCTCCGAGTACCAGGTCGGCTTCGCCAACGACCAGGCCGTGCACCGCGGCGTCGCGGACAAGGTGCGGTTCCACTTCCGCAATATGCTCGACACCGGCTTCGAGAGCGGTTCCATGCGCGGCATCTGGACCAACGAGACCACGATGTACGTGGACCTGTTCGATCTGTTCAGCGAATTCTCCCGCCTGCTCGAGCCGGGCGGACGCTACGTGTGCATCACCGGCTGCTCCAACGACGTCACCGGCGGCCGCTCGTCTTCGGTCAGCTGGATCGACGCGCACTACGGCTGCATGATTCATCCGCGCGGCGAGTACTTCCGCGCCATGGCCGAGAACAACCTGGTGCCGATCGCCGTGACCGAACTCACCGCGGCGACCATTCCGTACTGGGAGCTGCGCACGAAATCCGAGCTCGCCACGGGGGTCGAGAAGCCGTTCCTGACCGCGTACCGGGAGGGGAGCTTCCACTACCTGCTCATTGCCGCCGATAAGGTGGGCAGGTGACCGACACCCTCGCCCAGCCGTACACCGACCGCGAGGCCCTGCCCGTCGAGCTCGTCGACGACGCGGGCCGCGCGGTCGGCGCGTGCACGGTCGCGGAGGCACACCTGGCCCCGGGACGACTGCACCGCGCGTTCTCCGTCTTGCTGTTCGACTCGGCGGGCCGGGTGCTCTTGCAGCAGCGTGCGGCGGTCAAGACGAGGTTCCCGTCGCTGTGGGCCAACACCTGCTGCGGCCACCCCGCCCCCAGCGAACCGGTCGCTACCGCGGCGGGGTTGCGGCTGGCCGAGGAGATGGGCCTGACGATCGCGCTGACCGAGGCCGGGATCTACCGCTACCACGCGGCGGACCTGCGCACCGGTCGGGTCGAGTCCGAATGGGATCACGTGCTGATCGGGCAGCTCGACATCGGCGCGCCTCGGCCGGACCCGGCCGAGGTCGCCGACTTCGCCTGGATTCAACCGGACGCCCTACGCGACGCGCTGGCCGACAACCCCGAGGCCTACACCCCATGGCTGGCCGGAGTCCTCGACGTCGCGGAACGCGCGCACGTAACGGGAACCTCGGCGGACTGATCCACTTCTTCTGGGCCGAGGCAGCCGAACGCATCCGTCGACTGTGCGACGACGCGGCTGCCTCGATCCAGCTCACGATGTCGGCTTTCCCGCCCGAGGTCATAGCTCGACACGTGACCGCTCGTCGCGACAGGGCCGATTACATCGATAGATGCGCATATCCCTGTAACGACATGGACCGAAACTGAGAGAACTCATAGGAACGGCACAGGCTGCGACCAGGACCGTTCTGCATGGTTGAAGAGGTACGAGTTCGCGTGAAGTGAGGTGCGTGATGGTCGAATTCGAGGTCACCGGAACGACGGTGACGGTGCACGTGCTCGGCGCGCATCAACTGCTGGCGCTGCGCGACCACCTGACCTTCGATCTGTCCGACATCACCGCGCTCGGCCTCGCCGGGGTCGACCGCCGCCCGCCGTGGGTGCGCGCGCCCGGCACGTTCTTCCCCGGCGTGATCGCGGCGGGAACGTTCCGCGGCAAGGGCCGTAAGGAATTCTGGGACACCCGATTCGACGGACACGCCATTCGTATCGACTTGGCGGGCGCCGATGTCACACGGCTCGTGGTCGACGTGGCGGATCCCGACACCGAGTTGCGCAAGCTCGTCACCGCCGTGGCCGCCTGACCTGCGTTCACGCGCCGAAGGACCGCAGCGCGCCGGTGTACGGCTTGGGCGGCGGTGCGGCGAATTCGCCCCGACCCGACTTGCGTAAACCCAGCGTGAGCAGCGATTGGACGGTCAACGTCGCCGCTGCCACACCGTCCACCACCGGCACGCCGACCTCGGCGCGCACCTGGGCACACAGATCGGCCATCCCCGCGCAGCCCAGCACGATCACGTCGGACCCGTCCGCCTCGACCGCTTCCCGGCACGCTTCGATGACGATCTTGCGTGCGTCCGGATCGGTGTCGAGAGCCAGTACCGGGATCTCGCAGGCATGGATGCCACGGCAGAAGCGCCGCATCCCGTAGCGCTCCGCCAGATCGGCCGCGCGGCCGACGGTCCGGGCCAGCGTGGTGACCACGCTGAACCCGCGACCGACGTGGGCGGCGGTATGCATGGCGGCCTCGGCGATCCCGATCACCGGCCCCCCGGCCAGTTCGCGCGCGGCGTCCAGACCGGGGTCGCCGAAGCAGGCCAGCACGTAGCCGTCGACCCCATCGGCCTCGCCTCGCCGGATCGCGGCGAGCAGGCCGGGGACGCTCAGCGCTTCGTCGTAGTGGCTCTCGATCGAAGCCGGTCCCATCTCCGAGGTCACCGCGTCGAGCAGGGTGTCAGGACCCGCGACGGCCCTGGCACACTGCTCGATCGTGTCGGTCATCGCCCGGGTGGTGTTCGGATTGACCACACGGATGTGCATTAGGCCGCGCTCTCTCGCACCGCCCGGCGGGTGGCCAGCGGGTAGTACGCCGCGAAGCCGAGACCGCAGCCGATGAACCAGCTGTACTGCGCCGCCGTGTACATCCCGGTGACGTCCTTCGCCAGCACCGGCACGACGGCGACCAGCGCACCGATCGCCGTCGCGATCACCGCCGCCGGGTTGTATCCCCCGCGATACCAATAGCGTCCGCCGCTGGACATGGTGAACAGCTCGTCCACCGCCACGCGCTGCTTGCGCACCAGGTAGTAGTCGGCGATGAGCACGCCGAACAGCGGGCCGATGAAGGCGCCGAGCACCTCCAGCGTGTAGTGGATGACCTCCGGGTTGTTGTAGAGGTTCCACGGCGTGATCAGCACCGAGCCCACCGCGGCGATCATGCCGCCTGCGCGCCAGCTGATGCGCTGCGGACTCACGTGCGAGAAGTCGAAGGCGGGCGAGATGAAGTTGGCGACGATGTTGATGCCGATGGTGGCTACGGTGAAGGTGAGCGCGCCGAGCACGATCGCGAAGGTGCTGTCGATCCGCGCCACCGTGGCGACCGGATCGGTGATCAGCTCACCGTAGACCGGCACGGTCAGCGAGGCGGTGATCACCACCAGCAACGAGAACAACAGGAAGTTCAGCGGGAGACCGAGCAGGTTGCCCCGGCGCACCGCGGCGAAGGACTTGCCGTACCGGGAGAAGTCCCCGAAGTTCAGCATCGGCCCGGAGAAGTAGGACACCACGAGTGCGATGGCGCCGAGCATCACCGGCACCGAGTCCCATCCGGTGTATCGCACGGCGCTGAGGTTCAGATCTATGGCGTCCCAACCGGCTTTCGCGATGAGGTAACCGCACAGCACGAACATCACCATGTACACCGCGGGTCCGCAGAAGTCGATGAATCGGCGGATGGACTCCATTCCCCGCCAGAAGACGCAGGCTTGCACCACCCACAGCATCAGATAGCTACCCCAGCCGAGCAGCGACAGGCCGAGGAATCCGTAATCGCTCGCCACCGCGTAGGGCGCGAGCGACGGGAACAACTTCACCAGTACGACATCCAGTGCCGCCGAGGCGAGGAACGTCTGAATGCCGTACCAGGCCACCGCGATCAGCCCGCGGATGATCGCCGGGATGTTGGCCCCCAGCACGCCGAACGCGCTGCGGCAGATGACCGGATACGGCACGCCGGTCATCTGACTGGGCTTGGCGACCAGATTGCAGAAGAAATAGACCAGGGTGATGCCGATCAGCAGGGCCACCAGCACCTGCCAGCCGGCCAGACCGAGCGCGAACAGGCTGCCCGCGGTGACATAGCCGCCGACGCTGTGCACGTCGGACATCCAGAAGGCGAAGATGTTGTAGGAGCCCCAGTTCTGTTTGCGCAGCGGCGCGAGGTCGTCGTTGGTGAGTCGCGGGTCGTAATCGACAACGGCGGTGGTCCGCACGGGCGCGGGTGCGGCGATGGTTTCGGTCATGGCGTTTCCCATCCGAAGGGCGAAACTGTGATCGAAACGACGGTAGGAATCGGCTATTGCCCGTCCATTGCGCGGTTATTGCCCGGCTATTGCGCGGCAGATATATCTTCCGGCGCGAGCAGCCCGGTATCCGTGGGCAAGGTCGCGATCACCGATTCCAGCCTGCGATGGTGCTGTTCGGCGACGAGCAGCAGGCGCTCGACGTCCCGGGCCAGGAAAGCGTCCAGCATCAACGCGTGATCGGTGTGCAGCCGCACCCGGTCGGCCCGGCCGATGTGCACCATCGACTGCACGGGCTCGGTGACGTTCCATGCCGATTCGAGCATGTGCAGCAGCCGGAACATGCGCGACGGGCGGGTCAGCGCCACATGGAAGGTGCGCGACCTGCGATGGTAGGCGGCGGGGTCGTCCTCGCGAATCGCCTCCTCCAGGCTCGCGTTCACCTCCAGCAGCGCCGCGCGGTCGGCGGCGGAGTGGTTCATGGCGGCCGCGGCGAGCGACGCCGTCTCCAAGGTCTCGCGCACGATGTACATTTCGCGCAATTCGGCGGCGGTCAGTTGCGCCACCGTGTATCCGGCGTGCGGCTCGTGCGTCACCAGCCCTTCCCCGATCAGCGTCTTGAGCGCCTCGCGCACCGGAATGTGACTCACCCCGAACAGTTCCGCCACCTCGCGCAGCGGGATCACGGTGCGGGGCGGCACCGCTCCGTCGAGGATCACCCGGCGTAATTCGCCGAGGATGATCTGTGGGCGACCGGGTGAGTCGACGACCAACCTCGCGAGCAGCGCCGAACGTCGTCTCGGGGGCATGACAACACGCTAGGAGAAGCGTGTTGCGTTTCCGGTCCACTGTGTGACGGCCAGGAAACGTCTTCTCACAGAACCGACCGGTCGCGTGGTGGGAGCAGTCCCGGCCACCGGTCTCGAAGGAGACGGGACCTAGCATTGGATTGTTCGCGACGCCGTAGGCGCTGAGAGACAGACACAGGGTTCCGATGACAGTTTCGGCAGAACAGTTCGTAGATCGCCGCTTCGTGCGCTTGGTGGCGGAGTTCGACCGGTTGTTCCGGCGTCCGTCCGACGGCGGCGGCGCGCTGGCGGTCTACTTGCACGGCGAGCCGGTGGTCGACGTCTGGGCCGGATACGCGCATCCCGACGTCGCGTGGGCGCACGACACCGTCGCGATGGCGTTCTCCACCGGCAAGGGGATCGCCAGCACGCTGGTGCATCGTCTGGCGGAGCGCGGCCTGATCGACTACGACGAGCCGCTGGCGACCTACTGGCCGGAGTTCGCGGCGGCGGGCAAGGAACACATCAGCGTGCGGGCCATGCTGACCCACCGAGCCGGGTTGCATCGTTTGCGCGGGCTGCTGCCGGGGCCGGTCGAGCGATTCTTCGACGATGCCGCGGTCACCGCGGCGCTCGCGGCCGCCGCGCCCGACCCGCGGCACAAGGTGACCAGCGGCTACCACGGCATCACCTACGGGCACCTCGCCGCGGAGCTGGTGCGGCGGGTGACCGGAGCGGGATTCACCGATGCGCTGCGCGCCGAGATCGCGGGACCGCTCGCCGCCGACGAACTCTGGTTCCGGGTCCCGGAATCCGAACGGGGGCGTATCGCCACGAATTTTCCGCGCCTGACGGTCGCGGGCATGAGCTGGGAACGTAGCTCGCGGCTGCTCGCCCGTACCCGTTTCGCGGCCGCCGCCGACACGACCCCGGTGGGGTTCGCCGAGTTGGTGGCCGATCCGCGCCTGCACGACTCGGTGATGCCCGGCCTCAACGGCGTCTTCTCCGCCCGCGCGCTGGCGCGGGTGTACGGCGCGCTCGCCAACGGCGGACAGCTGGACGGTTACCAGCTGCTGCGCCAGGAAACCATCGAGCAGATCACCCGGCGGCAGGTCTTCACTCCCGATTATGTACTGGCCTTCCGCATCCCCTGGGCGCTCGGTTACCACGGCGTGCCGATGAAGCCGTCGAAAGCCGAACCCATCTCCGCCTTCGGCCATTTCGGCCTCGGCGGCTCCGGTGGTTTCGCCGACCCCGCGACCGGGATGTCGCTCGGCTTCGTCACCAATCGCCTCGGCAGCCGGATCACCCCGCTGGGCGACGCGCGACTGTCGCGATTGGGCGCGTTGGCCCACAACCTCGCCAGAGCCGCCTGAACTCGGCTGACCAAGTGGCAGCATGACGCTATGGAGACGGTCGACCTGCCGCGGATCGCGGCGGCCGCGCGGCTGCTGGATCCGGTGATCCGGCGCACGCCACTGCTGGCCTCGCGGGTGTTGTCCGAGCGCGTCGGCGCGCAAGTGTGGCTGAAGTGCGAGAACCTGCAGCGCACCGGGTCGTTCAAGCCGCGCGGAGCCTACAACCGGATCGCGAATCTGCCGCCCGAGGCCCGGGAGCGCGGCGTCGTGGCCGCGAGCGCGGGCAACCACGCGCAAGGCGTCGCGTGGTCGGCGGCCTCGCTCGGCATCGCGTCGACGGTGTTCATGCCGATCGGCGCCGCGCTGCCCAAAGTGACGGCGACCAAGGCCTACGGCGCGCGAGTCCGCCAGGTCGGCGAGACCATCGACGAGTCGCTGGACGCCGCGCTGGATTTCGCCGACCGGTTCGGTGCGACGCTGATCCATCCGTTCGACCATCCCGATATCGTGGCCGGTCAGGCCACTGTCGGCGTGGAGATCGCCGAGCAGTCGCCTGAGGTCGGCACGGTGCTCGTGCCCACCGGCGGCGGCGGGCTTCTGGCGGGCGTCGCCATCGCGCTGCGGCAGCTGGCGCCGGACGTGCGCGTCATCGGGGTGCAGGCGGCGGAAGCGGCCGCTTGGCCGGACTCGCTGGCGGCGGGCCACCCGATCCGGGTCGAGCGGATGTCGACGATGGCCGACGGCATCGCGGTCGGACAGCCCGGTGTGGTGCCGTTCGACTATGTGGCCCAGCATGTTTCGCGGATCGTGACGGTGGACGAGGAAGCGCTGTCGCAGGCGCTGCTGCTGTGCCTGGAACGCGCGAAGCTGATCGTCGAGCCCGCGGGGGCCGCGGCCGTGGCCGCCCTGATGAGTCACGCGCCGGAGGAACTCGACCTGCGCGGACCGGTCTGCGCGATCCTCTCCGGCGGCAATATCGACCCGTTGCTGCTGACCCGGGTGATCGGGCACGGGCTGAGCGCGGCAGGTCGCTATCTCGCCGTGCGGGTGACGATTTCCGATCGCCCCGGTGCGCTGGGAGCGTTGCTCGCGGTGGTGGGCGAGACGGGCGCCAGTGTGGTCGACGTGGCGCATTCCCGCACCGGCACGTGGCTGGCGGTGGACGAGGTCGAAGTGGCGCTCACCCTCGAGACACGAGGGTCCGGCCATCGCGACGACGTGCTCGCCGCCCTCGCGAACGCGGGATACGCGGTGCGCGACTCGGATTGACCGGAGGCCGTTCTCGGAACTTCGTCGAGTGGCACACCACCGCGGGACCTACTCGCGAAATGCTACGACCATGTGCCACTCGTGCGAGGAGGTTAGTGCGCGCCGCCGAGTTCCAGGGCGAGTACGCCGAGGATTACCAGTCCGATGCCGCCTACCTGCACCAGCGTCAGCCGCTCGTTCAGGAACAGCACGCCGATCAGCGCGATCGCGGCCACGCCGACCGCCGACCAGATGCCGTAGGCCACCCCGATCGGCATCCCACGTTTCAATGCCTGGGCCAGGAAGAAGAACGCCGCGCAATAGCCGACGACCACCACGATCGAGGGGACGAGTTTGGCGAATCCGTCGGACAGTTTCAGTGAAACGGTCGCGGTCACCTCGGAGGCGATGGCCAAGGCGAGCAGCAACAAGGTCATCTTCGCAGCCTAGTCACCGCCGGGGCGCGGCACCGGCCCTGCGGCGGGCACGGGTGCTCCCAGCGGCGGGGATGCGCGGCCCCGGCCGGGGCCGAGGCGTCGATACGATCGGCCGATGCGTAGCTCGGATGTTGCGGTAACCGGCTTCCCGTTCGAGGAAGTGACTTGTAACGAGTTGCCGTATGCCGAGCGCGACGAGCGGTACCGGCGGTTGCACGAGTGGCCGGAAACAAGTTACGCGCACCGGTCCGGGCTGCGGATGATCTGGAAGTACGACGACGTGCGCGAGGTGCTGGACGCGACGAAGCCGGGTATCTCCAACGCGAATTCGCTGGATCCGCTGGTCGGTTACGCGCGTATCGCGGCGACGCCACGCGCCATCCCGCCTTTCGTCCGGCACCTGGTTCCGCCGCCTGCGAAAGCGACCGCCAACCTGTCCGACGATCTGCTGCACAAGCGGGTATGGAACACCATGGCGGGGCCTTCCGGCCATTTCACCATCTCCCCCTCCGATCGTCCCGCCCGGACCGCCGAGATGGCCGAGCACTTCCATGCGGCACTGCACGACCTTGGTTTCCGGCGCGGATCACCGTTGGACGTGACCGCGTTGTCGCTCGGTTACGCCGCCAGGACCGTCGGGGCTGCGGTCGGGTTGCCCGCGGCGGACTGGCCGAACGTGGCCGCATGGAGCGGAGCGCAATCGGGACTGCTCGGCCGGGTGATGCGGGGCCGCGAACTGGCCGACGCGGTGAGCGCGCTCGGCTGGTTGTTCACCGTGAGCGGCGCGGCGGTGCGGGCGGGCCGGGGCAGCGAAGCGACCGGGTTCGCCCGCAGGCTTCGCGACGCCGGGCTCTCCCATCGGATCGCGGTGTCGGCCATGGCGAATTCGCTGGCCGCCGGAGTGCACACGGTGAGCGGCAGCATCCAGCAAGGCGTGCAGCGCTTGCTCGGCGACCCGCAGCGCGTCTGGTGGGATCTGCTCGCCGAGCCGGAGGGCGGCGCCCGGGTCGCGGCGAAGATCCTGCAACTCGACCCGGGGCTGGTGGCGTGGAAGCGCCGGGCCAGGACACCGGTCGTGCTGTCCAGCGGCACGCGCCTGCCCGCGGGACCGTTGCTCGTCTTGTTCGCCGCGGCGAATCGCGACCCGCAGGCGTTCCCCGACTGCCTGGCACTGGACGGCGCCGGCAAGCTGCCGTTGACCTTCGGGTTCGGCAGACATGTCTGTCCCGGTAAAAGCATGGCCACGCTGGCCGTTGAGGTGTTTCTCCGGCAATTGCGCGAGCTGATGCCGGAGGCCGGAACAGTTTCGGAACCGGGCAGCCGACGCCGCAGCGATCTGCTGTTCAGCGGCGCCGACATCACCGTCGCCGGATAGGCCGGTCGCGGCGCAGCGCGAGGTTCAGTCCAGCCAGGCCCGCGCCGCGGCCGCCGCCTCGCGCACCTCCGCGAGCTGCGCCGCGACCTGGACGCCGGCCGTGCCGCCGCGGGCATTGCGGGACGCGATGGACCCCTGCACGGTGAGCACCTCGCGCACCTTCCCGGTCAGCGCCGGGTCGATGGCGGCGAATTCCTCGTCGGTGAGTTCGTCCAGGCCGACGCCGCGCGATTCGGCGGCGCGCACGCACGCGCCCGCCGCCTCGTGCGCGACCCGGAACGGAACACCCTGGCGCACAAGCCATTCGGCGATATCCGTGGCCAGCGTGAAACCGGCGGGCGCGAGTTCGGCCATGCGATCGGTGTGGAACGTCAATGTCGAGACCAGGCCCGCGATGGCCGGGAGCAGCAATTCCAGTTGCGCGACCGAATCGAACAGCGGTTCCTTGTCCTCTTGCAGATCGCGGTTGTAGGCCAGCGGTTGCGCCTTGAGCGTTGCCAGCAGGCCGGTGAGGTTGCCGATCAGCCTGCCCGCCTTGCCGCGGGTCAGCTCGGAGACGTCCGGGTTCTTCTTCTGCGGCATGATCGACGAACCGGTGGACCACGCGTCGGCCAGCGTCACATAGCCGAATTCCGGTGTGCTCCAGATGATCACCTCTTCGGCCATCCGGCTCAGATCCACACCGATCATGGCAAGTACGAACGCGGCCTCGGCGGCGAAGTCGCGCGCCGAGGTGGCGTCGATCGAGTTGGCGGCGGCCGCGTCGAACTCCAGCTCCGCGGCGATGGCCTCCGGATCGAGTCCGAGCGAGGAGCCCGCCAGCGCGCCGGAACCGTAGGGCGACACCGCCGCGCGGCGATCGAAATCGCGCAGCCGGTCGATATCGCGCAGCAGCGGGTGGGCGTGCGCGAGCAGATGATGGGCCAGCAACACCGGCTGCGCCGCCTGCAGGTGGGTCTTGCCCGGCATCACCGCGTCCGGATGCGCGGCGGCCTGCTCCACCAGCGCGTCGACCACCGCCAGCACGCCCGCGGCCACCCGGCGCACACCGTCACGCAGCCACATCCGGAACAGCGTGGCCACCTGGTCGTTGCGCGAACGTCCCGCCCGCAACCGGCCACCGAGCTCCGCGCCGACCCGTTCGATCAGACCGCGTTCCAGCGCGCCGTGCACGTCCTCGTCCGACTCGGCGGGACCGAACGCGCCGGACGCCACGTCTGCCGCGAGTCGATCCAGGCCGTCCAGCATGCCCGACAGATCGGCGTCGGACAGCAGCCCGGCCTTGTGCAGCACCCGCGCGTGCGCCTTCGACGCGCGGATGTCGTAGGGGGCCAACGCCCAGTCGAAGTGGGTCGACTTGCTCAGCGCGGCCATGGCCTCGGCCGGTCCGGAGGCGAATCGCCCGCCCCAGAGCGCACCTTGGTTCGTGCTCATGCTTGTCCGCCTCTCCGAGTATTCAGGCTCCCCCGCCTCTCCGGGCCTTCAGGCCGTACAAGTCGGGGACGGGGTCGATTTACGTTCAGGTCCTGCGTTGGGTGTCGGTCGGGTTTTGGGCGTACCCGGTGAGTTACCCATGTTCTTGCGAAATCAGTTGGTGCGTTGATCCGCGAGATCAATTGGCGCGTTGATCCCGAGATCGGGTGGTCCGTTGATTCGCGAGATCAGTTGTACGTGGTGTGCGGGATCAATTGGTGTGTCGGGTTGCGACTCAGTCGTTCCGTCGGCGCGAGGAACCAGTGAGCGGCGGCGCGCGAGATGGAGCAGTTCCTGCTCGACGCAGCTGGGCCGTTCGATGGTTGCTCGACACCATCTGCCGAGAGCGGCCTCGCGCGCGGGGCGAAGGCGTTCGCAGGTTGCTTTCGGGTGCACTGCTGGCCTGTCAGCACCCTCCGAACGCCGATTCGAGACTACGGGAAGCCACGCTCCTGCCCACCCCACCGCCGCCGAAGTCGAGGCGGTGCCGCGCGAATCCTGGTTCGAGGCGACCCTTCGCGGGAGCTGTCGGCGTGCCGGCGCTCGTTGCGGCGCCGGCCCCCCCCCGGCCGACAGGAGGGGGGAGGGGAGCGGGGGGGGGGCCCGGGGG
>NZ_JAYKYQ010000012.1:0-176028 GCF_035544775.1 Nocardia implantans | reverse complement strand
CCGGCGGTTTCGTGCCCCCCGTGGGGGGGGGGGGGGGGGGGGGCGGCGGTGGGGGCGCCCCCCCCACGCCGAGTGCCTACTTCTGGTTCAGGTCGCGGCGGGCGGCGACCTTGGAGGACAGGCCGTGGATCTGGACGAAGCCCTTGGCCAGGGACTGGTCGAAGGTGTCGCCCTCGTCGTAGGTGGCCAGGTTGAAGTCGTAGAGCGACTGCTCCGAGCGGCGGCCGTTCACCACGGCGGAGCCGCCGTGCAGCACCATCCTGATGTCGCCGGAGACGTGCTGCTGGGTGTCGGTGATGAAGGCGTCCAGCGCGCGCTTGAGCGGGGAGAACCACAGGCCGTCGTAGGCCAGCTCGCCCCAGCGCTGCTCGACCTGCCGCTTGTAGCGGCCCAGCTCGCGCTCGATGGTGACGTGCTCGAGGGCCTGATGCGCGGTGATCAGGGCGATGGCGCCGGGCGCCTCGTAGATCTCCCGGCTCTTGATGCCGACCAGGCGGTCCTCGACCATGTCCAGCCGGCCGATGCCCTGGCGGCCCGCGCGGTGGTTCAGCTCGACGATCGCCTCCAGCACGCTGACCTGGCGGCCGTCGATGGCGACCGGCACACCCTTGTCGAAGGTGACGATCAGTTCGTCCGGAGCCTCGAAGTTGACGGTCGGGTCGGAGGTGTAGTCGTAGACGTCCTTGGTCGGGGCGTTCCACAGGTCCTCGAGGAACCCGGTCTCCACCGCGCGGCCCCACACGTTCTGGTCGATGGAGAACGGCGACTTCTTGGTGACGTTGATCGGCAGCGAGTTCTCCTCGGCGAAGGCGATGGCCTTCTCCCGGGTCCACGCGTAGTCACGCACCGGGGCGATCACGTTCAGGTCGGGCGCGAGCGCGCCGATGCCGACCTCGAAGCGGACCTGGTCGTTGCCCTTGCCGGTGCAGCCGTGCGCGACGGTGCTGGCGCCGTGGAACTTGGCGGCCTCCACCAGGTGCTTGACGATCAGCGGCCGGCTGATCGCCGACACCAGCGGGTACTGGCCCATGTACAGCGCGTTGGCCTGGATGGTGGGCAGGCAGTACTGGTCGGCGAACTCGTCGCGGGCGTCGATCACGATCGCCTCGACGGCGCCGCAGTCCAGCGCGCGCTGGCGCACCACGTTCATGTCCTCGCCGCCCTGGCCGAGGTCGATGGCCACCGCCACCACTTCGGCGCCGGTCTCCTTGCCGATCCAGCTGATCGCGACGGAGGTGTCCAGCCCACCGGAGTAGGCGAGTACGACGCGCTCGGACATGTTCTGTGTGCTCCTCGATGGTTCGGTAGGTGTATCAGCAGTATGGCGGGTGTCCGAGCAGTGGGAACGGCCCGGCCCCGACGCCTCGCGACCAGCCTGGGCGGGCCCGCGTCGTTCTGCAAATGATTATGCACGACGATGCAAGCCCATTCATAATTGGGGTCGCGTCCGCACCCCTCGACTCCGCTGCTTCGCAGTGAGCCACACCGGCGTCGACCTGACACACCGAGAGTAGGATTCGACGGTGGCGGTCGGGTGATACCGCGCGGTCATCAGGTGTATGGCCATGACCCTGCGCTTGACCGACGAACAGACCGAGGCCCTCCGCCGCAGGGCAGAGGTCGAGCACCGGTCGATGCAGCAGGTCGCCTTGGCCGCGATCGATTCGTATGTGAATCAAGCGCCCACACCCGCGCGGCGGCGAGCCGTACCGGTGGACGAGTTGCTCGAGGCGTTCGCGGACCTGCCGCCGATGGATATCCAACGATTCCGGGCCGATCAAGCCGAGCACATCGACGATACGGCTCACTTCGATGCTTATCTTCGACCGCACCGCGCCGAGGAATCGGAATGACCTCGCGGTATCTGCGCGGTCTCGGTGACACGAACATCCTGATTCACCTCGAGCAACTATCCCGAGAAACACTTCCTGGTGAGCTTCTGACGAGTGCGGTGACTCTTGCCGAGCTGTCTGCCGGTGTTCATCAAACGGATGATGCCGTCGAGCGGGGAGGTCGAATCGCGCGTCTGCAACGGGTCGAGGCCACGTTCGACCCTCTACCGTTTGATGCTGCCGCAGCGCGTCAGTACGGTCTGATTGCGGCGGGCGTCATCGCCATGGGGCGCGAGCCACGGCGTCGGGAAGCCGACCTGATGATCGCGGCGGTGGCAGCCGCCAACCGGCTGCCACTGTTCACAACGAACCCGGATGACTTCCAGGGGACCGATGCCGTGCTCACCGTGGTTCCAGTACCCCGTCCAGAGACGTAGCTCACCCCCGATCACGGGCACTGCGCACTCAGGCGAGTTGTTCGATCTTCGCGGCCACTTCCGCTCCGGTCAGCGGCTCTCGCGCGATGACGGCGATGGTGTCGTCGCCGGCGATGGTGCCGACGATGTACGGGAGGGCGGCGCGGTCGAGGGCGCTAGCCAGGTAGTGGGCCGCGCCGGGTGGGGTGCGCAGCACGGCGATGTTGCCGCTGGCGTCGGTGGAGACCAGTAGGTCGCCGAGCAGTTTGGACAGGCGGTTGGTGCCGCCGGTGACACCGCGGACGGGGCTGCCGTCCTCGGGGACCACGTAGACGCCGGCGCCGCCGTCGGCGGCGCGCAGTTTCACCGCGCCCAGTTCGTCCAGGTCGCGCGACAGCGTCGCCTGCGTGGTCTCGATGCCCTCGGCCGCCAGGAGCGCCGCCAGTTCGGTCTGGCTGCGGACGGCGTGCGCGGACAGTAGTTCGACGATGCGCGACTGCCGCCCGGCGCGGGTGCGTGCGATGGCGGGGCCGCTTCTGACCTCGGTCACGCCCCTCCCCCGAATCGTCGCTCCAGCAGCCAGACCAGCAACGCCTTCTGCGCGTGCAGGCGGTTCTCCGCCTCGTCCCACACCACGCTGTGCGGCCCGTCGAGCACCTCGTCGGTGACCTCTTCGCCGCGGTGCGCGGGCAGGCAGTGCAGCACCACCGCGTCCGGCTTGGCGTGGGCGAGCAGTTCGGCGTTGAGCTGGAACGGGCGGAACGGGCCCACCCGGTCCAGACCGTCGTTCTCCTGCCCCATGGACGTCCAGGTGTCGGTGACCAGCGCGTCGGCGCCCCACGCGGCGGCGACCGGGTCGCCGGTCACCGTGACGGTGGCACCGGTCTCGGCGGCGCGTTTGCGCGCGGCCTCCACCACCCACGGCTGCGGCTCGAAACCGGCGGGCGCGGCGATGGTCACGTTCAGACCCGCCGTGACGCCGCCGAGCAGCAGCGAGTGCGCCATGTTGTTGGCGCCGTCGCCGAAGTAGGCCAGTTCGCGGCCGGTCAGCTCGCCCTTGTGCTCGGTGAGGGTTTGCAGGTCGGCCAGCACCTGGCAGGGGTGGAACTCGTCGGACAGCGCGTTGACCACCGGCACCGTCGCGGTGGCGGCCATCTCGTCGAGCCGGGACTGCTCGAAGGTGCGCCACACGATCGCGTCCACGTACCGCGACAGCACCCGCCCGGTGTCGCCGAGGGTCTCCTCCCGGCCCAATTGGGTGTCGCGACCGTCTACGACCACCGCGTGCCCGCCGAGCTGGGCGATGCCCATCTCGAAGGAGAACCGGGTGCGGGTGGAGTTCTTCTCGAAGATCACGCCGACGCCGCGCGGGCCCTCCAGCGGGCGCCGCGCGAACGGCGACTTCTTCAATTCGGCCGCGAGGGCGAGGATCTCGGCCTGCTCGGCCGGGCTGACGTCGTCGTCACGCAGGAAATGCCGTACCGAAGTCATTGTGCCGCAGCCCCTTTCGCGTCCGCGAGCGCCGCGTCGAGGATGCCGGGCAGATCGGCGACGAAATTGTCGGCTTGGGTCTCGGTGAGCACCAGCGGCGGCGCCAGCCGGATCACGTCGGGCTTGGCCGGGTTGACCAGATAGCCCGCCTCCCGCGCCCGCGTCTCGACCTGGGCGGACACGTCGTCGGTGAGCACGATGCCCAGCAGCAGGCCCG
Source organism: Nocardia implantans (assembly GCF_035544775.1). NCBI lineage: Bacteria > Bacillati > Actinomycetota > Actinomycetes > Mycobacteriales > Nocardiaceae > Nocardia > Nocardia implantans. The sequence continues at coordinate 172,072 of NZ_JAYKYQ010000012.1, read as the reverse complement.
CACCGCGCACCCGATCGATCAGCGGGTGCTCGAGCAGTTCGATACCGTCGCTGAGCCGCTTGCCGACCGACTCGACGTGCGAGAGCAGATCGGTCTCGTCGATAGTGCGCAGCACCGCGAGCGCCGCCGCGGCGCACACCGGATTGCCGCCGAAGGTGGTGCCGTGCATGCCGGGGGTGAGCAGATCGGCCGCCCGGCCGGTGGCGAGCACCGCGCCGATCGGCAACCCGCCGCCGAGACCCTTGGCCAGGGTGATCACGTCCGGCACGATGCCGACGGCCTGGTGGGCGTAGAACTTCCCGGTGCGGCCGATGCCGGTCTGCACTTCGTCCAGCACCAGCAGCGCACCCTTGCGCGCGGTGATCTCCCGCGCCTTGGCCAGGTAGTCGAACGGCGGTACCACCACACCGCTCTCGCCCATCATCGGTTCGAGGAAGACCGCCGCGGTGTCCTCGTCCACCGCGGCATCCAGCGCCGCGGCGTCACCGTAGGGCACGTGCACGACGCCGGGCGGCATCGGCTCGAACGGGGTCCGCTTGGACGGCTGCCCGGTGAGGGCGAGCGCGCCCATGGTGCGGCCGTGGAACGCCTCCTCGCAGGCGACGATCTTGGGCCGCCCGGTGAGGCGGGCGATCTTGAACGCCGCCTCGACGGCCTCGGTGCCTGAGTTGCAGAAGAACGCTCGGCCCTCGCCGTCGCCGAAATGCGCGAGCAACCGCTCGGCCAGCTCGATGACCGGCTCGCTGGCATACAGATTCGACACGTGCCCGAGCGTGCCGAGCTGCTGGGTGACCGCCTCCAGGATCGCCGGATGGGCGTGGCCGAGGCTGTTGACCGCGATGCCGCCGAGGAAATCGACGTAGCGCTTGCCGTCCGCGTCGTAGACCACGGCCCCCGCGCCGCGGACCAGCGCGACCTTCGGCGTTCCGTAGTTGTTCATCAGCGCGGCGGACCACCGCTGCTGCAGTTCAGCTGTGCTCATTGTTTCGTTCCGTTCGATGCGCCGGACCCGTTCGAGACGACCGGGGCGGCCGTCACCATCGTTCCGATTCCTTCTCCGGTGAACAGTTCCAGCAGGACGGCGTGCGGGACCCGGCCGTCGATGACATGCGCGGTGGGCACCCCTGCCGTCACGGCGCGCAAGCAGGCTTCCATCTTGGGCACCATGCCCGCATCGAGACGCGGGAGCAACTCGGCCAGTGCCGTCGTATCGATGCTCGAGGTGAGCGACGACCGGTCCGGCCAGTTCGTGTACAGGCCCTCGACGTCGGTGAGCATCACCAGTTTCTCGGCGCCGATGCCCTCGGCGAGCGCGGCGGCTGCGGTGTCGGCGTTGATGTTGTGCACCACGCCCTCGGCGTCGGGCGCGATGGTCGACACCACGGGGATGCGGCCCGCGCCGATCAGGTCCAGCACGGCGTCCGGATTCACCTCGGTGACGTCGCCGACCAAGCCGATGTCGGTGGGTTCGCCGTCCACCTCCACGGTGCGGCGGGTGGCGGTGAACAGCCCGGCGTCCTCGCCGGAGATGCCGACCGCGTACGGGCCGTGCGAGTTGATCAGGCCGACGAGCTCGCGGCCGACCTGGCCGAACAGCACCATCCGCACCACGTCCATCACCTCGGGCGTGGTCACCCGGAAGCCGCCGCGAAATTCCCCTTGCAGGCCCAGCTTCTTCAGCATCGCGCTGATCTGCGGGCCGCCGCCGTGCACCACCACCGGGTGCACGCCGACCGTGCGCAGGAACGCCATGTCGGCGGCGAAGGCCTGCTTGAGGTCGTCATCGATCATGGCGTTGCCGCCGTACTTCACGACGACGATCTTGTCCCGGAACTTCTGCAACCACGGCAGGGCGCCGGCCAGGACGTGCGCCTTGTCCAGCGCCGAAAGCGCGTGCAGCACCTCGCTGGTCATGAGCTGTAGGCCGAGTTCTCTTCGACGTAACCGTGCGAGAGGTCGGTGGTGCGGATGGTCGCTCGCGCGGAGCCGACGTTCAGGTCGATCAGCACCTCGATGTCGGCGCCGGACAGATCGACCTCGCGCGCGCCGGGCGCGCCGACGCCATCGATGCACACCGGTTTGCCGTTGAACGACACCGAGATCCGGTTCGGGTCCAGCGTCACCGGCGCCATGCCGACCGCCGCGAGCACCCGGCCCCAGTTCGGATCGGAGCCGAACAGCGCCGTCTTGACCAGGCTGTCGCGGGCGACGGTGCGCGCCGCGGCGACGGCCTCGTCCTCGGTGGCCGCGCCGGCGACGGTGACCAGCACCCGCTTGGTGACGCCCTCGGCGTCGGCCATCAGCTGCGCGGCCAGATCGTCGCAGACCGCGAGCACGGCGGCGTCCAGTTCCTCCTGGCTCGGGCTGACCTCGCTGGCGCCGTTGGCCAGCAGCAGCACGGTGTCGTTGGTGGAGCAAGAGCCGTCCACGTCGAGCCGGTCGAAGGTGCGCGCGGTGGCGTTGCGCAGCGCGTGGTCGAGCTGATCGGCGGTCACCGCCGCGTCGGTGGTGAGCACCACCAGCATGGTCGCCAGCGACGGGGCCAGCATGCCCGCGCCCTTCGCCATGCCGCCGACGTTCCACTTGTCGCGGTGGTGGAACGCCGCCTCCTTGGGCACGGTGTCGGTGGTCATGATGGCCCACGCGGCGTCCGAGCCGCCGGACAGGCCGCCGCCCATCTCGTGCACGATCTCGGTGACGGCGGGGATCAGCTTGTCCATCGGAAGCCGGTCGCCGATCAGGCCGGTGGAGCAGACCGCGATCTCCCCCGCCCCCGTCTCGGTGCCCCAATTGCTCAGCGCGGCGGCGAGTTCTTCGGCGGTCTTGTGCGTGTCCTGGAATCCGCCCGGACCGGTGCAGGCGTTGGCGCCGCCGGAGTTGAGGATCACCGCGCGCAGCCGCTTGCCGGTCAGCACCTGCTGCGACCACAGCACCGGAGCCGCCTTCACCTTGTTGCGGGTGAACACGCCCGCGGCCGGGTATTCCGGCCCCTCGTTGAACACCAGCGCCAGGTCGGGCTTGCCGCTGGCCTTGATGCCCGCGGCGATGCCGGCCGCGCGGAACCCGAGCGGCGCGGTCACGCCCTGGGTGCGGACCAGCTTGCCGCTGGCGATGTCGGTCGATGTCACGGTGCCACTCCTACGGTGGAAAGTCCTGCGGTCTCCTCGAGACCGAGGGCCAGGTTCATCGATTGCACCGCGGCGCCCGCGGTGCCCTTGGTCAAGTTGTCGATCGCGCCGATCACCACGAGCAGGCCCGCGTCGGCGTCGACAGCCACCTGCAGGGTGACCGCGTTGGAGCCGAGCACCGTACCGGTCTGCGGCAGCGCGCCTTCCGGCAGCAGATGCACGAAAGGCTCGTCGGCGTAGGCCTTTTCGTAGACCGCGCGCGCCTGGGCCGCGTCGACGCTGGTGGGGGCGGTGCAGGTGGCGAGGATGCCGCGCGGCATGGGCGCGAGGACCGGCGTGAACGACACCGTGACGTCCGTGCCGCCTGCCGCCGTGAGGTTCTGCGCGATCTCCGGCGTGTGCCGGTGCGCGCCCGCGATGCCGTAGGCCCGCGCCGAACCCATCACCTCCGAGCCCAGCAGACCGATGTCCGGCTTGCGGCCCGCACCCGAGGTGCCGCTCACCGCGACCACGTGCACGGTGGGCTCCACGATGCCCGCGGCCACGGCGGGAGCCAGTGCGAGGCTGGCGACGGTGGGATAGCAGCCCGGAACCGCGATCCGCGTCGCCGCGCGCAGCTTCTCCCGGCCGCCGGGCAGCTCCGGCAAACCATAGGGCCAGCTGCCCGCGTGCGGGCTGCCGTAGTATTTCTCCCAGGCCTGAGGGTCGGTGAGCCGGAAGTCGGCGCCGCAGTCGATGATCACGGTGGACTCGGGCAACTCGGCGGCGATGGCCGCGGACTGACCGTGGGGCAGGCCGAGGAAGACCACGTCGTGCCCGGCCAGTTCGGCGGCCGTGGTCGGCGCGAGCACCCGATCGGCCAGCGGCAGCAGATGCGGCTGCAACTCCCCCAGCGTGGTGCCCGCGTTGGAGCCCGCGGTCAGCGCCCCGATGACGAGGCGCCCGGTTCGGTAGGCCGGATGCCCCAGCAGCAGACGCAACACTTCGCCGCCCGCGTACCCGCTGGCACCGGCTACCGCGACCCGCACGACGGGCCCGCCCGAGGAATCAACCATGTGATGATTATGCATGACTATGCAAGCTCATTCACAGCCTGGTCGCCGGGCGCGGTCACGACCAGCAGATACCCGCCGCGTCGTCACCCGAAACGGCGGACTCGCTGTATCGGTCGCGCATGCTGCGCGGCGAGGGCCCGCCGCAGGTCAGCGCAGCAGGTCGGCGTCGATGCCGAGAGCGTCGGACAGCCCGGCCTCCCCCGAAGCCGTCACCCGGACGGCGCGTCCGCTGCCGACGCGCTCCAGCCACGCCAGCTCGATCATGCGGCGGCAGAGCTGCGCGCCCGCCGCGCCGCCCAGATGGACACGGCGTTCGGTCCAGTCCAGACACGGCCGGACGATCGCCCGCCGTGTGGCCCGCAGCGCCACCGGGTCGATGCCCATCGATTCGGTGAGCCAGGCAGAACCGGACTCGGTCAGCGCGAAGCCGTCCTCGGCGCGCAACAGGCCGCGCGCGGTCATGGCATCGGTGACCGCCACACCCAACCGGCCCGCGAGATGGTCGTAGCAGGTGCGGCCACGGGCCAGCGCGGCGGCGACGGTCGCGGTGCGCAGCCCGGTGACCGGGGCAACCTGCGGGCCGAGGTGGGCGACCATGGCCTCGAGCAGGTCCGCGACCTGCGGCCCGGCCAGCCGCACATAGCGGTGCCTGCCCTGCCGGTGCTCGACCACCAGCCCGCCGTCGCGCAGTCGGTCCAGGTGCTCGGTCGCGGTGGACGGCGCGACACCGGTGTGGCGCGCGAGCTCGCCCGCGGTCCAGGCGCGTCCGTCCACCAGCGCCAGGCAGATCCCGGCGCGGGTGCGGTCGGCGAGCAAAGCGGCCAGAGCCGCCAGTTCGGCTCCTCGGTCGGACATGACCTCATCATGGTCCGCCGACGTTTCGGCGGGCGCCGAAACGTCCCGTGGCTACGGTCGCGGCCATGACTTCGTCTTCGTCGCCGGCCAAATGCCGGATCTTCCGCGACCTGCATCACCGCGACCTTCCCCTCGTGCTGCCGAACGCCTGGGATTTCGCCTCGGCGGCACTGCTCGCCAACGAGGGTTTCCCGGCGATCGGCACCACCAGCCTGGGCGTGGCCGCCGCTGCCGGGCTCGCCGACGGGGCGGGAGCCACGAAGGCGGAGACGTTCGCCGCGGCCCGTCGCCTGGCGCGGCTGCCCATCCCGGTCACCGTCGACATCGAGGGCGGGTTCGACGAGCGGTCCGAGGCGGTCGCCGATCTCGCCGCGCAACTCGCCGCCTGCGGGATCGCGGGCGTCAATCTCGAGGACAGCCGTGCCGGTTCCGCGCTGGCCGACCCGCAGCGCCAAGCCGCGCTGATCGGCGCGATCAAGGACCGCACCCCGGAGCTGTTCGTCAACGCCCGCGTCGACACTTACTGGCTCGGTCTCGAGCACGGCTCCACGCACGAGCGCGTGCGACGGTACGCCGCGGCCGGGGCCGACGGCGTCTTCGTGCCCGGCCTGACGGACCCGGCGCGCATCGAGCGGGTCGTGGCGGCCACCGAGTTGCCGGTCAACGTCCTCTACTCGGCCGGCGGCCCCGGCGTCGCGGCACTGGCCGACCTGGGTGTGCGCCGGATCAGCACCGGGTCGCTGCTCTACCGTGCGGCGCTGTCGGCCGCCGTGGACGTCGCCCGGGCCGTGCGGAACGACGCGCCCGTCGCGCCGGGCATCATCGGCTATTCCGACGTCCAACGTCTTCTGCCCGCGCCTATCCGCTCCTGACCACCCCGGAAATCACCGGAGGAATTTCCCGTGCCGCTGTCGATTCACCGCCGGCCCGTTCGTGTAGGTGGTGAGACCGGCGCCGCGCCGGTCGCGGAAGGAGCGGAGATGAGCAGGATCATCGCGGTGGAGCACCTGACCTTGGACGGCGTCATGCAGGCGCCGGGCCGGGCGGACGAGGACACCAGGGACGGATTCCCCCACGGCGGCTGGGCGCACCGGCACGCCGACCCGGAGCAGGCGCAGGTCATGGGCAGGCACATGGCGGCCAATCGGGGCGCGCTGCTGCTCGGCAGGCGCACCTATGAGGATTTCGCGGGATACTGGCCGCGGCAGACCGGCGATCCGATGGCCGAAGCGCTGGACAAGACCGAGAAGATCGTCGCATCCCGTACCGGCAGCGGGCCGCTGGCCTGGCAGAACTCGACCTGGCTCGGCGGCGACGCGGCGACGGCGGTGCCGGAATTGCGGCGACGACAGCCGGACCGGAACCTGGTGGTGCTCGGCAGCGGCGAGCTGGTGCGCTCGCTGCTGCGCCACGATCTGATCGACGAGTACCTCTTGCTGATCCACCCACTGGTGCTCGGCACCGGCCGCCGCCTGTTCGACGGGGTGGAGCCGGTCGGCCTGCGGTCGGTCGAGACCGTGGTGACCGGTACCGGTGTGGTCATCACCACCTACCGGCGCGATGGAGAAAGGACGACGCGGTGAAGCACTACCTGCTCAGCATCTACCAGCCCGACGAAGGCGTACCGGACGACCTCGACGAGATCATGCGGGATCTCGCGGCGCTGAACGACGAGATGCGCGCGGCCGGAGCCTGGGTGTTCGCCGCGGGCCTGCACGCGCCGAGCACCGCCACCGTGCTGCGCGCCGAAGGCGACGACCTGCTGATCACCGACGGCCCGTACGTCGAGGGCAAGGAGCACATCGGCGGGTTCACCGTCATCCGCGCCGCCGACCTGGACGAGGCGCTGGAGTGGGGCCGCAGGCTCGCCGCGGTGGTCACCCTGCCGATCGAGGTCCGTCCGATCCAAGACGCGTAGATGAGCGAGCCGGTGACCGGACGCGCGATCGAAGCGGTGTTCGCCGAGCACTACGGCCGTGCGGTCGCGAGCCTGGTCCGCGTCTTCGGCGACATCGGCGTCGCCGAGGACGCGGTGCAGGACGCGTTCACCGCCGCCGTCCAGCGCTGGCCCGCCGACGGTCTGCCGCCGAGCCCGCCCGGCTGGATCATCACCACCGCGCGCAACCGGGCGATCGACCGCCTGCGCCGCGAGGCCGCTCGCGCGGACCGGCACGCGCAAGCGGCGCTCCTGCACGCCCAGGACGAACCGGAGCAGCCCGTGAGCGCCGTGCGCGACGACCGTCTCCGGTTGATCTTCACCTGCTGCCACCCGGCGCTCGCACAGCAGGCGCAGGTGGCACTGACCCTCCGGTTGCTCGGCGGGCTCGGCACCGCCGAAATCGCCCGCGTCTTCTTGGTCCCGGAAAAGACCATGGCGCAGCGCTTGACGCGCGCCAAAGGCAAGATCCGCGACGCCCGCATTCCCTACCGGGTGCCCGCCGACGCCGAGCTGCCCGCCCGGCTGCGCGCGGTGCTGGCCGTGGTGTACCTGATCTTCACCGAGGGGCACACGGCCTCGTCCGGCGCGCGGCTGATCCGGGCCGACTTGTGTGCCGAGGCGATCCGGCTCGGTCGCTTACTGGCGGAACTGATGCCGGACGAACCCGAGGTGACCGGCTTGCTCGCGCTCATGTTGCTGAGCGAGTCGCGCCGGGCCGCCCGCACGGGTGCCGACGGCTCTTTCGTCCCGCTCGCGGAACAGGATCGCGGCCGGTGGGACCGCGGCCTCATCGCCGAAGGGCACGCGCTCGTCCGGCAGTGCCTGCGCCGCAACCGGCCGGGGCCGTATCAGGTGCAGGCGGCGATCAACGGGGTGCACGCCGACGCGCCCACCGCAGCGGCCACCGACTGGACCCAGATCCTGCGGCTCTACGACCAACTCGCCGCGCTGACGCCGAGTCCGGTCGTCGCACTCAACCGCGCGGTGGCGGTCGCCGAAGTGCACGGCCCGGCGACGGCGTTGGCGCTGGTGGACGCCCTGCCGCTGGCTGGCTACCACTTGTTCCACGCCATTCGCGCCGACCTGCTGGCCCGGTTGGGGCGCACCGAGGAAGCCGTCGCAGCCTACGACGCCGCCATCGCGCGCACCGAGAACGCCGCCGAACGGGATTTCCTGACCCGGCGCCGCGCCGGACTCGGCGAACGGAAGCCGTGCCGCGGCGAGTGACGACACGGCAGCGAGGAGATCGTCGCCGTGCCGCCGGAGGGGCCGGGTCAGTGTTTGCGGACCACGCGCTCGCCCTCGCCCGGCTTCCAGATGGTGATGTCGAGGTGGTCGCCCGCGACCTCCACCGTGGACGCTCCGGTCAGATCGGCGACGTAGAAGTGGTCGAACTCCCGGCCCCTGATGTCGAAGCCGGTCTCGTCGAACAGGTGCTGGGCGAAGCGGACGTGCACGTCACGGTCGGGAAGGTCGACGACGGCGCCGAAGAGTTTGGCGTCGCCGTCGGACACGTTCGTGTCCACCGTGGCGGTGTGCAGGCAGAAACGCGGATCGCGGGCCAGATCGCGGAACTTGGTCGTGCCCGGCATCCCCGCGATCACCAGCGACCCCTCGAAGACGCGCGGCTCGATCGGACTGATCCGCGGCGATCCGTCGGAACGGATGGTGCCGAGCATGCAGAGATTGCCCGCCGCGCGGTGCCTGCGCACGAAGATCTCGGCGATGTGCGGCGCTTCGTCGGTGAATCGGCTCCAAGTGGTCATGGCGAGGACGGTACGGCCCGAACCTGACATCTTCTGTCCACGTTTCCGGCTAGTGTCGCCTGCGTGCGGGCGAGTCGATTGGTGCAACTGCTGTTGCTGTTGCAGACCAGGGGCGGGCTCACCGCGCCCGAACTGGCCAGGGAACTGGAGGTGTCGGTGCGCACCGTCTATCGCGATGTCGAGGCCCTCTCGGCGGCTGGTGTCCCGGTCTACACCGAGCCGGGCCGGGCCGGCGGTGTGCGCTTGGTGGACGGCTTCCGCACCCGCCTGACCGGCCTCACCACCGACGAGGCCGACGCGGTGCTGCTGACCGGTCTGCCCGGCGCCGCCGCCGATCTCGGGCTGGGCACCGTGCTGGCCACCGCGCAGTTGAAGGTGCTCGCCGCGCTGCCGCCGGAACTGCGCGGGCGGGCGACGCGCATCGCCGAGCGGGTGCTCGTCGACGTACCGGGCTGGTTCCACCAGCCGGACGAGACGCCGATGCTCGCGACCATCGCCGACGCGCTCTGGCACGACCGCAGGTTACTGGTGCGCTACCGCCGCACCGACAAGGTGGTCGAGCGCGTACTCGACCCACTCGGTCTGGTGCTCAAGGCGGGCACCTGGTACCTGGTCGCGCGCAGCGGGAGCACACCGCGCTCCTACCGGGTCGGCCGGATCGTCGCCGCCGAACCGACCGGCGAAACCTTCACCCGCCCAGTGGGATTCGATCTAAGAGCGCATTGGTCCGAAGCCGCCGACGACTTCGCGCGCTCGATGCTGCGGGTGCGGGCGCGCTGCCGGATCGCCGCCACCCACCTGCGATTGCTGCGGCTGACGAACGATCCGGCGGCGGTCGCGGAGGCACTGGCCTCGGCCGGACCGCCCGATGCCGAGGGGTGGGTCGAGGTGGTCGTTCCGTCGGAGTCCTACGACGTGCTCGCCCACGGCCTGCTGCCGCTCGGCGAGCACGTCGAGGTGCTGGAACCACCCGAGCTGCGCGCGCGGCTCGCGGCGACCGCCACCGCCATGCACGCGCGCTACTCCCGGAAGTAGATCACCGTAGGAGGCGGGGCGCCCGTCAGCGCAGTGTGCGGAAGAACTCGCGCACGTCCGCGATCAGCAGGTCCGGCGCCTCCATCGCCGCGAAATGCCCGCCGCGGTCGAACTCGGTCCACCGGACGATGTCGTGCGCGTCTTCGGCGAGTTTGCGGACGGACATGTCGCCGGGGAAGATCGCCGCCGCGGTCGGCACATCGGACTTCCGCATCGGCGCGCCCCATACCGCGGATTCGCTGTAGAGCCGCAGCGAGGAGGCGAAGGTTCCGGTGAACCAGTACAGGCTGACGTTGGTCAGCAGCGCGTCCCGGCCCACCGCGTCGTCGGGCAACTCGATCGCCGGGTTGGTGTACTGCCGGAACAGGTCGGCGATCCAAGCCAGCAGCCCGGCGGGTGAGTCCTGGATGCCGATCGCCAGCGTCTGCGGGCGGTTCGCCTGCACGGTCGCGTAATCGTAGCGGGCATAGCTGTCCGGACCGGTCATCGTGTCCAGCTTCGCCTGATCCGCCGCGGACCATTCCGCCTGAGCCAGGTCTTCGTCCGTGGCGCCGGAGTTTTCGGCGTCGCCGTCCCAGGATGGAATCGTGATCGGGCCGTTCACGTGCAGGCCCACCAAGTGCTCGCGGTCGATATGGCCGAGGTGAGCGGCGACGAAATACCCCGCGTCGCCGCCCTGGACGCCGTATCGGTCGTAGCCCAGACGCGCCATGAGTGCCGCGACCACCTCCGCGAACCGCTCGGTCGAGCCCGCGCCCGGCTCGGGCGAGACTCCGGAGAACGCGAAACCCGGCAGCGAGGGAACAACCAGGTGGAACGCGTCGGCCGGATCGCCGCCGTGCGCGCGGGGATCGCTCAGCGGTCCGAGCACCTTCGAGAACTCGGTGAACGACGCGGGCCAGCCGTGACCGAGCACCAGCGGCAGCGCATCCGGTTCCGGCGAGCGGACGTGCAGGAAATGCACCTGTTGTCCAGCGATGCCGGTGACGAACTGCGGCAGCTCGTTCAGCTCCGCTTCCACGGCGTGCCAGTCGAATTCGCTACGCCAGTATTCGGCCAGCGGTCGCAAGTAGGACACGCGCATGCCCTTGCTCCATCCGGCGCCGGGCAGGTCGCTCGGCCACATGGTATCGGCGAGGCGCCTGTGCAGATCATCGATCCGCTCCTGCGGGATGTCGATGCGGAAAGGACGAATGTCGTGTTCGGTTGTCATAGCGGCCACCGTAGGAAGCGCTTAGGACGGGATCGTTCCTAACTTCCGGGCATGCTGGCGGACATGCTGGAAACGTCGGCCCGCCTGCTTCAACTGCTGACTCTGCTGCAAACCCGTCCGGACCGGACGGGTGCCGAACTCGCCGAACGGCTCGGCGTCACCGGGCGCACGGTGCGCAGGGACATCGATCGGCTGCGTGATCTCGGTTATCCGATCCATGCCGTCCGCGGCGCCGCGGGGTACCGACTCGGCGCGGGAGCAGCGCTGCCGCCGCTGTTGCTCGACGACGACGAGGCGGTGGCGGTGGCGGTCGGGCTTCGCGGCGGCACCGTGACCGGGTTGGAGGAGGCGTCGCTGCGCGCGCTCACCAAATTGGAGCAGGTGCTGCCGCCGCGCCTGCGGCACCGGGTCCGCACCCTGCGCGGCGCGACCCTGCGAGTCGACGGGCCCGCCTCGGAGATCCAGCCGGACACGCTCATGGCCATCGCCGAAACGTGCCAGCGCCACGAACGGCTCCGGTTCGACTATCGCGCCCACAGCGGCGCCCTCGGCCCGCGCACCGTCGAGCCGCACACCCTCGTGCACTTCAGCAGGCATTGGTACCTGGTCGCCTGGGATGTCGACCGCGCCGACTGGCGCACGTTCCGGGTGGACCGGATGACCCCGCGGATTCCGACCGGGCCGCGCTTCACGCCCCGGGAGCCGCCGGAAGGCGATGTCGTGGCATATCTTTCGATGCGGCTGTCGGCCCACTCGTGGCCGTATCAGGCGACGGTGCTGCTGCACCGATCGGCCGACGACGCCGCCGGACGCGTCTGGCCCGGTGCGGGCGTCGTGGAAGCCGTCGACGAGCACAGCTGCCGCCTGCACGTCGGCAGCGAGACGCCCGAACAACTGGTCTGGATGATCACCTCGGTCGATCTCGACTTCACCGTGCTCGCCGGCCCACCGGAACTCCTCGACGCGCTCCGCGCCCAGGCCGCCCGCTGCGAGCGCGCGGTACGCGACTTCGCACCGTAGCGAGCTAGCAGCGCCAATCCAGGACCGGCGCGAACGACCTGAGTTGCACCGAGTCGGGGGTCGCCCGCAGCACCGCGTCCCGTACAGCGACCAAGGGCGGGAACGACAGCTGCGCCACCGTGCCGATCCGGCGCGAGCGGGACGCGATCATCCGGGTGCGCGGCCTGCGTTCGCGGTCGTATGCGCTCAGGTCACCGCCACCGCTGGTCGCCACCTCGGCCAGCACGACGGCGTCCTCCAGCGCCTGGCAGGCGCCCTGCCCGAGGTTGGGCATCATCGCGTGCGCCGCGTCGCCGACCAGCGCGATCCGGCCGGTCACGAAGGTTTTCAGCGCGGGCAGATCGTAGAGGTCGTGCCGCAGCACCTCGGTGTCCTCGGCCGCGGCGAGCAGGGCGGGGATCGGCTCGTGCCATCCCCCGAACCGCGCGCGCAGTTCGGCAGCCCCGCCCGCCGCACCCGCGGGCACGTTCGCGGTGGCGTAGCAGTAGACCCGTCCGTCCGCGAGCGGCGCGTAGCCGAAACGCTCACCGCAACCCCAACTTTCACCCATATCGGTGACCGGATCACGGGGCGTGACGACCACACGCCAGGCGGTGTAACCGCCGTAGCGGGGCCGTATCTCACCGCACACGGCGCGACGCACCGCGCTCCGAATGCCGTCGGCGCCGACGACCACGTCCCCGCTGGATGTCCCGGCCGAGTGCACCACCGTGCCGCCGGCCTGCGCTTCGGTCACGGTCACACCGGTGCGCACTGCCTCCGCCGGGATGGCGGACCGCAGGATGTCCACCAGGTCGGCGCGGTGCAGCATGATCGGGCTGCCGTAGGTGGCGCGGAGCTTCTCGGCGTCGATCCCGGCCAGCCGGCGTCCCGCGCGGTCGCGAATGGCCGCAGCGCCCTCCTCGACGGCCCGAGCGCGCACCCGGTCGCCGAGGCCGAGCGCGTCGAGAGCGCGAAGAGCGTTGGGCCACAGGGACAATCCCGCGCCGACCGCGGCGATCTCGGCGGCCCGCTCCAGCACTTCGACGCGCCAGCCCTGCCGCAGGAAAGCCACCGCGGTCGCCAGACCACCGATGCCACCGCCCACGATGACCGCCTCGGACATCGCTTCCCCTTTCTCCGGACCGCTCGGCGAGCAGCTCACCCGAACGCTACTACCGATGTAGTGTCGTGGCGCCGTACTGTAACCCATATCACTACTGCTGTAGTATCACTGGATGTCCAGCAAGCGCGAACTCGTCTTGGACGCCGCGATCGACCTGCTCGGCTCCCGCGGCATCCGCGCCGTGACCCACCGCGCGGTCGACGAGGTTGCGGGCATGCCCGCCGGATCGGCGTCCAATTACTTCCGCACCCGTGCGGCGCTGCTGGCCGGCATCGCCGAGCGCCTCGAGGCACGCGACTACGCGGATTGGGAGGCGCTCACCCGGCAACCGGGCCCCGGCACCGTCGAAGAACTCATCGACGGCACGGCCGCTTACGTCGTCCACGCGGTGCGGACCGACCGCACGCGGACACTGGCGCGCTACGCGCTGTTCCTGGAAGCACAGACCTCGCCCGCATTGCACGAGACGGTGCGACGCGGCCACCGCAGGCTGGGCGAATGGGCCGCGAGCCTGCTGGCGAGCGTCGGCGGGGATCGGGCGACGACACAGATCTTGGTAGGCCAGCTCGAGGGCATCATTTTGCACCAATTGGTCGATCCGACACCGGATTTCGATCCGCGCCCCGTGCTGGACCGGTTGGTGCGCGCACTCATCGCTTCGAACGACTAGCGCCGTGGTCGCGCGTGCGATCAGCGTCACCCGATCCGTGGCGATGGGCGCGGCGCCGCTCGTCAGAAGAACGTGTGCAGCAGATCCACCACTCGCGGCGTGGGAGCGTCGGCGTCATCGATCACCGGGATGAGCCGCCATTTGTCGAAGGCGGTGCACGGATGGGACAGACCGAGCCGCACGACCGCGCCGATGGGCAACTCGGTGGCCGAGCCGCCCGCCAGGCGGAGGAAGGCGTGCTGGTCGTTGAGCGCCGAGACCGTCGCGTCCGCGTCGAGCACACCGCCTCCAGATCCGGCGATGCGTTGCGGAATCGGCATCCCTTCGTCGAAAGGGAGATCGCGTTTGCCAGCGTCCAGCAGAGCGAGGCCGGGTTCCGGGCGCGAGAGGGTACGGGCCCAGCCGTGCATCGCCGAACGCAGCGGCCGCGCAGACCCTGGACCCGCCAGCGGTGACATGCTCGCGTAGAAGCCGTCGTCGTGGATGACATACGCGCCCGAGCGCAGCACGACCGTCGTCGCCACGCCCCGGCCGCCCTGCTCGTCGGACAGCGGGGCGAGGTATTCGAGCGCGAGTTCCGGGTAGGCGCTGCCGCCCGCGGTGACGACGGCCGGACCGCGATATCGCCCGGCCGCGGCGAGTTCCCGGTGCAGCCGGGCGAGTTCGCCGAGGTAGTCGCGCACCGCGCGGATGCCGGTCGCGGTGCGGTCGTGCGCGAGGGCACCCTCGTAGCCGCCCACACCGGCGAGCGTCAGCCGCGACGCCCCCTCGATCGCGCGCGCCACCGCATGCGCCTGTTCCACCGTGCGCGCGCCGGTTCTGCCGTGCGGGCCACCGAGTTCCACGAGCACCCGGATCCGCGGCGCCTCCGGTGCGCCGCGCAGATGCGCGTCCATCAGCGCGACCGTTTCGACGCTGTCGGCCCAGCAGTAGAACTCGAAAGACGAATCGCGCGCCGATTCCGCCGCGACCCACCGCAATCCGACCGGATCGACCAGCGCGTTGGCCAGCAGCACCCGCGCGACACCGAAGGACCGCGCCACTTGCGTCTGCCAGACGGTGGCCAGAGTGATGCCCCATGACCCTGCGGCCAGCTGATCCGCCCACACCTGCGGCGCCATCGTGGTCTTGCCGTGCGGCGCCAGCCGCACGCCTGCCGCGCGCACCCACTCGGCCATCACCGCGATGTTCTCGGCCAGGGCAGCGCGGTCGACGGTGAGCACCGGCGTCTCCAACTGGTCGAGCACCGGCGCGGCGGCGCGGATCTCCCGCACGGTCCGGCCCCAGAACGCGGGTGGCATGCCCTTGTGCTCGGGACCGATCCTGCGGTCCGCCAGCGCCGCCACGGCTGCTTCGTCGATCGACACGACGTTCTTCCTACCCGACCGCGCCCCTCGGGCGGCTAACCCGAGTTGCGCAGGGCGGTGGCCAGGCCGTTCATGGTGAGCAGGATGCCGCGTTTGACCAGTTCGGAATCGTCCCCGGCGCGCAGCCTGCGCAGCAGTTCCACCTGCATCTGGTTCAGCGGCTCCAGGTAGGGGAAGCGGTTGTGGATGGACTCGGCCAGCGACGGGTTGTCGGCCAGCAGGTGGTCGTTGCCGGTGATCGCGGCGTGCATGCGGACGGTTCTGGCGTGTTCGTCGCGGATCATGCCGAAGATGTGCTCCCGCAGGGCCACATCCTCCACGAGTTCGGCGTAGCGGGCGGCGATGTCCAGATCGCTCTTGGCCATCACCTGCGCCAGGTTGGACAGCACCGTGCGGAAGAACGGCCAGCGGCGGTACAGATCGGCCAAGGTCGCCAGCCGCTCCGGGTCGCCGCCGATCCACTCCTCCAGCGCGGAGCCGGTGCCGTACCAGCCCGGCAGCATCACCCGCGACTGGCTCCACGACATCACCCAGGGGATGGCGCGCAGGTCCGCGACCGAATTCGTCGGCTTGCGAGAGGCGGGTCTGCTGCCGATGTTCAGATCACCCACTTCGGCGACCGGCGTCGACTGCCGGAAGTATTCGACGAATCCGGGGGTCTCGTGCACCAGCCGCGCGTACGCGGCGCGGGCGCGGGCGGCCAAGTCGTCCATGATGCCGTAGGACGGCTCGGCGTCGGCGCCCAAGCCCTCCACGTCCAGCAGCGTCGACTCCAGGGTGCCCGCGATCAGCGATTCCAGATTGCGGTGCGCCGCACCGGGTTCGGCGTACTTCGCGGCGATCACCTCCCCCTGCTCGGTGAGCCGCAGCGAGCCGCGCACCGCACCGGCGGGCTGGGCGAGGATCGCGTCGTAGCTGCGGCCGCCGCCGCGACCGACGGTGCCGCCACGGCCGTGGAACAGCCGCAACCGGATGCCGGTCTTGCGGGCGACCTCGACCAGATCCAGCTCGGCCCGGTACAGCGCCCAGTTCGCCGCCAGATACCCGCCGTCCTTGTTGGAGTCGGAGTAGCCGAGCATCACTTCTTGGCGCATTCCCCGCGCGGCCACCAGATCGCGATAGACCGGCACCTCCAGCGCCGCCGACAGTGTGGCCGCGCCAGCGCCGAGGTCCTCGATGGTCTCGAACAGCGGGACGATGCCCACCGGGCAGCTCGGCGGCCCGTCCGGCTCCCCCGGGTCGAGCAGTCCGCCTTCCTTCAGCAACAGGGCGGCCTCGAGCAGATCGCTGACCGACGTGCACATGCTGATGATGTAGTTCGGCACGGCCTCCGGGCCGAGGGTGTCCACCACCTCGCGGGCGGCGCTGACGATGCCGAGTTCCTTGTCGGCCAGTTCGCTCAACCGGGCGTGCGGGCCGAGCAGCGGGCGGCGGGTGCGCAGCTCGGCGGCGAGCAGTTCCACCCGATCCGGCTCCGGCAGGCTCGCGTAGTCGGCATGCACCCCGGCCCAGGCCAGCAGTTCGGCGACGACCTGTTCGTGCACCTCGGAGTTCTGGCGCAGATCCAGGCTCTGCAAATGGAAGCCGAATGTCTCCACGGCGTGCCGCAGCGCGGCGAGCCGGTCGTCGGCGAGCAGGCCGTCGCCGCTGCGCCGCAGCGAGACATCGATCGCGTCCAGGTCGTCGAGCACGGCCTGCGGAGCCGGGTATGGCCTGGCCCCTTCGTCCAGTCCGTTCGCGGGGACCTCGCCGAGCGCGGCCAGCGCGGTGGCGGTCAGCCTGGCCCGGATGTGGTGCAGCGCACGGCGATACGGCTCGTCGGCGTGCGTGGCCGGATCGGGGTAACCGCTCTCGGCGAGCGCGGCGACCTCGGGCGTCACGGCCACCAGCCGGGCCGACAACGACAGTGTCTTCTCCAGTTCCACCAGGTCGCGCAGGTAGCGCTCGAACGCGACACCCGCGGCACGGTAGGCGGCCTGCCGCACCACCTCGGCCGTGACGAACGGGTTGCCGTCGCGGTCGCCGCCGATCCAGGAGCCGGGACGCAGCATCGGGCGCGGCAGCAGCTCGACTCCCGGCCAGCGGGAGCGCAGCGCGGCGCGCACCTCGGCGTTGATCGCCGGGATCACGTCGAACAGGGTCAGGTCGTAGTAGCGCAGACCCACCGAGATCTCGTCCTGGATACGCAGGCGGGCCAAGCGGATGAGCGCGGTACGCCACAGGCTCAGCACCTGGCGGCGGATGCGCCGCTCCAGATCGGCCCGCTCGCGCTCGTTCTCGGCGTAGCGCTGGCGCAGGCGCATCAACTCGGTGATCCGGGCCTGCGCGTCGAAGACGGTGCGGCGGCGCGTCTCGGTCGGGTGCGCGGTGATCACCGGCGACACCAGCGCGTCCGACAGCAGGTCCGCGACGCGGGTTCCGTCCAGCGCCGCGGCGTCCAGCTTGCGGTAGGTGGCCGCCAGCGACGAGTCCTGCGGCGGTTCGCCCGCCGTCTCGTGCGCGACGCGGCGGCGGTCGCGCTGGATGTCCTCGGCCAGATTGGCCAGCAGCACGAAGTAGCTGAAGGCGCGGATGAGCGGAAGGGCCACCGCGATGTCCACGCCGTCCAGCATCTGCGCGACGGCGCTGCGCCCGACCTCCTCGCGACGCACCCGGAACGCCTCGATGCGCACCCGTTCGATGAGGTCGAAGACCTCCGGCCCCTCGTGGTCGCGAATGGTGTCACCGAGCACGCCACCGAGAAACCGGATGTCGTCGCGCAGCGGCCGGATGGCGTCCTGCTGGGTCTCGCTCATCGTTTCACCCATGATCAGACAGTATTGCCCTCCGGCCCGCCGGGGAATGCGACGCGGCCCACACCGGCCGCGCCCGGCTCAGCCGGGCAGTTCGGAGAAGCGCAGGTGGTTGCCCCACGGGTCGCGGAATCCGCAGTCACGGACGCCGTACGGCTGCGTGATCGGCTCCTGCGTCACCTCGACGCCTGCGTCGCGCAGCCGGGCGAACGTGGCGTCGACGGCATCGGTGATGAAGATCAACGTGCCCTGCGCGCCGCTGGCCAGCCGCGCCCGCGCGGCGGCACCGGCCGCCTCGTCCGGCACCATCTCGGGGGTCTCCAGGATGAACTCGATGCCGGGCTGCTTCGCCGGGCCGACGGTCAGCCAGCGGCCCCCGGCGAACGGCAGGTCCGCACGCACTTCGAGGCCGATGACGTCACGGTAGAACTCCAGGGCCTTGTCCTGGTCGGCGACCAGCACGCCGATGTGGGTGAGGGCGAGGTCCGCGCCGTTGCTCATGATGATGCTCCTTTTCTTCGTCAGGGCCGGGCGACAGTACAGACGAGGCGCGCGCGGCGAATTCATCGGCGCTCGGCGCACTGCCGCCATCCGTCGCGCGGGTCGGCGACGAACGCCGCATCCGGCGAGGTGACGCGCGCGCGCCTTCCGGCGGGTGCGCGCCAGGGCACGGCACCGGCCGACGACTCAGCCCGCGTCCAGGGCCGTGAGGTGATCCGCTCGGTGCGACAGCACCTGTTCGAGCAGCGAGACCAGTACCTCCTTGACCGAATCACGTTGCCTGGCATCGCATTCCAGCACCGGGATCCAGTCGTCGAGTTCGAGCGCCTCGCGCACCTCGGCGAGGTCGAAGCGGGTGCCGCCGTCGAAGCGGTTGACCGCGACGACGAAAGGCGTGCCGCGCCCTTCGAAGTAGTCCAGCACCGGGTAGCAGTCGTCGACGCGGCCGGTGTCCACCACGATCACCGCGCCGAGCGCACCGTCGACCAAGTCGTCCCACAGGAAGACGAAACGGTCCTGGCCCGGCGTGCCGAACAGGTACAGCTGCAGCGAGCTGTCCAGGGTGATGCGCCCGAAATCCAGGGCGACGGTGGTCTGCGTCTTGTCGACCCGATGTCCCGCGTCGTCCACGCCGACGGCCATCTCGGTCATCGCCGCCTCGGTCACCAGCGGCTCGATTTCGGAGATGGCTCCGATGAACGTCGTCTTCCCTACCCCGAAACCGCCGCTGACCACGATTTTCACCGAGGACGGCATGGTCGGGGTTCGCATGTCAGAGTGCCCGGACAAGGTCCCTGATCCTCTCGATGGCGGCGGCGGTGAGCTGGTCGGCGGAGCGCACGGAGACGTACCCGGTGGCGGCGAGATCGCTGACCACGACCTTGGCGACGCCGATCGGGACGCCGAGCGCGACGCCGATCTCGGCGATGGAATGCGGCCGCTGGCACAGCCGCACGAGAGTGCGCTGCTCGAAGCGCAGCGGCGCGGACAGCGCGGCCGGATCGGCCCACACCATCGTCTCGATGCGCAGTCCGTCCAGCAGCGGTGTGGTGCGCCCGGCGGTGACCACGAAGGGGCGCACGAAACGGTCTGCTCCGAAAGCGGGCTCGTGTCTCATCGCCGCAGCGACCCGCGCAGTTCGGCGATGAGCGCGGGGTCGAGCAGCGCGCCCGCGCGCTCGGCGAGCACCGCCATCTCGTAGCCGACCAGGCCGACGTCGCAACCGCTGTCGGCGATCACGCCCAGACAGCTGCCGTCCCCCATGGCGGAGACCAGCAGGAACCCGCGTTTCATCTCGATCATGATCAGCTTCAGGCCGTCGAAGGAGTAACTGCGCGAGGCGCTGCGGGCCAGCCCGGACAGCCCGGACACCATCGCGGCGAGCCGGTCGGCGGAGGCGCGGTCCAAGCCGTCGGACATGGCGATGAGCAGGCCGTCGGAGGACACCGCGACCGCCTCGCGCACACCGTCGGTCGCGCGAACGAAGTTGGCCAGCATCCAATTGAACGTGTGCGGGTCGGCGCTCGATATGGGGGTGGTCACCGGATCTCCTCTGTCATGGTCGCGGGCTGGAATTCGGACGCCGCGGCGGCGGCGTGGACGCGGTCGTTCCGCGCGGGAGCGGCGTGTCGTGCGGGCGCGCCGCGCTGATGTCCCGCCCGGAAGGCGGACAGCATGCCGCGGATCTCCTCGGGCGAGCGCTCGACCACGGGCGCCTGCTCCGGCCGGGGCTCCGCGTCGGGCCGCACGCGAGCCGACGCTGCCCGGGCCTTCTTGTTTCGTTTCACCAAGCCGTTCTTGGTGTGCCGCGCCGCGGGTTGGTCCGGCGCTGGATCGGATCGTCCTCCCGCGCGGCGGGATTCGACGAGTCCTGCGCTCGCCGCCGACCCGGATCGCGACACGACGAGCTGGGTGTAGGGCGCCGATCCGGCGATCGGCCCATCAGCCCCGGCGATCGGCCCGTCAGCCGCGGTGGTCCGCCCGTCAGCCCCGGTGGTCCGCCCATCAGCCCCGGTGGTCCGCCCATCAGCCCCGGCGATCGGCCCGTCAGCCGCGGTGGTCCGCCCATCAGCCCCGGCGGTCCACCCATCAGCCCCGGCGATCGACCCATCAGCCGCGGTGGCCGCAGTGGCCGACGCGGTGGCCGCGGTGGCCGCGGTGGCCGTACCGGGCCGCGGCGCACTTGAACCCATCGCAGCGGAATCGCGCTCCGTGGCGGTTCGGGAGGCGGATTCGGTGGCCCGCCCGCAGGGGGCTTGTCCGATGGACTCGTCGCGGAGTTGCGGCTCGGTGTCGAGCATGCCGGGCGGCAGGGTCAGGCGCGCGACGATGCCGCTGACCGGGGAGACGCTGAGTTCCACGCCGATGCCGAGCCGCTCGGCGAGCCTGCCGACCACGTAGTGGCCGAGATGACGGGTGGGCGCGACGACGAAGTCCTGCTCGCCGCGCAACCGCGCGTTGGCTTGGGCCAAGTGCTCGGCGGGCATGCCGACGCCGTGGTCGACCACCGCGAGCAGGTACCCGTTCGGCCCGGCGCGGCCGTAGATCTCCACCTCGACATCCGGTGGCGAGAACGCGAGCCCGTTCTCGATCAACTCCGCGAGCATGTGGGCCAGCTCGCTGGCCGCCGCGCCGGTGATGAGCACCTCGTCCATCCGCCGCAGCGCCACCCTGCGGTAGTCGTCGACCTCGGACAGCCCCGCGCGGATCACGTCGCTCAGCGGGATCGGTTCGGCCCAGCGGCGCGGGCCCGCCTCGCCGACCAGCACGAGCAGGCTCTCGGCGTTGCGGCGCATCCTGGTGGCCAGATGGTCGAGCTCGAACAGGTTCGACAGCGCCTTGGGATCGAGTTCCTCGCGCTCGAATTCGCTGATCAGGCCGAGCTGGCGGCGGACGAGATTCTGATTGCGGCGAGCCAGGCTGACCATCGACTCGGTGGTGTTGCGGCGCACCAGCGCCTGCTCCGACGCGAGGTCGAAGGCGGTGGACTGCACCCGATCCAGCGCGCGGGCCACGGCCGCGATCTCGACGCTCGCACCGTGCGGCGTCCGCACCGGGGCGGGTGGGTCCGGCGGCCGGGTGTCGTCGCCGGTGCGCCAGGCCGAGATCACCTCGGGCAGCCGCCGACCGGACACGTCGTCGGCATCCGCGGCCAGCGTGGCCAGCGGCCGGACGATCGCGCGCACCGCGGCGACGACGAGAGCCACCTCCACCGCGATCGCCGCCAGCGCGGCCAGCACGAACGCGCCGAGGGTCACGGCGGCGGCGCGGAGCAACACTTCCGCGCGCTGCCGCACGTCGGCGCCGACCGACTGCTGCACCGTGCGCTGCTCGTCGATGACCGCGGTCATCCGTGCCCACCAGGCGATCGGATCGACCGGGCGCGCCAGCGGCCCGGCGCTGGAGGCGATCGCGATGTTCTCCGCCTCAGCGGCCGCGACCGCGTCGGCGCCGTCCAGCACGGCGTCCAGGCGCGCCTGCTGTGCCCCGGTCGCGTCGCGGGCGAACGCGGACAGACCGGCCAGCTTGGCCGCGCGGATGTCGAGGAACTGCACGTACTCGCCAGGGCCGAAGGCGTCGGCGGCGAAGACGCCGTTCAGGAAGCCGCGCTCGCGCGCCGTCTGCTCCTTCGCCTCACCCAGCGCGTACAGCGCTTGCAGCCCGTGCCGGACCACCGGGTCTGCGGCCTGGTCGAGACCGAGGAACAGGTGGTTCAGCGCGTCGATGGCGTCGGTGTAGTACTGGAACGCCGCCTGCCGGGACGTGCGGCGCTCGTCGATCCTGGACCTCGTCGCGTCCAGGTCGGTGAGCGGCCGTGTGGCGGCTCGCACCCGCTCCGCGCCGGGCGGTCCGTCCGCCACCGCCTGCCGCAGGGCCTGCATGGCGCGGTCGACCGCGCCGCGCTGATCGTCCACCGGCTGCCGCAGGCGTTGGTCGCCGCCGAGCAGACCATTGGTCAGGCCGCGCTCGCGCTGTGTCTCGTGCACCAGATCCTGCACCGTCAGCGCCAGCGCCACCCCCGCCACCGTGTTCTCGCTCTTCCGGTAGGCGTCCAGCTCGCTCGCCACCATCCCGCCCAGCAACGCGAGTACCAGAACGAGCGACACCACGAGGATGCGGGCCAGCTGCCCGCGGATGGTTCGCGGACGCACTATCGCGCTGCCGGACACTTGGCGTTCACCGTCGAGGGTGCGGAGCGCGACAGCCGGTGTGCCGCCGGAATTCTCCGGTCGTCCAGGTGACCGCTCCACCCTTGCTCCTCCGATCAGCCGCCACGCCTGCGCCGCAGCGAGCACGCGGAAATCAAGGGGAAACTGTCACAGGCCCCACCCTTCGTCAACGCGAGAATCGGGCAAAACGGACACTGTGCGGACTTCTAAACACACTGGCAACGAGGGGTTACGAGCATGACAAAACCGGCATCCGCAGCACGCGAGCGGAAGCCCAGTTCCGTTGCCTCATACCCGCCTTCGCCCGCCGCGAAACCTCCCGGGCCGGCTCTGATACAGTCCGGCGCGACACACCCGAAGGGCAAGAGGGCTGGATGGCGCACCGAATTACGTTGGTTCCCTTGACGATCGCACTCGCGTTGGGATTGGCCGCCTGCGGCGACGAGTCCGGCGGTTCGCCCGCGGCGACCACGACGCAAGCCGCGAGCACAGCCACGCAGCTCTTCGATCCCTGCACCGGCATCCCCGACGCCGCGCTGACGAGCGCCGGACTCGACCCGGCCAGCAAACAGGTCGGCGTCGGCGGTGTGAAGCAGCCCGGCTGGGAGATCTGCGGATGGAAGGGCGCCGACTTCACCCTCGGCGTGTTCTCCAACGGCATGTCCGTGGCCGAGTTCGAGCGGAAGCCGGGCAATGTCGACTTCCAGGACGTCACCATCGCCGGACGGCCGGGACGCCAGTTCCGCGTCGACGACGCCGCCAAAGACCAGATGTGCGACGTGCTGTTCCCCGCCCGGCAGGGCCTGCTGCAACTGACCTTGGTCAACAAGACCGCGGACCAGAACCCCTGCGATCGCCTCGCCACCATCGGCCAGGCGATCGTCCCGGCCCTGCCGAAGTAGCGGTCAGCTACCAGCCAGGATGCCCAGCACCTCGTCGGAGGTGTAGAAGGGTGCGAGGCGCTCGCGGATCAGCCCGGCGAGAACGCCGTCGCGCTTCGCGCCCTCGATGACCGCCGGTCCGTACCGCAGGATCTCCTTGACGATGTCGTCGCCGGTCAGGCCGAGTTCGGGCAGCATGGCCGCCACGGTGTAATCGCCGTACTTGGTGAAG
This sequence comes from Nocardia implantans, assembly GCF_035544775.1. Lineage (NCBI taxonomy): Bacteria > Bacillati > Actinomycetota > Actinomycetes > Mycobacteriales > Nocardiaceae > Nocardia > Nocardia implantans. Next base: position 148,344 of record NZ_JAYKYQ010000012.1, on the reverse strand, counting down.
AACACCTCCACGCACTCGTCGAGCAGCAGGCCGAAGTACTCCTTCTCCCTGGTGGTGACGGCGATCTCGTAGCACAGCAGCACCAGCTCGTTGAGGTCCTTCTGGCTGAGGTAGTCGCGCAGGCCGCTGACCGGTTCGTCGGCGTGCAGATCCCAGAACTCCATCGCGGCGGCGTGCACCGGAGCGTCGCGCAGCATCTCGCGGATGGCGTTGTTGGTGCGCTTGAGCGCGAACAGCGCCCCCTTGCCCGCAAGGTCGCCGACGAACGTGCCGTCGGCGGCCTTCTTCGCGCGATTGGCCGCGGACTGGCCCAACGACATCAGCGAGGACACACCGGGGATCTTCTCCGCGCGCTCCCGGTTGGCCTGCATGAAATCGTTGATCAGCTTGTCCACGAACTTCGAGGCGACGGTGGCCACCAGCGGGCTCTCGGTGAGCCGGTCCAGGATGCGCTCCTGGGCCTGGTGCATGCCGAAGATCTTCTCCAGCAGCGCCTCCACCGGCTCGCGCTCGACCACCTCGCCGAGCGTGTAGTCGTTGTTGGCGGCGATGTGGTCGTAGATCGAGTCGGCGAACACCCCGACCATGTCGGCGAAAACCGGACTGCCGCCGATCAACTCGACTACGGTGCGGACGGTCTGCTTGGCCTGCCCGAGCTCCACGACGTCGCGGAGGACGAGCGTGTCGGCGACACCGAGCACCGCCTCGGTGTCGCGCGCGACCACCTCCGCGAAACGCTCGCCGGTCACCTCGGCGAGCAAGAACGCCACCTGGGCGTCCAGTAACCGTTCGGCGATCTCACGCGGCTCGCTCATCGAATTCCACCCATCGTCCGGCGCGCCCGGCGCGGATCACGACTGGTGCGGGTCGGGGTCGTTGCCGTGCAACGATTTCCGGATCCGGTCCAGGCGCTCACGCGCGGCCTGCTCACGTGCCTGCCATTGTTCGTCAACGCTGCGGCCCGCCGGAGTCTGCCGGTCGAGTTCGCCCATCCCCTGCGCGGCCCCGTAGCGATGCTCGACCTTATCGCGAACTGACTCGAAAGTAGGAACACCGGAAGCCGAATATCCGCCGCCGCCGGCGGACTCCGGCATACCCGGCGGCGGTACCGGTACCGCCGGTACCGTGGAACTGCCGCCCACCTGGCCCGACGCATCCGGCGTCGGCGGTGCGAGCACGGGCTCGCCGGGTGGGGTGGTAGGAGTCACATCGCCGCCCCCTGCCGCATCGCCGGTTTCCAGCAGGCCGACCAGCGCCGCGTGGACCGCCGCGAACCCGGGACGCCCCGCGGTGGCGGCCAGCAGCACACCGGCCAGCTCCGCGTCGGACAGTCCGGCCAGCCGGCTCGCGATATCGCTGTTGTCGCTCATACCGCCAGGCTACGCACGCTCGACCGCCACCGGCCGTTCACGACCGCACGCGCGCGCCCGCCCACTCGCGCACCAGGTCGTACCAGGCCGAGCCGCCGACGACGATCAGATCGTTGTGCCCGGCACCAGGGAAGACGACCAGCCGTTTCGGCTCGCGCGCCGCGGCGTAGAGCCGCCGCGCGTGCCGCAGCGGCAGCAATTCGTCCTGATCGCCGTGCATGATCAGCACCGGGGAGCGCAGCGCGCGAATGCGGCGTTCGTTCGGATAGGCGTTCGGCACCAGCGGCGCGGGCAGGAACGGATACACCGAGCGCGCCGCGTCCCGCAGGCCGCTGAACGTGGACATCAGCATCACTCCGGCAGGCGGATGGTGCTGCGCCAGTTCGAGCACGACACCGCCGCCGAGGGACTTGCCCAGGTACAGCACGCGATTCGGATCGACACCGGGTTGCGCCAGCAACGCGCTGCGCGCCGCCCGCGCGTCCAGGTAGGTACCGTGCTCGGTCGGTTTCCCGGTGCTGCGCCCGTATCCGCGGTAGTCGAAGGCCAGCACGTCGAAACCGGCCTCGGTGAGCAGCGCGAAGATCGGCACCCGGTCGCCGAGATTGCCCGCGTTGCCGTGCGCGAACAGGATGTGCCCGACCGGATCGCGGGCAGGCATCCACCACGCGTGCACCGTCTCACCGTCCGAGGTGGGCAGCGACAGGTCGGTGTACTCCATGCCGAGTACCGCCGGAGTCTGCAGCACTGTCCGCTCCGGCAGATAGGTCAGCGCGTTGAGGATCGGACGGGCCGGGTGTCGCACGTCAGCCCCGCAGCACCGCGCCTACCGCGTCGGCCGCCGCCGCGACCGCCGCGTCGCGCGCGGCACTGGCCTCGTCCTCGGTGAGCGTCCGGTCGGTGGCCCGGAAACGCAGGGCGTAGGTGAGCGACTTGCGCCCCTCACCCGCCTGAGCGCCCTCGTACACGTCGAACAGCGCGATGTCCTCCAGCAGTTCGCCACCGCCGGTGCGCAGCGCGGACTCGACGGAGGCCGCCGGGATCGCCTTCTCGACGCTCACCGAGACGTCTTGGAGCACCGCGGGGAACGGCGACACGATCGGGACCGGCCGGGATTCTCGCAGCGGCAGCGCGTCCAAGTCGAGTTCGACGACACAGGTGCGCGGCGGCAGACCGGAGCGTTCCAGCACGGCGGGATGCAACTCACCCGCGTGGCCGACGACCGTTCCGTCCACCACCAGCTCGGCGCAGCGACCGGGATGCCAGGGCAGATGAGCCGCCGGACGGCGCTCGATGGTCACGCCGGCCGCGTCACCGACGGCGTCGGCGAGGGCGAACGCGTCGGCGGCTTCGGCCGGACGACCCGGCCCCCACGGCCCGCGCGGCTCGCGGCGGCCGGTCAGGACGGCGGCCACGTGCACCGGCTGCTCGGGCAGTGATTCCAGCAGCTCGGCGATCTCCTCGTCGGTGGGACGCCGGTCCACCGGCAGCGGATCGACCGGCCTGGTGTTCGCCCCCGGCAGCACGACTTGCGCGATGCCGTAGATCGCCAGGTCACGCGCGCCGCGCGAGATGTTGCGGACGGCCACCTCCAGCAGGCCGGGCAGCAGGGTGGTGGCCAGCTCGGCACGTTCCACGTCGAGCGGGTTCAGCACCTTCGTGGTGGCGCGGCGCGGGTCGTCGGCGTCCAGGCCCCAGGTGTCGAACACTCCGGCGGGCAGGAACACCGGCGGCGGGACCTCCACGGCCCCGGCGAACGCCAGCGCGCGGCTGACGGCGCGGCGACGGCGCTGGGTCGGCGTGAGCCCGCGCCCGGCCGGCGCGGTGGGCAGCACGGACGGGATCTGCTCGAGACCCTCCAGCCGCAGCACCTCCTCCACCAGGTCGGCGGGCTGGGCCAGGTCGGGACGCCAGCTCGGCGGGGTCACCACCAGCTGACCGTGCCCGGCTTCGCTGACGCCCACCTCGACCGTGCAGCCGATCTGGGCCAGGCGGCGCGCCGATGTCCCGGTCGGGTAGGTGACGCCCGCGACGCGGTCGGCCAGATCGATGTCCATCCGGATGGGCTCGGGAGCCGGGACCGGGACGCGGATGTCGGTCAACACGGGTTCGATCGTGCCGCCGGCGATCTCGGCGAGCAGCGTGGCCGCCCGATCGAGCGCGGCCACGTTGATCTCCGGATCGACGACCCGCTCGTACCGCTTACCCGCCTCCGACACCAGCTTGTGCCTGCGCGCGGTGCGGTAGATCAGCAACGGGTTCCAGGTGGCCGCCTCGAGCAGGATGTCGGTGCTCTCCGCGCCGACCTCGGTGCTCGCGCCGCCCATCACCCCGGCCAGCGAGATGACGCCGGAATCGTCGGCGATCACCACGTCCTCGGCGTCGAGCGTGCGCTCCACGTCGTCCAGGGTGCGCAGCGTCTCGCCTCGGTGCGCGGAGCGGACCACCAGACCACCGGAGACCTTGCTCGCGTCGAAGGCGTGCAGCGGCTGCCCCAGCTCCAGCATCACGTAGTTGGTGACGTCCACCGCGGGCGAGATCGGGCGCACGCCCGACAGCAACAGCCTGCGCTGCAACCACCAGGGACTCACCGCGTTCGGGTCTACGCCGGTGACCCGCCGTGCCGCGAAACGGGTGCACCGGGAGTCCGGCTCGACCCGGATCGACCAGGCTTGCTGCTCGTGGTCGGGCAGGGTGCGCACCGCCGGATCGGCGTACTCGAGATCGAAACCGCAGGCCAGCTCGCGCGCCAGGCCGCGAACCGAGAAGCAGTAGCCGCGATCGGGCGTGATGTTCAGCTCGACGACCGTGTCGTCCAGACCGAGCAGCGCGTTGGCGTCCGCGCCCGGCTCCGCGGTGCCCGGTTCCAGCACCAGGATGCCGGAATGGTCCTTGCCGATGCCCAGTTCGGCGACCGAGCAGATCATCCCGTTGGAGACGTGGCCGTAGGTCTTGCGCGAGGTGATCCGGAATCCGCCGGGCAGCACGCCGCCGGGCAACACCACGACCACCAGGTCACCGACCCGGAAATTCCGCGCGCCGCAGATGATCTCCTGCAACTCGGGCTTGCCGATGTCCACCTTGCAGAAGCGGATCGGCTTCTTGAACTCGGTCAGTTCGGTGATCTCGGCGACGCGGCCGACCACCAGCGGCGCGCCGCCCTCCTCCGTGCCCGTGATCCGCTCCAGCTTGTCGAGCTCTTCGACTTCCAGCCCGACCCGGACGAATCCCGCGTCGAGCTCCTCCGGCGTCACCGACCACTCCGGGTTGGTGCGCTGGATGATGTCGGTCAGCCAGGACTGCGCTACTCGCACTTGACGTTTCGCTCTCTCGATCGAAGGGTGGGGTCAGGACCGGATGCCGAAGGGCAGCGTGAAACGCACGTCGCCCTCGACGATGTCGCGCATGTCCGGGATGCCGTTGCGGAACTGCAGCGTGCGCTCCAGGCCCATGCCGAACGCGAACCCGCTGTACACCTCGGGATCGATCCCGCTGGCGATCAGCACCTTCGGGTTCACCATGCCGCAGCCGCCCCATTCGACCCAGCCCGCACCGCCCTTCTTGTCCGGGAACCACACGTCGACCTCGGCGGAGGGCTCGGTGAACGGAAAGTAGTTGGGACGCATGCGCGTACGGGTCTGCGGCCCGAACAGCGCGCGGGCGAACGCGTCCAGCGTGCCGCGCAGATGCGCCATGGTCAGGCCCTTGTCCACCGCCAGACCCTCGACCTGGGAGAACACCGGGGTGTGCGTGGCGTCCAGTTCGTCGGTGCGGAAGGTGCGTCCGGGGCAGACCACATAGATCGGCAGCTCACGTTCCAGCATCGAGCGCACCTGCACCGGCGAGGTGTGCGTGCGCAGCACCTGGCGCGAGCCCTCCGGCGCGATGTGGAAGGTGTCCTGCATGGTGCGGGCCGGATGGTCGGGCAGGAAGTTGAGCGCGTCGAAGTTGAAGTGCTCGGTCTCCACCTCGGGACCTTCGGCGACCTCCCAGCCCATGGCGACGAACACGTCGGCGATCTGCTCGGAGATGACGGTGATCGGATGCCGCGCGCCGACGGCCGCCCTGCGCGCGGGCAGCGTCACGTCGATGGTCTCGGCGACCAGCACGGCGGCGTCGCGCTCGGCCAGCAAGGCGGCGCGGCGGGACTCGAACGCCTCCGACACCCTGGACCTGGCGACGTTGACCCGTTTGCCCGCGTCGGCCTTCTCCGATTTGGGCAGGCTGCCCAGCGCGCGTTGCGCCAGCGCCAGCGGCGCCTTGCCGCCGAGGTGCTCGGTTTTCGCGACCGCGAGCGCATCCAGGTCGGCGGCAGCGGCGAACGCCTTCTCGGCGGCCGCCGCTGCCGCGGCCAGTGCCTCCTCGGTCAGCGCTGCGTTCTGCTCGCCTGCGTCGATGTCGTCGGCCACGATGCTCCGTCTCTCCCCTGGGGATCAATTCGCGGGCGCCGCTGCTCGCCTGCCCGCATTGCTGCTGGTCGCAATCGTATTCGATGGGCATTGACGGATTCACGCGGATTACCCACCGCGCCGCGCGAGCCGTGTGGTAGCTCGGCTGTCACACACCCGGACGTGCCAGGCCCCGGCGGGGAACGATGTCCCGCACCGTCACCCGTCCCGAACGGCACAGACCGCCACCACCTCGCAGGCGGCGGGTCGGGAGCGAGCAGTTCCGGCGGCTGCCCCGGAACGCCCGGCCAGGGCGGTAGCCTGCGGCCGGGCGTCGCGCGACAGTTCGGCCGTCAGCGCGCGGCGGTGACGTGGGCTGGCAGCAACCGCGACACCAGTGCGCCGACCGCGACGATCGCGGCGCCGACCCACACCGCGGGCACCAGTCCGTCGACATAGCTCTGCGGGTCCAGGTAGGAGCCCTGCGCCGCGAACACCGACGCCAGCACCGCGACGCCCATGGCGACACCGATTTCCCGCAGGGTGTTGTTGGTTCCCGAGGCGATCGCGCGGTCCTGCTCCGCGGCCGCGGCCATCACCACGGTGGCGCTCGGCGCGAAGGTCAGGCCCATGCCGATGCCGCCGAGCACGAACGGACCCACGAACGACAGATAACTCGCGTCGACGGAGGTGACCGCGGCCATCCAGGCCAGCGCGACGGCGAGCGCCATCTGCCCGGTGGTGAGCAAGGCACGGGCGCCGACCTTGTCGACGATCAGACCCGCCAGCGGAGCGACGACCATCGGCGCCATCGTCCACGGCATGGTGCGGATACCGGATTGCAGCGGACCGTAGCCCTGCACGATCTGGAAGTACTGGGCGAGCAGGAAGATCGAGCCGAAGACGCCCATCGAGAAGGTGAAGCCGGTCACGTTGCTCACCCGGAACGCGCGGGAGCGGAACAAACGCAGCGGCAGCATCGGCTCCGGCGCGCGCAGCTCCCAGACGATCAGGCAGCCGAGCAGCACCGCGCCGCCGACCAGCGCGGACAGCACGCCAGGAGACGTCCAGCCGTCCTCGGCGCCGTGGATCACGCCCCACACCACGGCGAGCACGCCGCCCGCCGACAGCAGCAGCCCCAGCAGGTCGACCCGCCTGCTGCCGCCCCACGACTCCGTCAGCACCCTCAGCGTGAACGGCAGCACGACCAGGCCGATCGGCACGTTGACCCAGAAGATCCACTGCCAGCTCAGTCCCTCGACGACGGCGCCGCCGATGAGCGGGCCCAGCGCGACGCCGAGGCCGGCGATCCCGCCCCAGATGCCGATGGCGGCGCTGCGCATCTTCTCCGGCACCGCGGCCGACAACAGCGTCAGCGACAGCGGCATGACGCCGGCGGCCCCGAAGCCCTGTACCGCCCGCGCCGCGATGAGCATGCCCGGTCCGGTCGCCAGCGCGCAGACCGCGGAAGCCAGCGTGAACACCGCGATGCCGAGCAGGAAGATCCGCCGCCTGCCGAGCCGGTCACCGAGGGCGGAGGCGGTGAGCAGCAAAGAGGCGAACGACAGCGTGTAGGCGTTGACGAACCATTGCAGGTCGGCCAGCGAAGCGCCCAGCTCGGTGCGGATCACCGGCAGCGCGTTGGTCACGACCAGGTTGTCCAGCGTGACCATGAACATCGGGATACCGACCGCCGCGAGCACGGCGGCGAGCCTGCCCGCGCCGAGGGATTCCGGCACGGCGGCAGGCGCGGTGGAGGGGAGTGTCTCGGTCATTTCCAGCCTTAGTTGTAATCGACTGATAACTAATATTCCGAACAGTATGCATCGACTGATAACATGTCAAGGCAAGCGTGGACCAGCGAAAACGGAGCACCATGGCGACAACGAACAGGATGACGGCCGCCGAGCGGGGCGAGCAGGTGCTGGGCGCGGCGGTCTCCGCGTTCGCCGAAGCCGGTTACGCCGCCACCCGCACCGACGAGATCGCCCGCCGATCGGGCGTGTCACAGCCCTACGTGATCCGGCTTTTCGGCACCAAGCAGAACCTGTTCCGCGCCGCGTTGCATCGCGTGTGCGACCGGATCGAGGAGATCTTCCGTGCCGCGCGCGCCGAGGCGGCTCCCGACGCGCCGCCGGAGGAAGCCCTCGCCGCCCTCGCCAACGGCTATTCGGTGTTCCTCGCCGAACGCGAACTGCTCCAACTGCTGCTGCACGGCTTCGCGGCCAGCGCGGACCCGGAGATCGGCGACCAGGTCAGGTCTCGTTTCGGCGATATCTACCGCCTCATCCGCGACCTGACCGGAGCGCCGGAAACCGAGACGCGCCGCTTCCTCGCCACCGGAATGCTGCTCACCGTGATGAGCGCGATGCAAGTGGCGGGCCCGGACGCGGTGCCCGCGACATGGGCAACGGAAATCCTCGCGGACCTCGCCACCGAGGGCGATTGACGACCCCCGGCTACTCCGCGGCGCGACACGGCCCGATAGCGAGACCGTGATACCTGGCCGCCCGCGCCCGGCCTCGACGAACCGCACAACAGAAGCCGAGCCCCAAAACCGACGCGCCCAGCCCACCACAACCCCCGTTTTCGTCCTAAGCTAGACCGAGCCTGTTCCGTTCGCGGCCCGGCTCGCGTTCGAGCGGCCGCCGCGTACGCGACGAAGGAGCAAGCGGCGGCCGCTCGAACGCGAGCCACAACGGGGCCGCGAACACGCCGCGCCGAAGGCGCGGCAAATCAATACCGCACCCGCGAGTTGGCGTAGAGGCAGATCGCGGCCGCCGTCGCGAGATTCAGGCTTTCGGCGCGGCCGCGGATGGGGATGCGGATGCGGTGGTCGGCGCGGCGCGCGACGGCCGGGTCCAGGCCGTGCGCCTCGTTGCCGAACAGCCAGGCCACCGGTCGGGTGAACAGTTCGTCGGCGTCGTCGAGGTCGACTTCGCCGTTCGCCGCGGTCGCCAGGATCGTGATGCCCGCCGCGGCGATCGAATCCAGCGTCTCGGCGACATCGCGGTGCCGGGCGATCGGCACGTGGAAGATGCTGCCCGCGCTGGCTCGCACGCACTTGCCGTTGTGCGGGTCGACCGTGTCGCCCGCCAGCACCACACCGTCGGCCCCGACGGCGTCGGCGACCCGGATGACCGTGCCCGCGTTCCCCGGCTCGGCCATCTCCACCGGAACGGCGAGCATTCGGGGTCCGGCGTCGAGAATCCGGGTCAGTGGCACGTCGAGCAGATCGCAGACCGCCACCAAGCCCGGCGCCGTGACCGTCTCGGCGAGATGCTGCGCCGCCCGATCACTGACCAGCGTGGTGCGCACCCCCGCCGCGGCGGCCCCCGCGATCAGCGCGTGATCGCGTTCGGCGGCCGCCTGCGAATAGAACAGCTCGTGGACGCGCGCGGTCTCCAAGGCCGCGGCGACGGCGTTGGCCCCTTCGGCGAGGAATCGTCCCGCCTTCCGGCGCTGCGCTCCGCGCTGGAGCTTGACAGCGGAAACGACCCGCGGATTGCGCTCACTGAGCGCTTCCACGGGTCGTTCCGGAAGTCTTTCGGTCGTCAACGAACGCGACTCAGGCGGCCGGCGCGTTGACATCCTGCGGCAGGGCGGCCTTGGCGACCGCGACGAGACCGGCGAACGCCTCGGCGTCCGATACCGCGAGCTCGGCGAGGATCTTGCGGTCCACCTCCACACCGGCGGCCTTCAGGCCCTGGATGAAGCGGTTGTAGGTGATGTCGTTGATCCGCGCGGCGGCGTTGATGCGCGCGATCCACAGCTTGCGGAAGTCACCCTTGCGCGCCCGGCGGTCCCGGTAGGCGTAGGTGAGCGAGTGCAGCTGCTGCTCCTTGGCCTTGCGGTACAGCCGCGAACGCTGGCCGCGGTAGCCCTTGGAGGCCTCGAGGATGGAACGGCGCTTCTTCTGAGCGTTGACGGCCCTTTTGACGCGTGCCACTGGTCAGTCCTGTTCGATCTGGGGGCGCGGGGCGGCGCCCGGAAATGGGTCGGGGGTGGCGACGGAGATGCTCCGGTCGCGGGTGCGTGCCGGTCTGCGCGAAGGCGCGATCAGAGACCGAGCAGCTTCTTCACGCGACGGACGTCGGCGGCGGCGACGACCTCCACGCCGTCCAGACGACGAGTGCGGCGGGAGGGCTTGTGCTCGAACAGGTGGCGACGGTTCGCCTGCTGGCGCAGCAGCTTGCCTTTACCGGACACCTTGAATCGCTTCGAGGCGCCGCTGTGCGTCTTCATCTTCGGCATGGATTCCTCATATCTGTCGTCCCGGCGGTCGGGGCGGACCGCCGGTGTTCTGATCGGTGTTACTGCGGGCCGGCCGTCTCGGCCTGCTCCGCGACGGGCTGACCGGCCGGGGCGGCGCTGGGGGCCGGGCGCGGGGCCGACTCCTGCTGCGCCTTCACCCGGGTCTTCGCGCCCTTGTGGGGGGCGAGGACCATGGTCATGTTGCGACCGTCCTGCTTGGCCGAGGTTTCCACGAAACCGAGGTCGGCGACGTCGGACGCCAGCCGCTGCAGCAGCCGGAAACCGAGTTCGGGGCGGGACTGCTCGCGTCCCCGGAACATGATCGTCACCTTGACCTTGGACCCGGCCTCGAGGAAGCGCACGACGTTGCGCTTCTTGGTCTCGTAGTCGTGGTCGTCGATCTTCGGGCGGAGCTTCTGCTCCTTGATCACCGTCTGCTGCTGGTTCTTCCGAGACTCGCGCGCCTTCTGCGCCGTCTCGTACTTGAACTTGCCGTAGTCCATGATCTTGCAGACCGGCGGACGGGCATCCGGTGCCACCTCGACCAGATCGAGGTCGGCTTCGAGGGCGACGCGTAGTGCATCTTCAACACGCACGATCCCAACCTGCTCACCTCCAGGTCCGATGAGCCGGACCTCGGGAACACGGATGCGATCGTTGATGCGGGTCTCAGTGCTGATGGGGCCTCCTAGGTCAAGCGGTGTCGTCAGACGACCGCGCGCAATAACTGCAACCCCTGTTCAACACGAAGGCCCCGGTGCGGTATTCCGCGACGGGGCCCGATGTCGACCGGTCTCCGACCACGAGCGAACTCGCGTCGACTCTCGCGCGAAAGGTTCTCGATGAGAACCCCGGCACGAGAAACCCGCCCTCACGGGCGGGCGACCGGACCGTTGGGCCGTACGATGACTCGTCGGCAACGGTGGGAGTCGGGCTCCACTTATCAGCCCCGGGGCAAGCCCGGGGCGGTCGTCAGCGGAGAGTCTAACATTCCGTTCGGCTATCGCCGAATCGGGTCGAAAATCCCTTGCCCGGTCATCTTCGGCGTGCCACGCTCCCCCGGTGCTCACACCACGCCGCGACCTGCTGCGATGGCAGTTCGACCTGACCTGGTCACTCGCCGGGATCCACCTCGACACGCTCACACCGGAGGATTTCCTCTGGGAACCCGCCCAGCCCACCTGGACGGTACGCCCAGACGCCGACGGCGTATGGCGGCCGGACTGGGCCGACGTTGATCCCCACCCGATCCCTGTACCGACGATCGGGTGGCTGACCTGGCACATCGGCTGGTGGTGGGGCACGGCCATCGACCACGTCGAGGGCGTCACCCCGCCCGCACGAGAGGACGTGCACTGGCCCGGTGACGGCTCCGCGGCCGTCGCCTGCCTGCGGGAGCTGCACATCGAATGGGAGCGGGTCCTCGACGGGCTCGACGAGGCCGATCTGGACCGGCCCTCCGCCTATCCGTGGCCCGCTGACGCCGGGTTGACCATCGCCCATCTGGCGGGCTGGGTGAACACGGAGCTGACGAAGAACATCGCGGAGATCGGCCACCTCCGGATGCTCCGGGCGGCGTCGCTAGCCTGAAGGCATGACTGACGAGCTCGACGCCTCCGTACGCGAACTGGCCGACATCCCCGCGGTCGAGGTGATCAGCCGCGCCGCCGTGATGCTGATGAGTTCGGCGGCGGAGAAACTCGGGCTCGCCGACGAGGACCCCGACACCAGCCCGCGCCGCGATCTGGACGAGGCGCGCCGGGTGATCACCGCACTGGCCGGACTCGTGACCGCCTCGGTGGAGTACCTGGGTCCGCACGCCGGACCGATCCGCGAGGGCTTGCAGTCGCTGCAACGCGCCTTCCGTGAGTCCTCCGCGCATCCCGACGAGCCGGGCAAGGGACCGGGCGAGAAGTACACCGGTCCGGTCTACTGATTCGCCGCCGCACGCGGTCGGCCGTGGCACGCGGAACAGCGCGCCGCGCCGGACTGCTGAGCGGCTCGCTCGGGCAGCTCGCGGCGACCCACGCGACCAGCGCTTCAGAAAATTCCGAAGCGCGTCCGGAATTGTGAGCGAAACACCTTTGGAGACAGCGAAGTTTAGGAAATTTCCCAACGGGTAGGGCACAGTGAGCCCATGGCTACTCGGATTCTTCTCGCTCCCGGATTCTGGCTCGGTGCGTGGGCGTGGGACGAGGTCGCACCCGATCTGCGGCGGCGCGGCAACGAGGTGGTGGCGCTCACGCTGCCCGGTCTCGACGAAACCGATCCGGACCGGTTGTCGGCCACTCTGGAGACGCAGGCGCAAGCCGTCATCGACGCCGTGCCGCCGGGCGAGACGGTGGTGCTCGTCGCGCACTCCGGCGGCGCGGCGCCCGCCTATCTGGCCATCGACCGCGCGCCCGAGCTGTTCCGCCGGGCGATCTACGTCGACAGCGCGCCGCTGCCCAACGGCTTCGTCATCAACTCGGCCCTCGACGTGGCCGCGCGCGAGTGGACCCTGCCGCAATGGCCGGAACTGGAGGCAGCGGGCAACAGCTTGGCGGGCCTGGACGAGGCGGCCTTGGCACGATTCCGGGAGCGGGCCGTGCCGGAGCCCGCGTCCGTCGCGGCGGCCCCGCTGCGGTTGAGCGATTCGGACGCGCGCCTTTCGGTCCCGGCCACCGTGATCTGCAGCAGCATGACCGCCGATCTGGTCAAGAAGCTGCGCGACAACGGTGAAGCCCCCATCTTCGCCGAACTGGCCCGCATCGACGCGGAGTACGTCGACCTGCCGACCGGGCACTGGCCGATGTGGTCCAAGCCGAAGGAACTGGCCGAACTGATCCACACCATCGCCAACCGCTGAGCACGAAGCGGCGCGGTCCTTGGGACCACGCCGCTTCGGACGAAAAGGATCAGCCGACCGCCGCGGCCTTCTTCGCCGGCCGCTTTGCGGCCTTGGCCGCGGCTTTCTTCGCCGGAGCCTTCTTCGCGGGACTCTGCGGCGCGGGCGGCTGGTCGAGCACTTCCTTGAGGAACTGGCCGGTGTAGCTGTGCGCGACGGCCGCGACCTCCTCCGGCGTGCCCTCCGCCACCACGGTACCGCCGCCGGAGCCGCCCTCGGGCCCCATGTCGATCACCCAGTCGGAGGTCTTGATGACGTCCAGGTTGTGCTCGATGACGATCACGGTGTTGCCCTTGTCCACCAAGCCGTTGATGACGTTGAGCAGCTTGCGAATGTCCTCGAAGTGCAGACCGGTGGTCGGTTCGTCGAGGATGTAGACCGTGCGGCCGGTGGACCGCTTCTGCAGCTCGGCGGCGAGCTTCACCCGCTGGGCCTCGCCACCGGACAGGGTGGGAGCGCTCTGACCGAGGCGCACGTAACCGAGCCCGACGTCCACCAGGGTCTTGAGGTAGCGGTGGATCGAGGTGACCGGTTCGAAGAACTCGGCCGCCTCCTCGATGGACATGTCCAGCACCTCGGCGATGGTCTTGCCCTTGTAGTGCACCTCGAGGGTTTCGCGGTTGTAGCGGGCGCCGTGGCACACCTCGCAGGGCACGTAGACGTCCGGCAGGAAGTTCATCTCGATCTTCAGCGTGCCGTCGCCGGAGCAGGCCTCACAGCGACCGCCCTTGACGTTGAACGAGAACCGGCCCGGCTGGTACCCGCGCACCTTCGCCTCGGTGGTGGCCGCGAACAGCGTGCGGATCTTGTCGAACACGCCGGTGTAGGTGGCCGGGTTCGACCGCGGCGTGCGGCCGATCGGCGATTGGTCCACCTGCACCAATTTGTCCAGATGGTCGAGCCCGTTGACCCGGGTGTGCCTGCCCGGCACCTGCCGCGCGCCGTTGAGCCGGTTCGCCAGCACCGTCGCCAGGATGTCGTTGACCAGGGTCGACTTGCCGGACCCGGAGACGCCGGTCACCGAGGTGAGCACCCCGAGCGGGAAGGCGACGTCGATGCCCTTGAGGTTGTGCTCGCTGGCTCCGACGACGGTGAGCTGCCGTTTCTTGGTGACCGGGCGGCGCACCAGCGGCACCTCGATGCGCTCGCGGCCCGACAGATACGCCCCGGTGAGCGAGTTCGGATCGGTGAGCAATTCTTCGTAGGGCCCGCTGTGCACCACCGTGCCGCCGTGCTCGCCGGCGAACGGGCCGATGTCGACCACCCAGTCCGAGGCGCGGATGGTGTCCTCGTCGTGCTCGACCACGATGAGCGTGTTGCCCAGGTTGCGCAGCCGGGTGAGGGTTTCGATGAGCCTGCGATTGTCCCGCTGGTGCAGGCCGATGGACGGCTCGTCGAGCACGTAGAGCACGCCGACCAGGCCGGATCCGATCTGGGTTGCGAGCCGGATGCGCTGCGCCTCACCGCCGGAGAGGGTGGCGGCCGCGCGCGACAGCGTGAGGTACTCCAGGCCGACGTCGAGCAGGAAGCCCAGCCGCGCCTGCACCTCCTTCAGCACCTGCCCGGCGATCGCCGCCTCGCGCTCGCCCAGGGTGAGCGAGTTCAGGAACGCCGAGCACTCGCCGATGGACAGGTCGCTGACGTCGGCGATGGACTTCTTGTCGCCATTCGCGGCGATGGTGACGGCGAGGATCTCCGGGCGCAGCCGGGCGCCGTTGCACACCGGGCACGGAATGTCGCGCATGTACCCGTCGTAGTGCTCTTTCATCTGCTCGGACTCGGTGTTCTCCATGCGCCGCTGCAGGAACGGCATCACGCCCTCGAAGTCCGCGTAGTACGAGCGCTTACGGCCGTAGCGGTTGGTGTAGGAGACGTGCACCTGGTCGGCGCTGCCCTCCAGCACGGCCTTGCGCGCCTTGAGCGGCAGATCCTGCCACGGGGTGTCCATGGAGAAGCCGATGGCATCGGCGAGGCCGGACAGCAGCCTGGTGAAGTACTCGGCGGTCTGGCCGCGCGACCACGGCGCGATGGCGCCGTCGTTCAGGCTCAGCGCCGGGTCGGGCACCACCAGCTCCGGGTCGACCTCCTTGCGGATGCCGAGGCCGGTGCAGTCGGGGCAGGCGCCGTAGGGCGAGTTGAACGAGAACGAGCGCGGTTCCAGATCCTCGATGTCGAGCGGGTGGCCGTTCGGGCAGGCCAGGCGCTCGGAGAAGCGGCGCTCCCGGTCGTGCGCGTGCTCGTCGCGATCGACGAAGTCGAGCACAACGATGCCGTCGGCCAGCCGCAGCGCGGTCTCGATCGAATCGGTCAGGCGCTGCTTGGAACTCGGCTTGACCGCCAGCCGGTCGACGACGACCTCGACGTCGTGCTTCTCCTGCTTCTTCAGCTTCGGCGGATCGGTGAGCGGATACACCACGCCGTCCACCCGCACGCGGGAGTAGCCCTGGGTGTTGAGCTGGTCGAAAAGGTCGACGAACTCGCCCTTGCGGGTGCGCACCACCGGCGCGAGCACCTGGAAGCGGATGCCCTCCTCCATGGCCAGCACCTGATCGACGATCTGCTGCGGCGTCTGCTTGGCGATGAGTTCGCCGCAGACCGGGCAGTGCGGCGTGCCCGCTCGCGCGTAGAGCAGCCGCAGATAGTCGTAGACCTCGGTGATGGTGCCGACGGTCGAGCGCGGATTGCGGTTGGTCGATTTCTGGTCGATGGACACCGCGGGCGACAAGCCCTCGATGAAGTCGACGTCGGGCTTGTCCATCTGACCGAGGAACTGCCGCGCGTACGCCGACAGCGACTCGACGTAGCGCCGCTGCCCCTCCGCGAAGATCGTGTCGAAGGCCAGGCTGGACTTGCCGGAGCCGGACAGGCCGGTGAACACGATGAGGCTGTCGCGGGGCAGGTCGAGATCGACCCCCTTCAGGTTGTGCTCCCGAGCTCCGCGCACAGTGAGGCGTTCCGCCACAGGCCGTCCCTTCTCCTTCGTGTTCGACGTCCAGACATACCCCCGGCCGCCATGCTAGGCATGGGCACCGACAAGTTTCGCGGACCGCCCGTCACCTGGACGAATGACGGGAACCCCGGCGGCAGGACGTTACGGATGAGCCGGGAAACAGGCCAGGACGCCTCCGTAGCATCGCCCTCCCGGCACCACTGGTCAACAGCACGACGTCAACCGGCATTCCCCTGATCTCCGCCGTCACAGCACAGCACACCGGAACGCCACCGCCGGCCGGGCGACCGCTCGGCGCAAGTGGGCCACGCGCGCACCGGCCCGCGTCTACACTGAGCCCGCTGTGCGCCACCCACCGGCCTCCCCCACTCTCCTATGACGCCCCTCGCCTCGCACCTCCCGGCAACGGTGCTCGACACCCTGCGCGCCCTGCTGCGGACCGCCACCCACCTGGTCGCCGCCCGCTACGGCGCGCTCGGCGTCCGCGGACACGACGACCGGCTGGTCGAATTCCTCTTCCAGGGCGTCGACGACGCGATGCCCGCCCACATCGGGCGCTCCCCCGAAGGACACGGCGTCCTCGGGTTGCTGCTCGCGCACCCGCACCCGATCCGGCTGGACGATCTGTCGGAACATCCGGCGGCCGTCGGCTTTCCCGCCGGCCATCCGCCGATGGGCAGTTTCCTCGGCGTCCCGGTGCGGGTCGGCGAGGAGATCTTCGGCAATCTCTACCTCACCGAGAAGACGGGAGGACAGCCGTTCACCGAGGACGACGAGGCCATCGTGCTCGCCATGGCCGCCGCGGCAGGCATCGCCATCGAGAACGCCAGGCTGTACGAAGCCGCGCGGACCAGGCAGGCGTGGATCGAGGCGACGCGCGACATCGCGACGGAGTTCCTCGCGGGCACGGCGCCGGACCTGGTGCTCGCGCAGGTGGTGGCCCGCGCCCGCGCGCTGACCGGTTCGCAGCAGGCGCTGCTGGCCGTGGTGCCGTCGGCGACCCCGCCCGATGAGGCCACCGAACTCGTCGTGGCGCATTGGTTCGGTCCTGGACCGGGGCCGCGGCGGGTGCGTATCGCCGGTACCGCCACCGGCACGGCGTTCACCCGGCACGCTCCGGTGCCGGTGCCCGACGCCGGAGCGGTCGATCTCGGCGCCGCGGTCGGCGCGGCGGGGCCCGCGCTCGTGCTTCCGCTGCGGACCGCGGATCTGGCCCTCGGCGTGCTGATCCTGGTGCGGCCGCCCGCGTCTGCCCCGTACCCCGGCGAACTGGTGGAACTGACCGCCGCGTTCACCGATCAGGCGGCGCTGGCCATGCAACTGGCCGAGACCCAGCGCAGGATGCGCGAACTCGACGTGCTCGCCGACCGCGACCGCATCGCGCGCGACCTGCACGACCATGTCGTGCAGCGGCTGTTCGCGGTGGGGCTCGGGTTGCGGGCCACCGCGGCGCGCACCACAGATCCCGAAGTGCGGCAACGGCTTTCGGCGGAGATGGACGGTCTGCATGAGGTCGTGCACGAGATCCGCACGTCGATCTTCGACCTGCACGGCGGCGACCCGCTGCGCAGACGGCTCGAGGACGCGATCCGCCAGCAGACCGCCGACGGCGCGTTCCGGACCAGCGTGCGGTTCTCCGGACCGCTGTCGGTGGTCGGCGCGGCGCTGGCCGACCACGCCGAAGCCGTGGTGCGCGAATCGGTCAGCAACGCGGTGCGTCATTCCGGCGGGAACCGGCTCGCCGTCGAGATCACCGTCGGCGACGAGCTGACCGTGCTCGTCGAGGACAACGGCGCGGGGCTGCCCGCGCAGGTGACACCGAGCGGCCTGGCCAACCTCGCGCAGCGCGCGAGCATGTCCGACGGCCGCTGCACGGTGGAGCGGGCCGCGAGCGGCGGCACCAGGGTGCACTGGTCGGCACCGCTGGCCTGACGGTCAGGCGGGCACCACGATCGCCAGGTCGCCGTCGTGGCGCCGGTACAGCAGCGCACCGCGCCCGCTGCCGGGATCGGTACAGAACAGGAACGGCAATCCCCTGCGGCACAGGATGTGCGCGGCATCACCCGGGGCCAGGCAGGCCGCGGAATCCGCGTCGATCACGATCGGCGGATTGCCGCGCGCCCGTTCCGGCGACCGGATCGGCGGACAGGTCGCCCGCTGGCGGATGAGCCGCACGCCCGTCTCCGCCCAGTGCACCACCGCGTCCTCACCGGTCTCGGCGTCGGTGAACAGGTGAGCGTCGTAATCCATGGCGTCCAGCACCGCGACCGCCTCGGCGGGCGTGCACGCGGACAGGACGCACCGCTTGCGGCGAACGATCGGACGCGGCTCGCCGGCGCGCGCGAGCGGAGGGCGGGCCGGATCGGGCCAGCTCCGAGTCTCGCCCGCGGCCAGGCGGGCCAATCGGCGGTCGAGCCGCTCGGCGGCGAAGGTCACCGCGAACCCGCGCGGCCCGGTGACCTGCACGCGGGTGACCGACTCCAGGTGGTGGACGTCGACCTGCACCACCATCGGCGCCTCCGGATCGGGCGGCGCGCCGAGCCGCACCCGGGCGGGCGCGTCCAGATGATGCCTGCGCAGGACCCGGGTGACGGCGCGCACCGCCCGCGTGACGTCCATGGCGGACACTTCCCCTCGCGTCGTGACCGCCACCTCCGGTCCCGCGGCCGTCGTCCACTCGTCCGACGCGAATCGCAGCCCCGATGAAACCATCTGCATTGCCCCGCCTTCCAGATCGATTCGTCCCCTCCCATGCCAGCACCGGGGCGCTGCCGCGAACAGGGCCGAAAGTCCCCATCGCGCGAAAAACACTGGAAACACGCCGGATTCGGACGCGGCCGGGACCGAACGCGAAGGCATCGCGGCCACGATCACGCGGCGGCGAGCACCACCGCGGAATTGTTGCCGCCCATGCCGAGGGACAGCTTCACGGTGATGCCGCCCTCGAACGGCGCGGGGCCGTCCAGCAACCGCGGATGCGCGGGCGCGACGATCGGGGCCGCGGGCACGATGCCACGCTCGTAGCCCAGCGCGGCGGCCGCGATCTCGACGGCGGCCGCCGCGCCCTGGCAGTGGCCCGCCAGCGGCTTCAGCGCGTAGATGTGCGGGCGGTCGTCGAACACGTGCTCGAGCAGATGGTGTTCGGCCACGTCGCACTGGCGGGTTCCGGTGCCGTGCGCGTTGAAATAGCGCACGTCCGCGGCGGTGACCTGCGCGGCGGCGAGCGCGCGGCGAGCGCAATCGATGATCTGCTCGTGCGTCGGGTCGACCGACACCACGTGATAGGCGTCGTTGGACATGGCGCCGCCGAGCACCGCGGCATAGGGCCGATCCGCCGAACGGGTCAGCACGAACGCCACCGAGGCCTCGCCCATGCTGAACCCGCGGCTGCCCTCCTGGAAGGGCCTGCAGGCGTCCAGCGGTTCGGCGTCGGCGACCGCGGCGCCGAGCCGCACGAAACTGTCCAGCATGTCCGGCGTCGCGGACAGGTCGGTCGCCACGAAGAGCACGTCGTCGGCCATGCCCGCGTCCAGCCAGAGTTTCGCCGTGACGAGCGCGACATTGGCGGAGCTGCAGGCGGCGGAGATGTTCATCGCCGGGCCGTGGAAGCCGAATTCCTGCATCAGCATCGAGACCGGCGTGGACGGCAACAACCGCAGGTAGTCCCTCGACCGGCGGCGACCCCCGTCGACGAGATAGAAGTCGCGCCAGTCCGCCACGTCGCCGAGCACGATGGCGTGCAGCAGGCCGACGGTGCGGCCGGGTCGCCAGCCCCGCTCGCGGGCGTCGGCGACCGCTTCTCGCGCCGCCTCGTGCACGGCCCGGCCGTACCGGCTCGCGCTCAACTCGGCGTCCCCGCCGTCGGGAACCAGCGCGACCCACGCGTCCTCGTCGCGGCCGGGACCGTAGCCGGGTTGCAGCGCCGCCGCCGACTTGCCGCTGAGCAAGCCGTCCCACAGTCGTTCACGTCCCCATCCGTAGCCGGTGATCGCGCCGATCCCGGCGATGGTCATGTGATCTGGGGACCGCCGCGGATCGGCGCGGAACCGCGTGGCGGTGTTCGGGTCGGGCCCCGGCATGTATCGCTCTCCTTCACCGGCTCACCGGCCGGGCGGGACCGTCTGCCCCGCCTCGACGCAGAAACCGGTTTCTGCCATGATCGCCGGATCCGGCCCGAGAACGTGCCAGTACTGTGATCGAAGCAATAGCGTGGAGGATGTGATCTTGTCCACGTCGATACCAGAATAATCCCGTGTTCCAATGGCCATAATGGGGTCGATGATCGGGGGTTCGAGTGGGTGACGACAAGCTGGCCGCCGCGGTCGACGCCGCCGAACAGCTGGCCGCGCGCTACCGCTCTCTGGTCGAGCACACTCCGGACGGGATCTGCGTGCACGAGCGCGGCCGGGTGGTCTACGTCAACCCGGCCACCGTCCGGATGCTCGCCGCGGAGGACGCCGAGGAGATCATCGGCCGTCCGCTGACCGACTTCGTCCATCCCGCCTCCGTGCCCGCGATGCTCGACCGCATCAGCACCCTCACCACCGCAGGCGCGGCCTCGGTGCCGACCGAGATGACCTTGATGCGGGTGGACGGCGGCACCGTCCCGGTGGAGACGGTGTCGGTGCTGACCGCCTGGCACGACCACCTCGCCTATCAGGTGGTCATCCACGACCTCACCGCCCAGCGCCACGCCGAGGCCGCGCAGCGCAGGGCCGAGCACTACTTCACCACGGTGGTGTCCCAACTGGAGGAGGGCGTCGTGGTGATCGATCCGGAGGGCCGGATCGAGTCGATGAACCCGGCGGCCAAGCGCATCTTCGGCACCGAGGGACCCGACGGCATGGTCATCGGGCGCACGATCCAGTCGCTGCCGCTGGTGCTGCTGGACGCGAACGCCCAGCCGCTGCCGCCGAGCCGCCATCCGGTGGCGCGCACGCTGGCCACGGGCGAGACCATCACCGGCTATGTCTTCGGCGTCGACCGGGTGGACGGCCAGCGGCGCTGGCTGTCGGGCAGCAGCCGCCTGCTGAATCCGGGCGACCCGCGCTCGTCGGCGGTGTCCTCGTTCGCCGACATCACCGAATTCCGCGCCAGCAGAAGACAATTGGAATATCAGGCCACGCACGACTCGCTCACCGGCCTGGCCAATCGCTCGCTGATCCTGTCCCAGCTGGCCGCCGCGCTGGCCAGCACCGAGGAACTGCTGCCGGTGTCCACCGTGCTGTTCATCGACCTGGACGGGTTCAAGGCGATCAACGACACGCTCGGGCACGCCATCGGCGACACCGTGCTGCAGATCGTCGCCCAGCGCTTGCAGCGCGCGTTGCGCGGCGACGACATCGTCGGCAGGCTCGGCGGCGACGAGTTCCTGGTCCTGCTGTCCGGCCGCACCCGCCGCGTCGACATCGAGGCGCTGATGAACCGACTACGCTCCACCATGGCCGAGCCGATCATCGCGCGCGGGCACCGGATCGAGGTGAACGCCTCGATCGGCGTCACCGAACTCGAGGTGGGCGATCGGCGCAGCCCGGAAGCGGTGCTGCACGACGCAGACCTGGCGATGTACCGGGCGAAGCCGCCGGGGCGGCGGGAAGGCACCGTCACCAAGGGCCGCAGGCCCAACAGCACCCACGCGTCCTGAGCCCGCCGTGATCATCGAGCACGTACTGCTGCCGGTTCGCCCCGAACTCGCCGCCGATTTCGAAGCCGCCTTCGCCGCGGCGCGGCCGCTCATCGCGGGCATGCCCGGCTTCCGATCGCTGTCGCTGGCGCGCGGTGTCGAGTCGCCTGGCCGCTATCTGCTGCGCGTGGAATGGGAGAAGCTCGACGATCACGTCGTCGGATTCCGCGGCTCGCCGGAATATCAGCGCTGGAAGGACCTGCTGCACCACTTCTACGACCCGTTCCCGGTGGTCGAGCACTTCGCACCGGTGCAGCTCACCCCGCCCGCCGACCGAGTCCCCACCCCGGAGCCGGGGGCCTCACCTGCGGTTACGGCGAGCCCGTCGCAACCCCAGTAGACTCGACAACTCTGCTTTCCATGCGTGCACCCGCCCGGTCCCGGCGGCGTGCTCGCGCCTGTTCGCGGTGACAAGGAGTTCAGTTTGCCCGACCTCACTCAGGACCGTGCCGCAGGCGGCGGCGCCCCCGAGCGGACCCGCGAAACCGAGCAGGAGCAGGCCTACCTGTCGGTACTGTACGAGCGGCTCGACGAGATGCGCGACTACGCGCGCAACCGGCTGCGCACCGTGCTGCTGGAAACCGGCGGCACCCCGCAGGCCCGCAGCGAACGCGAGTCGTTCACCCAGCTCTACTCCGAGGACCTGGCGAAGTACGACGCCGCGGAGCACGGACTGTGTTTCGGACGCATCGACCTCGACGGGGAGCAGGACGAGTACCGCTACATCGGCAGGCTCGGCATCCTCGACGAGAAGGACGACTACGAGAGCCTGCTGCTGGACTGGCGGGCCCCGCTGGCGCGGCCGTTCTACCTGGCCACCACCGCCGCGCCGGACGGGGTGACCCGGCGCAGGCACATCCGCTCGCGCAACCGCAAGGTCACCGCGATCAACGACGAGTATCTCGATCTCGACGCCGCGCGCCGGGCGGGCGTCACCGACGCCGACGGCGGTGTCGGCAGCGAGAGCGCGCTGCTGTCCGCGCTCAACGCCGCGCGCACCGGCCACATGAACGACATCGTCGAGACCATCCAGCACGAGCAGGACGCGATCATCCGCTCCGAGCACAAGAGCGTGCTCGTGGTGCAGGGCGGGCCAGGCACCGGCAAGACCGCCGTGGCGCTGCACCGCGCGGCGTATCTGCTCTACACCTACCGGCAGCAGCTGGCCAAGAGCGGCGTGCTGATCATCGGTCCGAACGCCACCTTCCTCGACTACATCGGGCAGGTGCTGCCGTCACTCGGCGAGACCGGCGTGCTGCTGTCCACCATCGGCGATCTCTATCCCGGTGTGCGGGCCTCCCGCGAGGACTCGCTGCGCGCGGGTGAGATCAAGGGGGCGCTGACCATCCTCGAGGTGCTCAAGCAGGCAGTGCGCGACCGTCAGGAGGTGCCCGCCGAACCGATCCGGTTGAGCTTCGACGGGTATCCGGTGACGTTGGATCGCAAGATCGCCACCAAGGCCCGCGGCCGCGCGCGCTCCTCGCGCCGCCCGCACAATCTGGCCCGCCCGATCTTCGCCGCCTCGGTGATCGATGCGCTGACCGATCAGCTCGCCGCGACCATGGGCGCCGACCTCTCCGGCGGGCCGAGTCTGCTCAGTTCGGCCGATTTGACCGAGATCCGCGACGAGATGCGCGCCGACCCGCAGATCCAGGCCGCGATCGCGAAACTGTGGCCGATCCTGTCCCCGCAGGAGGTCTTGGCCGACCTGCTCGCCGACCCGAAACGGCTGGACCGGGCCGCGAGTTCGCTCGACCCGGCCGACCGCGCCGAACTGCTCCGGCCGGACGACGGCCGGTTCAGTCCGGCGGACGCGCCACTGCTGGACGAGCTGGCCGAACTGCTCGGCGTTGACGACACCGAGGAACGCGAACGCGCCCGGCGCCGCTGGCGCGCCCAGATCGCCGAGGCGCAGGACGCCCTCGACATCCTCACCGGCTCCGCGCCCCAGGATCTGGAGGACGACCTCGATCCCGAGATCCTGATGGCCTACGACCTGATCGACGCCAGCCAGCTGGCCGAACGCCAGGACTTCCGCGCCCGCCAGACCACCGCGGAGCGCGCCGCGGGCGATCGCACCTGGACCTACGGCCACGTGATCGTGGACGAGGCGCAGGAACTGTCGGAGATGGCCTGGCGGATGGTGATGCGGCGCATCCCGAACCGATGGGTCACCGTGGTCGGCGACGTGGCGCAGACCGGCGACCCGGCGGGCACGTCGTCGTGGCAGCGGATGCTGGAGCCCTATGTCGCCGCCCGGTGGAAGCTGACCGAGCTCACCGTCAACTACCGCACCCCCGCGGAGATCATGGACATCGCCGCCGACGTCCTCGCCGCCATCGATCCGGCGGCGACCGCGCCGCGCTCGGTCCGCGAGACCGGCGTCGCGCCGCGCGCGCACCGGGTCGAGCCCGGCGCCGTGCACGCGGAGGTCGCCCGGCTGGTCGCCGCCGAGACCGGACCGGGCACCACAGCGGTGATCGCGCCGCAGGCGCTGGTGGCCCAGCTGGCCGACCTCGCCGGGGAATCGGTGCGGGTGCTGACCGTGCACGAGGTGAAGGGCTTGGAGTTCGACGCGGTGTACCTGGTGGAACCGCAGGGCATCCTCGACGAATCGCCACGCGGACTCAACGATCTGTACGTCGCGCTGACCCGCGCCACCCAGCGGCTCGGCGTCGTGCACAGCGCGGATCTGCCGGGCGTGCTCTCCCGGCTGCGCTGAGAAGCGGAGGCATCGAACGACGAAGGCTCCGTGCGACAGCGCGATTCGCGATGCGGCACGGAGCCTTTCGGCCGAGGCGGGGTCAGCGCACGGTGTGCACGATCAGCACGTCGGAGCGCGACTTGCGCGCCACATCGGAGGGCACCGAGCCGAGCAGACGTCCGGCCAGGGTGTTCAGGCCCCGGTTACCGACGACCAGCAGGTCGGCGTCGACCTCCTTGACCAGCGACAGCAGCGATTCCACCGGCTCGCCCACGATGGCGCGCTCGACGATGTCGGCCGCGCCTGCCGCGATCGCCTTGTCCCTGGCGATGCGCAGGATCTCGTTGGTCGGCGCGGAACCGCGTACCTGGTAGGCCTCCTCCTTGAGTACGTCGGCCGCGGCGGCGACGTCGCGGTCGTCGGTCGGGTAGTACGCGCAGGCCACGACCAGGGTCGCGCCGGACACACCGGCAAGGGCCCCTGCCTTCTCGACGGCGACATACGACGAGTCCGAGCCATCGGTACCGACGACAATGGTCCGGTAGGCGGTCATGCTCTCCTCCAACTATGCGGTAGGTCGGGTGCCGCGGGCGGGTCGGTCCGGGTTCGGCCGGGCGTCGGCGCGGCGACTGCGCTCGACCATAGCGGCAATCGGTGTGGAAATTTCAGAAATCGCAAGACATCACACTCGGGGCCTGCGACCATTCCCGCGGCGGATTCGCCGAGGAATGCCGGAAAGGGCCGGACCAACCAGGGCATACGCAATTCCGGAGAACTAAACCTGTGATGTGCCACAACGGCATTCAACCGCTTTGCCGCCCTGGGATATTCATCACAGCGCCAGGTCCGTCACACGCGGATCGCCCTGCCCGGGGCGGGAATCGCACGGCGGGAACGCCACGATCGGGCCCGGCCCACCGTCCGGCCGAGGCCACTGCCGATCGTTTGCCCAGAATATGCCGAGAATCCCTCCGACGATGTCGCCGGCTTCTTCTTCCCGCGGTGAAAAGGGCCGCGCAATATCAGCTCGCGAGGTGCGGACTAGAGGTCGAAAAGCGGCCCGGTGATGGTCAATCCGAGTTCGTCGACGTGCGCGAAGAACGCGAACAGCATCAGCGAGGCGCCCGCAAGGGCGACGTCCTTGTTGAAATGGATCATCTCGCCCTGCCTGGTCTGCGGGTCGGACTCCTGCCAGAACCGGTGCATCACGAGCGCGGTCGGCAACAGCGCGACGACCAGCAGCAGCGAACCGAGGTCGGCCCAGATGCCCAGCAGCACGCTCAGGCCGCCCAAAAGAAACAGCACACCCGATCCGAACACGGCGGCCTTCGCCATCGGGACGCCTTTGCTCTGCGCATACCCCGCCATCGCCGCGGTCTGGGTGAAATGCCCCAGCGCGGAAGTCAGGAACAGCAGCGCGAACAACACCCGTCCGATCAACACCACGACGTCCATGTCCAGCTCCTTGTCGGCTGTCCGGCAACTACGCCCGCGTCGGGATGACCTTGGCGGTGACCTCGTTCCGGAGACGTAGCGAATTCTTGGCGTATTCCAGGGGTGCCATACCCACTTCCGCGGTGAACTCACGGGAGAAGTGGGCTTGGTCGAAATAGCCCAGTTCCGCGGCCAGCGCGGCGAGATCCTCGGTGCGGCCTTTCGCGAGCAGATCGGCGCCGTCCTGCAACCGATAACGCCGCAGCACCCATTTCGGCCCGGCTCCGACGTAGCGGCGGAACATGCGCTGCAGCGTGCGGGCGGGCACGTCGAACCGCTCGGCGATCTGGTCGACCCTGGTGAGTTCCTGGTCGGCGGCCATCGCGTCGATGACGCGCAGCACCAGCCGATAGGTCGGGTCCTCGACCGCGGGACGATCCGCGAGGTACTCCTCGACGACGCGGCGCCGCTCCTCGACGGTCGGCGCGTCCAGCACCCGTTCGGTCAAGCTTTCCGCGCCGGGCAGCACCTCGGCGACGGGTACGGCGCGATCGCGGAACGAGCCGACATCCAGGCCGGTGAACGCGCCGAACCCGCCCGCGCGGAAGCGGATGCCGAACGTCTCGCCGAGGCCGCTGAGTTCGCGGATGAATTTCGTGGTGGTCACGCCGTTGACGAAGCCGCCGGTGCGCGTCTCGGATCGCTCGAAGGTGACGTTCACACTCGGATAGGACAGGACCTCCGCCCGGTACGGCGGCCTGCCGCGCAGATCCCAGCCCACCGCCCAGTACCACTCGACGTAGCGGTCGACCGCGGGGCCCGGCGGTAAGCGGACTAGCCAGCGATGCCGCGCCTGCTCGTCCGGGTGCAGGATGCCCTTCGTGTCCGCGGGCGCGGGCGGATTGCGGGCCTGCGGCGGCTCGGCGGATGGTTCGGCGCTACTGGGCACGGTGTCGCTTTCTTACAAGACCCAGCGGCATGAACCGGCGAAAGTGGTGGCCATGACGAACACAGTGAATCCCATCGCCGACGGCTACCACTCGATCACCTGTTTCCTCGCGGTCGGCGACGGCAACAAAGCCATCGATTTCTACACCGCCGTTTTCGAGGCCGAGGTGATCACTCGCAACGACCTGCCCGACGGCCAGCCCGCGCACGCCGAACTGAAGATCGGCGACTCCACCCTGCAGTTGGGGATGCCCATCCCGGACAACGGCGTGCTGGCGCCGAACGGCGAGTGGGTGCACACCTCGATCGTGCACTACTGCCCCGACGTCGACGCGGTGGTGCGGCGCGCGGTCGAGCACGGCGCCCGCAAGGTCGAACAGCCGCAGACTTTCGTGACCGGCGACCGGTTCGGCGTGGTCATCGATCCCTTCGGTCACCGCTGGGCGGTGCTCACCAAGGTGGAGGACGTCTCGCGCGAAGAGGCCGAGCGCCGGGTGAACGAATGGCTGGCCACCCAAGCCTGACGGCCCGGCTGCCTCCGCGGCCGTTCGAGCAACGGCCCGCGGAGGCGGTGGCGCCGCGCGCCGGGTCAACTCAACCCGGCGGCGTCCATGCCGCGCAGTTCCTTCTTCAGATCCGCGATCTCGTCGCGCAACCGACCGGCGAGCTCGAACTGCAATTCCCGCGCCGCGTTCATCATCTGCGCGGTGAGTTCTTTGACCAGATCGGCGAGTTCGGCGCGCGGCATCGACTTGACGTCGCGGCCCTCGTACACACCCGCGCTCACCGCCCGTCCCGGCTCGCCTTGCGCGCGCCTGCCGCGGCTGGCGTTGCGACCGGAGCCGCCGACCTCCACCTCGGTCTCGTCGGCCTCGCGGTACACCTGATCGAGGATGTCGGCGATCTTCTTGCGCAGCGGCTTGGGATCGATGCCCATTTCCTCGTTGTAGGCGATCTGCTTCGCGCGGCGGCGCTCGGTCTCGTCGATGGCGAACTGCATCGAGTCGGTGATCTTGTCCGCGTACATGTGCACTTCGCCGGAGACGTTGCGCGCCGCGCGGCCGATCGTCTGGATCAGCGCGGTGGTGCTGCGGAGGAAGCCTTCCTTGTCCGCGTCCAGGATCGCCACCAGCGAGACTTCGGGCAGGTCGAGACCCTCACGCAGCAGGTTGATGCCCACCAGAACGTCGTATTCGCCGAGCCGCAGCTGCCGCAGCAGCTCGACGCGGCGCAATGTGTCGATCTCTGAGTGCAGGTAGCGCACCCGGACGCCGAGCCCGAGCAGGTAGTCGGTGAGGTCCTCGGCCATCTTCTTCGTCAGCGTGGTGACCAGCACCCGCTCGTCGCGCTCGGTGCGCTGCCTGATCTCGTGGATCAGATCGTCGATCTGCCCCTTCGTCGGCTTCACCACGACCTTCGGGTCGACCAAGCCGGTCGGCCGGATGACCTGCTCGACCACCTCGCCGCCGGTCTGCCCGAGTTCGTACGGACCCGGGGTGGCCGACAGGTACACCGTCTGCCCGATCCGGTCGGCGAATTCCTCCCAGGTCAGCGGCCGGTTGTCCACCGCGGACGGCAACCGGAAGCCGTATTCCACCAGGTTGCGCTTGCGCGACATGTCGCCCTCGTACATGCCGCCGATCTGCGGCACGGTGTTGTGCGACTCGTCGATGACGAGCAGGAAGTCCTCCGGGAAGTAGTCCAGCAGCGTCGCGGGCGCCGAACCGGGCGGGCGGCCGTCGATGTGGCGCGAGTAGTTCTCGATGCCGGAGCAGAACCCGACCTGACGGATCATCTCCAGGTCGTACTGGGTGCGCATGCGCAGCCGTTGCGCCTCGAGCAACTTGCCCTGGCGCTCCAGCTCGGCGAGCCGCTCCTCCAGCTCGGCCTCGATGTCGCGCACCGCGCGCTCCAGCCGCTCCGGACCCGCCACGTAGTGAGTGGCGGGGAAGATGCGCAGCATGTCCACTTGGCGGACCACGTCGCCGGTGAGCGGGTGCAGGTAGTACAGCGCCTCGATCTCGTCGCCGAAGAACTCGATGCGGACGGCGAGTTCCTCGTAGGACGGGATGATCTCCACGGTGTCGCCGCGCACCCGGAACGAACCGCGGGTGAACGCCATGTCGTTGCGGGTGTATTGCACGTCGACCAGCAGCCGCAGCAGCGCGTCCCGATCTATCTCGGTGCCGACCTGCAGCTGCACCGACCGATCGAGGTACGACTGCGGCGTGCCGAGGCCGTAGATGCACGACACCGACGCGACCACCACCACGTCGCGCCGGGACAGCAGGCTCGAGGTCGCCGAATGGCGCAACCGCTCGACGTCGTCGTTGATCGAGCTGTCCTTCTCGATATAGGTGTCGGTCTGCGCGATGTACGCCTCGGGTTGGTAGTAGTCGTAGTAGGAGACGAAGTACTCGACGGCGTTGTTCGGCAGCATCTCGCGCAGTTCGTTGGCCAGCTGGGCGGCGAGCGTCTTGTTCGGCGCCATCACCAGCGTCGGCCGCTGCAACCGCTCGATCAGCCAGGCCGTGGTGGCCGACTTGCCCGTACCGGTGGCGCCGAGCAGCACCACGTCGCGCTCCCCCGCTTTGATCCTGCGCTCCAGCTCGGCGATCGCGGCGGGCTGGTCGCCCGCGGGCTTGTGCTCGCTGACCACCTCGAACCGACCGCCGACGCGCTCGATCTCGCCGACCGGGCGGAACTCCGAGTGCGCGAGCGGCTGCTCGGCGGCCCGGTCCTCGAAGCCCTCCGCCGGAATCTCGGTTGCGAATGCCATGCTCACCAGCGTAGGCCCACCCACCGACAGGTTCGGCGGGGACGACGGGCCCGTACGAGCAGGCCGATGCCACCCACATCAGCTATGTGAAACCGATCACAGCACGGACGGTCCGCTACCGATCGGTCATCGAGCGCCAGCAGTTCACGCCGACGCGAAACCGCCCGGAGATGACGAGCAACCAGTACGTCTTCGAGAAGGCATGGGATAGGCGACGCCGCTCGGTGGGTACACCGAATGCGAGCCTTCGCAATCACTTTCGACCCAAACGGCCCGAGCCGGCTCCGATCGCTCTCGGCGGCAGGGAGTTCGGCGGCCCGCCCACGCGCAACCGGGTCCTCACAGTCGCGTCACGCCCGCTCGGCGCGAACGGTTACATGTCCGAAATGTCCGTTGCGGCAACAGGTTTCGTGTCGGCGAACAGCTTATCGCGAACCGCGCGAGCGCCCGGACCCAGGTGTACCCTGATCTGGTTGTTCGGACGTGAAGGACAAGAGCCATGAGCGGTCTGATTCCATTACTCGTCGCCGTGCCTGCCGTGACCGGCCTCGCCGGGTACGTCGCCAGGGACATCCGCGCGGCGGTTCCCTCCGTCGCGGGCGCCGCCACGGCCGCCCCACCCGGGCCGATCGCCGCGCTCGGTAGACCGGCGCCGCACCGGCCGAGAGTGGAGTTCTTCAATCTGGCCGAACTCAGCAACACCGACGCCAAGGGCTTCGTCCGCCCGGTCGAACGCTTCCACGTCGAGCCGTGGGGCCTCTACATGGCACGCCGGGTCGGCGGACCGGATTCGCACTACCTCGAATCCTGGTTGCTGCCCGGACTCTCGTTGCGCGCGACGCTGGCGAGGACCAACCCGGCACACCACAGGGAACCGGTCTACCGGCTCGACGTCGGCGAGTTCACCCGGGTCGGCCAGAAGCGCTGGAAGGCGGTGGACCAGTATCTGTCCATCGCCGTGCGCCGCGGCGGCACCGCCGAACTCCTCGGCGTCGACGAGCTGCTCGCGGCACATGCCGCGGGACTGGTCGACACGGCGCAGGCGCACCGCGCGTTCGAACGGGCCACGGCCGTGCTGGACGGGCTGGCCGCCCACGATCACCGCGTGGAGAGCTGGCTCGCCGCCAACGGCATCATCCTCACCTGGATGTAGCCCGCGGATTACTGCCTCCGGCTCGACGCGTCGGCGACGGCGGTAGATTCTTGATGCATGACGCAGGCACCCATCGTCGACGTGCACCGGCCCAAAGTCGAGTACTTCAATCTCGCGGATCTGACGAACACCGATCCGAAGGGTTTCGTGCGCCCGGTCGAGAAGTACCACGTCGAGCCATGGGGTCTGTACATGGCGCGCACCTCGGATCACCCGCAGTTCCACTACATCGAGTCCTGGTTGCTGCCGAAGCTGCACCTGCGCGCGACCATCTTCCACTACCTGCCCGCGCATCGGCGCGACCAGGACTACTACCTCGACATCGGTGATTTCACACCGGTCGCACCGAAGAAGTGGAAGTCCGTCGATCACTACCTCGACATCGTGGTGCGCTCCGCACGCGAGACCCAGCTGCTCGACGTCGACGAGCTGATCGCCGCGCATGCCGCGGGCCTGATCGGTCTCGCCGACGCCGAGGCGGCCGTGCAGCACGCGACGGCCGCCATCGACGGCATCGCCGCCAACGGCCACACCTTCGAGGGCTGGCTCGAGACGATGGACATCACCTTGACGTGGCTGTAGTCCGCATCGGCGCGCACCGGGCCGGGTCGGCGCGGAGGACGGCCGGCTAGCCGGCCGAGGATTCCCGCCAGGCGAGCGCCCGTGGATACGCGGCATCGAACCAGGGTTCCTTGACGCCGAGATAGGCCACGGTCGCCTCCGCGCCCGTCAGCCCCGCCGCCTTGGCCTCACCCTCGCGCTTGACGGCGAGGTACTCCGCGCGGGCTCCGGCGTCGGCGCGCAGCCAGTCGCGCAGCAGCAGCGCGTACTGCTGGCCGGGGGAGCCATCGACGCGCACGTGCACGTTGGCCAACCGCCCGGGGTCGGCGCTCTGGTGGAAGCGCTTGCTCCACAGCGCGGTGTTCACGCCGGCCGGGTCCTGCGGCGTCGGCTTGGGGTTGTCCTGGGTGGCCTCCGGCCGCGCCGGGAACCCGGCGGCGGCGATGGCATCGCGCAAGCCGTCGGCGGCGGCGAGGTCGGCGACCGTGATCTGCAGATCGATCACATCCTTGGCGGGCAGCCCCGGCACGGAGGTGGAACCGACGTGGTCGATCCGCGCGGCGGCGGCGCCGCAGGCCACCCACAGCCGGGCGATCAGCCGCTGCGCCTGCGCGGACCACTCGGGATCCGCGGGCACCAGCCGGATGTCACCGCGGCGGGCGGGGGTGCCCGCACGCAGGTTGCGCTCGAACGGCACCAGACGCTCTGTCCACAGCCTGCGCACCTCCGCTTCCACCGCACCCGGCGCTCCACTGTTGTCCAGCAACACATCGGCGACGGCTCGGCGCTGGTCGTCGGTCGCCTGCGCCGAGATACGCGCCCGCGCATCCGCTTCCGCGACGCCGCGAAATTCCACCAAACGGCGAATGCGCGTTTCGGCGTCCACATCGACGATCAGCACGAGATTCATCAACGGCGCCAGGCCGTTTTCCACCAGAAGCGGAATATCCTGCACCACAATCGCGTCCGCGGGCGCCGCGGCGATCAATTCCGCGGTGCGTTTTCCGACGAGCGGGTGGGTGATCGAATTGAGCTTCGCGCGCGCCGCGTCGTCGCCGAAGGCCTTGGCCGCGAGGGCGGGCCGGTCGAGGCTGCCGTCCGCGGCGAGGATGTCGGCGCCGAACGCCTCCACCAGCGCGGCCAGCCCTTCGGTGCCCGGCTCGACCACCTCCCTGGCGATGAGGTCGGAATCGATGACCACCGCGCCCAGGTCGGCCAGGGCCCGAGCCACCGTCGACTTCCCCGCTCCCATGCCTCCGGTGAGGCCGATTCGTAACATTCGCCCAGTCTCGCATCCGCGCCGCCCGCGGGCCCGCGCCGCCCCGAGCGCGTCGCAGGCCGACCCGACCGGCCGCCGCGGCCGGCGCCGGGCAATCCGACCGATTACCCGATGCGCTCGCGTATTCCACCGCCCGGGAAGCCATTTGCCCGTTCCGTGACAGCGCCGAGACCGATTCGCAACAATTTCGGATGTTTACGGTTCGTCGGCGGCAACTTTCCGACACGCCGAGGCAATTACTCGGGCAAAATACTCTGCCGAGCAGTTTCGTTCCGCTAATCTTCGCCGTGGCGATCCAGGCCGACACCAGCGAAGCAAAGGAACACCATTGGGCACCAGAATCAACCAGACGGGTCGCCACCGCCTGGGCATGGCGGGGCGAGTGCACTGCATTCAGATCCCTGCTGTCGCGGCGGCGCTCGCGGAGCACCGTCGCTCTTGGTTCACCGCGTTCATCAGTCCCGCGCGGCACAGTTTCGCTGCCATGCGGAACCGTCCGGCCGCACCCGCGGTCCGGTGGGTACCTGCTACCGCAAGCTGAACCCGAGCTCGACGTGGCCCAGCCTCTAGCCAAGGCTGGGCCACTGTTTTGCGTACCCACCGGGGGACGCGGTGCTCGGCACGGCAATCCGCCGAGCCGAATGTAAGTACAGTTGCAAGATCGTTCGCAGCGCGCCAGTGGGATCGGTTTCGCCGGAACTCGGCGTCGGCCGTACGCGAAACAGCGCCACTTCCGAGAACGCGAACTCGAAGCGGTCCGCATCACCCGGCGACTCCGGGAATATTCACCAGAGCACTCCGTCTGATCGCCGGCGACTCCCGCCTCGTCCACGGCAGACAATCCGCGCCGGGTTTCCATTTCCTGACCGCCAACGAAACAAGAGAAACACAGCAGCGATACCGCTTGCGATACCGCCGCATTCCCGCACGACTCCCGCCAAAAGAGCCATGCAGCTTCCAGAACCGATTCCCACCATTGCGGCCGAAGGAACATCGCGATTCATCGTCGGCCGACGCCTTTGGATTCTCGGCCATGGCGCACTTCCGGCTAACCGTCCGATCGAGCCTGCCTCGCAGGCCTCGGTCGCCGCTCAGGCCGATGCCACTCGTCGCAGCAGCCCGTACAGTTGCCTGCGCTCCGGCTCGTCCAGCACGGCCAGCGCGGGAACGCTGCCGAAGACCTCTCGATCCAGGGCTTCCCGAAGCTCTTCCCACGAGCGGTCAGGGTCAGCAGACGCGCGCGGCCATCGGTGAGGTGAACTTCCCCGCGCACCAAGCCCAACGCCTCCAAGCGGTCGACCATACCGGCGGTATTCGCGGTCTCGTCGCCGACCACCGGCCTCACGCAGAACGGCCTGATGGCCACCGGACTGGTGACGACGACCCAACAGCTCGGCGGCGCGTTCGGGCTCGGCGTGCTCGGCACCGTCGCCATCAGCCGGAGCACCGCGCTGCTCGAGTCAGGGAGTTCCGCCGAATCCGCACTGCGCCAGGGATTCCGGCGAGCTGAGCGGCACGGAGCGGCTTCGGCGAGCCACTTATGGATGCCCCGACCAGCCGAGCCCAGCAACGCCGTAATACCGAGAACCGGATCCTGGCGGCAGCGGGCCGGTTGTTCGCGGAGATCGGCTACGACCGAACCACCATCCGGGCCGTCGCGACGGAGGCGGACACCGACCCCAGCTTGGTGATGCGGTACTTCGGCTCGAAAGAGAACCTGTTCGCGCGCGTGGCGGTCTTCGCCGACGACCACCCGATCACCGGGACGCCTGAGCAGGTGACCGAACTCCTGCTCGACGCGCTCGCCATCAAGCTGGCGGACCGGCCGGTCAACACGCTGGCGGCGATCCGCTCGATGCTCACCCACCCCGATGCCGCCGACGAGGTACGCGCCGCCATGACGGCGCGGCAACGGGAAGCGGCCGGGCAACTCCCCGACGACGAGGCGGACCTGCGCGCCGGACTGCTCGGCGCCCTCACCATCGGCGTGGTGATCGGCCGCCATCTGCTCGAACTCGAAGGTCTGCGCGACGCGCCGCCGCAGCGCATCACCGCCTTGCTCCGCAACGCCTTCCACGACATCGCACACGGCCCCGCCGAGCCGGGCTCTGCCGCGAGCACACCACCGGCACGCGAGAGCGGCGATGACTGAGCTCCGACGCCGCTTCGGGGACGCGCCGAACCCCGGGCTAGAAACCGAGCGGACGAACCAAGTCGCGCATCGCGGCGCGGAACCGCACCCTCACCGGAGTCCTCGACGTTCCCGCGGACTACCCGCGGGTGGTACGTGCCCTACGCGACGCGTTGAACACCGACCGGCCGTCCAACCGCGATTGGACCTACCTGAGCCCTTCTCGGGGCGGATCAACCCCGGCGAGCGCACCGGCCGCTTCCGGATCGGCGGCGATCAGCTCCCGGCCGGCGGCGGGGACATCTCCGCCGAGGACGCGGCGGTCGCCCTCATCGATGAGGCCGAATTGCCCCGTTTCGTGCAGCACCGCTTCACCGTGGGCTACTAGACAACCGGTCGCGCCGAACAAGGTCGGTGCGCGGCCGAAGGAGCAGGCACGGCGCGATTTCTGTCGTACCCCTCCGGCACAATAGAGGATGTCGGACGTCGATCCGGTTGCGACGCAATGTAAACCCGCAACCCGAGAGATAGGGGTCACCATGCCCGACGCCCTCGCTTCGACATCCGACCGTCTCGCCGTGGATCACGAAGAACTCGTGGCCTTTGCGGCCGAGGTCGAGCGGCACCGTTCTCTGCTGCGTCCCGCCGCGGAGGACTACCGCGCCCGCGTGGCCCAGCGGATCGAGCATTTGGATCCGTCGGACCAAGAGCCGTTCCTGCGGCAGGCGGAGCAATCCGTCATGTCGCTGCTGATCGACCCGATCCGGGACAGCACACTGGATCTGGACGCCTATCGGGCGATCCGGGACGGCGCCCCCGTGCGGTTCGACGCCGAACGTCGCGCCTACGTCCTGCCTCGACCGGAGAGGGAACCGCTGGTGATCCGCCCCGGTATGGCGGAACATCGGCTGGGCGTCGTCGCCCGGCTGGCCTCGCTCGGGTTGCGGCTCGAGCAGATCCAGGTCGTCGCGCTCACCACGGCTCAGATGGTGGCGCCACACGAAGCGACCCGGCCGCCCGCTCCCGCGCCACGCGTACAACGCGGCACGACGAAAGCGTCGCGGCACGGGAACGCCTGAAGGGGGCTCACCGAAAACGACTGTGCCCCAACCGGGAATCGGTTGGGGCACAGTCGTTCAGCTGGTGCCGATCAGGCGTTGCCGGACAGCTTCTCGCGCAGAGCCGCCAGCTGGGCGTCGCTGGCCAGCGAACCGCCGGCGGGCTCGGCCTGGCCGGCGGAGGACTGCGAACCGCTCTCCGATGAGTAGTTCGACGCGCCGCCGCCGTTCGCGGCCTCGGCCGCGGCGTCGGCCGCCATCTTCTCCATCTGCGCGGTGTGCATCTTGTGGCGACGCTCCGCCTCGGCGTAGCGGCCTTCCCACTCCTCGCGCTGCTTGTCGAAGCCCTCGAGCCACTCGTTGGTGTCGGGGTCGAAGCCCTCGGGGAAGATGTAGTTGCCCTGCTCGTCGTAGCTGTCGGCCATGCCGTACTTCGACGGGTCGAACTCGGCGTGGTAGTCCTCGTTGGCCTGCTTGAGGCTCAGCGAGATCCGGCGACGCTCCAGGTCGATGTCGATGACCTTGACCATCGCGTCGTCGCCGACGGTCACGACCTGGTCCGGGACCTCCACGTGGCGCTCGGCCAGCTCGGAGATGTGCACCAGGCCCTCGATGCCCTCCTCGACGCGGACGAACGCGCCGAACGGAACGAGCTTGGTGACCTTGCCCGGCACGATCTGGCCGATCGCGTGGGTGCGGGCGAACTGACGCCACGGGTCTTCCTGGGTCGCCTTCAGCGACAGCGAGACGCGCTCGCGGTCCAGATCGACGTCGAGCACCTCGACGGTGACCTCGTTGCCGACCTCGACGACCTCGGACGGGTGGTCGATGTGCTTCCAGGACAGCTCGGAGACGTGCACCAGACCGTCGACGCCGCCGAGGTCGACGAAGGCGCCGAAGTTGACGATCGAGGAGACCACACCCTTGCGGACCTGGCCCTTCTGCAGCTGGTGCAGGAACTCGCTGCGCACCTCGGACTGGGTCTGCTCCAGCCAGGCGCGGCGGGAGAGCACGACGTTGTTGCGGTTCTTGTCCAGCTCGATGATCTTGGCCTCGATCTCCTTGCCGACGTACGGCTGGAGATCGCGGACGCGCCGCATCTCGACCAGCGACGCGGGCAGGAAGCCGCGCAGGCCGATGTCGAGGATCAGGCCGCCCTTGACGACCTCGATGACGGTGCCCTTGACGGCCTCGTCCTTCTCCTTGAGCTCCTCGATGGTGCCCCACGCACGCTCGTACTGCGCCCGCTTCTTCGACAGGATCAGGCGGCCTTCCTTGTCCTCCTTGGTGAGAACAAGGGCCTCGACCTCATCGCCCACGGAAACGACCTCGTTGGGGTCGACGTCGTGCTTGATGGAGAGTTCACGAGAGGGGATGACGCCTTCGGTCTTGTAACCGATGTCGAGCAGGACCTCGTCGCGATCGACCTTGACGATGGTTCCTTCGACGATGTCGCCGTCGTTGAAGTACTTGATCGTGGCGTCGATGGCGGCGAGGAAATCCTCGGCGGAGCCGATGTCGTTGACGGCTACCTGCGGCGAGGTGACGGTGGTGGGCATATGTCGGTTTGCTCCGGACGGATTGTGGTCGGTTGCGGACATTGGAACTTTCGGTACGCTGCGATCTCACCGCGAGGTGTGAAGACGGACACTAGGAACGTACCGCACGCGACGCGCGTGAAACTCAGCACGGGTTGAACTCCGGTACGGCTGTACGGAAGACACTCGCGCGTTCAGCGTACGCGACCTCGGTCCGGGCGGGCAAACCGGTCGGGTCGCCACGCCGATAGTCTGATCGGCGTGTCGGAAGATCGCCATGCGCAAGCAAACGCACAGCTCGGAACGGCGGGCACGGTGCGGACCCGGATCGGCTCGGCGGCCAGCAGACTGGCCAGCAGGCGGTGGTGGGACGCCGACGCCGCGCAATACCACGAGACGCACGCGGAGTTCCTCGGCGTCGACTCCCCCGGCGGCGAGTTCGTGTGGTGCCCGGAGGGCCTGCACGAGGGCGACATGCGATTCCTCGGCGACGTCACCGGCAAGGCGGTGCTGGAGATCGGCTGCGGCTCGGCTCCGTGCTCGCGCTGGCTGGCCGGGCAGGGCGCGCGGCCTGTCGGGCTCGACCTGTCGCGCGGGATGCTCGAGCGCGGCCTCGCGGTCATGGCGCGCGGTGGCCCGCGGGTTCCGCTGGTGCAAGCGGACGCCGAGGCTCTCCCGTTCGCGGACGCGTCGTTCGATCTGGCCTGCTCGGCGTTCGGCGCGGTGCCGTTCGTCGCGGACTCGGCGCTGGTGATGCGCGAGGTGGCGCGGGTGCTGCGGCCCGGCGGCCGCTGGGTGTTCTCGGTGAACCACCCGATGCGCTGGATCTTCCCGGACGATCCCGGTCCCGCAGGCCTGACCGCCACCATCCCGTACTTCGACCGCACCCCATATGTCGAGGTCGACGGCGACGACGTGCCCACCTACGTCGAGCATCACCGGACCATCGGCGACCGGGTCAGGGAGATCGTCGCGGCGGGACTGGCGCTGGAGGACATCGTCGAACCGGAGTGGCCGGAATGGCTCGACCGCGAATGGGGACAGTGGAGCCCGCTGCGCGGCGAACTGTTTCCCGGTACGGCCATCTTCGTCACGAGGAAGCCCGGACCGTGAGGCGGCGGTCGTCGACCAGCTCCAGGAGGGAGACCTCGTGGCTGACCAGCAGCATCTGCGTCCGCGGCAGGTCGATGAGCTTGTGCAGTTCGTCCCGGAAGGCTTCGGCCTCCGCCATGGTGTCGAAGTCCAGCTCGACGAGCACTCGATTGGGGTTGTGCGTGAACCGTGCCACCCGGCAGTTGCGGGCCCCCGCATCCGCGAAGAACTGCTCGAGACCGTCGAAGGCGGGCTTCCACGTGTCGTAGTCGCGCACGGTGTCGTCGATATGCACGATCGTGGTCATCATTTCCCCTTTCGGTTCCGATGGCCGGAGATTTGCTGACACCTTGCAAGTCTTCGCGCCATCGGGCCGGGGCACCATCTCTGATCGGTATCGAGGTCGTGTCACTGCGACTTCGGTTTACGCCCGGCCTGCTCGAGCGCCAGCCGCAGCGCGTACTCGATCTGGGCGTTGATACTGCGCAGGTCGTCGGCCGCCCACTTCGCGATGGCGTCGTGGACGGCCGGATCCAGGCGTAGCAGCAGTTTCTTGCGCTCGGCCACGGGCAGCCCCCGCCTCAGGAGTAAAGCGAACCGGCGTTGACGACGGGCTGGGTGGGGCGGTCGCCACACAGCACGACGAGCAGGTTCGACACCATCGCCGCCTTGCGCTCCTCGTCCAGTTCCACCATGCCCTCCTGGGCCAGCCGCTCCAGCGCCAGACCGACCATGCCGACCGCGCCCTCCACGATTCTGGTCCGCGCGGCGACCACCTGCGCGGCCTGCTGGCGCACCAGCATCGCCTGGGCGATCTCCGGCGCGTAGGCGAGATGGGTGATCCGCGCCTCCAGCACCTCGATGCCGGCCATCTCGGTGCGCTCGCGCAGTTCGACGGTCAGCTCCTCGGCCACCTCGGCGCCGTCGCGCAGGCTGGTGCGGTCGGCCTCGTGCGCGTCGTACGGGTGCGTCGTGGCCAGGTGCCGGACGGCGGCCTCGGACTGGGTCTCCACGTACTCCTCGTAGTCGTCGACGGCGAAGGCGGCCTTGAAGCTGTCCACCACCCGGTAGACGACCACCGCGGCGATCTCCACCGGGTTGCCGTCGGCGTCGTTGACCTTGAGCTTCTGGGTCTCGAAGTTCCGCACGCGCAGCGAGATGCTCTTGCGGTCGGTCAGCGGGAGCACCGAGTAGAAGCCCGGCTCGCTCACCGAGCCGACGTAGCGGCCGAAGAACTGCACCACTTTGGCCTCGTTCGGGTTCACCACGGTCAAGCCGGTGGCGAGCAACAGCAGGACGACGACCACCACCGTGGCCGCCACCGCCCCGGCGACGGCGATGCCGTTGCCGTTCCTGGCGCCGACGGCGAAACCCAGCGCCGCGCCGCCGCCGAACAGGACCGTGAGCACGAACCAGCCCAACAGCACCAGAAAGCCGTCGAGGTGGAACGCGGAGCGAAACTGCATGACATCCTCCCAATATCAGAGTGATATCACGACGATAGCATGCTGCCGCCGCGCCGAACAGGCGCGGCGGCGGCGCGATCACCCGGCGTCCGGCCGGATGTTGCGGTTGAAACGGAACAGATTGCGCGGATCGTGCTGGGCCTTGAGCGCGGCCAGCCGGGCGTAGGTCTGCGGCGCGTACCCAGCCCGGGTCTGCTCTTCGTCCGCCTCGGCGCCCGCGCCGTAGAGGAAGTTCAAGCTGTGCCCGAGTGTCCACGGCGTCAGCGCGGCACGGATCGCCGCGCGGGCGGCGGCGTCCTCGGGGCCGGTGATGATCCGCACGACGTACGCGGCCTCGCGATGGTCGACGGCGATGCGGGCGTCGCTCGGGCGGGCCAGCGCGCCGCCGAGATGCCGGACATCGACGACCGCTCCCGCGCCGGAATCCGGGCCGGCAACGGCGAGCAGGGCCGCGGCCGTCTCGCCGGTGAACTCGCCGAGCAGCGCGTTGGTGGCGGCGTAGGCATGTGGATGGTCGGGATCGCTGTGAATGGTGTGCGACTCGGTGTACGGCATCTCGCGCAGGTCGTCCTTCAGCCGCTCCCCGACCGCCCGCAGCGGCGCGACCAGCCGTTGCCCTTCCTCCGCAGGTCCGTGGTAGGCGATCCGGATCGAGGCGGCGTACCGTCCGCGCAGCGGCGCGGGCACCTGCGGGATGTCGGGGAAGGCGAGCATCGTGACCGTCGAGGTGAGTTCCTCCGGCACGGTCGCGGTCCACTGCCGCCATGCGTCCAGAGCCCGCTCCACCAGCGGCGTATCGAACATCAGTTGTCCGCCGTAGACCGTGGTGACCGGGACGAGGCCGACCTCCATGCCCGTGACGACGCCGAAATTGCCCCCGCTGCCGAGCACGGCGCCGAACAGCTCGTCCTCCGGCGTCAGCGTGCGCACCCGGCCGTCCGCGGTGACCAGCTCGATCGATCGCACGTGCTCGGCCGCGTACCCGAACCTGCGCGCGAGCAGCCCCACGCCGCCGCCGAGCAGGTAGCCCACCACGCCCACCGACGGCGACGACCCGTTCAACGGAGCCAGCCCGTGTTCGGCCGCCGCTTCGACCAGCGCGCCCGCTCGCACTCCCGCGCCGACGTGCGCGGACCGGCGGACCGGGTCGATCCGGATGCCGGTCATGCGCCGGGTGCTGATCAGCACGCCGCCGTCCGCGGCGACGGACAGTCCGTGGCCGGTGGCCTGCACGGCGATCGGCAGCTCGTGGCGGGCGGCGTATTCCACGGCCGCGCGCACGTCCTCGGCGTGCGCGGCGCCGACGATCAGGGCGGGCCGATGGGTGTAGGCGGTCTGGAACCCGGCGACCTCCGCGTCGTAGCCCTCGTCGCCCGGACGGAACACCGGGCCGGTGAAGATATCGCTGTTGTCTTCGATCTGTGCGGTGTTGTTTCCCATGAGTTCGACCCTGCCCGGCCAGGAGAAAGAAGTAAAACAGATAGTTCTTCTGATCCCTATAATGATCAATTATGGAGCTGCGCCACCTACGCTATTTCGTCACCGTCGCCCAGGAAGCGAGCTTCACCCGCGCGGCGGCTCGGCTGCACTTGGCCCAACCGGGGCTCAGCGCCCAGATCCGCCAACTGGAGCGCGAACTCGGTCATCCGCTGCTGGACCGGGGTGGACGCACGGTCACGCTGACCGAGGTCGGCGCCGCCGTCCTACCGCACGCGCAGGCGGCGCTCGCCGCCGCCGAGCGGGTCGGTCACACGGTGGACGAGTTCACCGGCTTGCTGCGCGGGCAGGTCAGGGTGGGCTTGATCTCTGGGGCCGCGGTCGAGGAATTCGACGTCGCGGCCGTGCTCGCGGACTTTCATCACGACCACCCGCAGGTCGCCATCAGCCTCACCGAGGACACCTCCGAGCGGATGCTCGACGCCCTCGGCCGAGGCGAACTGGACATGGCCCTGATCGGGATGACCGGCGCGGAACTCGACCCGGCCATCGGCATCGAAGTGGTGCTGGAGACCGCGCTGGTGGCCGCGGTCGCGGCGGCGGACCCCGGCTACGGCGCGGAGCTGCCGCTCACCGCGCTGCGGGATCGCCCGCTGATCTGCCTCACACCGGGCACCGGTATCCGCGGCGTGTTCGAGCGCGCCTGCGCGGCGGCGGGGTTCGAGCCCGCCGTCGCCTACGAGGCGGCGGCGCCTGCGCTGCTGCTGCGCCTGGCCGCCCGAGGTCTCGGCATCGCCGTCGTGCCCGAACTCACCGCCGCGGAGGCCGCGTCCTTCGGGGTGCGCACCGTCCGCATCATCGAGCCGGAACCGCGCGGGCGCCTCGCGCTGGCGTGGCGCACCGACCATCCCGCGAGCCCCGCGGCCAAAGTGCTGCTCGGGCAGCTGCGCATCGCCTTGCGCGCCGACACGTGAACCCGGCCGCGCGTCTCCGCTGGACCCGATGGCGGCACACCGCCCGACCGCCGAGGTTCCTACCGGCGTTCGGCGGGCGGGTGTCAGAGCAATCGCGAGAGGAATGCCTTGGTGCGCTCGTGCTGCGGATCGGCCAGCACGCGCCGGGGCGGCCCCGCCTCGACGACCACGCCGCCGTCCATGAAGACCAGCTGATCGGCGACCTCGCGGGCGAAGCCCATCTCGTGGGTCACCACCACCATCGTCATGCCCGACTCGGCCAGTTCCCGCATGACGGTCAGCACCTCGCCGACCAGCTCCGGGTCCAGCGCGGAGGTCGGCTCGTCGAACAGCATGAGCTTGGGATCCATCGCCAGGGCGCGGGCGATCGCCACGCGCTGCTGCTGACCGCCGGACAGCTGCGCCGGGTAGGCGTTCGCCTTGTCCGCCAGCCCGACCCGGTCCAGCAGCTCCTTCGCCCTGGCCACCGCCTCCGCTTTGCGCACCTTCTTGACCTGGGTGGGCGCCTCGATGACGTTGTCCAGCGCGGTCCGGTGCGGGAACAGATTGAAATGCTGGAACACCATGCCGATCTCGCGGCGCTGCTTGGCCGCCTCGCGCGGGTGCATCTCGTAGAGCTTGCCGTTCTTCTCCCGGTAGCCGACGATCTCGCCGTCGACGTAGAGCCGGCCCGCGTTCACCTGTTCCAAGTGGTTGATACAGCGCAGGAAGGTGGACTTGCCCGAGCCGGACGGCCCGATCAGGCACAGCACTTCGCCGCGGCCCACCTCGAGGGAGACGCCCTTGAGCACCTGCAGGGCGCCGAAGTTCTTGCAGACCCGGTCCGCGACCACCATGGGAAGGGCCGTGGTCTTCGCGACGTCCACGCTCATTTCGCCTTCTCCCCCT
The DNA here is from genome assembly GCF_035544775.1 of Nocardia implantans. Lineage (NCBI taxonomy): Bacteria > Bacillati > Actinomycetota > Actinomycetes > Mycobacteriales > Nocardiaceae > Nocardia > Nocardia implantans. Next base: position 105,370 of record NZ_JAYKYQ010000012.1, on the reverse strand, counting down.
GCTGCGCGTCGGCGAGTTCCTGTAGCTGCTTGGTGGTCAGCGTGCGGGAGACGCCGCGCGAGTAGTAGCGCTCCAAGTAGTACTGCCCGACCATGAGCACGCTCGTGATCGCCAGATACCAGGTGGCGGCGACCAGCAACAGTGGAATGGGCTGGAAGTTCACGCCGTAGATGTCGCGCGCCCGGCCGAACAGATCGGTGCTCAGCGGGATGCCGGTGACCAGCGAGGTGGTCTTCAGCATGCCGATGAGCTCGTTGCCGGTCGGCGGGATGATCACGCGCATGGCCTGCGGCAGCACCGTGCGGCGCATGGTCTGGCTCCAGGACATGCCGAGCGCGAACGACGCCTCCCGCTGCCCTTCCCCGACGGAGTTGATCCCGGCCCGCACGATCTCGGCCATGTAGGCCGCCTCGTTGAGTCCCAGGCCGAGCACGGCGAAGGCGAACGCGGCCTGCAACTGCTGCACGTCGAGGTGGAAGAACTGCGGCCCGAACGGAACGCCCAGCTGGATCCGGCTGTACAGCGACGGGACCAGTCCCCAGAACACCAGCTGCACGAACACCGGGGTGCCGCGGAAGATCCACAGATACACCCACGCCGAGCTGCGCAGCACCGGGTTCGGCGACAGCCGCATCACGGCGAGCGTCGTTCCGAGCACGACCGCGATCGCCATCGCGCACACGGTCAGCTCCAGCGTCACGACGGCGCCCGCGGTGATCCTGGTATCGAACAGGTATTTCCCGTAGGTGTCCCAGCGATAGGCCGGGTTCGTCGCGGCGCCGTAGACGAACAGCGCCACCAGGACGAGGATGACCGCCGCCGCTATCCAGCGCCCCGGCCTGCGCAGCGGAACCGCTTTGATCGGCTCCGGCTCCCGCGTCGAGTCCGCTCCGCCGGGCCCGGGATCGCCGGGCGCAGGCCGAGTGTCTTTGTCCGTCATCGTTCAGCTCACGGCACCGTTGACGACGGACTTGGCGATCGCGCCTTCCTGCACGCCCCAGTTCTTCGTGATCTCGAGGTACTTGCCCGTGTCGATCAGGTGCTGGACCGCCTTCTGCAGCACGGCGGCCAGCGGCGCGCCCTTGGGCACGGCCCAGCCATAGGGTGCGGAGTCGAACACCGGGCCCGCGTTCTCGATCTTGCCGTCGCTCTGCTTGATCGCGTACGCCGTCACCGGTGAGTCGGCCGACATGGCGTCGACCTGGCCGAGCACGAGCGCGTTGGTCGCGGCGCTCTGCTCGTCGAACGACTTGATGTCGATGGCGGGTTTGCCCGCGGCGACGCACTTGGCGCTCTTGGCGGGCACCTCGTCGGTGTGCTCGACGGTGGTGGCCTGCACGGCGACCTTCTTGCCGCACGCGTTCTCCGGGTCGACCGGCTTGCCCTTCTGCTGGGCCCACTGGATGCCCGCGTTGAAGTAGGTGGTGAAGTCGACCTGCTGCTCGCGTTCCTTGGAGTCGGTGATCGACGACATGCCCACGTCGTAGGTGCCCGCCTGGATCGAAGGAATGATCTTCTCGAAGGCCGACTCGACGTACTCGGCCTTGACGCCGAGCACCGAGGCGACCGCGTCCATCAGGTCCACGTCGAAGCCGACGATCCGGCCACCGGCGTCCTTGTACTCGTTCGGCTGATAGGGGATGTTCACTCCGACGACCAGCTTGCCGGACTGTTCGATCTTGTCGGGGAGTTGCGCCGCGATCTCGTCGACCTTCTCCACCTGCACCTTCGCCACCGAGGGGCCGGTGTCCTCGGTGTTCGTGGTACATCCGGTCAGCACCAGCGCGCCCGCGGCGAGCGCGCCCGCGGCGGCTCGCAGGGCGCGCCTGCCGAGAAACGAACGATCAGACACAGCAGCCCTCCACATTTCGGATCCACGCAACCCGGGCGTCATCACCCGTTTGGCAATCTAAGCGACCGGGCCGCTCCGCGCTGGACAGTAATGCAACAGCAACAAGATCTGCTCGCGCGACCCCGTGCCGGTGCACCGGCGCGAGACCCTACCCGCCGGGTGCGTCGGCGCGGTGCCGCTGCTTCCCGCACGCGCTGTTCGGGGCGTCGGCCGCGGCTCACGGGCACAAGTGGTCACATACCATGCAGGACACCGCTGCGACACCGGCTCCGTGCGCGAGGCCCCCGCGCAGCCGGCGAATTCACCGGAAATCTTGACGACGTCTCCGCCAGCGTCGATGATTATTTGCCGGTCTTTTCGGGCCGGACGAGTTTCTCCGGCTCGACGGCTGCAGCGAACGACCTGTCCGGACACTCGAAAATTGATGTGCTCTCGAATATTCGAGCGGCACGGCGCCGGTGAAACGTTTTCTTTCTCGAGCGCTTCGCACCGACGCCCGCCCCGAGCACCGATGCGGGTCGGCCTACCGAGCGAATCGGCGTACGACAGGCAGAGCCCGGCACGCGCACAGAGGAAGGTTTGTTTTCCGGCCACCGGGCCGCCCGACGGCCCGATCCAGAACATGGTGAGCCGTGGATTCGCATACGCCGCGGGCTCACCCGAGGAGGTTCATCATGGATTCGTTCTGGGACTACGTGTGGTACACGATCCTTGTATTCGCTTTCGTCGCATACCTGATCGTGCTGTTCCAGATCCTGGTCGATCTGTTTCGCGACCACTCCGTTTCTGGCGTCGCCAAAGCCCTGTGGGTGATCGCCTTGGTGGTGTTCCCCTATCTCGCGGCCTTGGTCTACCTCATCGTCCGGGGCCGGGGTATGGCGCTGCGCGCCCAGCGGGCCCAAGCCGAGGCCAAAGAGGCCACCGACCAATACATCCGGGAGGTCGCGGGCAAGTCTCCCGCGGAGAGCATCGCCGACGCCAAAGCCCTCCTCGACTCGGGCGCGATCACCGTGGCCGAGTTCGAGCAGCTCAAGGCCCATGCACTGGCGGGAAAGCCCGGCCACGCCGCGCAACCGAGCGCCGCGCAGGCGCCGCAGCAGACCGGGGTACCCCCCGCCCGGCCGGTGGCGCGGTGAGCGGCGCTCCGAGTTGAGCGAGTTCCTTCGACGCGGTGATCCGGTCCATGCCCGCACCGCCGTCACTCGGTGGCGCGGGCCCGGCCGGTGGCGCGGCGGGCTGGGCCGCATACCGGGGGAGATTCGATAACGGGACAGTCAACCAACCCTATCGCGGCGATATCGATATCGGTCACCGGAAGCCTCTTTTCCGTTGCGAAACGACGAAATCCGTTCGAATCGGGCCGCCGCGCCGATCGATATCCGCCGGAATACGAACCGGTATCACGGATCCGGGAACTGACAACCACGAATTCGCCTGCCATCCCGGTGCTAATCTCAGTCATATGCCGCCGACCGTCACCCGGTCGTGCAATATCCGGCCCGGCCCCCCGGGGCACGAAGCCCGTTCCGGCACGACGTGTATGCGCACCGCTCATGCCGATAGGAATCAGTCGCGAAGGGAAGCGCAAATGTCGCAGCACACGCCGGTGAATCGAGAAGACCATCGCGTCCGGCAAGGCATCGCCGCAGGCACATCGATCGCGGCCGCGATCATACTGACCACCATCGGGTTCCTTCAGTTGTTCCAAGGGATATCGGCGGTGGCCGAGGACGAGCTTTTCGTCCAAGGCCAGCAGTACACCTTCAAGTTCGACTTCACCGCGTGGGGCTGGATTCACATCGCGCTCGGCGTGGTGATGATCGTCGTCGGCATCGCGTTGATGACCGGCGCGACCTGGGCGCGGGTGTCGGCGATCGTCATCGCGGCGCTGTCGATCATCGCCAACTTCCTGTGGCTGCCCTACTACCCGGGCTGGTCCATCCTGATCATCGCGCTCGACACCGTGGTGATCTGGGCCGTCGCGACATGGAACCCGGACACGACGTTCTCCGGGCCGAACGCGGCCACCGGCCCCGAAGCGCCGCCCTCCGGCTCGGCGACGGTCTGAGCAGCGCCCGGGCGCGTCCCGCCTGCCCCGACTCCGTTCCCGGAGTGCGGAACCCATGGATTCCCACGCGAGTGACCACCGCGGTGCCGACGCCGCCGCGGACCGCGCTGCGGGGGGTCGCCGTGCCAGGCTTGGTGAGCGCGCTGGGCGCCTACCTCACCGGCGGGTGGGCTTCGCCCACCGCGGCGCACCGTGGATCCGGGCGCGGCATGAACGCGGTACGGCAGCTGCGGCGATCCCGCCCGCCGAACCCGGTGCGGACCCGGGCTTCCCGAGCGCGCGCCGCACGCTGATGATTCGTCCCGCTGGGGTCGGGCGGCGACCGGCCGAGCCCGAGGCGGACAACGGGACCTCGGTCGGGGGCGGTGCGTGATGCCGGGAGCCCAGGTCGGCGCGGCGCGGCCGCTGAGCGCTCGGCAGTGGTGGGCCAGGGCGGCATTCGCCGCCGCGATCGCCGCGGTCGTGCTGCCGCTCGCGGTGGCCGGGCTGCGCGGCTTGCTCGCTCTGTTGATCGCCGGGGCCGGCGGCGTCGCGCTCACCGTCGCCGGGGTCTACTGGTCGTTGATCAACCGGGGCGCGTTGCGGGCCGTTTCGGCGGCCCTGGCGATCTTGTCGCCGATCGTGGTGGTGCTTCTGTTCATGCGGGAACGTCAACTGTGGGTGATGCTGATCTGCGGCGCGCTGCTCGCAGTGGCCCAGGTGTGCGCGCGCCGGGCATTGCGCGACGACCGTGCGCAGTGGCCGGTGCCCGAGTTCCCCGCCGCCCCGGCACAACACCCGTTCCTCGTGATGAACCCCCGCTCCGGCGGGGGCAAAGTCCTGCTGTTCGATCTGCCGCGCAAGGCCCGCGAACTCGGCGCCGAAGTGGCCCTGCTGGCCGGCCCGGATCCGATCGATGTCGCCGCGCTGGCCCGGCGAGCGGTCCAGCGCGGCGCCGATCTGCTCGGCGTGGCCGGCGGCGACGGAACACAGGCTTCGGTCGCGGCGGTCGCGGCGGAATACCGGCTACCTTTCCTGGTGATCGGCGCTGGAACACGGAACCACTTCGCGCGGGATCTGGGACTGGATACGAAGAATCCGGCCACCGGCCTGGCGGCGCTGCGCGACGGTGTGGAGATCCGGGTCGACCTCGGCACGATCAACGGGCGCACGTTCGTCAACAATGCTTCCTTCGGCGTCTACGCGGAGGTGGTGCGCAGCCCGCAGTACCGCGACGACAAGACCGGGACCGTGTTGCGGATGCTGCCCGACTTGCTCGGGCACGGCTGCGGCTCCGGGCTGCGAGCGCGCGTCGGCAACGTGGCCGTGGACGGGCCGCAGGCGGTCCTGGTGAGCAACGGCCCGTATGCCACCGGCGATCTCGCCGGCCTCGGCCGCCGCGCCCGGTTGGACGCGGGCCTGCTCGGCGTCGTGACGGTCACGGTGGCGAGCACGCGACAAGCGGTGGGTCTGCTGCGCCGTGCGCACGATCGCGGTCTGGTGCGGCTCACCGCCACCGAGGTGGTCGTCGACGCGGACGCGGCCGAGATCCCGGTCGGCGTGGACGGTGAATCCCTGCGCCTCGAAACGCCCGTGCGCTGCGCGATCTCGCCCGGCGCCCTGCGCGTGCGGGTCCCGCGGACGCGGCCGGGGACGCGGGTCGCGCCTCCGACGCTGAACTGGGCGCGGTTGCGAGAACTGGCCGGGCGCTCCACCTGAACGACGAACCGGCTGCGAACTGGTCCAGCAGGACCGCGCGAGATCGGCGTCGACCTGGAGTGAACGTTCTCCGGCTACCTGCGATGCACCCTGGCGCACACCTGCTCGGTGAATTCGCTGGTGGATGCCAGTCCGCCGAGGTCGGCGGTGGCGATGCCGGCCTCGAAGGCCGCGGCGACGGCCCGTTCGATTCGCTCGCCCGCCCGCGCCAAGGTCACCTCGGCGTGCCGGGCCGCCAGCCAGCGCAGCAGCATCGCCGCCGACAGTTGCAGTGCCGCCGGGTTCGCCCGGTTGTGCCCGGCCAGCGCGGGCGCCGCGCCGTGCACCGCCTGGGCCATGGCCGTGGTGTCCGAACAGTTCAGCGACGCGGCCAGCCCGAGCGATCCGCTCAGCTCCCCCGCCAGATCGGACAGGATGTCCCCGAACAGGTTCTCGGTGACCAGGACGTCGTAGTCGGATGCGGCGCGGACCAGGTGCGCGGCCGCCGCGTCGACGTGTTCGTCGTCCACCTCGATTCCCGGGTATTCCTGGGCGACCTCACGGCAGACGTCGCGGAACAGACCCATGGTCAGCGGCAGCACGTTGGCCTTGTGCACGATCGTCACCCGTTTGCGTCGCCTGGCGGCCAGCCGGAACGCCTGATGCGCGATCCGTTCGCAGGCGGCCCGGGTCACCAGCCCGACCGACATCGCGATGTCCTGCGTCGGCCGGAACTCCCCCGACCCGGCGACCATGTTGCGGTCGGCGTAGAACCCTTCGCTGTTCTCCCGGACGATCACCAGGTCGATGTCGGGCGCCGCGGCGCGCACGCCGGCGAAAGCCCGCGCCGGACGGATGTTGGCGTAGAGGCCGAAATGCTTGCGGATGGCCCCACCCGGCGCGACGCGATGTTCGGGCGGGTAGGAGGCGTTGTCGTGCGGGCCGAGAATCCATGCGTCCACGGCGGCCAACCGCTCCAGCGTCCGCTCCGGCAGTGGCGTGCCGAACTCGGCGATGGCCTGATGCCCCATGACCAGCGGCACCCACTCGACCGGGGCGGCTCCGGCCGCGGACAGCGCCTCGTCGACGACCTGCCTGGCCGCTCGCACCACCTCGGGGCCGATGCCGTCGCCGTCGATCAGGCCCAGCCGCAGCGCCCGGTCCAGCCGGGGTCGATTCGCGTCGTTCACCGGAACATCCTCCCGCCGGCGCGCCCTGCCGCCGGAACCGGCCCGCGGACACGCCGGTTGCGGCTACCTTCGGGGGACCATGGTGCAGTCGGTCGAACTACTGCTCGACGAGGCCGCCGACGCGGAGATCCGCCGCCAGTGGCAGCTGCTGGCGGAAGCGGGCGTGCCGAGTCTCGCCGCGCGCGGCGACGCGTCGAATCGTCCGCACATCACCGCCGGGGTGGCCAGGCAGATCTGGCCGCGCATCGAGCAGGCGCTGGACGAGCTGGCCGTCGCGCCGATCCCCGTCCGGCTCGGCGGGCTGGTGGTCTTCGGCGCCCGCCGCCCCATTCTGGTCCGGCTGGTGGTCCCGTCCGAGGCGCTGCTCGCCCTGCACCGCCGGATCTTCCACACGATCTCCTCGTGCCCCGGCGTTCCGGCCAACCTGCATCCGGACGCGTGGACTCCGCACATCACCCTCGCCAGGCGGGTGCCTCCGCTCCAGCTCGGCGAGGCCGTCCACGCCGTCGCCCGGGACCGGGATTTCTCCGCGACGGTGGTGGGTATCCGTCGATGGGACGGGGATCAGCGGCGCGAGTGGCCGGTCGGCCGGGTCCGCCGTGGAAGATAACCGGAGCAGCCCGCGTTATAGCGAGCACACCGAAACGAGAGGACGTCATGGCCACCCAGACGCTGACCCAGCACAATTTCGATGAGGTAGTCACCGGGAACGACGTGGTACTCGTCGATTTCTGGGCCGATTGGTGCGGTCCGTGCAAGAGCTTCGCACCGACTTTCGAGGCCTCCTCCGACAAGCACCCCGACGTGGTGCACGGAAAGGTCGACACCGAATCCGAGCAGGGCCTCGCGGCGGCCGCCAACATCCGCTCCATCCCGACCATCATGGCTTTCCGGGAGGGCGTGCTGGTGTTCGCGCAGCCCGGCGCGCTGCCGCCCGCGGCGCTCGAGGATCTGGTGACCCAGGTCAAGGCACTGGACATGGACGAGGTGCGCAAGCAACTCGCCGAGCAGCAGCAGGCTGGACAGTGATCCGCGCGGCGCGGTGAACCACCGCGCCGCAAGGGAATTCATTCGGGCCCGGATACGGACACGCGGAAGCGGCAGTCCGTGTCCGGGCCCGCTGCGCGTCCGGGGCCGGGCGCACCCTCAGGGCGGCATGCCCCGAGGGTGCGATGCCCCGAGTCAGGACGCGCCGAGCAGGTTGACGCCCGCGATCATGGCGCGGACGGTCGACTCGGCGCCGTCGTCCGCGATCGCCGCGCCCCAGCCGCGCCTGCCGTTGCATTCGCACTGCACGAAGGTGGCGGTGCCGTCGGCGGTGCGCCGCTGGTGGAACTGCAGGATCTCGACGGGGTAGCCCTCGTCGTAGAGGGCAGAGGTCATCGCCGCGACAGGGTTGCCGGTGGCGACGACGCTCCGCAGATGCCCGGCGAACTCCAGCGTGGCGGTGAACTCCGCGGTCCGCGTGCCGGCGGGCGACCACTCGCCGAGCCGGATCGGTCCGCCGTGCGCGCAGTAGCGGCTGTGGAATTCCGCCGAGGTCAGCCCGGCGGCTTCGGCGCGTAGGCCCTTGGGGGCGGCGGCGTGGAACATGTCTGTATCAAGAGTCAGGATGGTCATTGAAAGTAGGTCTTCCCGAAGAATGTCGTGGCTCAGTTGACAGAGGGGACCAGCACTAACAAGTGGTTTTTGCCCGCAGCGAGGGGGCCGGCCCGAATCAGACCCCGCTACGGCGGGCTACTACGAGGACTCGGGGAAGCGACGCCACCATCGCGGTGAGCGGAAGTAGCTCGGCGCGAACCTCGGGCACGGAGGCGGTAGCCTGCGCGGCCACGGAGGGCCCGATGAGCGACGCCGAAAGCAGAGCGCTGTCGCGGTCTGCGACGTGGAGCGCTGCGCTGCGGCGGTCGGCGGGATTCGGCACGGGATCGAGGATAGGGACATCGCGACGCAATAGCAACCACATACGATGCCCGATTTGTCTACTGGCGAGTACCATCGTCGCAGTTCAGGACGGCGCAGCCCGGCGGAGGCTAGCGTCGGTGACATGGGTCTCCTCGTGGCGCCGACCATCCCGGGTCTGGCCGTCCTGCTCATCCTGCTGGCCTTCGCCGAAGTCGCCTGGAACAAGCTCACCGGCGGCCGCGCGCTGCCCTGGACCCGCGAGCGGTCGGGGATCCCGGTCGCCGCGGCGGGGTTCGAAGAGGTCACGGCGGTTTTCCAGGGCGGCGAACACCACGAGTTCGAACAGCGGATGACGACGCTGATGCACCGGGAGGACTCCTCCGCGGGCGCGCCGCCGCGCGACGAGGTGGACCTCGGCGCGGCGTCGGCGCGGCGGATCGCGCGGCGACCGTCGTGAAACGCCGTGAGATCCGGGCGATCGCACCCGGATCTCACTGCGGCAGTGTGGTTTTCGCCCCTACGCGGGCAGCACCTCGTTCAGCTTGCCGGTGGCGACGTCGAAGACGAAGCCGCGGATCGAGTCCTTGTGCGGCACGAACGGGCTGGCGACGATGCGCGCGATCGATTGGCGCACATCGGTTTCCAGATCCGAGAAGGCCTCCGCCGCCCACTCGGGCTTGATGCCGGTCTCCTCCTGGATGCTCGCCTTGAAGTCGTCGTCGGTGAAGGTGAGCATGCCGCAGTCGGTGTGGTGGATCAGGATGATCTCCCTGGTGCCGAGCAGCCGCTGGCTGATGGCCAGCGAGCGGATCTCGTCGGCGGTGACGACACCGCCCGCGTTGCGGATGACGTGCGCCTCGCCCTCGGCGAGGCCGAGCGCGCCGTAGACATTGAGCCGCGCGTCCATGCACGCGACCACGGCCACGCCCTTCGCGGGCGGCAGCGGCAGCGGGCCCTGGAAGGTGCTCGCGTATGCCGCGTTGTTCTGCAGGTACTCATCGGTGACAGTCATGGGCCATCCCCTGCGCTCGGTATGCGTGAATCCCTATGTATGACCAGCCCCACGGTAGGTGGCCGCGCGGCATGGGACATGGGTCCCGTTCACCGTGATTCGTTTACTTGCGCGCGGTGGCCCGATGATAGCTCTCCGGATGCCGGATGCCGGGCCCGTGCGGTGGGGCCCGGCATGTCGGTGCGACGCGCTCGCGCCGGTCAGTGCGCGGCGGAGTCCCAGCTGCGCCCGACGCCGACCGAGACCTCCAGCGGCACCGACAGCGCGATCGCCGCGGACATCTGCTCGCGCGCGAGCGCCTCCAGCGTCTCCCGCTCCCCGTCGGCGACCTCGAACAGCAGTTCGTCGTGGATCTGCAACAGCATCCTGGAGCGCAGGCCCGCCTCTCGCATCGCCCGGTGCACGTTGATCATCGCCACCTTGATGATGTCGGCCGCGGTGCCCTGGATGGGCGCGTTGAGCGCCATCCGTTCGGCGGCCTCCCGCCGCTGCCGGTTGCTGGAGTCCAGATCGGGCAGGTAGCGGCGGCGGCCGAACAGCGTCTCGGTGTAGCCGACCTTGCGCGCCTGCTCCACCACCTCGTAGAGGTAGTCGCGGATGCGGCCGAAGCGGGCGAAGTAGACCTCCATCTGCTCCTTCGCCTCGGTGGTGCTGATCTTCAGCTGCGCGGACAGGCCGTAGGAACTCAACCCGTAGGCCAGGCCGTAGGACATCGCCTTGATCCGGCGGCGCAATTCCGGGGAGACCTCGGAGATCGGGATGTCGAACGCCTTCGACGCCACGAAGCTGTGCAGGTCCTCTCCCGAGTTGAACGCCTCGATCAGTCCCTCGTCCCCGGACAGGTGGGCCATGATCCGCATCTCGATCTGGCTGTAGTCGGCGGTCATCAGCGACTCGTAGCCGGAGCCGACCACGAAGGTGTCACGGATCTGCCTGCCGGTGTCGGTGCGGATCGGAATGTTCTGCAGGTTCGGTTCGGTCGAGGACAACCGGCCGGTGGCCGCGATCGTCTGGTTGAACGTGGTGTGGATGCGACCGTCCTCGGCGACGCATTTGAGCAGGCCGTCGACGGTGACCTTCAGGCGGGTGGCGTCGCGGTGCGCGAGCAGATGTTCCAGGAACGCGTGCTGGGTCTTCTCGTAGAGCGATTCCAGGGCGTCCGCGTCGGTGGTGTAGCCGGTCTTGGTGCGTTTGGTCTTCGGCATGTCCAGCTCGTCGAACAGCACAACCTGCAACTGCTTGGGCGAGCCGAGGTTGATCTGCTTGCCGATCACCTCGTAGGCCGCCTCGGCCGCCTCGGCGACCCGGTCGGCGAACTGCCGCTGCAACGTCGCGAGCTGGTCGGTGTCCACCGCGATGCCCGCCGCCTCCAAGGTGGACAGCACACCCAGCAGCGGCAGTTCCATGTCCGCCAGCAGCGGGGTGGACTCGATCTGGGCCAGTTCCCCGTCGAGCGCGTCGGCCAGGTCGGCGACGGCACGCGCGCGCAGCATCTGCGCCCGCGCCAGCTCCGCGTCGGCGGCGTCCTCGTCGTCCAGCAGCGACAGCTGCGCGGTGTCGCCGGTCTCGGCGCGCAGCTCCCGGTGCAGGTAGCGCAGCGACAGGTCGTCGAGGTTGAACGTGCGCTGGCCGGGACGCACCAGATACGCCGCCAGCGCGGTGTCGCTGGTGAGCCCGCCGAGCGTCCACCCGCGCCCGCGCAGGGCGTGCAGGGCGGACTTGGCCTCGTGCAGCGCCTTCGGCACGGCCGGGTCGGCCAGCCAGGCGCCCAGCGCCGCCTCGTCCTCGGGGGTGAGCACCGTGACGTCGATGTAGCCGCTCTCGCCGTCACCCGCGGCGATGGCGAGCGCGCGCACGTCGCCACCGGCGGGCGAGCCGGTGCCGACGATCGAGACACCATGGCGCACACCGGCTTTCGCGTGCTCGGCGAGCCAGTCGGCGACCGCGCCGATCTCCAGTGCGCCGCCGCTGATCTCGAAACCGGCTTCGGCCTCCGGCTCCGGCGGAGCCAGCGTCTCGAACAGCCGGTCGCGCAGCACCCGGAACTCGAGATCGTCGAACAGCTGATGGATCTTCTCGCGATCCCACGGTCCCTGCGCCAGCTGGTCGGGGGTGTAGGGCAGCGGCACCTCCCGCATCAGCTCGGTGAGCTGCCGGTTGAGCACCACGCTGCTCAGGTTGGCCCGCAGCGCGTCGCCGACCTTGCCCTTCACCTGGTCGACCTTCTCGACCAGGGTGTTCAGGTCGCCGTACTCGCGGATCCACTTCGCCGCGGTCTTCTCCCCCACGCCGGGGATGCCGGGCAGGTTGTCGCTCGGGTCGCCGCGCAGCGCCGCGTAGTCGGGGTACTGGCCGGGCGTGAGGCCGTACTTGGCCATCACCTCGTCGGGGGTGAACCGGGTGAGGTCCGAGACGCCCTTGCGCGGGTACAGCACGGTGACGTTCTCGTTCACCAGCTGGATGGAGTCCCGGTCGCCGGTGACGATGAGGACGCGGAAACCAGCGGCAGTCGCCTGCGTGGTGAGCGTGGCGATGATGTCGTCGGCCTCGAAGCCCTCGATCGCCATCACCGGGATGCCCAGCGCGCCCAGCACGTCCTTGGTGAGCTCGACCTGGCCGCGGAACTCGTCCGGCGTGGCATTGCGGTTGGCCTTGTACTCCGGATACGCCTCGGCGCGGAAGGTCTGGCGCGAGACGTCGAACGCCGCGGCCACGTGCGTCGGCTTCTCATCGCGCAGCAGGTTGATCAGCATCGCGGTGAAGCCGTAGACCGCGTTGGTGGTCTGCCCGGTGACCGTCTTGAAATTCTCCGCCGGTAGCGCGAAGAACGCGCGATAGGCGATCGAATGCCCGTCCAGCAACAGCAGCGTCGGCCGGTCTCCCGAGCCGGGATCGCCGGAGCCGGACGCGGGGGCAGGACGCGGAGCGGTCGTGGGTGAACTCACGCCCCAGAGTCTAGGGACCGGCACCGACATGGCGATACGCCGACACCCGGCAGCCGCGGCCGCCGGGACCGGATCGCGGTTCGCGGGGCGCGCGACCGGCGATCGCGCCCCGCGCCGTCACAGCGTGCCCGCCAGTTCGCGCAGCACCGGCAGGCTCACCGAGCCGGAGCCGAGCACCACGTCGTGGAAGGCCTTGATGTCGAAGCCTGCGCCGAGCCGCTCGGTGGCCGCCACCCGCTGGCGCAGGATCTCCAGCTGCCCGATCTTGTAGCCGACCGCCTGCCCCGGCATGGCGATGTAGCGGTCCACCTCCACGGTGATCTCGGCCAGCCCGACCGGCGCGTTGGCCACCATGAAATCGATGGCCTGTTGCCTGCTCCAGCCTTTCGCGTGCAGGCCGGTGTCGACCACCAACCGGCAGGAACGCCAGGAATCGCCCGCCAGCATGCCCAGGCGGCCGAGATCGTCCTCGTACAAACCCATCTCGTCGGCCAGCCGCTCGGTGTAGAGCGCCCAGCCCTCGACGAACGCGGTGTTGGCGAAGGACTGGCGCTGGAAGCGCGGCAGGTGGTCGAGTTCGTTGGCGATGGTGAGCTGCAGATGGTGACCGGGAATCGCCTCGTGGTAGGCCACCGACGCGGTCTCGAAGCGTCCACGACCGGTGGGATGGTGCTGATTGACGAAGTACGTGCCCGGCCGCGAGCCGTCGGCGGCGGGCGGGAAGTAGTACGCCGCAGGCGAATCCGCGGCCAGGAACTCGGGCACCGGGACGATGTCGCAGGACTCCTTCGGCAGCCGGCCGAACCAGTTCCCCATTTCGGCGGTGGCCAGGGCGAGCGCGCGGCGGGCGTCGAACATGATCTGCTCGGCGTCGTCGTAGCGCAGGGCGGGATCGTCGCGCAGCCGGGCGAAGATCTCGCCGAGATCGCCGGTGCCGAACAGCCGCGCGCCCACCGTCGCGTACTCCTCGCGCAGCTTCGCCAGCTCGGTGCGGCCGAGTTCGTGGATCTCGTCGGCGCCGAGATCGGGCAGCGTGGTGTGGTGGCGCAGCAACCGCCGGTAGATGTCCTCGCCGTCGCCGCCGAGCCAGCACAGGCCCGGCTGGTCGTCGGGACGAGCGGCGGGCAGCAGTTCGTCGTACAGCGCGTCGCGGTAGACCTGGAATGCGGGCCGGATGACATCCCGCGTCACCTCGGCCAGTTCCGAACGCCACGCGGCCTCGCCGTCCCAGCCCTCCGGACCGGCGAAGGTGACGAACGGGTCGGCGGCCACGTCGGAATCCAGGTAGCCGTCCAGCTGGTTGAGCGAGCGCTCGATGGCGATCCGCGCGGGCGTGCGGCCCGCGGCCAGCCCCGCCCGGAACCGCTCGACGGCCTGGCCGAGCATGTCCCCGAACTGGCGGTAGCGGCGCACCAGCGCCAGCGCGTGCTCCGGCCGCGGCGCGTTCGTCTGCGGCGCCACCATCAGCACGCCGGCGTGCACGCCGTTCATCTGATCGGAGGCCAGCTCCATCGGCCGCCATTCCAGGTGCTCGACCGCGCCGCTCAATTCGGTGCGCAGCAGGCTACGGGTGATGCGGTCGGCCTGGCCGAGCCGTTCGGCGTCGAGCGCGTCGACCGCCCGCAGCAGCTCGCGCCAGGTCGACAGCAGCCGCTGTTCGGCCTCGACGGACAGATCCTCGATCCGATCGTCGAAGCGGCGGTCGCCGAGCAGGGTCGCCTCGCTCGGCGCCGCCTCGAGCACGCTGTCCCAGTACCGCTCGGCCAAGCTCATCAGCTCGTCGTGACCATCCATGGTCACGATCATGCCTCGAGCCGGGCCGCGCGGCACCGGACTCGGCTGCGCGCCGGGTGGGGAGGTCAACCCACGCCGAGATACGCCGATTTCACCGCGGGATCGGTGAGCAATTCCGCGCCGCGCCCGGTTTTGGTGACCTCGCCGGTTTCCATGATGTAGGCGCGGTCGCTGCGGGCCAGCGCCTGCTGCGCGTTCTGCTCCACCAGCAGCACCGTGGTGCCCTGCTGGTTGATCTCGCCGATGATCCGGAAGATCTGCTGGATCACCATGGGCGCCAACCCCATCGACGGCTCGTCGAGCAACAGCAGCCGCGGCCGCGCCATCAGCGCGCGGGCGATGGCAAGCATCTGCTGCTCACCGCCGGAGAGCGTGCCGCCGACCTGCTTGCGCCGCTCGAGCAACCGGGGAAACAGCTCGAACACCCACTCCAAGGTCCGCTCGTACTCCGCCTTCTGCTTGAAACCTCGTCCATAGCAACCCATGTCGAGGTTTTCCTGCACCGTCATGCCGGGGAAGACACCCCGCCCCTCCGGCGCTTGGATCAACCCGTGCAGCACCCGTTCGTGCGCCTTCATCCGGGTGATGTCGCGGCCCTCGAACAGGATCCGGCCCCGGGTCAGCGGCAGCAGGCCGGACATCGCACGCATCGTGGTCGTCTTCCCCGCGCCGTTGGCGCCGAGCAGGGTGACCAGCTCGCCCTCCGCGACCGTCAGCGAGATCCCGTGCAGCGCTTGGATTCTGCCGTAGTTGACGACCATGTCCTCGACTTCCAGCAGCGGCGCGCCCGCGGCGGGCTCGCGCGTCGCCTCCGTCCCCGGCGCTGTCACCACCGCAGCTTCGGCCGACACATCCGGCTCGGGGCCGGACGCCGCGTCATCCCCGGGCACGTCGTGTTCGCTTGCGTCGGTGCGGGTTTCGACCGCATCGATATCCGGCACGCCGAGGTACGCGGCGATCACGGCGGGGTTGTCGCGGATGTCGGCGGGCAGTCCGTCGGCGATCTTGCGGCCGAACTCCAGCACCACGATCCGGTCGGTCACGCCCATGACCAGCCGCATGTCGTGCTCGATCAGCAGCACGGTGAACCCGTCGTCGCGGATCTTGCGGATCAGGTCCATGAGCGCGGACTTCTCGCTCGGATTGAACCCGGCCGCAGGCTCGTCCAGGCACAGCAGCTTCGGCTCGGTGGCCAGCGCCCGGGCGATCTCCAGGCGGCGCTGATCGCCGTAGGAGAGGTTGCGCGCCTTCTCCACCGCGCGCGGGGCGATCCCGACGAACTCCAGCAGCGCCATGCCGCGCTCGATGGCGTCGCGTTCCTCGCGCCGATGCCGCGGCGTACGGAACACCGCGCCCGGCACCGAGGTCTTGTGCCGCGCGTCGGTGCCGACCACGACGTTCTCCAGCGCGGTCATCTCACCGAACAGGCGCACGTTCTGGAACGTGCGGGCGATGCCGAGGCGGGTGATCGCGTTGCGCTTGGTCTTGGTCAGCGGTTTGCCGTCGAAGTACACCAGTCCGGCGGCGGGCTGGTAGACGCCGGTGATCGCGTTGAAGCAGGTGGTCTTGCCCGCGCCGTTGGGCCCGATGAGACCGAGGATCTCGCCGCGGCGGATCTCGAAGCTCACCTGATCCAGAGCGGTGAGACCGCCGAATTTCACCGTGAGGCCCTCGGTGCGCAGCAGCGGCTCACCCACCGCGGTCTCGATATCGCGGTGCGGGGCGACCACTTCCGCGACGGTCGCCGCGTCGGCGAGTTCCGGGATCACCTGGGTGACGTCGACCGTGCCCGCCGACTCGGCCTCCGGTTCGGCCGCGTAGCCCGCGGCCATGTCCTCGTTGTCGAACAGCGCGTCACCCGCGCTCGGCCCGGTCATCGGCCCGCTCCGATCGGTTCGGCCGCGGCCGGTCTGCGCACGGCCTGGTACACCTGCCTGCCATAGGTGAGCAGCTTCTGCCGCACCGGGAACAGACCCTGCGGACGCAGAATCATCATCACCACCAACGCGATACCGAAGTACAGATATTTGAGGTCGCCCAGCGACTGCGCGCCGCCCTTGCGGAACAGCAGCACGCTGCCGAGCAACAGCAGCGCCAGTACGCCGGTCACCACCATCGCGGTGACGACTCCGCGCCGCGGCCACACTCCCAGCCGACCGGACCACAACCGCCACGCGACGATCAACGCGACGAACACCGCGACATCGATCGCCAGCAGGACGTAGCCGGTCGACTCGTTGCTCACCAGGTTCACCGATTGCAACCGCGCGGGCAGATAGGCGATGACGAACGCGCCGAAGATCACCCCGAGCTTGTTGCCCTGCCCGCCGATGACCACCGCGCACAGGAACAGCATCGAGTTGATGATGTTGAAGCCGGTGGGATTGATGAACTGCACCTGCCCGGCGTAGATCGCGCCGGACATGCCGCCCACCGCGGCGCCGATCATGAACGCCCACAACTTGAACTTGAAGGTCGGTACGCCCATGATCTCGGCCGCGTCCTCGTCCTCGCGGATGGCGACCCAGGCGCGGCCGACGCGGCTGCGTTCCAGGTTCCCGACCACCAGCAGCACGATCACCACCAGCGCCATGCCGAACCAGTACCAATAGGTGCCGTAGCTGGCGCGGTCGAGCAGGTTGGCGCTGTCCGGGTCGCCAGGGTTTCCGCCGGAGAACACGCCCTCCGGCCTGCTCGCGGACTCGCCGACGTGCGGGTAGGCGACACCCGACAGGCCTAGGCTGCCGTTGGTGAGCTCGGTCAGGTTCTCCGCGAGCAGCCGGACGATCTCACCGAAGCCGAGCGTCACGATCGCCAGGTAGTCGCCGCGCAGCCGCAGCGTCGGCGAACCGAGGATCAGGCCGGACACCGCGGTCACCGCGACCGCGATCGGCAGGCACGCCAGCCAGGCCCACTTCGGATCGAGCCAGCCGCCGTCGGTCTGGTTCCACGGGCTGTTCGGGCTGGTGAGCAGGCCGACGGTGTAGGCGCCGACGGCGTAGAAACCGACGTAGCCGAGATCGAGCAGGCCCGCCTGCCCGACCACCACGTTGAGGCCGATGGCCAGCAGCGCGTACATCGCCACTTGCGCCATCACCAGGCCGAAGTTGTAGGAAGGAGTGTTCAGCAGCGGCGGCGGGAACAGCGGAAGCAGCGCGAGCAGCAGCAGGATCGGGACGCCGACGCCCCATTGCGCGGGCCTGCTCAGGCCGTCCCACCAGGTGCGGATCGCGTCGCCGACGCCGCGGCGCGCGGTGTCCGGCGTGGCCGCCGTCTTGGTCGTGTCGGTCATGCGCGCGCCCTTCCGAGACTCTCGCCGAGGATGCCGGTCGGGCGAACCATCAGCACCAGGACGAGCACCACGAACGCGACCACGTCGCGCCACTCGGTGCCGAACAGGATTTGGCCGTACTGCTCCACCACGCCGAGCACCAGTCCGCCCAGCAGCGCGCCGCGCAGATTGCCGATGCCGCCGAGCACCGCGGCGCTGAACGCTTTGATACCGAGAATGAATCCGCCGGAGTAGATGATCCCGTTCGGGATCTTCAGCGTGTACAGCATCGCCGCCGCGCCCGCGAGCACACCGCCGATGAGGAAGGTCAGCATGATGACCCGCTCCCGCGAGACGCCCATCAGCGTCGCGGTGTCGGGATCCTGCGCCACGGCGCGGATACCGCGCCCGAACTTGGTCCGGTTGATCAGCACTTCGGTGGCGATCGCCAGCGCCACGGCGGCGATCACGATGAGCAGCATGATGTTGGTGACCTCGGCGCCGCCGAAGCCGAACTGCACGGTGGGCTCGACGAGCCGGATGGCCTGCTGCGCGTTGGTGCCGCCGAGATCGGGACGGATCTTCGGCAGCACGAAGTGCACCAGTTCCTGGAGGACGAACGACATGCCGATCGCGGTGATCAGGAAGGCCAGCGGTTTCGCGCCGCGCTTGCGCAGCGGGCGATAGGCCACCCGCTCCAATCCGACTGCCGCGCCGCCGGACACGAGCATGCCCACGACCATCGCCAGACCCAGATACACGACGGTGAGCACCACCCCCTGGCTGTACACATCGGGGCTCGCGGTGAATCCGAAGATCATCAATCCGATCAACTGGCCGAACAACCCGAGCATGAAGATTTCCGAATGGGCGAAATTGATCAGCCGCAATACGCCGTACACCAGGGTGTAGCCGACGGCGACCAAGGCATAGATGGCGCCGTAGGTCACGCCGTCGACGGTCAGCCGCCAAAAATTATCGATCAGCGCCTCGTAGTTGAAGTCGATCGAGCCGGCCACGAGTTGTATCCCGGCGGCCGATGCCGTTTGTTTCATTTATTTCCGCCCTCATCCATTCGCCCACCGAACAACGGCACGTACGGGGATTCCGGCGAACCCCCGTACGTGCCGTGCGCCCGGGATCCGGGACTACTTGACCTCGTACACCCAGATCAGCGCATTCGACAGCTCACCGTTCGGGTTCCACTTGTACTGACGCGCGAGGCCGGCACCGTCGTACGTCCGCACATAATCGAGCAGGTCCGGACGGGTCACCTTCCCGCCGTCGATGCCCTTGGCCAGAATCGTGGTGAGGTCGTAGGCCTCCACCGAGTACACGCCCGGCGCCTGACCGTTGAGCGCCTCGTAATCCTTGGCGAACTTCTCCGGAGCGGGACCACACGGGCACGACAGCTTCGCACCCTTGGCCGCGCTGCCAGCCTGAGCGACGAACTGCGGGTCGTTGGTGCCGTCGGCGGAGACGAAGACCGCCTTCACGCCACCGGACTTCAACTGCTGCGCCAGCGGCGCCGCCTCGGAGTAGTAGCCGGAGTAGAAGATGGCGTCCGGATTCGCCGCCGCCACCTTGGTGACCGTCGCCGAGAAGTCCTTGTCGCCCTTCTTGATGCTGGCCGCGCACGCCGGGTCGGCCGCGGCGCCGAGGCCGTCGGTGATGGACTTCGCCAGGCCGGTGCCGTAGTCGGTGTTGTCCTGGATGACGCAGACCTTCTTGTATCCGGCACTGTTGACGAGGTACTTCGCCACCGACGGGCCCTGCACGTCGTCGTTGGCCAAGCCGCGGAAGAAGGTGGTCCAGCCGTTCTGGGTCAGCGTCGCGTTGGTGGCCGACGAGGTCACCGAGACCAGGCCCGCGTCGCTGAGGATCTTTCCGGTCGCCTTCGTCTCGCCGGAGAAGGCGGGACCGACCAGGCCGATGATCGAACGATCGTTGACGATCTGCGGGATCACCTGGGTGGCCTTCTGCGGGTCACCCTCGGTGTCGAACTGCTTCAGCTCGATCTTGCAGCCGGGGTTGGCTTTGTTGTGCTTGTCCAGGGCCAGCTTGACGCCGTTGACGATGTTGATGCCGAGCGCGGCGTCGGGGCCGGTCAGCGCACCCGCCATCGCGACGGCCGTGCCGGGCGCGCAGGTCGCCTTGCCGTCGCCGGCGGGATCGGCCGCCGTGGCCGCGTCGGCCTTCGGCACTTCCTTGCCCTGCTGGTCGACCTGCAGAAGCGGCTGGATGGACAGGCCGCCCGCCCCGTTGGTACCCGAGGAATCCGAACCGCTGCTGGTGGATTTGTCGCTACAACCGGTCAGCACCAGCGCGGCGGCGGCGCCGACGGCCACAACAGCTCGCGTCGAGCGCCTGCGCCATGTCGAACTAAGCACTTTGCACCTCATCTATGTTCTGTGCTCCCCCGGGGTCGCCGAGGAGGCCGACTCACATCAGCCCGGTCAGAACATAGCGTCGGTACGTTAGTTCCGCATCACATTCGGATCATGCGCGCGACATCGTTCCGAATTCTTGTTCACGACTACGTTTCGTTCGCGTAAATTCTTTCGCGACGCGCGGTCACTTCGGCGTCAGGTTCTCCAGCACCACCTCGGCGACCGCCTTCATCGTCGTGCGCCGGTCCATCGCGGTGCGCTGAATCCACTTGAACGCCTGCGGCTCCGAAAGGCCCTGCGTCTGCATCAGCACGCCCTTGGCGCGCTCGACCAGCTTGCGGGTCTCCAGCCGCTCGGCGAGATTGGCGACCTCGCTCTCCAGCGCGGTGATCTCGTGGAAGCGGCTGGCGGCCAATTCGATGGCAGGCACCAGATCCGATTTCGTAAACGGCTTCACCAGATAGGCCATCGCACCCGCGTCACGCGCCCGCTCCACCAGGTCACGCTGGCTGAACGCGGTCAGGATGACCACGGGGGCAACGCGTTTCGACGCGATCTCCGCCGCGGCGTCGATCCCGTCGCGGCGCGGCATCTTCACGTCCATGATGACCAGATCGGGCCGGTGCTCCACGGCGAGGTCGACCGCCTGCTGGCCGTCACCCGCCTCGCCGACCACCTGATAGCCCTCTTCGGTCAGCATCTCGACCAGATCCATGCGAATGAGCGCCTCGTCCTCGGCGACGACGACCCGCTTCGCCCCGGCGTCCTTCTTGGTGCCGGCGCCCCCAGCTGCTGTGCTCATAGGTAGACCCCTCTGGTTCCGATGCCCTGTACCCGACCCAACCAAAGGAAAGCCGCGCTCGCACGGGGACGAGCACGGGCCATCCCTCGGGCTGTCGAGTGATGTAAAGAGTACCTTTCACTTCGGCATAGAACGCATATACCCTGCGCAAACCGCCCCCCCGCGCCGCACGGACCAACCCATTTCCGTCTGCGCCACCCGACCGGCTATAGTTGCCATCCGGTGCGCCGGGTTGGCGGAACTGGCAGACGCGACGGTCTCAAAAACCGTTGTCCGAAAGGACGTGTGGGTTCGAGTCCCACACTCGGCACCAAGGTAGTGGGCGGTTTTCTCAACGCCGCCCACATTCCCCTCCTCACGCAGTCCGCAGATAGTCCGCAGCCGCCCTCGCTCCGGCGTCCATTCCATCGGCTACCACGTCCAGATCATCCGGGAACAGATGCCCGTAGAGGTCAAGCGTCAGGGTCGCGGTTTTGTGACCGAGCATCCGCTGAACGACCTTGATGTTCGCCCCGGCACTGATCGCCAGTGACGCCGCCGTGTGACGCAACCCATGCGGCACGACTCCGACGAGCCCCGCCTCCTTCGCCGCCTGGTCGAACACCCACCGGAACTCCGTCGAGGTGAGGTAGCCGCATTTGTGGCTCGGGAACACGAGCGCGTCCGGCCGACGACCGCTCAGAAGATTCGCCAGGTCCTTCGCCAGCGTGCCCGGCACAGGAACCGCCCGCGTGGTGTGGTTCTTCGTATCGGTCTCCACGATGCCCTTGCCCGTGACCCCGGTTGCCGAACGAGTGATGCGGATACGCCGCTGCTCAAGATCGACATTGGAAGTGCGCAGTGCGATCGCCTCGCCGAACCTGATCCCGGTATAGGCCAGGGTCAGGACCAACGGACGAAACCGGCCCGCCGCCATCGCCAGCCGCATCACCTCCACGTGCGTCAAGTACCGCCGCTCCCCCGCCATCATCGAAGGAAGGTCGATGTCCTCCGCTGGATTCGCTGCCAGACGTTTCGCCTTGATGGCGAACCTCAGAACCTGGCTGAGCACCTGGTAAGACTGGATAACTCGCGACGCCGACAAGCCACGCCCCTCGAATCGAGAACTCCCCGACTCCGACAGGGCGACCACCCACTCCTGAATGTCTTCGAATTCGATTTCTCGCAGCCGAACCTCGCCCCACCGCGGCAGCACGATCGTGTCGAGCAATGACCGGTATCCGGCGACAGTCTTCGGCTTGCGGAATTTCTTCGTGGCGAACCATTTCTCAGCGACGACCTCAAACAGCACGCCGCTACGGTCTGGGTCAACCCAGGTTCCCGTCACGACCTTGGTTGTCACGTCGCTATCGAGGAACTTCTGAGCGGCGGCCTTGGTGTCGAACGAGCGCGAGCGCTCCACGCCGTTCGGGTCGACGTACCGCGCCCGCCATCGCTTGCCCTTGCCGAAACGCTCGTCCGACTTGACCTTCTTCTTGGTCACCTTGCCGGTTTCCGGATCGACCTCAACGACGGTCGGATACCAGCGGTCCTCGATGCCCGCGCGGGGATTGCGCCGTGTTGCCATCAGGCAGCCTCACCGGAACCGGTCAACTTCTCCTGCTTCGCGATCCAGGCCAGCACGACCGACTTACGCCATACGCGCCGCCGCGGACCCAGCTTGAAGCTCGCCGGACCTGATCCGACGTGCGCCCACCACCGCCAAGTCGCTTCCGGAATCCCGGTCAGGGCCTCACAGTCTCTGGCCCGCAGGTAGATCTCTTCCTCGCTCATATCGTTTCCCTCCCTATGCTGCTTGCTGAATTGCCGAATGTTCCTGCTGTGCCGCTGCCCCCGCCGCCAGTAGGGCGTTGGTGTATTCCGCGCGCCATTTCGTGCGCTGGGCGATCGCGGCCAGGATCAGGTGATCCCGCGGCGGGGCGGACTGGTCTCCAGGCTCGACCGGCCGGATGATCAGATGCGAGGTATCCGGCTTGTGGATGCCGACCGAGGCCAGCAGTTGCCGAACAAACTCCGCACGATCGGCCTTGTGATCGGGCAGCGTCTTCCCGCTCCAGCGCCGCGACACCAGCACACGGCGGCCGGGAAGGCCGAGGGTGTCCCGCCGGTGGGCCTTGCCCTTGCAGCGGCCGGGAATCGTTTTGTCGCTGGCGCCCTGCGGGACGATGCCGTAGCGCAGCCACACCGCGCACCGCGGCGAACACGGCGTGTGCTGCAACTCCGCGTGCAACCGGTCGTAGTGGATCGCGGTGCGGGTTGAATCGGTTTCCAAGACTTCGCTGATCGACTTGGTGAGGTACTTCGTCACGTAGCCGATCGCCCGGTCGGCCTTCTGGCCGGGGATGTAACCCTTCATGTGGCCGGGGTCCATGCGTTCGCCGAACCGCACCGTGTACGCCGGTTCCAGATCATCCACCGCATCAAGAACGTCCATCGCGTCGTCCCAGCCGGTCAACGCCTGCCCGGTGTCGGGGTTCACGAACGTCATGGCCCGGTAGTCCCACACCGGCATCCGGTCGCCGGAGTACACCTCGTTCTCCGGGTCGAAGTGCGGCCACCACACCTGGTGATACGTCGCCGCGGTCACCATCCGCAGAATCTCCCGCGAGATCACACCCCGCAGCAGCAGGTGCAGGTGCGGCGCCCCGCGCTTCTGCGGCTCGACGGTGGCGAAGTACTGCACGTCGTAGCCGACGCAGCGGCGCAAGTTCTGAATCCAGCGGTCGACCAGCTTGGAGAAGAACACGATGTCACGGGCAGCCCGCGCGTAGTCGTAGCTGTCGGGGTTTCGTGGGGAGCCGTCCGAGCACGGCTTACCCTCACTGTCCACCGCCCCGTCCTGGTTGATCGCCCCATACGACGGCATCGTGAGCGTCACCATCATCGAGGACCGGTAGCCGCCGATCACCCGCCCGATCGTGTGGCGCTCGACCTTCTTCCGAGGCAGGTTCGGCACATCCTGACGCCGCTTGGTCGAGCGGGACCGCCGCTTCCGCTCCTTCGGGTCCAACGGAGGGATCGGCCCGCGGAACCCCGAGTCCCGCAAGTCACGGTCCAGGCTGCCCACCAGTTCACCGATGGCATCAGCCATCTCGTCATCCCCGTCATCGCGGGCCTGCCGGTACTGCTGGGCCAGGTCGGCGCGCGCGGTGAGCAACTCGGTTTGTGTGTCGGACGGGTCGCGGGTTTCCTCGACCGGTTCGACTTCGGCGTGCCAGCCTTCACGGCATTGGGTCATCCGCAGCCAGCGGGCCTTGTCCGCGCACGGCTTGCACACCGACGCGACGGTGGACTTGCACGGGGAAGCGACGTATTCGACCTTGCCCGTCTTGGGGTCGAACGATCGCATCGTCACCGGCCGGGTGCAGACCCCGAACTTCTCGGCCGTAGCTATGGCGACATCGGTGAAGTTCGGGAGCGCACGCAGCTCAGCCGCGGTCTGCCGGGCCGGGGTGGTGTCGTTGTTGTCGTTGTCCAGGTCGATGGGCTTGGTCATGCCGCCTGCCCTCCTCCCTTGGTCCAGTGGTCCACCCGCGGCAGGATGACGGTCTCCGCGAGGGCATCGGCGCGCCGGAACGCCAGCTCGACGGTGCCGGGTCCGGTGATGGTGGCGCGGCAGTCCAGGGCGCCGAAGGCGTGCGCCAGATGCGACACCCGGTTCTCGAAGTCCGCCGGGCAGTGCCCATCGAGCATCCGCACCCGTACCCGATCAGTAGCCGGGCCGATCTCGACCCCGAGCAGGCGGGGGATGAAGGTTCGGTCGCCGCGGTCGATGCTCAGGTGGCAGGCGCGCATCAGCTTGACCCAGCGGCGCCGGTAGCGGTGCCAGGTCAGGAACCGGGAACGTGCCCGCGCGGTGACCCAGCGGTCGAACATCCGCGGGTGGGCACGCTGCCAGAGCAGGAGCCCGGCGACGGACACCCCGGCAGCCGCGAGCCCGACCGGCCACCCCCACAGCACCCAGGCCGTGACGACCAAGGCGAGGGGGAGGGAGATCATCGGGAACAGCACCAGCCACCACAGGCCGACCAGGGTTGCCGCCGCGAGGTGGAGCAGGCCGAGCGCGGCCAGGTCGAAGGCGTCCAGGTGGGTGTCTTTGCGAATGTGGACGGTGGTGGTGTTCATGCCGCTACCTCGAAGAGTGAGAGTTGTCCGGACGGGTCGCTCAGGTGCGTGTGCAGCTGGGCGCCGATGTGGTGGGTGTAGGCGGGTGGGATGGCCTGGCACAGTTCGTCACCGGTCATCCAGTCGATGCCCATGGCCTCAGGCCCGACGTAGGTGCCGATGTGCCCGGTGACCGACACGTTCCAGCCCTCCGCCCACCGCTGCCGCCTCTTGGTCGTGGCGGTGCGAGCGGTATGCGCCGGGTGAGCCGGGGGCCGCAATGTGACGTTGGATTCGAAGCGGCGGTGGCGGTAAGTGCGCAGCCCGAACATGCTGCCGCACAACGTGATCGAGCGCGCCAGATCCAGCGGGGCGGGCATGACGTTCTCGATCACGAACGGCGCACCGACAGCGAGCAACGCCGTCCTGGTCGCCGCCACGAGATCGGGGTACTCCCGGTCGGGGTACAACGCCGCCAGCGGGCTGTAGCGCTGGCACGGCGGGGAAGCGTGCACCACATCGAACTCGTGCCCGTGGGCGGCCAGGAACTCCAGCGCGTCCCCCTGGTGGAAGGTGAACGGGTAGCGCGGCTGCGGCGCGATGTCCACGCCGACGACATCGAACCCGGCACGGTGATAGCCCGTGGCGCCCCCACCCGCGCAGCAGAACAAGTCCAGCAGCCTCGGCCGTGTCATGCCCGCTCTCCTGGTCTCGGGTCGAACAACGCCAGTTGCCCAGAACACGGAGCGTGGATGTCCTTGCGGGCACGCCGCTTGCGGTCGCTCACCTGCTCGGCCGCGGCCCGCACGATCGGATTCACCCGCCCGGCTTCGGTGTTCGGTGTGTCGGTCATGCCGCCCAGTCCCCGCCGTCGAAGTCGTGGTCGTCGTCGCTGTTGTCCCACAGCGGGACAATCCCGGTCTCGACCAGCAGGTGCGCGGCGATCGCGGCCGACTCCAACCCGGAGCGCTCCAGGTGGCAGCGGCGACGAGCCGCCAGGTCGATCACGTTGTCGTCGTAACGGTGGCCGGTGGTGTGGTCGCTCATGGCTGGGCCTCGATCTCGGGGACGCCGCACACCTGGCAGGTGCGCGAACGGGTGGAATTGCCCAGCGGCCACACCGTGGTACGCCAGGACTCAGGGAAGGAATGGCCGTGCTCGACGCACCGGTTGGTGGCCCGGCAGCCGTCACAGGTGACTTTGTCGCCGTCGTAGACCCAGCCGACACCGCCCGCGGAATGGACGGTCAGATACGCGATGGCCTGGGTGATGGAGTCGAAGCAGATCGCTTCGTTCTCGCCCTCGGTGTAGTGGTCGCCGCAGGAATCGCAGTAGACGACCACGTGCTGTTCGATGACCAGACCGCGTTTCATGCCGCCACCGACCCTTCGGACTCGTCGCCGTCACCGAGGTCATCCGGGTCGAACCCGCTGTAATCCTCAGCCGGAGCGCCGATCTCGGGCGCCGGAGAGTAGGCGTCCACGATGGCGTCGATGTCGTCGTCGGAGACGAAGTACGCCCGCACCCGCACGAACTCGCTGCTGCCGTCCTCGCCGACGTAGCCGACACCCGGTGTCAGGTCGGAGATTTCGTCGCAGCGGGCACCGCGATCGCGCGCGCCTTGACCGTGGACCATGCCAGTCTGGGTGGGTTCGTCCAGGCGCAGACCGATGCGGACGGGGAACAGCTGCCGGTTGGGCATCGTCTCCTTCGACGGGTCCTGCAACGCCGCGATCACCGACACCGCCGCCGCACGCCCCTGCGACAGCAACAGCCCGGTCAGGCGCCGGAATTCTTGCTGTTCCTCCCGAGTGGCGTAGGACGACAGGGAGGCCGCCTCATCGATGATGATCAGGATCAGCGGCTCATCCGTGCTGGGCACGATCTTGCGCAGCCCCGCCGCCCGCATCCTGGCGAGACGTTCACGCATCAGCTCGACGGCTTCGGCGAGCATGGCGAGGATGGTGGTGTTGTCGGTGGCGAAGCGCACGAACAGCCGGTTTTCGCCCTTGCCGAACTCCGCGCCGCCCTTCGGATCAGCCAGATACAGATCCACCAATCCGGCTTTGATCGCGGGGCCGAGTGCGGCGATGATCGACCACAGCACAGACCCCTTACCCGACCCCGTGGCCCCGGCCAGGAGAGTGTGTCCGTAGAGCACCCGTACCCGCCAAGTGTCGAAGTCCTCGGTCACCCCGACCGGGACCGCTTCCAAATCCACACCCGCCGCGGAGACCGAGCCGGGCAGGGTGGCGGTATCCGCGAGGGTGTCGAACACCCGCAGTTCGAGACGGACCACGCCCGGATGGGGGAACACCACCCGTACCTCCGGCACCGCGAGGACCTGGCACAGGGCGTCGCGGGTTTCGTCCTTGGACCAGTCGTTGCGGGTCTGACCCGACAGCATCAACAGATCCACCTGGAGGCCGTAGTCGGTGTACACCCAGTCCTCCAGCACCGGGAAACCGGCCTCGACCGACCCCAGCTTCAGCGCCAGGAACATGCGCGGACGCTGCTCAGGATCAGCGATCACCAACACCGCCGTGCGCAACTCGACCGGAGCCGCCGCGACGACCTCACGGACAGCACCAGCCGGTCGCATATCCCCGCCGCGCGCAGCCAGTGACCGTAGCCACCAGAACGCCGACGCGCCCGTGCACATACCGCTGGCGAGCATCACCGTTCCCGCGACACTCATCAGAACGCCCCACCTTCCCGGCCACGCTCCAACTCGCAGAACAACCGGCACCCCTGTGGCACCGGAGACGCCGGAACCATCTCGAACTCAGAGCGACCCGGCCCGGCGTTCTCGCAGAACATCACGCACCGATCCGAAACCAGAGCCGGGCTCGCGGTCGTAGTCGCCACCGAGGAGGACGCAGCGGCCGGGACAACCGGAGCCGGAGTATCCGAAGGCCGGTCCACCAGCACCCCGACACCAGCCAGCACGGTGACCAGCGCGGAAACACCCGTCGCCACAGCAGGAACAAAAGCAGTCATCTCAACCCCCAACAGGAACAGCGATCGGCAGCATGGTCTGCTGCGGTCGCGAAGAACGAACAGGAATGTGGACCGGCGCATCAGGCACCGGGCGAAGCTCAGCCACCCGTACCGGCTCAGGCACCGGCAACGGGACAGGCTCAGGCTTGGTTTCGGGTTCGGGTTCGGGGACCGACACCGGCTCCGGATCGGGCTCGGGCGTTGCCTGCTCGACGGCAGGCTCGACCACGGCAGCAGGAGCCGGTTCGGGTGCCGAATCTCGTTGTGCCGCACGGATCAGCAGCGCCAACCCGTGCGTATCGGCCAGCAGGGAAATCGGGGCGATCGCAGCCACTAGCGCCGAGGCCCACCACGGCAGTTCCCGACCGGCCGCGACCGCGTGCAGCGAGTTGCCCGCGACCGACACGATCGAGCCGATGACCAGGACCGTAACGAAGAACCGGCGTTCCGGAGCGTTGGCCAGGACCAGCACCCCGAACGTGGCGAGAAGGATCGTGCCGTCCACGATCAGCGGGAACAGCCACGCATCCGACGCCGGGATGTGCGCCAGGACCGCGAGGTCCTTCAGCGTGGCGAAGCTGAGTCGGAACGCCGCGGCGCCGACCGCGATGATGATGACCACGGCGGACCAGCGCGCAAGACGCATCCCCGCCGACCGGTCCGCCGTATTCATCGTCAGGCCGCCTTATCCACCGACGCGGACACCGCGGCATCATGCTCAGCCAGGATGCCGGGCAGAACTTCGGCCAGCGTGCGGGCATCAGCGATGCTCAACGTCACCGACGCTGATATGCCCACCCCGAAATCGATATCCACCGACGCCGAATACCGGTCACCACGGAACTCATAGGCCGGGCGGTACTTCACGCTCAACTGCTCAACGAGCACCGTCGTACTCACCCGCGAGCCGATCTCGACCTCCGACATCACGCCGCCGCCTTACCGGTCGCAGCCTTGGCACCGGAGTTGTCGCCCTTGATCCCCGTCGCTCGGATCGTCCAGCCGATCGACTTGAACTCACCCTGACCAGCGATCTTCGGCTTGACCTGCAACCCCTCCAGCTCCACCGGCCGCATACCCCGCGCGATCTCCGGAGCCGCCGGAACCGGCTGCACATCCGCGACGAACACCACATCGAAACTCGCCTGCTTCGCGTTCGCCGCCGCCGGATCGGTGACCGTGCCCTTCCACAACCGCTTACCGGTGCCGTTGCCCTCCGCGTCC
Source organism: Nocardia implantans (assembly GCF_035544775.1). Lineage (NCBI taxonomy): Bacteria > Bacillati > Actinomycetota > Actinomycetes > Mycobacteriales > Nocardiaceae > Nocardia > Nocardia implantans. The sequence goes on along the minus strand of NZ_JAYKYQ010000012.1, from coordinate 76,136 downwards.
AGATCCAACCGCTGACGCTTCGGCGCGTTGCGGTCGGAGCTGAACTCTGTCACCGGCGCGATCTCACCCAACAGGAACAGACCCATCGGGAACGCGTCTTCGAACGCCGGGGTGAACCAAACATCCTTCAAAGCCATGTTTTCGTCTCCTTGATGCTTGAGTTGATACCCCTAAACTCGTGCCTGCTGCGCTCCAGCTGCATAGTTGAGGGGTATAAACTAAAACCATACGTACCGTGCGGCTCGTGGTCAAGGGGTTCTAAACTCGTGCTGTGGCCAACGCTGATGAGTTCGACCAGGTCCGGCGAGACCCGGACCCCATCCGCCGGGGACGGCGGGCAACGGACCTGATGACTGTCTACCAACAGCGTGGAGCCGAGCTGGCCCGGCTACGCAGGGAAGCCCTCGAAGAGGCACATCAGACCACCGGACTCAGCTACACCGATCTCGCCGCGCAGATCGGGATTACCAAGAGCCGCGTCAGCCAGATTCGGAAGTCGGCGCCACCGCCCGAGCGGGCATTCTTCGGTGTCGGCCCTGTCGCGATCGGGATACCGCACCGAATGGGCTTCGAGGACGGTCGTGAACGACCGTTTCTTGATGAGAGCGACGAGGCTGTTCGCGACCGGCTCAACGCCGACCTTGAACGGCTTTCGTTCAGCACCAGTCGATTTGCAATCCGTCCGGATACTGAGTCACTGCCTGACGGTGACTCGATAGTTGTGTGTGGCCCGAAGTCGGCCCCAGTTGCCCGCAGGCTGCTCGAAGCGGACACGAACCTGTCGTTCGAACACAACAGCGACGGCTGGTGGATCATCGATGCTCAGACCGGTCTGCGCCACGGTTCCCCATACCGGCAGGACAGTGCTCGCCGCTCGGATGTCGGCTACCTATCGCGCCGGATCGAAGACAACCGCGTCATCGTCCACATCGCGGGCATCACGGCCATCGGATCGCTCGGAGTGGCGCACTGGCTCACCGCCCATCTCACAGACGTGTACAGCCCCAAAGACACGTTCATCAGCTGCGCGATCGCGTGCGATTTCGAGAGCGAAACCGTGATCACCGATTCCCGCCTTATCGCTGGCCCATACCGAATCGAGCGCTAGTGATGGAAGTCGCTGCGGCGCAGCTGCCGGAACGCGGAACCGACGATTGGGTCTTCCCGACTCCGAGAGGGCTCGTGGTGCTCGACGGAGCGACCTCTCACACCCCGGGCACTCCTCCCGCCAGCGACTACGTTCGGCACCTCGGCCGACATCTCGCCCACCAACTCGACTCCACCGCCCCCCTTCCCCAAGTCCTTCGTGTATCCATCGCCGCCACCGCCGCAGACCTGCATCTGATCCGCGGTAAAGCGCCATCAAGCACTGTGGTCCTTGTGCGCGTTGGCAAGGCATCGGTCGAGGTGCTCGTACTCGGCGACTCGTGTGCTGTCGTCGGATTCCGTGACGGCACCCACCGCACCATTACCGACACAAGGCTCTCTCAACTCGACCTCGCCGAAGCCCAGACCTACCGTGCACGTCTCGCCGCAGGGGCGGACTTCGACCAGCACCATCGAGAGCTTCTCGGACAACTGCAACAGCGGGAACGTCAGCACCGCAATCGCTCAGGCGGCTACTGGATCGCCGAGGCCGACCCCAACGCCGCCGACCACGCTCTTTGCAAAATCTTCCCGCGCGACCGTGTTTCGTGGGTCATCGCCGCAACCGATGGCGCAAGCGACACCCTCGCCGCGCTCGAGGTTTCCTGGCCGCAGATCGCGAACCACACGTCCGCACAACTCCATGATGAACTCGACCGATGCGAAGCGTGGGAGGCTGAGACCGACCCCCGAGGCCGTATCCTTCCCCGCTCGAAGCGTCACGACGACAAGACGCTCGCCGTTCTCCGACTTTGACCCGTCACCACCAGGGGCACGTACGCGAGTTGTTGCCGAATTTCGCCATACAGCAACAAGAGCGCCCCGGCGGCGCTTCGCGCCGCCGCCGCGCTGCGACGCGCAGCGCGGCTGATGGGGCGTCGCTCGCGGCGCGTCGAGCGCGTCGGCGACACTCGGCCGCCGGGGCGCACCCAGTTCCTGTCTGGTCGCTTCTGCATCAACCGAAGCAGTGCTGGGCACGCCGAGAGCCGTACCCGACTTACCTCCCGCAGCCGTGCACGAATCGGCCGGCACTCTGCCCGGTCCACTGGCTGTGGTCCCGCCGAGGTCCCCGAATTGCACAAGCGAGGTCACCGCATCCAGTCGACAGGGCTCGCCGGTCACCAGTTTCTCTCCGGCCGTGGCGGCCTGACTGATCCGAGGGCTATCACGCCACCAGCGGGCATCAAGAGCGCCTACGGCGTCACTGCGTGATGGCTGGCGCCACTCTTGACACCCACCGGAGCCGTGATCGAGACGCCCTCAGCCCGACCACCCCAACCGGAGAGGAACCCGCGAGATGACCACCAAGCCCACCACCTGCCAGCTCCGCGGATGCGACCAGCCCGCCGCCGTCCCATTCACCTCCAAGTACGGCCCCCAGGACGAGGTCATCTGGCACTGCACCCCGTGCAACACCCAGCACCGACGCAATCTCTAGATGCTCGACCGCTACCCGTACTGACCCGGAGGGGGCTTTCGGCCCCCTTCTCACGGTTGCCGAACTACTGAGCGTCCTTCGGCCGCTTGGCCCTGGTCGGTGGTGGCCTGCATTGTGATCCCGCGCCCCTCACACCTCAAGAGCGCCTACGGCGTCCCTACGGGATCGGCATTCGCCGACTCTTGACCTGTGAGCCTCTGCGCGTGACGGGCAGGCCCTAGGGGGCAGGCGGGGTAGCCAGCCCCGACGAGCGCAACCCACCACCAACCAGGGCCAGGCGCGTGTCACTTAGGTGCGCTAGTGCCGGAAGCGCGAATTTGAATTAGCCGCGATCTCTGCGACTGTTACTGCCGCCCCGAGCACACGAATGATGGGACATGCGGCGCCGGGCAATCGACACACACCGACGCGACCGAGCGGTTAGTACCCATCCCAGACACGCTGGTGTCCGGCACTCCAGTTGTACGCCTCCCAAACTGCCGCCGAGGCTATGTGGTAACCGTTCTCATCCCCATTCAGGTTGAGGCCATCGCGCACATCCTCGGCGCTCTTTGCCGCTTCGAGTCGATCACGCAGCATAGACCATCTGACGCCTGATTCGCCTTGGCCGTCAGTCCCCCGTGTATGTGACCAAAATGCTCGGTGCGCCCGCTCCTCCCTGGTGACGACGTGGTCGCGGAGCAGTGTCTCTTTGCCCGTTCTCAACACCAATCGTTTTGATCGTTTGGAGATGACTGTTCGTCTGCCCGCCGGTGAGGCGTAGGCAGCAAGGCGGACATCACCCCGCTGACGCTGCTCATACGTCACGCAACCCCAAAGCGGGAATATCAGCGTTGCGGATTCGCCAGCGTCGAGCCGATGGGTACCAACCGCAACTCCGCCGAATGCGGTGACTGCGGCTGGCACCATTGACCGCCGACCACGCCGCCACCAACGTTCTCTCCCGAAGTCGATCCCAATGTGCTCAATCGAGATCGCGGCCCGTCCGGTGTTGACGACCTTGCACAAAACCACCTCGATCAACTCCTCCCGCATCCGCGACTTGGGGGTGTCGACTTTGTCGACAGATAGGAGGTGACCAGGTGCCGCTGAATGCAGCGCTTCAGTCAAAGGACTGATCGCGCCGTGGGCGATCGTCACACGTAACCGCGCACCCGACAATCGGTACAAAGTAATTTGCCAAACGAGGCCGCCAAGGACAAAAACTGCACTACACGTCGCGACGATGAGCGCCAGCATGGCTATGTCGCGTTGATCCCAAGTCGTCAGCACAGGAGTGAACAGTAGCCCGGTCGGACCGAGGGCTCCGCATGTCCAACGCATCTATCTACGCGCGTTTCGGGCCAGCCCACTTGTCCGCAGCCAGTCCGCAGCGGCCCCCAAGACACCCAACGACAACAACGAGCCAAACCGACATGTTCGCTGGTCACCCCCAGATAGACCCCGGTATCCAACGTCCGCCAACGACCTCAAACGTCGAGAGTGACAACCTCAAAAACCGTTGTCCGAAAGGACGTGTGGGTTCGAGTCCCACACTCGGCACTCGCTTTGGGTGTCCCCTGCTCGCGGGGGGCGCTCGTCGTTTTTTCTGGGGGTGCAACCCCCAGGCCCCGCTCGGCGGGGCTTCGCCCCCCGAACCCCCCGGAGTGCGTGGTTGCGTCGCGTGGGATGGGGCGTTTTGGGGTGGGTTGCGATTGAGGCTTCGGCGGTGCGTTCCGATCGGGGCTTCGGCGGTGCGTAGTGGTTGGGGCTTCGGCGGTGCGTCGCGATCGGGGCTTCGGCGGTGCGTCGCGATCGGGGCTTCGAGTGCGTTGCGACAGTGAGTCCAGGTGTCGACGCCTCCGTTCTGCGTTTGCCGGAATCGTGCGAGCTGGCCCGCGAGCGGCATCGACGCCAGTGGTCAGAGGCGCCCGGGTCATCGCGGGCGACTGTTCCGGATCGCCATGTTCGGTCGGTGAGATCCCCCGAGCCAGTCCGACCCACGACGCGGCGAACCGTGCACCGGAGCGCTCGCGTGATCCATGTGCCGCCGGGGGATGGATCCCGCGACGGGACTTGCGCGGTTCGCGCCCGTGGTCGCCTCCAGCGGTCACGAGGCGAGGTCGCGTCCGGGGTAGGCAGGCCGTGATCGAACCCGTGGTGAGCGAAAGCGTTTACTACGGTGGCGAATCCGAGAACCTGCGTGCCCTTCCAATCACGAAGCAATCACAGTGTGTCGTTTGAATGCGGGACCGCCGGGGTACAAACCTGGAGACAATTGAACCGCACCGCTCTTCGGAGTGACGTACGTCGCAGGCCAGAGGGTCGAAGCGGCGCGCTTCGTGTACGGCGCGCTACGAACAGATGAATATGTTGTTCCCACATGTGGGACGAACGACTCAGACCCTTCTGGTAGCCTCCGCGCCGTTTATCGTTAGCGGTATGCACGTCCTGTTCGTCTGCAACGGCAACGTTTGCCGTTCGGTGATCGCCGAGCGGCTCACGCGCGCCCTCGCGGTCGAACACGATCTCCCCTATCTCACCGCCGAAAGTGCGGGAACCCGTGCGCTGGTGGGATTTCCCGTCGAGCCGCTGGCCGCGCAGACCATCACCGGGCTGGGCGCCGACGCGAGCAATTTCCGGGCACGCCGCCTGAAGCCGGAGATGATTGACAAGGCCGACCTGGTTCTCACGATGACCGAGCAGATCCGCGAGCAGGTGGCGGACTTGGCCTTCGGCGCCGGAGCGCGCACCTTCACGCTGCTGGAGGCCCACCGCATCGCGCACGTCACCGGCGCGCGCACGGTCGCCGAATTGCACCGTGCTCGCAACGACCTGTCCCTGGTGGGCCGGGAGAACATCGCCGATCCGGTCGGGCTGTCCGCCCAGGCGTTCTGCGAGGTGGGCGACCGCATCGCCGAGGCGCTGGTGCCGCTGCTGCTGGCGCTCGCCCCGCACGAACAGCCGCGCTGGCCGCACGACGAGCGCCGCGGACTGGTCATCCGCCCCGGCGGCGCACCGGCGCCGCTGGCGACCTTCCTCGCCGCCCAGCGCACCCGGTGACCGCGGGCGGAAATCGCACCCGTCAGCGCGCTGGGCGCCATCGCGTATCGAACCTGTTATCAACGGGCTGTGTTCATTTCCGCGCCGGACGCATTAAACTCCCGCCGGACAACACTCTCCGCCGTTGCTGGTTCGACACAGGACAGGAATCAGACATGCCGAAACGCATTTCGGATGTTTCGCTCCATGTTTATGTGACACCGGAAACTCTCGAACGCGTCGTCGACGCCGTGCGCGAGGTGGTGGACGACCATCTCACCGACCGGGACGTGTTCGCCTGGCGCTTCACCCTGCCCGTCGACGCCGACGATCCGGCCCACACGGCTCTGGAGAGCCGCTGCCGCGCCGATCGTCCCGGCGAGAGCTCGGACCATCGCAGCACCTACGAGATCGCGCTCAGTTTGGTCGGCGCACCCGACCAGTTGACCGACGACCACATGGCCGCGCTGGAACGCCAGCTGCTGCACGGCATCTCGGGGCTGGCGCGAACCGAGCCGGGAGCCGATATCCCGGTCTCGATTCACGCTTCGCACTGCACCGACGTCGATCTCGACATCGATCGCGATCTCGAACTGCTGTGATTCGAACCGCTGCGGGGCTCAGCGCCGCGCGGGGAAGTGGCGGATGAGTCCCTCTTGCACCGTGGTGGCCAGCAGATCACCGCTGCGGGAGTAGAAGCGGCCGGTCGCCAGGCCACGGGAGCCCGCGGCCACCGGCGACTCGGTGCAGTACAGCGCCCACTCGTCGAAACGGAACGGGCGGTGGAACCAGATCGAGTGGTTGACCGTGGCCGCGACGATGCGATCCAGCCCCCATGACAGCCCGTGGGTGGTGATGATCGAGTCCAGCACCGTGGTGTCGGACGAGTAGCCCAGCGTCGCCACATGGATCAGCGGATCGTCGGGCAGCCTGCCGTCCGCGCGCATCCACACCCGGTTGTGGTTGAGCCGCTCCCCCGTGCCCTTCAAGATCCATGCCGGATCGTTGGTGTAGCGCATATCGATCGGATGCGGCGCCTTGACGAACATCTCCAGCTTGTCCTCCAAGCCTTCGAAGCTCTCCTCCACCCGCGGCAGCGTCTCCGGGTCCGGCACCTCCGGCTGCGCGTGCGCGTGCTCCAGACCGGTGCCCCAGTCCTGGAAGGCGGCGAGCATGACGAACAGCTCCTGGCCGTCCTGGCTGGCGGTGACCGTGCGGTTGGCGAAGGCGCGACCGTCGCGATGCCGGTCCACCCGGTACTCGATCGGCTTCTTCACATCGCCGCCGCGCACGAAATGCGCGTTGACCGCGTGCACCGGACGGTCGCCGACCGTCCGGCCCGCCGCGATGATGGCCTGCGAGACGAGCTGACCGCCGAAGGTGCGGCTCCACACCTTCTCCGGGTGCTGGCCGACGAAGACGTCCTCGTCCATCTGCTCGAGATCGAGCAGGCCGAGCAGCACGTCCAGGTCGGAACGCTGCGCATCGGACTCCGCGACGGCGACGGGGCTGCTCAGGGAAGCACTCACTAATGGTCCTCCTCACCGATTCGGTGAACGTGGATCAGGTTGGTGGAACCGACGGTACCGGGCGGCGACCCGGCCACGATGACCACCAGGTCACCTTTCTGGTATCGGCCCATCGACAGAAGTGCTACATCCACCTGGTGGATCATCGCGTCGGTGCTGCTCACGGTCGGCACGATGAAGGTCTCGGTGCCCCAGGTCAGCGCCAGCTGGCTGCGGACCTCAGGCAGCGGCGTGAACGCCAGCAGCGGCAGCGGGGTGTGCAGGCGCGCCAGGCGGCGCACCGTGTCGCCCGACTGGGTGAACGCGACCAGCGCCTTGGCGTTGAGCCGCTCGCCGATGTCGCGGGCGGCGTAGGAGATCACACCGCGCTTGGTGCGCGGCACGTGGGTCAGCGGCGGCACCCGGGTCGACTCGGTCTCCACCGCGTGCACGATGCGCGCCATCGTGCGCACCGTCTCGATCGGGTACTTGCCCACCGAGGTCTCACCCGACAGCATCACCGCGTCGGCGCCGTCGAGCACCGCGTTGGCCACGTCGGAAGCCTCGGCGCGGGTGGGGCGGGAGTTGTCGATCATCGACTCCAGCATCTGCGTGGCGACGATGACCGGCTTGGCGTTCTCGCGGGCCATCTGGATGGCGCGCTTCTGCACGATCGGCACCTGCTCGAGCGGCAGCTCCACACCGAGGTCGCCGCGCGCGACCATCACCGCGTCGAAGGCCAGGACGACGGCCTCGAGGTTGTCGATCGCCTCCGGCTTCTCCAGCTTGCCGATCACCGGCACCCGGCGGCCGACCCGGTCCATCACGTCGTGCACCAGCTCGACGTCGGACGGGGACCGCACGAACGACAGCGCGATGAAGTCCACGCCGAGCTTCAGCGCGAATTCCAGGTCCTCGATGTCCTTCTCCGACAGCGCGGGGACCGACACGTCCATGCCGGGCAGCGACACGCCCTTGTTGTTGGAGACCGGTCCGCCCTCGGTGACCCGGCAGACCACGTCGTTGCCGTCCACACGGGTGACGATGAGGCCGACCTTGCCGTCGTCGACCAGCAGGCGATCGCCGGGCTTGGCGTCCTGGGCCAGTTCCTTGTAGGTAGTGGACACGCGGTCGTGGGTGCCGTCGATGTCGTCGACGGTGATGCGGACCTCTTCGCCCGTCGCCCAGACGGTCCTGCCCTCCAGGAAACGGCCGAGGCGGATCTTGGGACCCTGCAGGTCGGCGAGAATGCCGACGGCCCGGCCGAGGTGGTCGGAGGCCTGACGCACCTTCTTGTAGTTCTCGGCATGGTCGGCGTGCTCGCCATGGCTGAAGTTCAGCCGAGCCACGTCCATGCCGCTCTCGACGAGTTCGCGGATACGGTCCTCGGTGGCAGTGGCCGGTCCGAGCGTGCACACAATCTTCGTCCGTCGCATCACGGGTAGAGCCTAGTCCCGCTCGGCGGACAGGTCCCGCCGTGGCCACGGTGAATCCTTGGTGAAAAAAATGAACGACAGCTCCATCGCAGGTACAAATGAGTATTCAGCGGGCGACATGACGGGCCAACCTCGTTTCCAGCCGGGTCTGCCCGAACCCGAGGATCAGGCAGATCACCCAGTAATACAGCGCCGCGACCCCGTAGAGCGCGAAGAAGTCGAAGGTGGGGGCGGCGGCGAGCTGGGCGACGCGCAGCAGCTCGGTCACCAGGATGGTCGAGGCCAGCGAGGTGTCCTTCACCAAGGAGATCAGCGTGTTCGACAGCGGCGGCACGGCGATGCGCGCGGCCTGCGGCAGGATGATCAGCCGCAGCATCATCGGGTACGACATGCCGAGCGCCTGCGCCGCCTCCCACTGGCCCGTCGCGACGCTCAGGATCGCGGCGCGCACCACTTCGGCCGCGTATCCGCCGACGTTGAGGCTGAACGCGATCACCGCGGCGGGAAAGGGGTCGATCACGATGCCGAACTGCGGCAGCGCGTAGAACACGATGAACAGCTGCACCAGCAGCGGCGTGCCGCGAATGATCGAGATGTAGAAACGGGCCGCCGCCGACAACGGCCACGCAGGCGACATCCTGGCCAGCGCGACGAACAGCGCGAGCGCCAGCCCGATGGCGAAGCTGATGGCGGTGAGCGGAAGGGTTTTGGTGACGGTGGCCTGCAGCATCGGCGACAGGTTGTGCCAGATGAGATCCCGGGTGGCGGCGTCCATGAACGATGCCGGCTACCGGCTGACGTCGGTACCGAAGTACTTGTCCGAGATCTTCGCCAGGGTGCCGTCGGCGCGCAGCTGGTCGAGCGCCTTGTCCACGTCGGTGATCAGCGCGTCGCCCTTGCGCGCCGCGAACGCCTGCTTGCTCACCGATCCGGTCCTGGCGGCGATCTTCACACTCGTGTCGCCGGTCTTCTCGGTGTATTCGGCGACGGCGAGATTGTCGTTGACGGTGGCGTCCACGCGGCCGTTCTTCAGCAGCTGGACGGCCTGCACGAAGCCCTCGACGGCCTCGACCTTCGCGCCCGCGTCGGTGGCGACCTTGCTCCAGTTGCTGGTGGCCGACTGCGCGCAGGTCTTCCCGGCGAGATCGGCCAGGCCGGTGACGGCGTTGTTGTCGGCGCGAGTGACGATCACGCCCACCGACGTGGTGTAGGGCGTCGACAGCGCGTACTTGGCCGTGCGCTCGTCGTTCACGGTCACCTGGTTGGCCACCAGGTCGAAGCGCTTGGACTCCAGGCCCGCGAATATGGCGTCCCACGGCGTCTGCACGAACTCGACCTTCTTGCCGAGTTTGTCGCCGACCGCCTGGATCACCTCGACGTCGTATCCGGTGAGCTTGCCGTCGGAGCCCTGGAAGCTGAACGGGGCGTAGGTGCCCTCGGTGCCGACCTTCAGCACGTTGGGGTCGCTGCCACCGCACGCGGTCGATCCGGTGGCGGCGACGATGGCGAGCATGGCGGCGGCGAACAGCTTGCGACGCACGGAATCCCTCTCTTCGGTGCGTGGAGCTCCACACACGGCACGCGAGTCCGGTCATGCTACGCCAGGATTTTCACCGGCGACAGTATCCCGATCACCGTGCGCGCAACGGTTGCTGTCGATGCCTGCGGCCCGCGACGACTCGGAGGCGGGCACGCCGCGCCCGCCTCCGACGATCCGCCGCGGTCAGTCGCGCAGCGGGCGGCCGTCGCTGTCGGGCACCTTGCCGGTGAGCATCAGGACGCCGTCGACGATGCCCCAGATCCACCCGACGGTGAAGCAGGTGATGGCGCTGACCACCAACTGGGCGACGCCGAGGCCGGTGTAGCCGAGGTAGAAGCGGCCGACGCCGAAGCTGCCGAGGAAGATCTGCAGCAGGCCGGCGACGAGCTTCTGCTTGTCCGACAGCGGAACACCGAACGGGTCGCGGCCCCAGGGCGCCTCCGGGTCGTTCGGGTTGTAGCCCTGCGGACCGGCCGGGTACGGCGCGGGAAAGTAACCGCCCGGCTGCTGGCCGTAGGCTCCCGCCGGCTGACCGTACTGGGGCTGCTGGACGTAGGGGTCCGACGGCGGACTGTAGGACGGCTGGCTCTGCGCTTCCAGCGGCTTGGTCAGGTCCGGCCCGGTGCCGGGCGGGCCGTACTGCGGGCCCCCGGCGCCCTGGTTCTGCTGGTAAGGGTCGGTCACCGATGTCCTCCTCATTAGTGCGGGCACCCTCTTGTCGGCCCCCGGCCTCACTGGATCGCCGAACCGTGGCTCGCGACGATCACGAGTCATTGTCACCGGGAACGACCTGGTTGTCCTCCCCGGAGCGGCCGGCGCTTCCAGTGGTTATCGCGGCGGGTCGCCCGAACGTTGCCTAGCGGATGCCACGTGCCGGGTCAACCCTTGTCGGAGGCGGCTTTGTCCGAATCCGTGCTCTGCGAACCGCTCTCGGAACCCTCGCTTCGCCGGGCCGGCTCGGTCGCGTCCGGCTCGGCAACGGACGTGCCGGTCCCGGAGGCGTCGGCAACGGACCCGGCGTTCTCGGCTTCGCCCGTGCCCGAGGGCTTCTCGGTTCGCGCCGCTCCTGCCGCGCGCAACGCCCGCAGCTGCCACGGCCACGGTCGCGGGCTCCCACCCGGCTGCAACTGCTGCGGCGTCTCCCGCCCCTTGGTGGCGAACACGAAGTAGGCGATCGCGGCCAGGAACACCAGGGCGGAGGTGAACGAGTTGATCCGGATGCCCGCGATCTTCGTCGCCTCGTCGGCGCGCATCAGTTCCACGAAGAACCGTCCGAAGCAGTACCCGGCGACGTACAGCGCGAACAGGCGGCCGTGGCCGATCCGGAAACGCTTGTCCACGTAGACCAGCAGCACGACGACGAGCAGGTTCCACAGCAGCTCGTACAAGAAGGTGGGGTGCACGATCTTCTCGACCACGCCGGTGGAGGCGCCGTTCATCATGTCGAGCTGTCCGCCGTCGCCCACCCGCCGGTAGATCTCCAGGCCCCACGGCAGGTCGGTCTCGCGCCCGTAGAGTTCTTGGTTGAAGTAGTTGCCGATCCTGCCGATGGCCTGCGCCAGCAGGATCGGCGGTGCGACCGCGTCACCCAGGGCGGGCAGCGGGATCTTGTAGACCCGGCAGCCGATCCAGGCGCCGATGCCGCCGAGCAGCACCGCGCCCCAGATGCCGAGGCCGCCCTGGTAGATCTTCAGCGCGTCGATCGGGTGCCCGTCGGCGCCGAAGTATTTCTGCCAGTCGGTGGCCACGTGGTAGAGCCTGCCGCCGACCAGACCGAACGGCACGGCGAACATCGCGACGTCCAGGATCGCGCCGGGCTGGCCGCCGCGTGCGCGCCAGCGCCGTTCGCCCCACCAGATCGCGACGATGATGCCGAGGATGATGCACAGGGCGTACGCCCGCAGCGGGAACGGACCGAGTTGCCAGACGCCGCGCGCGGGGCTGGGGAGGTAGGCCAGCACGGCGCCGCTGACGCCGCCGTCGGCCAGGACACTGTCTGCGAGGACTCGTAACGTCACGGGGCCACCGTAGCGGAGATGCTCGACCGTCCCGCCACCAGCGCACCGCGCTCGTCGTGTGAGGGCTCGCCCGGGCCGCGCGGAACACGCCCGGGGTGCCGACCGACGGCCGCCCTCGCACCGCTCTTTTCGGCGTTCCGCCTATCGTGCGGCGTGGGAACCCGTCGGCTGATCCCGGTCCAATGGCGACCCGGCCGCGACCTCGGAGCAACGTGCGGCGGAATCGCTGGTCCAAGTGGTGCGCGGTACCGCCGGGTCGGCTAGGACGCCACGGTCGCCGAACGCACGCCCTCGGCCAGTTCCGCGGTGAGCGCACGCACCGCGTCCAGTCCCTGGCCCGCCGCGGTGACCAGCGCCGAGCCGACGATGACCCCGTCGGCGTAGGACGCGATCTCGGCGGCCTGCTCACCCGAGCGGACACCGAGGCCGACGCCGATCGGGATGTCGGAGTGGGCCCGGATCCTCGCGCACAAGGCGGGCGCGGCCGAAGACACCACGTCCCGCGCGCCGGTCACGCCCATGGTGGAGGCGGCGTAGACGAAACCTCGGCTGGCCTCGAGCGTTTTCACCAGGCGTTCCTCGGTGGACGACGGCGCGACCAGGAAGATGCGGTCCAGGTTGTGCGTGGAGGAGGCGACGAACCAGTCGTCGGCCTCGTCCGGGATCAGGTTGGGGGTGATGATGCCCGCGCCGCCCGCGGCGGCCAGATCCCGCGCGAAGCGATCCACGCCGTACTTGAGCACCGGATTCCAGTAGCTCATCACGACTGCCTGGCCTCCGGCGCCGGTGATCGCCTCGACCACCGAGAACACGTCGCGCACCCGCACACCGCCGCGCAGCGCTTGCTCGGCGGCGGCCTGGATGGTCGGTCCGTCCATCACGGGATCGGAGTAGGCGACGCCGACCTCGATGATGTCGCACCCCGCTGCGACCATCGCGCGCACGGTCTCGATGGAACCGGCCAGGTCGGGATAGCCCGCGGGCAGGTAGCCGATCAGTGCCGCGCGGCCATCGGCGCGGCAGGCGGCGAAGGTGTTCGCCAAGCGGGACTGCTGACTCACCGGCCCTGCTCCTTCGGCTCGTCGAACAGCCCGAACCACCGCGCTGCCGTATCCATGTCCTTGTCGCCCCGGCCCGAGAGGTTCACCAGGATGATCGCGCCCTCGCCGAGTTCCTTGCCCAGTCGCAGGGCGCCCGCCACGGCGTGCGCCGACTCGATCGCCGGGATGATGCCTTCTTTGCGGCTGAGCAGCAGCAGGGCGTCCATCGCCTCGGTGTCGGTGATCGGCCGGTACTCGGCGCGGCCGATGTCCTTGAGGTAGGCGTGCTCGGGGCCGACGCCGGGGTAGTCCAAGCCCGCCGAGATCGAATGCGACTCGATGGTCTGGCCGTCCTCGTCCTGCAGCAGGTACGAGTACGCGCCCTGGAACGCTCCCGGCGTCCCGCCGGTGAAGGTGGCCGCGTGCCTGCCGGTGTCGACGCCGTCACCGGCCGCCTCGTATCCGATCAACCGGACGTCGGTGTCGTCGAGGAACGCGTGGAAGATGCCGATGGCGTTGGATCCGCCGCCGACACAGGCGACGACCGCGTCGGGCAACCGCCCGGTGGCGGCCTGCACCTGGGCGCGTGCCTCCATGCCGATGATGCGCTGGAAATCGCGCACCAGCATCGGGAACGGATGCGGGCCCGCGGCGGTGCCGAAGCAGTAGTAGGTGTCGTCGGCGTTGGTCACCCAGTCGCGCAGCGCCTCGTTGATGGCGTCCTTGAGCGTCTGCGAACCGGAGGTCACCGAGATCACCTCGGCGCCGAGCAGGCGCATCCGCGCCACGTTGAGCGCCTGGCGCGCGGTGTCGACCGCGCCCATGTAGACGACGCAGTCCAGGCCCAGCAGCGCGCAGGCGGTCGCCGTGGCGACGCCGTGCTGGCCAGCGCCGGTCTCCGCGATGACCCTGGTCTTGCCCATCCGCTTGGCCAGCAGCGCTTGGCCGAGCACATTGTTGATCTTGTGCGAGCCCGTGTGGTTCAGGTCCTCGCGCTTGAGCAGGATGCGGGCCCCGCCCGCGTGCTCGGACAGCCGCTTGCACTCGAACACCGGCGACGGGCGGCCGGTGTAGTCGCGTTGCAGCCGGTCGAGTTCGTTGAGGAAGGAGTCGTCGAGCCTCGATTTCTCGTATTCGGCGGTGACCTCCTCGATGACCGCCATCAACGCCTCCGGCACGTGCCTGCCGCCGTAGACGCCGAAGTGCCCGCCCACGTCGGGCTCGTGTCCGCTGCGCTGGGCGACTCCGTCGCTGGCCTGGGGTACCGCCACGCCGGTCACCGGCCCCGCCGCGCCGGCTTCGGGCAGGACGGGTGGGTGCCCGCCGTCACCAGTTCGGAGACCGCCGCGCGGGGGTCGCCACTGGTCACCAGACCCTCGCCGACGAGGACGGCGTCCGCGCCCGCGCCCGCGTAGGCCAGCAGGTCGGCCGTGCCGCGGATGCCGGACTCGGCGATCCGGATCACCTCGGTGGGCAATCCGGGCGCGATCCGGGCGAAGACGTCGCGGTCGACCTCGAGCGTCTTCAGGTTGCGCGCGTTCACGCCGATCACCGACGCGCCCGCCTCCAGCGCGCGGTCGGCCTCCTCCTCGGTGTGCACCTCGACCAGCGCGGTCATGCCAAGCGACTCGGTGCGGTCGATCAGGGACGACAGCACGTCCTGCTCCAGCGCCGCGACGATCAGCAGGATGACGTCCGCGCCGTGCGCGCGCGCCTCGTGGATCTGGTACGGGCCGACGACGAAATCCTTGCGCAGGATCGGGATGCTCACCGTGGCGCGGACCGCGTCCAGGTCGTCCAGCGACCCGTTGAAGCGGCGGCCCTCGGTGAGCACGCTGATGATCCGCGCGCCACCGTCCTCGTAGGCCTTGGCCAGACTCGCCGGGTCCGGGATGTCCGCCAGCTCGCCCTTGGACGGACTTGCTCGCTTGACCTCGGCGATGACGCCGATGCCGTCCTCGAGCAGCGCCGCGCGGGCGTCCAGCGGCGCGGGCGCCGCCGCGGCGGCCGCCTTGACCGCCTGGAAGTCCAGCAGGGCTTCCCGAGCGGCCACATCCGCGCGGACCCCGTCGAGAATCGAGTCGAGTACCGTCATCTGGCTCGAATCCTTTCTGGGGAGACGGACTTGCTACCTGAGAATCCCCCCAGGCGCTGTCTCACCGATGCTGTCAAAGAATAAATGGACCTACCGGGCGCGTATCCGCCGGGGCCGTGGTTGGACCATGCGGAAGGGCTCGGCGCAAGGTGGCACCCGCCACACTCGCCGCGCGCGGATAGCTCAGCGATCACGGCGGCCTGCCTCACCGTGGCCGGAATCCTCCGGAGGCGTCTGCCCGGCCGGGGGTTCGTCGGTCGGGTCGGTGCCGGCGTCCAGCGCGTCCCACAGCACGCGCTCGGACAGCTGTGGCGCCGACCGGTCGTCCGTGGACTGCGCGCGCCGCTGCGTGACCTCCGCGGTGGCCGCGGCGCGCCGGAAGACCGGGTTGTCGTACTTGCCCGACAACCGCGCCGTCTCGGCGGGCATGCGGGCCAGCAGCGCGCCCGCGCCGAACGCGGCGATCGCGCCGAGCAGCGCGAGCACGGCGGGGAACGCCGCCGTGGTCGCCGTCTCGACCTGCGCGCGCGCCGGGAGTTCGGCGAGCTTCGCGGCCCGCTCGGCGATCTGGCCGGACTCGGTCAGCAGCGCGAACGCGGGCACCGCCGCCACCGCGGCGACCAACGCGATCAGCACGCCGACCACACGGCGCAACCAGCCCTTGGTGGCCAGCACGGCCGCGATCGAGGCGAGCAGGACCAGTGCGAGCGGCGTCAGCGCGCCGAACCACACACCGCCGTTCAGATGATCGGTGCGGGGCTGGGTGAGACCGTCCGACGAGGTGACCGTCACCCACGTCATCCGCGACGACCCCCACAGCGCGGCCGCGGCGACGGCGAGCAGCGCCACGGGGAGAACGGGATGGTTGCGGCGCGCAGCGCCTTCCGTTCCGGCCGACGGGGAAGCGTCCGCCGCCGGAGCGGCTTCCGGCCGCGCCGGCGCGCCGGTGTCCGGTTCCCGCGCCCGGCCCGGTTCGTCGTCAGGGGCAGCCGTCATAGCGGTCCGCCGTCCGCCGTACCCGGTTCGGCGCCGTAGGCCCGCACCGTCCCGGCCGCCGCGATCGCCTTGAGCACCGCCATCGCCTTGTTGCGCGATTCCACGTCCTCGTACTCCGGATCCGAGTCCGCGACGATGCCCGCGCCCGCCTGCACGTAGGCGGTGCCGTCCTTCAGCAACGCGGTGCGGATGGCGATAGCGGTATCCGCGTCACCGGCGAAGTCCAGGTACCCGACGACGCCGCCGTAGATGCCGCGCCGGGTGGGTTCGAGTTCCTCGATCAGCTCCATCGCGCGCACCTTGGGGGCGCCGGACAACGTGCCCGCGGGGAAGCACGCCCGCACCGCGTCCAGCGCGATCCGGCCGGGCGCCAACCGGCCCGACACGGTCGACACCAGGTGCATGACGTGGCTGTAGCGCTCGATGTGCCGGTACTCGGTGACCCGCACGGTGCCCGGCTCGCACACCCGGCCCAGGTCGTTGCGGCCCAGGTCGACGAGCATGAGGTGCTCGGCGTTCTCCTTCTCGTCGGCGAGCAGGCCCTTCTCCAGCAGCAGGTCCTCCTCCTCGGTGGCGCCGCGCCAGCGGGTGCCCGCGATCGGATGGGTCGTCGCCACGCCGTCTTTCACGGTGACCAGCGATTCGGGGCTGGAGCCGACGATGGAGAACGCGGTCTCGCCCGTGCCGTCCGGGACGTGCAGCAGGTACATGTACGGGCTCGGATTCGACGCGCGCAGCATCCGGTACAGATCGATCGGCGCGCCGTCGTAGTCCATCTCGAAACGCTGGGACAGCACCACCTGGAACGCCTCGCCCGCCTCGATCTCCTTGACCAGGCGGCGCACGCCCGCGCCGAACTCCTCGGTGGTGCGCCTGCGCCGGTATCGCGGCTCGGGCCGGTCGAACACCGACACGGTGGAGTCGGCGGGCGCGCCGAGCGCGGCGGTCATCCGGTCCAGCCGGGCCACCGCGTCGTCGTATGCCTCGTCGACGCGCTCGGCGGTGCCGTTCCAGTTCACCGCGTTGGCGATCAGCGTGATCGCGCCTTCGTGATGGTCGAACGCGGCCAGGTCGGTGGCGAGCAGCAACACCATCTCCGGCAGTCGCAGGTCGTCCAGCGCCAGGCTGGGCAGCCGCTCCATCCGGCGCACCGCGTCGTAGCCGAGGTATCCGACCATGCCTCCGGTCAGCGGCGGCAGGCCGGGCAGGCGCTCGGTGCGCAGCAGCTCCAGCGTCTCGCGCAGCGCGACCAGCGGATCGCCGCCGGAGGGCGCGTCGGCCGGGACGCTGCCCAGCCAGGCCGCCTCGCCGTCCACGACGGTCAGCGCCGACGGGCTGCCCGCGCCGATGAACGACCAGCGCGACCAGGACCGGCCGTTCTCGGCGGACTCGAACAGGAAGGTGCCCGCCCGGTCGCCCGCGAGCTTGCGGTAGGCCGACAGCGGAGTCTCGGAGTCCGCCAAGACCTTTCGGGTCACCGGGACCACCCGGTGCTCCGCGGCCAGCTGATGGAACTGTTCGCGGGTCGTGGTCGTGGGAGTGGACGCGCCTGGCATGCACTCATCATCCCAGGCCGGACCGGCCGGCCGGTGAGCGGTGCCGCCCACGCGACGACCCGGCGCGGCAAACCGGACAAATCAGGTCGACCGTCCGGTTCCCACGCGGTCGCCGGAGGTGTGGCGCGGCTCACTACACTCGCGGCGTTCCACGTCGCATGCGGTATCCATCTCGAGAGGAGACAACTGATGTACCCCTCGCAATCGGTAGCGCCCGAGGGTCCTCGGCACGTCCCGAACCACCCCGTCGCTCGCCTGCAAGCCGCGCGCACCGCTGGCCCGGGTCAGCCGACCCACCGGCAAGGCGCCCCAGGCAACGCGCTCGCGTCCTTCGTCACCTACGTCAAAGCACTGGAGTCTCTCGACAAGAACCGCTTCCCCGACGAATACGCCGTCCACAGCGATCGCATCAAGGAGCTGCGGCCGTTCCTGCGCGCACACGGCATCCTCGATGTGATGGCGATCAAGAACCCTGAGGTGGCGGCACTCATCGGCGCGTAGCCGTCCCCTCGGCTCGTGCCCGAATCACCGGCGCCGCGATCGGATCGCAAGCGGCGCATGCCGGGCACGAGCATCAGGTCCGCCCCCGCGCGAGATACCCGTTCGCACCGACCGCGCGGTAGTGTTCCCGGGTATGCAGCAAGGACAGCTCGCCCCTGACTTCGAGCTTCCCGATCAATCCGGCGCTCCCCGCTCGCTCGACGCTCTGCTCGCGGACGGCCCGCTGGTCCTCTTCTTCTATCCCGCGGCCAATACGCCCGTCTGCACGGCTGAGGCCTGTCACTTCCGTGACCTGGCCGCCGAATTCGCCGCGCTCGGCGCCACCTGTGTCGGCATCAGCACCGACAACGTGGACACCCAGGCCGGATTCGCCGCGAAGCAGCGCCTCGGCTACCCGTTGCTCTCCGACGCCGACGGCGCCGTCGCCGCGAAGTTCGGCGTCAAGCGCGGACTGCTGGGCAAACTCGCGCCGGTGAAGCGGCAAACCTTTGTCATCGACACAGACCGCACCATTCGCAAGGTCATCACCGGTGAGCTGCGCGCCGCCGTGCATGCCGACGAAGCACTGAACTACCTGCGCAGCCGCTAGTCGCGCGCCGCGCCGCGTTCGCAGCCACGGTCGGGCAATGCCGCGGCCTAGGCTAGATCCATGACTTCCACCGAGGGTCAGCCGGTCGAGCGCAAATCCACGGCATCCGCCTGGCGCACCCGGATCATCGGCGGTGCGGCGCTAGTGGCCGTCCTCGTCGTCCTGTACTTCATCCTGTCGGCGTTCATCCCGCGCTGGTGGGCGCAGCGGGTCGGATCGATGGTGCACGGAAGTTTCGCCAAGGGCATCGGTTGGGGCCTGTGCTACGGCGGATTGTTCACCATCCTCACGCTTTTCCTGCTGCTTTTCGCCGTGCTGGTGTGGCGGCGCAAAGGGGGTAGGTTCGCGGCGGGCGCGGCCGTGGTCGTCGCGATCCTGTTCGCGCTGCCCAGCCTGATGACGCTGACCATCGTGCTGGGCAACAGCAGCGCCGCGCACGCGGGTGAGCGGATCCTGGATGTCGACGCGCCCGCGTTCCGTGGCGCGATGCTCACCGGCGCGGTCATCGCGACGCTGCTGTTCCTGCTCGCCGTCGCGCTGTGGCTGCTGCGCAGGTGGCGGCGCACGCACCCGGGCACGCCGGAAACCGAGGACACGACGTCGCGGCCCGTGTGAGTGAACTCACCTCACGCAGCATCTTTATGACGGTCGAGCGAAGTCGTGGCAAACTCGATGTCGCGGGTGACTGTGCACGCGAATCCACGTCACTCGGCTTGAAAGAAGGCACACAGTGACGAAGTGGCTCGACCCGGTCGAACAACGCGCGTGGCGTGCGATCGTGGCGCTGATGACGCGGCTGCCAGGAGCTCTCGACACCCAGCTGCAGCGCGAGTCCGGCGTGACGCATTTCGAGTACTGGGTGTTGACACTGTTGTCGGAGGAACCGGGCCACCGACTGCAGATGAGTGAGCTTGCCCACAAGGCAAATGCATCGTTATCGCGGTTGTCGCATGTGGTGTCCAAGCTGGAGCGCATGGGCTGGGCGCAGCGTTCGGTGACGGCGGGGCGGCGCGGCGTGCACGCCGTTCTCACCGACGACGGGTACCGCAAGGTCGTCGAAGCCGCACCCGGGTATCTGGAAGCCGTGCGGCACTTGGTCTTCGACGGCTTGGACGAGGCGCAGAAGGCGCAGGTCGCCGAACTCGGCGAGCTGCTGGCCGCGCGGCTGGCCGACGCGCTCGACCGGCTCGGCGAACTCACGCCCGCGAACCGCGACGATTCCCAGCGCCGGAACGGGGACTCCTGAGCGGGTTCAGGAGCGCGCGGCCAGCAGGACGTCCGAGTCGAAGCAGGTGTGCGTGCCGGTGTGGCAGGCCGCGCCTTCCTGGTCGACGATCAGCAGGATCGTGTCGCCGTCACAGTCGAGCCTCACTTCGTGCACGTACTGGGTGTGGCCGGAGGTCTCCCCCTTGACCCAGTACTGCCGCCGCGACCGCGAATAGTACGTGGCCTTACGGGTTTCCAGGGTGCGCGCCAGCGCCTCGTCGTCCATCCACGCGACCATCAGCACGTCGCCGGTGGCGCGTTCCTGCGCGACGGCCGACACCAACCCGGCGTCGTTGCGCTTGAGACGGGCGGCGATGGCGGGGTCGAGACTCATGGCACCGTTATAACAGGAGCGTCCGCGAGCAGGCGCGACCGGAGTGCCGCGATCAGCCCACGCGGGAGCGCTGGAGTTCGCCGAGCACCTCCCAGGTGCGTCGCTGGTCCTCCGGCGTGGTCAGATCGGTCTGCGCGAACACCACCTCCGTCGCGCCCGCCGCGAAGTACTCCGCGACGCGGGCCGCGATCAATTCCTCGTCGCCGATCGCCACCAGGTCGGCCGCCCGCGACGCGCCGGACAACTCGATCACCCGCGCGTAGGACGGGATGTCGTCGTAGAACGCCGTCTGGGCCGCGGCGGCCGCACGGGCGGCGTCGACGTCGGCGGTGACCACGCCGGGGACCAGGACGGTGATTCGCGGCGCGGGGCGACCGGCCCGCTCGGCCGCCGCGGTGATGGGTGCGACGATGTGCTCCCCCAGCGCCTTCGGGCCGACCAGGTAGGGCAGGGTGCCGTCGGCCAGCTCACCGGTGACGCGCAGGGCCTGCGGGCCCATGGCGGCCACCAGGATCGGCGCGGGCGGACGCGCCCCGGCCACCGCGGCCGGCAGCGGCGCCGCGGCGGTGAGCGTCTCGCCGTGGAAATCCACCGTGCCGGTGTGCAGGACGGTGCGCAACGCGGTGAGGAACTCGCGCAGTCGGGTGATCGGCCGGTCGAAGGATCCACCGAACACCGGTTCGGCGAGGAATCTCGCGCCGAGGCCGAGCCCGAGGGTGAACCGGCCTCCGGTGGCCGCCTGCGCGGTCTGCGCCTGACTGGCGATCAGCAGCGGATGACGGGCGGTGATCGGCACCGCGGAGGTGCCGACCGTCAGTCCGGGCACGGCACGGCCGACGATCCCCGCCAGCGCGATGGCGTCGTAGCTGAGCCGCTGGCCCAGCCACACCGACGAGACTCCCGCGGCGGCCGCCGCCGCACCCAGCGCCACCGCCGTGTCCACGGCGTTGCCGGTGGCATCGATGGCCGACGGCGAGAGCACGATTCCGATGGTCATGCCCGATGCAACCGCACCGGGACCACCCGCCTTCCTGCGCGGCGGATTTCCGCCAATCGCTACCGGATGACGATCTTCTCCGCCCGCATCGAGTCCTTGACCTGGCCGATGGTGAGATCACCGAAGTGGAACACACTGGCCGCGAGCACCGCGTCGGCGCCCGCGTGCACCGCGGGGGCGAAGTGCTCGACCGCGCCCGCGCCGCCGCTGGCGATCACCGGCACGGTGACCGCCGCCCGCACGGCGCGGATCATCGGCAGGTCGAAACCGGCTTTGGTGCCGTCGGCGTCCATCGAGTTGAGCAGGATCTCCCCGACACCGAGTTCGGCGCCGCGCACGGCCCATTCGACGGCGTCGATGCCGGTGCCGCGTTTGCCGCCGTGCGTGGTCACCTCCCACCCGGACGGGGTCGGCGGCTGCCCGTCCGGCACGGTGCGCGCGTCCACCGACAGCACGATGCACTGGGAGCCGAAGCGCTCGGACATCTCGCGCAGCACTTCCGGCCGCGCGATCGCGGCGGTGTTCACCGAGACCTTGTCCGCGCCCGCGCGCAGCAGGCGGTCCACGTCCTCGACCGTGCGCACCCCGCCGCCGACGGTGAGCGGGATGAAGATCTGCTCGGCGGTGCGGGTCACCACGTCGATCATGGTGCCGCGGTCGCCGGTGGAGGCGGTCACGTCGAGGAAGGTCAGCTCGTCGGCGCCCTGCGCGTCGTAGAGCGCGGCCAGTTCGACGGGATCGCCCGCGTCGCGCAGGTTTTCGAAGTTGACGCCCTTGACCACGCGTCCCGCGTCGACGTCCAGACACGGGATCACCCGTACGGCCAACGTCATTGCCTCACCCTTTCTCCGCGGCCGCCGGGTCGGCGACCGTGCAGATCATGTCGAGCAGTTCTTCGTGCACGCCGGGCGCGGCCGCCAGCACGGAGCCGGAGGCGATGGTCCACGGCCTGCCCACCAGGTCGGTGACCACTCCGCCCGCCGCGCGCACCAGGGCGACGCCCGCCGCGTTGTCCCAGGGATGATGCCCGAACACGATCGCGCCGCCGAGCACGCCAGAGGCGGTGAACGCCAGATCGATGCCGGTCGAGCCGTGCATGCGCACCCGGGAGGACAGCCTGCTCAGCGGGCCGAGCAGGTCGAAGCGGAACTGGCCGGGGATGCGGCCGTGCGAGTCGACGTTGAACGCGCCGAAGCCGATCATCGCCTCGGCCAGTCTGCCGCGCGGCAGCGGCGGCAGCGCTCGGCCGTTCAGCAGCACGGGGCCGCCGGTCATGGCGGCGTAGCGGCGGCCGAGCAGCGGTAGCCAGGTCAGCCCGAGCACCGGCTCCCCGTCGCGGACCAGCGCCAGCAACATGCCGGAGAGCGGATGCCCGGACGAGTAGTTGAAGGTCCCGTCGATCGGGTCGAGCACCCATGCGGTGCCCGAGGTGAGCTGCGGCCCGCCGAATTCCTCACCGTGCACCTCGATGCCGGTGCGCCTGCGCAGTTCGGCGGAGACGGTGCGCTCCAGTTCCAGGTCCAGCTCGGTGGCGAAGTCGTTGCGGCCTTTGCTGACCGCGCTCGGCGCGCCGATGCCCTCGATGAACCGAGGGCGCACCGAGTCGAGGACCTCGCTCGCCTCCGCGAGCAGTCTCGACAGATCCTGGGTCATCTCACCGCGGCCAGCGCCTCGGGCAGGGTGAACCGGCCCGCGTAGAGCGCCTTGCCGACGATCGAGCCCTCGACGCCTTCCGGCACCAGTTCGGCGATCGCGACCAGGTCCGCGATGGTGGAGACGCCGCCGGAGGCGATGACCGGGGCGTCGGTGGCCGCGCAGACCTCGCGCAGCAGGTCGAGGTTCGGGCCGGTGAGCGTGCCGTCCTTGGTCACGTCGGTCACCACGTAGCGCGAGCAGCCGTCGCGCTCCAGGCGCTCGAGCACCTCCCACAGGTCGCCGCCGTCGCTGACCCAGCCGCGGCCGCGCAGCCGGTGCTCGCCGTCGACGATGCGCACGTCGAGGCCGATGGCGATGCGCTCGCCGTGCCGGGCGATGGCCTTGGCGCACCAGACCGGGTCCTCCAGCGCGGCGGTGCCGAGGTTCACCCGGGCGCAGCCCGTGGCGAGGGCCGCCTCCAGGCTTTCGTCGTCGCGGATGCCGCCGGACAGTTCCACCTTGACGTCGAGTTCACCGACGACGCCCGCGAGCAGTTCCCGGTTCGAGCCGCGTCCGAAGGCCGCGTCCAAGTCGACCAGGTGCACCCATTCCGCGCCCGCTTCCTGCCAGGCCAGCGCCGCCTCCCGAGGCGAGCCGTAGCTGGTTTCGCTTCCGGCTTCTCCTTGTACGAGGCGCACGGCCTCTCCGTTGGCGACATCGACGGCGGGTAGCAGCACAAGACTCACGAGAGCAGCCTAGTGGTTACCCGGCGGCGTCCGGGCGCAGGGCCTGGGCGGATGGGACCTCGATCACGGATCCGGACCGGTCGGCGCGCGCCGGTCGGCGCCCGCGATCGGTCCCCGTCTCGCAACGTACGGATCAGATCGGGGCGCAGGCACGGAGCACGTGCTGCGCGAGAACCACTCCCCCCAGACTTGTTGGGGCCACCCACGACCTGATACGTTGGCAGAGCCAACGTTGGATCAGCCAACATTTTTCGAAAGGTGCCTCCCATGCGCGGACTCCGGCTCGCCCTGCCCCTGCTGACCCTCCCGCTGGCCGCACTCACCGCGGCCTGCGCCTCCGCCACCGCGACGCCGACGGCGCAACTGCGGGAACTGATGGACCGTCAGGAGATCACCGCCTTGGTCGACCGACTCGGCCGTGCCCTGGACGAGGGACGCTTCGACGACCTGCGGGCGATCTACACCCCCGGCGCGACCGCGAAGACGCCCGGCGGCACGGCCGAGGGACGCGACGCGCTGATCACCCAGGCGAGCCGCAACCACGGCGAACACCTGCGCATCCAGCACGTCGTCGGCAACGTGCTGATCGACCTGCACGGCGACACGGCGGAGGTCAGGGCCAACCTGATCGCCACGTTCGCGCTCGCCACCTCCGATGGCACGCCTCCGCCGCCGGTCTACACCCTGGGCGAGGTCTACCGCTTCGACGCGGTCCGCACCGGCGAAGGCTGGCGCCTGTCCCGGGTGCAGACCACTCCCGCCTGGTCCACCGGCAAGCGCCCGTGATCACCGCGCGGCGAGCACGCGTGCGCGGTAGCAGGCCAGGGCGGCGAGCACCGCGCACCCCGTCGTCAGCGGAACAGTGACGCTTCTCATGTCGACCTCCTCGCGTCGACGGTAGATTCCGGGCCGCAGCCGGCGGATCCGGAACGAGCCCCCAATAGACGAGTCAGGGTCTACCCGGAAGCCGCCGGCCTCGAATGCCGGCCGGGGTTCGAGAACATCCCATGCGCGGCGATCCGCCCGCCCGCCCGGACCACGAAAACGTCACGACGGCGTGGAGGGGCGATTCGCCACGAGTTCGCCGCGAGCCGTGCCGCGCGGGCGGTATCGTCTCCGCTCGGTGATCATCCCGTTCGCCGCTTTCATTTCGCACCGAGGAAGTGCATGTCACGATCCAAACTCGCTGCCGCCCTGTCCCTTTCGGCAGCCGCCTGCTCCGCGGCCTTCGTCGCCGCACCCGCCGCCACCGCCGCGCCGCCCGAGGAGGCGCGCCTGGCCGGATGCGAATTCGGCTCCGCCGCGGCGACTTACGACTACGCGCGGTTCGGCGACCACGCCCGGCGGATGCTCGACCTCAGCACCGGGGAATTCCGGTCCGAGTTCGAGAGCTTCCGCGCCAACATCCAGTCGAGCGCGGAGGCCGCGCACATCCGCGCCGAGGCCAACTCGGCCGATTGCCGCATCGTCTCCGGTGACGACAACCGCGCCGAGGTGGACGTCGACGTGGTGCGGACCGTGACCAGCGACGAGACCGACGGTCTCCCGCAGACCGGCCGCATGTCGATGACCGTGACGGTGGAGCACGTCGACGGGCGCTGGCTGGTCAGCAAGGTCAGGAAGCACTGACCGAGCGGGCGGTCCCGTGCTCCCGGCGCGCGCGGGACCGGCCCTACAGCGCGTTCACCCAGTTGCGCAGCAGGTGGGCGCCGGCGTCGCCGGACTTCTCCGGGTGGAACTGGGTCGCCGACAGAGCGCCGTTCTCCACCGCCGCCAGGAACGGCACACCGTGCTCGGCCCAGGTCAGCTTGGGCGCGGCGAAGTGCTCGGCGGGCGGCAGATCCCAGCTCTGCGCGGCATAGGAGTGCACGAAGTAGAACCGGGTCTCGGCGTCCAAGCCCGCGAACAGCACGCTGTCGGACGGGGCGGAGACGGTGTTCCACCCCATGTGCGGCAGCACCGGCGCGGACAGCCGTTCGACCGTGCCGGGCCATTCGGCGCACCCGTCGGCCTCCTCGCCGAACTCGACGCCGCGCTCGAACAGGATCTGCATGCCCACGCAGATGCCGAGCACCGGCCGCCCGCCGGCCAGCCGCTGACCGAT
This sequence comes from Nocardia implantans, assembly GCF_035544775.1. NCBI lineage: Bacteria > Bacillati > Actinomycetota > Actinomycetes > Mycobacteriales > Nocardiaceae > Nocardia > Nocardia implantans. Next base: position 50,170 of record NZ_JAYKYQ010000012.1, on the reverse strand, counting down.
CAGGCGCTCGCCGCGCACCTCGCGCAGTCCCGCCATGCACGCCGCGAACGCTCCGACGCCGGGCACGACCAGACCGTCGGCGGCCAGCACCGTCTCCGGATCGGCGGTCACCTCGACCCGCGCGCCCGCCCTGGCCAGGGCGCGTTCGGCGGAGTGCAGATTCCCCGACCCGTAGTCGAGCAGGGCGACGGATTTGGCGGTCACAGCGTTCCCTTCGTCGACGGGATCCCGCTCACCCGGGGATCGAGCTCCACGGCGGTGCGCAGCGCGCGCGCCACCGCCTTGAATTCGGCCTCGGTGACATGGTGCTGGTCGCGGCCGTAGAGCACCCGCACGTGCAGCGCGATGCGCGCGTTCAGCGCGATCGACTCGAAGACGTGGCGGTTGAGCACAGTCGAGTACGGCGCGCCCGGCCCGGAACCGGGGATCACGGTGTGCACCAGATGATCCGGCTCTCCGGTGTGCACGCAGTAGGGGCGGCCGGACACGTCGACCGCGGCGTGCGCCAGCGTCTCGTCCATCGGGATGTAGGCGTCACCGAACCTGCGGATGCCCGCCTTGTCGCCCAGCGCCTTGCCCAGCGCCTGGCCGAATACGATCGCGGTGTCCTCGACGGTGTGGTGGGCCTCGATCTCGATGTCGCCCTCCGCGCGCACGGTCAGGTCGAAGCTCGCGTGCGCGCCGAGCGCGGTCAGCATGTGGTCGTAGAAGGGGACGCCGGTGGCGATCTCGGTCTTGCCGGTGCCGTCCAGATCCAGCTCGACGACGATGCTGGATTCCTTGGTGACCCGCTCCACCCGGGCGGTCCTACTCATGCTCACGTCCAATCGGGTCGGCGCCGAAGGCTGTCGGCGCTGGTTCATCGCGGTGCCAGGTCGGTGCCCGCCAGCAGCTCGCTGACCCGCAGCAGTTCGTCGTTCTCGGCGGCGAGGCCGATGGTGGTGCGCAGGTAGCCGGGCAGGCCGACGTCGCGGATCAGCACGCCGTGATCGAGATAGCGCTGCCAGGTGGCCGCCGCGTCGGTGAAGCGGCCGAACAGCAGGAAGTTGGCGTCGCTGGGGATCACGTCGTACCCGAGTTCCCGCAGCGCGGCCGCCACCCGGTCGCGCTGCGCGGCCAGTTCGGCCACGCTGCCGAGGGTCTCGTCGGCATGCCGCAGGGCCGCGCGCGCCGCGGCCTGGGTGACCACCGACAGGTGGTAGGGCAACCGCACCAGCAGCATCGCGTCGATCACCGCGGGCGCGGCGACCAGATAACCGAGCCGCCCGCCTGCGAACGCGAAGGCCTTGCTCATCGTCCTGGTCACCACCAGCTTCGCGGGGAACCGGTCGATCAGCCCGATGGCGCTGGGCTGCGCGGAGAACTCGCCGTAGGCCTCGTCGACCACCACGATGCCGGGGGCGGCCGCGAGGATGCGGGCCAGCTCGTCCTGCGGGATGCTGTGCCCGGTGGGATTGTTCGGGCTGGTCACGAACACCACGTCCGGCCTGCGCTCGGCGATGGCGGCCAGCGCGTGCTCGATGTCGAGGGAGAAGTCGGCGTTGCGCTCGGCCTCGATCCACTCGGTGTCGATGCCCTCGGAGATGATCGGGTGCATCGAGTACGAGGGCACGAAACCCAAAGCGCTGCGACCCGGCCCGCCGAAGGCCTGCAACAGCTGCTGCAGGATCTCGTTGGAGCCGTTGGCCGCCCACACATTGCCGGTCTGCACCGCGACGCCGGTCTGCGCGGTCAGATACCGCGCCAGGTCGGTGCGCAGCGCGACGGCGTCGCGGTCCGGGTAGCGGTGCAGGTCGGCGGCGGCCGCCCGGATCGACTCGGCGACGTCGTCGATCAGGGCCCGGCTCGGCGGATGCGGGTTCTCGTTCGTGTTCAGCTGCACCGGAACCGTCAACTGCGGTGCGCCGTAAGGCTTCTTGCCACGCAGATTGTCCCGCAGCGGCAGCTCGTCCAAGGTCAGGTCCGCGCCGGGCGCGCTCACCGCGCGGGTCACGACAGTGCCTCGAAACGCGCCTGCACGGCCTGGCCGTGGGCGGGCAGGTCCTCGGCGTCGGCCAGCGCCACCACGTGGCCCGCGACGTCCTTCAACGCCGCTTCGGTGTACTCCACGACGTGGATGCCGCGCAGGAAGGTCTGCACGCTCAGGCCGGAGGAGTGCCGCGCGCAGCCCGCGGTGGGCAGCACGTGATTGGAGCCCGCGCAGTAGTCACCCAGGCTGACCGGGGCGTACGCGCCGACGAACACCGCGCCCGCGCTGCGCACCCTGGCCGCGACCGCGGGCGCGTCGGCGGTCTGGATCTCCAGGTGCTCGGCGGCGTAGGCGTTCACCACGCGCAGGCCCTGCTCGATGTCGTCGACCAGGACGGTGCCCGACTGCTTGCCGCGCAACGCCTCGCTCACCCGGTGGGCGTGCTTGACCACCCCCAGCTGCGCGGTCAGCGCCGCGTCCACCGCGTCGGCCAGCTGCTCACTGTCGGTGACCAGCACACTCGCGGCCAGCACGTCGTGCTCGGCCTGGCTGATCAGGTCGGCGGCGACGTGCGCCGGATCGGCGGTCGCGTCGGCGAGGACGGCGATCTCGGTGGGCCCGGCTTCGGCGTCGATGCCGACCAGGCCGCGGCACAGCCGCTTGGCCGCGGTGACGTAGATGTTGCCGGGCCCGGTGATCAGATCGACCGGTTCCAGCTGCGCGCCGTCGGTGTCGACGCCGCCGTAGGACAGCAGCGCGACGCCCTGGGCGCCGCCGACCGCCCACACCTCCTCGACGCCGAGCAGCTGCGCGGCGGCCAGGATGGTGGGGTGCGGCAGCCCGCCGAACCGCGCCTGCGGCGGCGAGGCGACCACCAGCGAGCCGACGCCCGCGGTCTGCGCCGGCACCACGTTCATCACGACGCTGGACGGGTAGACGGCGTTGCCGCCCGGCACGTACAGGCCGACCCGCTCGACGGGCACCCAGCGTTCGGTGACGGTGCCGCCCGGCACCACCTCGGTGGTCTTGTCGGCGCGCCGCTGGTCGGCGTGCACCTTGCGCGCCCTGGCGATGGATTCCTCCAGCGCGGCGCGGACGGCGGGGTCCAGCCGCTCCAGGGCGGATTCCAGCTCGGCCGCCGGCACCCGCACCGTCGCCGGGATGACGCCGTCGAAGCGCTCGCTGAACTCCAGCGCCGCCGACACACCGTGATCACGGATCGCCTCGACCACCGGACGCACCTGATGCAGCACCGAGTCCACGTCGACTCCCCCGCGCGGCAGCGCGGCGCGCAGCTCGGCGACGGAGGGAGTGCGACCGCGCAGATCGACGCGGGCGAGCTCGATGCGGGTTGTCATGTGGTGTCGGTCCTTGTCTCCAGCTGATCGCGCAACAGGAAAGTTGCCGTTACCAGCCTAATGGGGCGACGCCAGCCGTTATCCGCGTGGTCCGGGCGGCGGGGGCGCAGGGGACCTGTGTGCGCAGGTCCGCGCGACGACGCCGTTACCGCGGCGGACCTGGGCGCGTCGCTTCATCGCTGGCCGGTGGTGTCCGAGCCGGTCGGCGAGGCCGGTTCCGGCGCTCGCGTCAGCGGGTGTCGCTGTCGATGAGCACGGACCCGTTGCCGGGGTTTATCAACCGGAGCGTCACCGACTTGTTCTGGCCGCCGTAGGTCACGCTGGCGACATTGACGTCCACCGAACCGTCCGCGTTGCTGCCCGAACCGCCACCGGCCGCGTCGACGGTGTTGAAGCCCGTGACCCGGTTCTGCGTCCAGTAGTCCTCGAAGGCCTGCTGGCTGCCGAACACCTGCTGGGCGGCGGGCGTCAGCTGCTTCCACGCGGCGGAGAAGCTCAAGTACGTCAGGTTGTTGTAGAAGTTCACCACCAGATCGATGGACTGCCGCGGGTCGGCCTTGCCGACGCTTTTCGTCTCGCCCACCGCGGCGGCGGCCGACGTCGTGTTCGCGCCCGGCCGCGTCGACGCGACCGCCGAGGACGTGCTGCCCTGGGCCGCGCTGGTGCCCGACCCCGACGAGCTCATCATGTTCACCGCGACGGCCACCACCACGGCGACCGCGCCGATCAGCGCGCCGATCAGGATCGCGCGGCGTTTGCCGCCCGATCCCTGCCGCTGCACCGGGCGCGGCTGCGCCATGGTGCGTGGATGCGACGCGGTGTCCGGCTGCGCCGGAGGCGGGGGCGTGGGTCGGGGTCGCGGCTGACGCTCGGTCGGCGTGTAGGGCGCCGAGGCCATCGCCGACGGCCGCAGCTCGCGGGTCGCCGATTCGGACTGGCCCGCCCGCGGCCGGGCGAACGCCTCGCTGGCTGGCACGAACCCGGCCGCCACCGGGGCGGGACCGGCGTCGGCGAACGCGGCGAGATGATCACGCGCCGCCCGCATGCTCGGACGCTCGCGCGGTTCGGGGCTGAGCAGGTCGAGCAGGAAATCCGTGGCGGGACCGGCGTTGCGCGGTTCGCTCAGCTGCCCGTTCGCGGCGGCGTAGAGCACTGCGAGCGGATTGGAGCCCGCCCCGTAGGGCGGTTCGCCCTCGAGCGCGTGGAACAGCGTGGCGCCCAGCGCGAACACGTCGGAGGCGGGGCTGGGATCGGATCCGCGGGCGACCTCGGGCGCGAGGTAGGCGGCGGTGCCGCAGATCAGTCCGGTCTCGGTGAGCGTGACGTCGCCGGTGGCGCGGGAAATGCCGAAGTCGGTGATCTTCACCGTGCCGTGATCGTCGAGCAGGATGTTGCCCGGCTTCACGTCGCGGTGCACGATGCCCGCCTGGTGCGCGGCGATCAGCGCCGAAGCGACCTGCTCGCCGATCCGCGCCACCTGGGTCAGCGGCAAGGTGCCCTGCGCGGCGATCACCGCGGCGAGGCTCTTGGATTTCAGGTACTCCATCACCAGGCAGGGGTCGCCCTCGTGCTCGGTGATGTCGAAAACGACGATCGCGTTCGGATGCTGGAAGCGGGCGGCGTTGCGCGCCTCCCGGATCGCACGCTGGCGCACCACGTCCCGTTCGGCCTCGGGCAGGCTCGGCTGGATGTGGATCTGCTTGACGGCCACGGAGCGCTGGAGGCGTTCGTCGACGGCACGCCAGACCACGCCCGTGCCGCCGCTACCAATCCGCTCGACCAGGCGGTAATGCTCCGCGATCAACTGACCGGTATCGATGGCGCCTACTCCGAACCTTCTCGAAATCGTGACATCCCGCATATTGATTACTCACGCGGTCCGGGGATGAGTGTAGCGGGCGCCGGAATGCTCGCACGCGTCAGCCGGGCCTTCTCGCCGCCCGCAATCGCCCGCCACAGACTATCCACGGGCCCGCAGCATCCGGCCCGCGGCCTCCACCGCGGGCGCCGAACTGCCCGCGTCGCTGATGAAGACGGAAAAGGCCAGGTCGCCGTCGATGCCGACGAACCAGCCGTGTGCGTGGGCGTCGTCGATGTACTCGGCGGTGCCGGTCTTGCCGAGCAGGCCGGGGATATCCCGCAATTGCGTCGCGGTGCCGTCGGTGATGGTCTCGCGCATCATGGCTTTCAGCTGGTCGTCGACCTGCGGCGGCAGCGGGTCCGGGGTGCGATCCTGGGTGCCTGGCTTGCCCGCGACCACGGCGGGCGCGGGCACCGAGCCGCGGGCGATGGAGGCGGCGACCAGAGCCATGCCGAACGGTGACGCTGTCACCTGCCCTTGACCGATCGCCGACTCGACACGTAACGCCGAGGTGTCGGCCGTGGGCACCTTCCCCGTGACCGTGGTCAAGCCCGGTGTGACGTAATCGATGCCGAGGCCCAATTGCGCCGCCGCTTCAGTCAGCGCATCGGCGGGCAATCGCACGGCCATGGCGCCCATCGTGGTGTTGCAGGACCGGGCGAAGGCGGTGTGCAACGGGACCGAGCCGAGATCGAAATTGTTGTCGTTGGGGATGCGCCGGCCCTCGATGTTCGCGGTGCCGGGGCAGGGCAGCACGGTGTCGGGCGTGACGGCGCCCGCCTGCAATGCCGCGGAGACGGTGACCGTCTTGAACGTCGAACCCGGCGGATAGAGCCCGGTCAGCGCGATCGGGCCCTGCGCGTCGGCGGCGGCGTTCTGCGCGATCGCGACGACCTCGCCGGTCGAGGGCCGCAGGGCGACCATCGCGGCGGGCTGGGCCACCGGGGCGAGCGCCGCCTCGGCCGCGCGCTGTAAGCCGGGATCGAGAGTGGTCGTGATGTCGGCGGTGGGCGTGGCATCGGTTCCGGCGACGCGCTCGGTGCCCTGCGGCGTCTGGGCGCGCACGGCCCACCCGGCGTGTGCGTCGGCGGATTGCTGCCACAGCTCGGCCAGCCCGGACAGGGTGGGGGCGGCCAGGGCCTTGTCGGTCGTCAGCAGGCGGGTCTGCGGCGCCAGGGTGACACCGGGCAGCGCGGTCAGGCGGTCTCGGACCGGGGCGAGGTCGGCCTCGCGCAAGGTGATCGCGGTGATCGGCTTTCCTTGCGCCGCCGCGAGTTCGGCTTGCATCGATCCGGCGGTGAGACCGGGTGCGAGTGGGCCGAGCAGCTCCGCGATCGCGGGCAGGTCGGCGTTCGGGCCGACGTTCACCAGCGTGACGATCTGCTCGGTCATCAGCTCGCCGCCGGCGGCGTCGAGGACGCGCGCCGGTTGCGGATAGACCCTGCTGTAGCTCAAGGGCCCCGCGGCGAGTCCGGGAGCGACGGTGGCGGGGTCCCACTTCACCCGCCATCCGTTCCCCTCGTCGCGGGCGGCGCCGGTGGTGGTGTAGGTCCACTCCGACTTGCCGTCCGCGCCCAGCTTCCAGGTGGCGGCCAACGCGAAGCCGTTCTCCTCGACCGAGCGGACTTCGAAGCGCACGTCCTTGCCGAGCCCCTCGTACAGGGCGCCGATGGCCTCGGCGGCCTTGGCCGGATCGTCGGTGAGCGCGGCGGCCGCGGCGACGTCGTCGCGGTTCAGCGCGTCGGCGAACTGCGCGGCCACGGTGTCGGGCTGGTCGGGTCCGGACGAGCAGGCGGCGAGCACGAGCAGCGGTGCGGCGAACAGGACGAGGGCTTTCCGGTTGGTACGCACCCCGACGACCATAATGGGCGCGGGCGGACCGCGTCCGCCGACAGCCTGCGTATGGCCGCGGTGCTGGGCACGCGTGACGAGCGGAGCCGGACAGAGCCCGACGAAACCCACGCACGGCCGCAGTGCAGGGATCCGCGTGACGAGCAGAGCCGGACAGCCCCCGACGAGAACCCGTGCACAGCCCGGGTGCAGGGATACGCGTGACGAGCAGAGCCGCACTGCGCCCGACGAAAACCCGTGCACGGCCGCAGTGCGGGCGCGATTACGTCTGGTCGGCCGGACGAAAACCCCGACCCGATCGCCAGGTCAGTCGCGTGCCCACGCGCCCCGCGCGAGCGTCGCGGCATCGTCCTCGCCGAGGTCGATGTCGAACACTTCGGCGAGAACCTTGGGCAGCTCGGTCGGTTCCAGTTCCCTTGTCTGGCCCGTGCCGTCGGGGTACTCGGTGACGAACGTGGTGCCGTCCAGCACGTAGTGGACGTCGGGGTGGAAGCGCTGCACGTACGGCCGGGTGGTGAACGGCGAACGCGGCGAGGTGGACACGAAGTGATTGCCGACGGCGTAATCGATGCCGTACTGCGGATTCAGGGTGAAGCTGTGCCGGTCGATCCACCCGTCGCGGCCGAACTGGTGCAGCACCCACAGCTCGGAATCCAGCTCGCCGCGCCTGCTCTCCAGCCGGAATTTCCAGTCGCCGCCGGTGAATTCGCCCGCGGACAATTCGAACGGCACGAGCGGTCCGGCGCCGAAGCCGACGTCGCACAGCCAGACGCGGTCGTCGTCGCCGGTGGTCACGCGCAACAAGGCATGGGTGGCGGGGCGCAGCGCCGTGCCCGCGCCCATGCTCACGCGCCCGCTGAGGCCGGTGACGCCGAATCCGAGCCGTTCCAGCGCGGCCGCGAACAGTCCGACGTTCTCGTAGCAGTAACCGCCGCGCCGCCGCCGCACGAGTTTGTCCTGCAAGGTCGCCAGGTCCAGCGGAATCGACCGGCCCAGGATGATCTCCAGGTTCTCGAACGGAATCGCGGTGGTGTGCGCCCGCACCAATTCGCGCAGCGTCGCGACGGTGGGGGCGCGCTCGCCGTCGAACCCGATCCTGGCCAGGTAGGCGTCCAGATCGAGGTCCGCTCCGTTCCAGTGGTAAGCCGGGTCGGCGGGTTTGTTCATCGCGTCCTCACTTCGTCGTCGTTTTGTCGGTCAACCGCATGAGGCGGCTTTCGTGTTCCCTCAGGCCGCGCATTTCGCGCCCGCGGGGGCCGCCGGTGCGGTGACGACGCCGTGCGCGACGTCCACGAGGTAGTCGCGGTCCGGGCCCTCGACCGGCTCCGCGCCGAGCAGCAGGCGCTCGACCACGCAACCGCCCTCGAAGAAGGCCGGCCCCACGCTGTGGTCGCCGGGAACCACCCTGCCGTTCAGGTCGTGCCCCGTGACGACGGTGTACATCGAGGTGGGCCTGCCCGCGGCGAGCAACCCCGCGCGCATCTCGACGCTGGTGGCGTACGGCACCACGTCGTCGGCGGTGCCGTGGACGAGAAACGCGCGCCGCACGTCCATCCGGGCCGCAAGCAGCGCGGGCGAGCGTTCGGCGTAGGCGAGCGGGCAGGCGGCGGGCGGGCAACCACCCGCGTCGCGCTCGATCTGCGCGGGCAGCGCCGGATCGACAGCCCCGGCGCCCAGCCACATCGTGAAATCGTCGGCCGGACCGTAATTGTCGACCCAGTAGTCGAACATCCCGCGCGGACCGTGCGCCGCCGCGAGACCGCTGGTGATGCCGCCCTGGCTCCAGCCCCACAGCACCGTGCGGGTGATCGAGCGATGGGCGTCCCGGTACCACGCGGTCGCGGCGACGACATCGCGCCACCCCGCCCACAGATTCCACTCTCCGGCGCGCCATTCGCTCTGCGCCGAGCGCAGATCCATCGCCAGGATCGGCGTCGCGGTGCGCCGGGCGATCGACTCGAGGTAGCCCGCGAAATCCGCCGAAGACCCGCCGTGCCCGTGCACCGCGACCACGAGCGCCTGCGCAGGCGTGTCCTGCTCGGCGCACCGATAGGGCTCGTACACCCGGCCGGTCGCCTCATCCCCGTCCACGGTCAGCGAAACCGGGCGCACCGCCACGCCCCCGGCGCAGTCCGGCTCCGCGGAAACCGGCGCCGCCGCGGGGATTGTCGTCATGATCACGCCGATCAGTGCGCAGCAGAGTCCGAGTGCCGCAGATGCCCGTCGCATCCTCGGATGATGTCACGTCGTCAGCGCGGCGCGGGAGCGCACGACGACGAGCAGTCCGCCCGCGACCGCCGCGAGGCCGACCACCACGCCGAACGCGGTCACTCCCGCGCTCGATCCGTAGGCCGAGGCCACCTCCGTGCTGCCCGAGCCGGACCGTGCCGATCTGCGGCTGGACCATGTGCTCGCCGCGCTGAGCGACCCCCTGCGCCTGACCATTGTCCGCAGGCTGCTGCTGGACTCCCCCGACACCGACCGGCCGTGCTCGTGGTTCGGCATCGATCGCCCCAATCCACGCTCACGCACCATTTCCGGGTGCTGCGTGAAGCCGGCGTCACCCGGCAGCGCCGTTACGGACTCGAACGCCGCAGCCAGGTCCGCGTCGAGGATCTCGAAGCGCGCTTTCCCGGCCTGCTCGACCTGGTCCGCGCCTGGGAGCCCGTGGACTGATCCTGAACTTTGGGGGCAGGTCCCGGCGTCGCAGCCCTGTTACGGTCCGGGTATTCATACCGAGTCCGGATGGCACGGGTCCGCGCGTTCGGACGCCTTCGCAGGGAGTCAGCCATGACCTTCGCACCCCGCCGCACCCCCGACGCGACCCTGATCAGCACGCCCGAGATCGCCGCCGGCTGGCGCGAACTACTGCTGGCCGAGCGGAATCAATTGCGCGGCGGCTCCTTCCGCGACGCCGCGGTGGCCCTGTGCGCGCTGGTCGCCGTGGCCGACGACGCGATCGTGGACCGGGCGACCGTCGGCGAACTGGTCACGGCCGATCCGGTGCTGTGCAACTTCCCGGTCGACGACTTGCGCGCGTTGTTCGAGGACAACTGCAATCGACTGGCGAACGCTCCGGTGCGCGGTTACGCCCACGTGCTGCGGCAGATCGCCACAGCGGCGCACCGGCCGGTCGAGGCGGACGCGGTGATCCGCACCGGCCTGCTGATCGGCAGCGACGCGGGCGCATGCGGCCCCGCGGCGGCCGAGGCCGTCCGCGACGCCTGCCGGACGCTGCGCCTGACCCCGGAGCGCTTCGGCCTCTGACCCGCGGCGCGAACGCTACGATTCGCCTATGCGTTCGATTGATGCCGCCGAGCGGCGCGCTCGGTTGGCGATACGACACCGGCTGGCCGCTTCGGAGCGCAGCGGCCAGGTCGCGGACATCGCCCGGTCGCTGGTCGCCTTGCACGCGACCGATCCGGCCACCGTCTTCCTCTCCGTCGCGGCGCGCGGCGAGGGGCTGACGCCCTCGGATGTCGAACGGGCCCTCTACGACGACCGGTCGCTGCTGCGGATGCTCGCCATGCGCCGCACCATGTTCGTCGTGCCGGTGGAACTCGTTCCGGTGCTGCAGGCTTCGTGCGCGGACGCGCTGGCGCACAAGCAGCGGCGCACCTACGCCAAGTACCTGGAGCAGGCAGGCATCGGGGACGGCGATGTGCGGCGCTGGTGGGCCGAGGTCGAGACCGAGACGCACAAAGCGTTGCTCGACCGCGGCGCGGCGACCGGCGCGCAGCTGAGCAGGGACGTCCCGCGCTTGCGTACCCAGGTGAACACCGCGCCGGACAAGCCGTATTCGAAGCCGACGAACATCACCACCTGGGTGCTGGTGACGCTGGGCTGTGAGGGCCGCATCGTGCGCGGACGGCCGAACGGCAGCTGGACCAGCAGCCAGTACACCTGGTCGCCGATCGAATCGTGGTTGCCGCAAGGCGTTCCCGCCCTCCCCGCCGCCGAAGCCCGCGCCGAGCTGGTCCGCCGCTGGCTGCGCGCGTTCGGCCCCGCGCCGGTGTCCGACATCAAGTGGTGGACCGGATGGACGCTCGGCGAGGTGCGCGCGGCGCTCGGCGCGCTCGATCTGGTCGAAGTCGATCTGGACGGCGTGACCGGCGTACTGCTGGCCGACGACGTGGAACCGGTCGCCGCCCCGGAACCGTGGGCGGCGTTGCTGCCCGCCCTCGACCCGACGCCCATGGGCTGGCAGGCACGAGAGTGGTTCCTCGGCCCCCACGCCGCGAACCTGTTCGACCGCAACGGCAACATCGGTCCCACCGTCTGGTGGGGCGGGCGCATCGTGGGCGGCTGGGCACAGCGCGGTGACGGCGAGATCGTCTACCGCCTGCTCGAAGACGTGGGCAGCGAGGCCGAGGCGATGATCGCCACGCAAGCGCAACGTATTCGCGAGTGGTACGGCGACGTGCGCGCCATTCCCCGTTTCCGGACGCCACTGGAGCGCGAACTCACCGCCTGACCGGGCGAAGCCGCGCGCCTACATGTCCAGCCCCAGATCGAGCACCCGCACCGAGTGGGTGAGGGCGCCGACGGCGAGGTAGTCGACGCCGGTGCGCGCGTAGTCGGCGGCGACGTCCAGGCTCAGGCCGCCGGAGGACTCCAGTTTGGTCCGCGGGGACGCCGCGTTGCGGCGCTGCACGGCCGCCTGGGTCTGCCAGAGCGGAAAGTTGTCCAGCAACACCAGTTCCACGTTCTCGGCGAGCACGGCGTCGAGCTGTTCGAGGCTGTCGACCTCCACCTCGCAGGCGATGTCGGGTGCGGCGGAGCGGACCGCGCGCAGCGCCTCGACCACCGATCCCGCTGCGACCACGTGATTGTCCTTGATCAGCGCGGCGTCGCCGAGACCCATGCGGTGGTTGACGCCGCCCCCGACCCGCACGGCGTACTTCTGCAGCGCGCGCAGTCCCGGCAGCGTCTTGCGGCTGTCGCGGATGCGGCACTTGGTGCCCGCGACGGCGTCCACCCAGGCGGCCGTCGCCGTCGCGATGCCGGACAGATGGCACACCAGGTTGAGCATGGTGCGCTCCGCGGTGAGCAGCCCCCGCGTGGGTGCGATCAAGGTCAGCACGGACTGTCCCGGCGACACCCTGGTTCCGTCGGCGACGCGGTCGGTGACCTCGTAGGCGTCCGCGCCGATCACCTCGTCCAGCACCAGCAGCCCCGCGTCGAGCCCGGCCACGGTCCCCGGCTCCCGCGACACCACCGATGCCTTGATCACCGCGTCCGCGGGCACGGTGGCCGTCGTCGTGACGTCGGGGCCGTAGCGCAGGTCCTCGTCCAGCGCGGCGCGGATGACGCGCAGCACCTCGTCGCGATCCAGAGCGGCGTCCAGAGCCATCGAAGCGTTCCTCTCTCGCCGAGCGGGACCGGTGGACAAGTCCGTTTCGGCGCGTGTGGTCAGGGAAGGGGTGCGTACTCGGCGACGCCGTCACCGTTCAGCCGGATCGGGAGGCTGTGGCGGAGTTCGGGCGCGGCGTCGGGGTGGTCCGAGCGGGTATGGCAACCGCGGCTCTCGGTGCGGGCGAGCGCCGCGAGCAGCAGGGCGCGGGCCGCGAGGGTGAGCGCGGCGTCCTCGATCGCGGCGATCGGATGGGCGGCGGCGCGCGTGTCGCGGCGGGTGACCGCGTCGTCGAGCCGCTTGAGCGCTTCGGCGAGCCCCGCGCGGTCGCGGACCACCGAGGCGTGCGTGGTCATCAGGTGCTGCACCACGTCGCGGTCGGCGTATTCGACCGCGCGCGAGGGGATCTCGACGACCCCGGATCGCTCACCGAGCCGCTCGGCGGCGGCGGCTCCGGCGCGCTCGCCGACCACCAGCCCCTCCAGCAGGCTGTTGGAAGCCAACCGGTTCGCCCCGTGCAGCCCGGTGCGCGCGACCTCGCCTGCGGCGTACAGGCCGGGCACCGCGGTGCGGCCGTGGGTGTCGGTGACGACTCCCCCGCACTGGTAGTGCGCGGCCGGTGCGACCGGGATGAGATCGGTGCGCGGATCGATGCCCGCCGCGAGGCACGAGGCGGTGATCGTCGGAAACCGTTGTGCGAAACCGTCGATCGAGCGCGCGTCGAGATAGACGTGCTCGGTGCCGAGTGCCCGCATGCGCGCGGCGATGGCGCGAGAGACGACATCGCGCGGGGCGAGATCGCCACGCGGGTGCACCCCCGCGGTCACCGGGTCGCCTTCGGTGTCGACCAGCGTCGCGCCTTCGCCGCGCACCGCTTCGCTGATCAGCGGCCTGCGTCCGAGGCCGCCCGGGGTGTAGAGCACGGTGGGGTGGAACTGCAGGAATTCCAGATCGGCGACGGCGGCTCCGGCCCACAACCCGAGCGCGATGCCGTCGGCGGTGGCGCCGGGCGGATTGGTGCTCAGCGCGTACAACTGGCCGAGCCCGCCGGTGGCCAGCAGCGCGGCGGGCGCGTGCACCACGCCGAACCCCCGCTCCGACACCGCGACCACACCCCGCACACCGGTCGGCCCGGTGACGATCTCGGCTGCCGCCGCGCCGAACAGCACCGGCAGCCGGGCTTCGTTCAGCGCCCGCTGCACCTCCGCGCCGGTGGCGTCGCCTCCGGCGTGAATGATCCTGCGGGTGCTGTGCCCGCCCTCGCGGGTCCGCGAGATCTGGCCGTCGCGGCCGAGGTCGAACACCGCGCCCAGGTCGGTCAGCGCGGCCACCGCGGCCTGCCCGCCCTCGACGATGGAGCGCACGGCGTCCACGTCGCAGAGCCCGGCGCCCGCCTCCACCGTGTCGCGCACGTGCGATTCGACCGAGTCACCGTGCGGCGCGACGACGGCGATGCCGCCCTGGGCGTACTGGGTGGAGGTGTCCGTCGGCCCGCCCTTGCTGAGCGTGAGCACCCGCAGGCCGCGCAGTGACGCGGTGCGCGCCGCGGTCAGTCCCGCGACGCCGCCGCCGATCACGACCAGATCGGCCTCGGCCTCCCAGTCGATGGAAACCCGGGTTGTCATCGGCCCGCGCCTCTCTGTCTTCCGTTCCGCGAACGACCTCCGGAGCGGACGCGGCGGTCACCGCGTCCGGCCGGAGCACGACCCACCGCCGCGAAGGCAGCGGTCGGATTCATTCACCGCCGCCGGGATTGCCGATCGCGATCATCCGCTGCACCGAGTTGCGGCCCAGCGCGGCGGTCTCCGGATCGACGTGCACCTCGTCGCGGCCTTCGACCAGGCAGCGCAGCAGCGCCGCCGGGGTGATCATCTTCATGTACTTGCACGACGCCCGGTCGTTCACGGCCTGGAAGTCGATGCCGGGGGCGGCCTTGCGCAGCTGGTGCAGCATGCCGACCTCGGTGGCCACCAGCACCTGGTTCGACTTCGCCGCCTTGGCCGCGTCGATCATGCCTCCGGTGGACAGGATGTGCACCCGCTCGGCCGGGAACGCGCCCTCGCCGGCCAGGTACAGCGCCGAGGTGGCGCAGCCGCATTCGGGGTGCACGAACAGCTCCGCGTCCGGGTGGGTGCGCGCCTGCTCGGTCAGCTCGTCGCCGTTGATGCCCGCGTGCACGTGGCACTCCCCCGCCCAGATGTGCATGTTCGCGCGGCCGGTGACCCGCTTGACGTGCGCGCCGAGGAACTGGTCCGGCAGGAACAGCACCTCGCGGTCCGGGTCGATCGAGGCGACCACGTCCACCGCGTTGGACGAGGTGCAGCAGATGTCGGTGAGCGCCTTCACCTCGGCCGTGGTGTTCACGTACGACACGACCACCGCGTTGGGGTGCTCGGCTTTCCAGGCGCGCAGCTCATCGGCCGTGATCGAATCCGCGAGCGAACATCCCGCACGCTGATCGGGGATGAGCACGGTCTTCGCCGGGCTGAGAATCTTGGCGGTCTCGGCCATGAAGTGCACGCCGCAGAACACGATGGTGTCCTCGGGCGCCTCGGCCGCGATCCGCGACAGCGCCAGCGAGTCGCCGACGTGGTCGGCCACGTCCTGGATCTCCGGCAACTGGTAGTTGTGCGCCAGGATCGTCGCGTTGCGCTCCCTGGCCAGTCGCTTTACTTCCCGCGCCCACTCCGGCGTTGCCTCGACACCCGCGAACCCCGATGGTCCGTCGAACACCTGCCCCATCAGCGGGGGCGCCAGTTTCGCACCCGTCGTCGCCATGGATGGCTCCCTTCCTCGTGCGGTCGGCTACACCGCCGATTCGCACCAAACCAGGTTTTCGACTTATAATCGAAAACGTGGCCCATAGTAGCACCATCCACGAATCGCTCACCGCGGTGTTCCAGGTTCGCCGCTTCCCCCGGGACATCGCCGCAGGTCACACCCCAGCCGACCGGGCGGAAGGCATGCTGCGGCGTTGCCCGCCCGACCAGCGGACCGAACTGGCGGTGTTGCTGTGGGAACGCGCATTGGATCCACAGAAGGGCACCTGGTCGCTGCCCGGCGGACGCCTCGGCGACGACGAGGACCTCGACACCTCCGCGCGCCGCCAGCTCGCCGAGAAGGTCGACGTGCGCGAGTTGAGCCACCTGGAACAGCTTTCGGTGTTCAGCGCCCCCGACCGGGTGCCGAGCCCGCGCCGCATCGCCTCGGCCTATCTCGGACTGGTCCCGCTGACCGCCGACCCCCATCTGCCCCCGGACACCGCATGGCATCCGGTCTCGGCACTGCCGGCCATGTCCTTCGACCATCGCACGGTCGTCGACCACGCCCGCACCCGGCTGGCGGCGAAACTGTCCTACACCAACATCGCCTTCGCCCTCGCGCCGGACCGGTTCACCATGTCCACACTGCGCGAAATCTATTGCGCCGCATTGGGGTACGACGTGGACCCCACGAACCTCCAGCGCGTCCTTTCCCGCCGCAAGGTGATCACCCCCACCGGAGCCACCGCCGCACCCGGCCGCGCGGGCGGCCGCCCCGCCGCGGTGTACCGCTTCACCGACTCCGGACTCCGCGTGACAGACGAATTCGCGGCCCTGCGCCCTCCCGGCCCTTCCTGACCCCGCCTGGCCGCCCTAATCGGCCGAAGCCTTACGGTGCTTGCTCCAACGACGGTACTGCCGCTTGCTCGGCACAGGCCGCGCAGCGTTACTACGCCGCAAGGCATCCCGCCGCCGCCACGCCGCCAGATCGGCCCGTTCGCTCTCCGCGGGAACCGTCCCGGCTTCCGCTCCAGGTGCGCGCCTCACCGCCCCAACCCCTTCCAACGCTTTCTCGGCGACCCACCGTATCCCCACGCCCACACCGGCCTCCACCGGTTTTCGCCGGAATAACAAGATCAACGGCACGCCGCGGCGTTTCGCGAGTAGATTCCTGTGCCGTTGATCATGAAGAGGCGATCAAGCGGCCTTCATCTGCGGGCTCGGCGGGGGAGCTTCGGTTCGTTGCGACAGTCGGGAAGCGGCCCAGAAGGCCAGTTCGACGAGCCAGAACAGCAGGAGGAACAGCGTCACGACGGTCGCGGGGACGGCGAGGAAGAACACCGAAGGGATCGCGACGACGAGGAAGCGCGCGACCTCGCCCGCGCTCGCGCCACGCAAGCGGTGGGCGGCACGCACGGCCGCCCACATCATCCAGCGGCGCGGCAGCGAGACCCCGAGTTCGTGCAGGCTGCGGCGGAAGATGCCGTCGGCGTCGGCCACGCTGACGGCGTGTGTGCTGAGCAGATAATCGTGCAGGATCGCGGCGCGGGTGTAGATGCCGTAGCGGGGGATCAGCCAGATCAGCGGGCGTGGCACCGACGCGAAATCGGTGCGGAAACCGGCGGGGATGACGAATTCCGCACTCGCCCCGCGGTAGACGAACGGTTCGGTCACCCGCCAGAACTTGGCGTCGAGCTCTTCGACGACCGGCCCGCCACCGACAAAGGTCACGTCCTGTTCCTTCCCCGCGCTTCGCGCCACCCCGCGGTGGTCGAGCCTGCCGCCACCACGCGCCGGGTCAATACCGTTGCCGGTATTCGGGTACCGAATACTCTTCCGAGGCAGGCTCGTAGCCACGATAAGGCAGCTCTTCCCCGCTCGCAGCGACGCCTCCGGAGCCCGTGAAGGTTTGCTCCTTCCGGGCGGCGCGGCGTCCGCTGCCGAGATCCTCCGACGTACTGAGCGCGGCGAGGAACAGCATGACGAACGACGCGATCAGCGGCTGCACGATCAACGCGAGATCACTGCCCAATTCGATCGGGAGCGTGACGATCTGGCCGACCGGCGGGTCGTGCGGGCGCGGATGCGACCACTCGGCCACCTGCTCCCCCACGCGGGCCATCGCCACCGCGCCCGCGCCGCTGCCGAGCAGCAGGCCCAGTTGCAGCAGCGGCCCGCGCGCCGAGCGCCAGCGCCATACGGCCAGCGCGCCGAGCAGGCCGAGCACCGCCCCCGCGAGCACGAACAACGCCAGCGCGTCGAACTGATGAGTGCTCTCTCCGGTCAGCGCGACCCCACGACCCGGCTCGACCACGAGCAGACGCTCGGTAGGCGCGAGCAGACCCCAGCCGACACCCGCGAGCGCGCTCACCACCACCACGGCGACGGCGACCACCGCCGCCGCCCGCCCCTCACCCCGCGACGACGCCACTAGCGGCGTTCCAGTTCGGCGGAGTCGATGACGCCGTGCCGGGAGCACTTGGCCCACCAGCCGTCCGGGCTCACCTGCACGATCATGCGGCGGCCGCACTGCTCGCAGAAGCGCGGCGGCTCCAGGCCCAGCGCGGCGGCGGGCGGGATCGCGTCGTCGAGGCCCGGCACTATCCGCTTGCCGGTGAACGGGTTGTAGCGCTCGTCCATGTCCATGACAGTACCCATGCTCGCCTGCCTCTTCGTCGCAACCGAGCCGGGTCAGAGCGTTTCGTTGAGCGCCTTGATCGGCATCTTCAGCTCGCCGAGCAGGTCCAGGTCCTGTTCGGCGGGGCGGCCGAGGGTGGTCAGGTAGTTGCCGACGATGACGGCGTTGATGCCGCCCAGGATGCCCTGTTTGGCGCCGAGGTCACCGAGGGTGATCTCCCGGCCGCCCGCGAAGCGCAGCATGGTGCGCGGCAGCGCGAGCCGGAAGGCGGCGACGGCGCGCAGCGCGTCGGACGCGGGCAGCACCTCCAGGTCGCCGAACGGCGTGCCCGGTCGCGGGTTGAGGAAGTTCAGCGGGACCTCGTCGGGCTCGAGTTCGGCCAGGTTGGCGGCGAACTCGGCGCGTTGCTCCAGGGTCTCGCCCATGCCGAGGATGCCGCCACAGCAGACCTCCATGCCCGCTTCGCGGACCATACGCAGGGTGTCCCAGCGCTCCTCCCAGGTGTGCGTGGTCACCACGTTCGGGAAGTAGGAGCGGGAGGTCTCCAGGTTGTGGTTGTAGCGGTGCACGCCCATGGCGGCCAGCTGGTCGACCTGCTCCTGGGTGAGCATGCCCAGCGAGCAGGCGACCTGGATGTCCACCTCGTTGCGGATGGCCTCGACACCGGCGGCCACCTGGGCCATCAGGCGCTCGTCCGGCCCGCGCACGGCGGCCACGATGCAGAACTCGGTGGCGCCGGTCTTGGCGGTCTGCTTGGCGGCCTCCACCAGGCTCGGGATGTCCAGCCACGCCGCGCGCACCGGCGACTGGAACAGGCCCGACTGCGAGCAGAAGTGGCAGTCCTCGGGGCAGCCGCCGGTCTTGAGGCTGATGATGCCCTCGACCTCGACTTCGGGACCGCACCACTTCATGCGCACCTCGTGCGCCAGGGCGAGCAACTCCTCCAACTGGTCGTCGCCGAGGCGCAGCACCGCCAGGGTCTGCTCCTGATTCAGCCCTTCACCGCGCTCGAGCACCTGCTCGCGGGCGATCGACAGAATGCCGGTGGCTACGGGTGCCTGGGTCACTGCACGAATCCCTTCGTCCGGCCGAGGTGGCCGTGCAACTTGAACGGTGTTCAGGCTAGGGTAGCGACAGGAGTGAGTCAAAGCACGACGGGAAGGGCATCGAGTGCAACTGCACCGGGCGGACGTGGTCGACGGCGCCATCGCGATTCTGGACCGATACGGCCTGGCCGACCTCACCATGCGCAGGCTGGCCGGTTCGCTCCAGGTCCAGCCGGGAGCGCTGTACTGGCACTTCCCCAACAAGCAGGCGCTGCTCGGCGCGGTCGCGGACAAGATACTCGCGCCCATGGATGACCCGATCGAAGCCGAGGAGTGGTCCGGGCAGATCACCGAGCTGGCCCACCGGCTGCGCGACTGCCTGCTGGCCTATCGCGACGGCGCCGAACTGGTCTCGGCGACCTACGCGTCGAGACTCACCACAAGCAAGGGGCGGGAACGCTTGGCGAGCGCGGCCATTCGCGCGGGGATGCCGCGTCAGGAGGCCGAACTCGCGGCGTTCACGCTGCTGTACTACGTGCTCGGCGAGACCGTGGACGAGCAGTCCAGGATGCAGATGGACTCGGCGGGCGCCCTGCCCGAGGGCGCGTCGCCGCTGGAGGAGACCACCGACGCCACCGCTCGTTTCGACTTCGGCCTGCAATTGTTCGTGGCGGGGGTGCGGCACCTGCTCGGCACTCGCGTCCGCTGACGTCCGACGCGTCGGCATGACGGTTCCGCGTTCGGTGTAGCGGCCTGGTTTCCGGCGGCCCGCTGTGGCGCGCCGAGGGTTCAGCGCAGGTGCGTGTTCAGGAAAGCCGATGTGTCCGGAAGCGATGCCAAGAACGCACCGCTGTGGTCCTGGCCGGGGTAGCTCTGGACCGTCACTTGTACTCCGGGGTTGAGCTGTCGCAACTTCTGCCCGTAGCCCTCGGTGTCGGTGGGCGGCACATCGATGTCGGCCGTGCCGTAGCCGATCCTGAGATCGCTGGTGAACCGGTCTTCCGGATATCTCGTCAAGGCGGCGATGTCCTCGGTGAAGGTGGGCGTCGGCCGATCGGGATCGGCGACGAGCGCCGACGGCCTGCGGCCCTCGGCGCGCTCGACCAGGCGCGACAAGCATTCGTGGGCCGCCTTTTCCACGAATTCCTTGCCGAAATCCGACAGGTACGGGGTGACGCTGCCGGGGTTCAGTTCCTCCAGCGAAGCCAGGTAATACGCCGCGTAGGCGATCTGGTTCTTCGAGCCGGTCGAGTCGCGCCGGAACATCTCCGGCAGGCTCTTACTCGGGTCGGTGCGCAGTCCGGTGACCACTACCCCGCTCAAACCGGGCGCGGAACCGCCTTTCTCGGCGTACAGGGCCGCAGCGCTCATCGCCGCGTGCGCTCCTTCCGACTGGCCGACGACGACCCATCTCCGCGACAGCGGAAAGGGAGTCGCGCGCAGCGCGGCGACCGCGTCCACTATCGACATTCCCTCGACCTGCGTGTTGTAGTAGCTGAACTGCCCGCGGGTGCCGAGGCCCTGATAGTCCGGAGCCAGCACCGCGTACCCGTTCTCCAGAATCCGGTCGAAATACGAGGTGTTCCGCTCGGACTGCGGGCGGCGCGACGGCGCGCAGGCATCGCCGATGCCGGCGGTTCCGTGCGCCCACACCACCAGCGGCCATCCGCCCTCCGGCGGCAGGCCCTTGGGCAGATAGAGCGCACCGGAGGCCTGCGCGGCGGCTCCGTGCTGATCGGTCGTGGTGTAGCCGATCCCGAACGAGGCCATGGCCTCGGGGAATGTCCACGCCGGATCGAGCAGTTCGATCGCACTCAGTTGCCCGGTCGCCGGGCTTTCCGCTGCCGCGGGCGCCACCGCGAGCGTGACAGCGACGCACATGCTGATCGAGGCCGCGACCGGAACGGCTCGCCGAAGGAAGGGGATGGGCATGGCGCAGCACCATACCGACGCGCATCGGTGACAACGCCCCAGCGACACCAGCCACCAGTGGAAATTCCCTTATCCCGCGCAGTGGCGGCGAGGGCCGAGCGGCTACCCGGTCTCGGCGGACGGCTGCCGTGCCGGCGGCACGACCACCCCGGGAAACCAGCGGTGCATGGTGTAGGCGCCCGCCGCGGCGGTGAGCGCGAGCGCGACGGCCGCTCCGCCCAGCACCGTGACGGCGCTGATCGCGCCGACCGCCACCGGCCCGGCGAACATGCCGATGTCGTGGGTGAGCCGCCAAGCGCCGAGGAACTCCGCGCGCTGCCCGTCGGGCGCGACGTCCGCGCCGACCGTCATGATCAGCCCGTTGCTCATCCCGTTGGCCAGCCCGAGCAGCACGGCGGCGCACCCGAGACCGAACACCGAGGAGGTGAACGGCAACACGCCGAAACCGGCGGCGAACAGGACCATCGACGGCACACCGGTCGCCCGCCTGCCGTAGCGATCCAGCCACACCCCCGCGGGATAGGACATCAGCACGTCCATCGCGCCCGCCACGCCGAAGATCAGACTGGTCGTCGAGGCGCTCACTCCGATGTGCGCGGCCCACAACGGCAGCAGCGCCAGCCGCGCCGCCCGCGCGGCGCCGACCAGCAGCGCGGCCAGCCCGAGCGTGCCGAGTGTCCTGCGGTGCTCGACCACGATCGCCGTCAGCGCGTGCCCGGCGCCCCGTCCGCCCGCTGCCTCGGGCGATCGGATCGCCGCCATGGCCGCGCCGGACACCACCGTGGTCGCCAGCTGCAACCACAGCGCGCCGTTGGGACCGAGCGAATGCACCACGGCCGCACCGAGGAACGGGCCGCAGAAGAACCCCAGCCGCATGGAACCGGCCAGCGTCGACATCGCGCGCCCGAGGTCGTTCGTGGGTATCACGGCCACCAGATAGGACTGGCGAGCCAGGCCCCACACCGCGCTTGCCGCGCCGCCCAGCAGCATGCCCAGCGCGAGCACGCCGACATTCGGCGCGACGATCGCCGCGAGCACGCCGAGCGCCCCGAGCACCGAGCCGAGCGCCAGCGCGCCGCGTTCGCCGATCCTGGCGACCACCCGCCCGGCGGGCAGATCGGTGAGCACCATGCCCAGTCCGGACAGCGCGACGACGACGCCGGCCAGCCCGGCCGACGCCCCCAGATCGAGCGCGCGCAGCGCGTACATCGGCGCGGCCGCGCCGGACCCGATGCCGTACACCACCATCGGCACGAACACCGTCCAGGTCAGCGACCGCAACCGCACCGCGCCGACGACTTCGCCCGCCACGGCGGACCGCTCGCTCATCGCGCCACCGCTCGACGCCACGACGCCGCGCTCCCCTCGATCACCGGCAGCCCGAAGACGCTGCCCGAGGCGAGATCGCGCGCCGATTTCGCTCCCACCGGTGCCGTCCTGCGGCGGACAGCCCTGCGCCCGGGCGGACAGTCGCTTCCGTCGCCGCCGCTCACCGGGCCAGCGCGGGCTGCCGGGCGAAGCGGCTGTCGGGGCGGGGCAGGCCGAAGTGGTCGCGCAGGGTGGTGCCGCTGTACTCGGTGCGGAACAGGCCGCGCTCCTGCAGGATCGGCACGACCGTCTCGGCGAAGATCTCCAGTCCGCCCGGGTAGTACGGGGGCATCACGTTGAACCCGTCGGCGGCGCCGTTGCGGAACCATTCCTCGATGGTGTCGGCGACCTGCTCGGGCGTCCCGGCGAACACCCGGTGGCCGCGCGCACCGGCGAGGCGGTGCAGCAGGCCGCGCACGGTCGGCCGTTCCCGCTGCACGATGCCGGCCACGACCTGCAACCGGCTCCGCCCGTTGTCGGTGACATCGCCCGCCGCGTCGAACAATTCGACCGGGATCGGCTCGTCCAGCGGCAGGTGCCGCAGGCTGATCCCGACGATGCCCTCGAGTTGCGCCAGGCCGTATTCCGGCACGGTGAGCTCGTTGAACTCCTGCTCCAACTTCTTCGCCGCCGCCTCGGTGTCGGCGATGAACGGGCTGATCCCGGGCAGGATCTTGACGTGCTCTGGGTCGCGCCCGAAGCCGCGGGCCCGCTGCTTGATGTCGGCGTAGAACGCCTGGGCGTCGCTGAGCCTTTGGTGCGCGGTGAAGATCGCCTCCGCGTACTTGCCCGCGAACGCGCGCCCGTCGTTCGACGCGCCCGCCTGCACCAGCACCGGGTGGCCCTGCGGGGTGCGCGGCGCGGTGAACGGACCACGTACCCGCAGGTGTTCGCCCGCGAAGTCGATCCGGTGGATCTTCTCCGGGTCGGCGTACACGCCGGAGGCCCGGTCCAGGACGATGGCGTCGTCCTCCCAGCTGTCCCACAACGCGACCACGGCGTCGACGAATTCCCGTGCGCGGGCGTACCGTTCGGCGTGGACGGGATGCTTGTCCAGACCGAAGTTGGCCGCGGCGAGATCGGTGCCGGTGGTGACGATGTTCCAGCCCGCCCGGCCGCCGGAGATGTGGTCCAGCGTGGAGAACAGCCTGGCCAGGTTGTAGGGCTCGTAATACGTGGTCGACGCGGTGGCGATGAGGCCGAGATGCGTTGTCGCCGTGGCGATCGCGGTGAGCAGGGTGATCGGCTCCAGACCGGAGGCCGCGTTGTGCTCGACGTCGGTGCGCAGGGCGGGTCCGTCGGCGAAGAACACCGCGTCCAGTTTCGCCGCCTCGGCGGTGCGTCCGATCTCCTGGTAGTAGGCGACGTCGTAGATTCGGTCGGGGCTGCTCCACGGATGCCGCCAGGCCGCCTCGTGGTGGCCGGAGGGATAGATGAAGGCGTTGAGGCTGAGTTGGCGCGGTGCGTTCATGAGGCTTTCTTCTCGTCGGTGGGCGCGTCGGCGATGTCGACGCCCAGGCTGGCCAGCAGCAGGGAGCGGTGCCGCAGGAAGGCGGGATCACCGTGGCTGCGCGGACGTTCCAGGTCGATGCGCTGGTCCACCGCGATGCGCCCTTCGTCGAGCACCAGGACGCGGTCGGCCAGCAGCACCGCCTCGTCCACGTCGTGGGTGACCAGCAGCACGGCGGGCCGGTGCTTGGCGCACAGGTCCTGCAGCAGTGCGTGCATCTTGATCCGGGTCAGCGCGTCCAGCGCGCCGAACGGTTCGTCCGCCAGCAGCAATTCGGGTTCGCGCACCAGCGAACGCGCCAGCGCGACGCGCTGCTGCTCGCCGCCGGACAGCTCCTTGGGCCAGGCCTGCTCTCGGCCCGCGAGCCCGACCTCGGCCAGCGCCGCGCGGCCGCGACCGGCCGCGTCCGGACCGCCGAGGCCGAGGGTCACGTTGTCGAGCACCCGCACCCAGGGCAGCAACCGCGAGTCCTGGAACACCACGGAGCGCTCGGTGGGCACGCTCAACTCGCCCGAACCCGGAACGTCGTAATCCAATTCGGCCAGCGCGCGCAGCAGCGTGCTCTTGCCCGACCCGCTGCGGCCGAGCAACGCGACGAACTCGCCGCGGGCGATGTCGATGTCGAGATCGCGCAGCACGACCCGGTCGCCGAAGCCACGGCGCAGCCGCCGGACACGGACCACGTTCAGTCCCCGAGTGTCTGCCGCCATGACAGCGCCCTCCTTTCCACGGCGCGCACCAGCAGGTCGCCGAACAGGCCGAGCAGGCCGTAGATCACCAGGCCGACCACGATGATGTCGATCTGGCCGTAGGTGCGGGCCTGGGTCATCAGGTATCCGATGCCGCTGGTGGCGTTGACCTGCTCCACCACGACCAGCGCCAGCCACGAGATGGTGACGGCCAGCCGCAGGCCGGTGAAGAAACCGGGCAGCGATCCCGGCAGCGCGATCCGGCGGATGAATCCCCACCGCGACAGACCGACGGTCTGGGCGAGTTCCACGTACCTGGCGTCGACGCTGCGCAGATGCGCGTGCGTGTTCAAGTAGATCGGGATCGCCACGCTGGTGGTGATCACCACCAGCTTCATCTCCTCGCCGATGCCGAACCACACGATGAACAGCGGGATCAGCGCGAGCGTCGGAATGGCGCGCTTGATCTGGATCGGCCCGTCCACCAGCGCTTCACCGATCCGGCTCAGCCCGGCCAGCAACGCCAGCACCAGGCCGATCGCGACACCAAGGCCGAGCCCGATCGCGGCGCGTTGCACCGAGGTCAGCAGATTGCTCTGCAGACGACCGTCGGCCAGCAGGTCACCGGCGGTCTCGGCGACCGTCCACGGCGCGGGCAGCGTCTCGGGGTCCAGTGTGCCGGTGGCCGATCCGGCCACCCATGCGGCGATCAGCAACAGCGGTCCCACCGCGATGCCGAACGGGATGGGACGGCCTGGTCCGAGGCGCGGCCGGGTCGGCTTGCGCTTCGCCGGCACCGGTTCCGTCGCGGAGCGGCCGCGACCGAAGCGGCGCAGCACCGCGGCGTCGACGGTCGCCATCAGCGGGCCTTCGGCTCGAACGACGCGCCGCTCTCGGTGACCGCCTGCGTCACCGCGGCGTCGAAGCGCAGGTCGAAGCCGTTGGCCGCCTGCACCTTCTCGGGCAGTTCGCCCGCCTCGGCGATGGCGTCGATGGTGGCCTGCTGCCGGTCGACGAGCTGCTGGTCCAAGTGCGGGAAGACGTAGGCGCCCAGGGATTCCACGATGCGCTTGGCGTCGTCGGCGCTCACCTTCTGGTTGTCCACGTAGTAGCGGCGCGCCCAGTCCTCCGGGTGGGTGTTGGCCCACTGGTAGGCGCGGACGAACGCGCCGACCAGCGCACGGCTGGCGGCGGCCTTCGCCGGGTCGCGCACGACGGCCCGGCGCGCGTACAGGTAGGCCAGACCGCCGTAGATGCCTGCGGTCTCCGAATCCGGGACCAGCGAGGCGCCCGGCGTGCGCAGGAACCGGGTGACGTTCGGCTCGATCAGCGGCGCGACGTCGACCTGGCCGGTGCGCACGGCATCGGGGAACTCGGCCAGCTGCAGCCGGATCAACTGCACGTCGGAGGTGGTGAGCCCGGCCTTGTCGATGGCGCGCAGCACGGCGGCCTGCTGGGCGGTTCCCTCGGCGTAGGCGATCTTCTTGCCCTTCAGATCCGACAGCTTCGACACCGGCTTGCCCGGCGCCACCGCCAGCTTCAAGGCGGTGGTGCTGGTCTGGTAGGACGCGATGATCGGAACGTCCTGCCCGGCCACCAACGCGTGGATCGGCGGGACGTCGCCGACCTGCGCGACGTCGGCGGCGCCCGCGCGGAACGCCTCCAGGATCGCGGGACCGCCGACGAAGTTGGCGAACTCCACCTTGAACGGCAGTTTGTCCAGCTCGCCGGACAGGCGAAGCACGGATTGCAGGCGCTCGGACTGATCGGCGACCACGAGGGTGGTTCCGGCGGGAACCTCGGTCGGCAATGGCCCGTCGGCGGTGGGACCGACCGGCTCGTCGTCCTTCGCGCAGCCGGTGAGTCCGAGGGTCGCAACGGTCGCAACGGCGAGCAATGCGGCGGTCGCGCGGCCGCGGCGGCCGGACCGGAACGTACTTGGTCGGAACATAACGCGAATTACAACAAGACGAAACCGGCGCGAGAACGGTTTGTCTCAGCCTGGTTCGAACCCCTCAGCGCGGCGGCGCGGCCACCGTCGCCGACCGGACCTGCTGCTGATAACGCTGCACGAACGGCAGGATCTGCTGTTCGATCACCGTGTTGTACTCCCGGGGCCGCTGCATGGGATTGGCGTGCCCGGTGTTGCGCGCCAGCACCACCAGCAGTGTGCCGTCCACTCCGCCGGACTGCTCGATCAGCACCCGGTGGGAGTACTCGACATCGACCACGCGGTCGGCGTTCGCGTCGCGGGGCCGGATGAAGACGATCGCGGGCCGCGGCTTGTCCGCCACCGGCTGGGCCAGGGTGCGCAAGTCGTCCGTCGCGCCACCGGCCACGATGGCGGTGAACTGGGACTCGATCAGGCCGTTGCTCGCCGCGTCGCGCGAGACGATCTTCTCCCGCATCACTTCCGCCAGCACCTCGCCCAGCTCGCCGAGCCGGACGCCGGGCAGCCCGTGGCCCCGGTCGACGAAACGGTCCCGGCGGGCGTAGGTCTCCACGGCCAGCCGGAGCATGCGGCTTTCCCGCGCGCCGGGCAGCCAGCCCATCCAGCGCAGCATGTCCTCACCGCGCCCGCGGCTCTCCGGGCGCACGGCGTTCAGGTCGACCGGCGTGCAGTCCAGGATCACCCCGACCAGTCTGCGGTCGCTGTCGCGGTGGATGTGCTCGGCGACCTCGAGCGCGATCACTCCACCCATGCTGTGGCCGACCAGCACGATGTTGCGCAGGCCCGAGAGTTCGGCGGCGCGCACCACGAGATCGGCGATGACCTTGGTGTCGATACCTTGGTTGTCGTAGCGGATCGCCCACACCATGCCCATCCTGCGCAGAGCGGGCAGCGCGGCGGCGGTGTCACCGGCGTCGAGCCCGCCGAGCCCGACCAGGTCCACCACGACGGTGTCCCAGTTCTGCGGGTCCACCGGCGGGGCGACGGGCAGGATGGCGGGCTCGGTGCGCGCCAGTCGCGCTTGTTCCGGCGCGACGTCGTACTTCCAGTACTGCGCGAACACCACCAGCCCGGCCAGCAGCAGCGCGGCCACCCGGAGCAGCGTCACCCTGGTGCGGCGCAACGTCTTCCACCCGTGCCCCGGGCTCGTGTCCCGCAGCCGGGCTCGGCGTCGCGCGTCGTCCCAGTCGGAGACGGTGGACGGGTGCCTCTCGTCCATCGGCGACATCCATCCCACTGTAGGCACGGGTGCGGATGGTCGCCACGAGCCCGCTATCGCTCAGCGTGCCGCCGCGGCCATGGCCGCGAGTTCCCCGGGGACGGTCCGGCGGCCGATTTCGTTGTCCTCTGGCACCATTCCGCTGGGCACCCCGCGTCCACCGCCTGGATATCAGTGCCGCCCTGGGCATCGTGTTGGAGCCACCGCCGTTCGGAGCCCTTCGCGAACGCGGCCGGTCAGCGGAAAGGTGACCAGGCGGGCTCGAACCAGCCGGGGGCGGCGGCGGTGAATCGCGCGCGCTCCCAGCCGCCTGCGCCTTGCGGCACCGAGCCCACCAGGTCGACGCCGGTGACGCGCGGCAGGTCGGTGCGGTTGCACTCGGCGGCGAGATCGGGTTCGGCGGGCCAGGAACCGATCACCAGGCCCGCGCACCGCACGCCCGCCGCGTGCAGTGTGCGGGTGGTCAGTTCGGTGTGGTTGAGCGTCCCCAGCCCGGCGGCGGTGACCAGCAGGACGGGTGCGCCGAGTTTCTGGGCGAGGTCGAGCAACGTGAAATCGCCCAGGCGCACGAGCAGTCCACCCGCGCCCTCGACCAGAACGAGGTCGGCGCCGGTCAAAGAGTCGACGGCGGCGGCGGTCTCGGCCAGCGTCAGTTCCGGCAGCCCGGCGCGGCGGGCGGCGGTGTCGGGCGCGAGCGGGTCGGGGTAGCGGGCGAGTTCGAGGGTGCGGGTGACGCCGGACAACCGCTGGATCTCCGCGAGATCGCCGGGTTCACCGGCCGCCACACCGGTCTGGCCCGGCTTGCACACCGCCACCGAACGGCCGTTGGCCATCGCCGCGGCGGCGACGGCCGCGGTGACGACGGTCTTGCCGACATCGGTGGAGGTGCCGGTGACGAGCAGCACGGTCATGCCGGTACCGCCTCTCGCGCCTGCGCCAGCACCTCGCCGAGCACCCTCGCGATGACATCCAGTTCGGCCGGGGAGAGATTCGCCCGCGCGGTCAAGCGCAGTCGCGACGTGCCCTCCGGCACCGTCGGCGGACGGAAGCAGCCCACGTCCAGCCCGCGCGCCCGGCACGCCTGCGCGGCGTCGAAAGCCACCTGCGCCGGGCCGAGCACGACCGACACCACCGCCGAAGGCGGCGCGGGCACACCGGCGATGGCGGCGATGTCCGCGGCGCGAGCCAGCACCCGTTCGGCCAGCTCCGGCTG
The DNA here is from genome assembly GCF_035544775.1 of Nocardia implantans. Classification (NCBI taxonomy): domain Bacteria; kingdom Bacillati; phylum Actinomycetota; class Actinomycetes; order Mycobacteriales; family Nocardiaceae; genus Nocardia; species Nocardia implantans. The sequence continues at coordinate 21,450 of NZ_JAYKYQ010000012.1, read as the reverse complement.
CGCGCGCAGCACCCGCAGCGCGGCCCGCGCGGCGCCGACGGCGGCGGGCGCGAGACCGGTGTCGAAGATGAACGTGCGCGCGGCGTCGATCAGGTGGGCGCGCACCCGCGCGCTGCTCAGCACCACACCGCCTTGTGCCGCGAGGGATTTCGACAGCGTCGCGGTGATCACCAGGTCCGGCGCCCCGGCCAGGCCCGTCTCGTGCACCAATCCGCGCCCGCCCGCGCCGCGCACGCCGATGCCGTGCGCCTCGTCCACCACCAGCACCGCACCGTTGGCCCTGGTCACGCGATGCAGCTCGGTCAGCGGCGCGAGATCGCCGTCGGCGCTGAACACCGAATCGGTGAGCACCAGCGCACGGTCCTCGGTCCGCTCCGACAGCAGCCGGTCCACGGCGGCGACGTCGCGATGCGGCGCGATCTCCACCCGGGCGCGGGAGAGCCTGCACGCGTCCACCAGCGACGCGTGGCTGCCCGCGTCGGAGACCACCAGCGAGCCGCGCCCGGCCAGCGCGGTCACCGCGCCGAGGTTGGCCGCGTATCCGGAGGCGAACACCAGTCCCGCTTCCGCGCCGACGAATTCGGCCAGCTCGGTCTCCAGCAGTTCGTGCTCGGTGGTGGTGCCGGTGACCAGCCGTGACCCGGTCGATCCCGCACCCCAGCGGCGCACCGCCTCGATCGCGCCCTCGGTCACCTCGGGATGGCGGACCAGGCCGAGATAGTCGTTGGAGGCGAGATCGATCGACGGCGTTCGCGGGGCGCGCGGGCGCAGCTCACGGCGCAGTCCCGCGGCCACCCGTGCGGAAGCGCGTTCGTCCAACCAGCTCAACGGATCGGTACTCACAGCTGGGCAGCATACTTGAACACCGTTCAGGACACCCGCCCCGAGGTCCGCTGGTACGGTTGAGCCATCGTTGGTGGTGTCACCGGCCCGCGGTGACAAGCTGCACCGGGGAGGATTACGGCCGGATGCCGCGGTGGGCGATAGTCGTCGAGGAAACAACGGGTTCGGGCGATCACAAGCGCTGGTCACCCCGAATTCTCACCGAAGTGGTCGGCACGCGCGCACAGGCACTGGCGAAGCTGGCCGGTGTGCTGCCCACCTACACTCCGGAGCATCCCAAACTGCGCGGTCGCCGCATCGTGCTCCGCGACGGCGACACCTACCTGCTGATGGTGCGCGGCTGGTCGGACGACTATCACTGCATCTTCCGGGTATGGGAGATGGTGTCCGACAGCGATCGCCCGGAGATCGCCGACCACGCGCCCGACCGGCTCACGGACCGGTGAACCAATTCGGCGTATCGAGCCGGAACACCTCGCCGGGCGTCAGCAAGCGCAGGTCGCGCTCGAATGCGGCCAGCCGGTCCGCGCCGAGCAGCTCCGACCAGCGATCGCGGATCCGGTCGAACGTTCGCGCCGATCGGATGAGCACGTCTTCGGCGCGTTCGGTGAGCGTGTAGACCTTGCGCCGCGCGTCGGACGGATCGTGCCCGCGGCGTAGGTAGCCCAGCCGCTCCAGCGCCTCGATGTGCTTGCCCGCGGCCTGTTTCGAGACGCCGAGCGCGCGCCCGAGGTCGGCGGCCGTGCAACCGTGCGGACCGCCCGCGCGACCGATCGCCTGGAAGACGAAGCCGTGCATCGGCCGCAATTCGGGATGACCGTGCCCGGCCAGATCCGCGTGCACCTCGTCGATCGCCGAGCGGAAGCCGAGCAGCATGCGCAGCGGCAACTCGTAGCCGCCCCGGTCACTTGACATGATGGACAACCTCATTGACTATATGGACAACCATGTTGTCTATTCTAGAGGTGGTACCCCCATGACCGTCATCCGGCACTCCGACACCCGCCGCACCGAAACCGCCGGCGGCGTCATGACCACGCTCGCCTCCCCCACCCAGGGCGGCTCCGGGCTCGCGCTGTGGCGGGTCGAGGTGCCCGCGAACACCGCGGGACCGTTGCACTTCATCGACGCCGAGCAGATCTGGACCGTCCTCGCCGGACGGCTCGACGTCGCGCTCGACGGCACGGAACTCACCGCGGCGGAAGGCGATACGGTGATTCTCCCGCCGAACGCGCTGCGGCAGGTGCGCACCGGCGACGGCTTCACCGCCATCGTCACCGCGCCGGCGGGGGCTCGGGCCGGAACACCGGACACCGAGGCCACCATCGTCCCGCCGTGGATCGCCTGACCGGTCAGCGCCCGAGCTGCGCGGCGACCGCGGCGCGCATCCCGGCGGTGATCGTGGCGATGTCGCCGGACGTGCTGACGAACGGCGGCATCGTGTAGACGAGGTTGCGGAACGGACGCAGCCACACTCCGGCCGCCACCGCGGCGTCGGTCGCGGCGCGCATGTCGACCGGGCGGTCCAGCTCGATCACGCCGATCGCACCGAGCACGCGCGCCTGCACCACGCCCGGCAGCTCGCGCACCGGGGCCAGCCCCGCCGTGAGTTCCGCCTCGATCCGGGTCACCTCGCCGCGCCAGTCGCGCGAGCGCAGCAACTCGATCGACGCGACGGCGACCGCGCAGGCCAGCGGGTTGCCCATGAACGTCGGCCCGTGCATGAGCCCGCCGTGCGCCGCGCTGATCGTCTCGGCGATCCGCGTGGTGCACAGCGCGGCGGCGAGGGTGAGGTAGCCGCCGGTCAGCGCCTTGCCCACGCACATCACATCCGGGCAGACACCGGCCTGGTCGGCCGCGAACAGGGTTCCGGTGCGGCCGAATCCGGTCGCGATCTCGTCGAAGACCAGCAGCACGCCGTGCTCGTCGCACAGTTTGCGCAGATCGGCGAGGTAGCCGGGATGATGCCAGCGCATCCCGCCCGCTCCCTGGACCACCGGCTCCACGATGACCGCCGCCAGTTCGCCCGCGTGCTCGGCGATCATGCGCTCCAGTTCCGCCACGTACTCCGGGTGGTACTCGCGCGGCGGCACCGGCGCGAACAGCTGGTTCGCCAGGATGTCGGTCCACAGCGAGTGCATGCCGCCCTCCGGGTCGCACACGCTCATCGGGGTGAAGGTGTCGCCGTGATACCCGCCGCGCCAAGTGAGCAGCCGCCGCTTCTGCGGTTTGCCGAGTGAACGCCAATATTGCAGGCACATCTTCACGGCGACCTCGACCGACACCGAGCCGGAGTCGCACAGGAACACCTTGTCCAGCCCGTCCGGCGTCGATTCCACCAGCAGTTCGGCCAGCCGGGCCGCGGGCTCGTGGGTGAGCCCGCCGAACATCACGTGACTCATCCGCCGCGCCTGCTCCACCAGCGCGGCGTCCAGGGCCGGGTGCCGGTAGCCGTGGATGGCGGCCCACCAGGAACTCATGCCGTCGACCAGCTCGCGCCCGTCGGCCAGCGTCAGCCTGGTTCCCGCCGCGGCGGCCACCACCAGCGGTTCGGTCGTCGCGGGGAAGCCGCCGTAGGGATGCCAGACGTGCTCGGCGTCGAGGGCGGTGATCTCGTCGGGGGTCAGTGCCACGGGAATCCTCGCATCACGGCCCCGGTCCCCGGGGCGTCCTGAACGTCGTTCAAGTTAGCACCCGAGCTGGGCGCGCCCACAACAGTGGGCCGAGTTCGGCCGTTTCCCCACCCAGCGACGCCGCCGCGCCATATTCTTTGACGGAGTCAAAGATTGGAGCCGCCGTGACCGCTGCCGCACCCGCCGACATCGCCGCCGTCCGCGCATTCAACCGCCACTACACCCGCGTGATCGGTGTGCTGGGAGAAGGACTGCACGACAGCCGCTACTCGCTCACCGAGGCGCGGATCCTGTTCGAACTGGCCGCCTCCGACACGACCGAAGTGGTGGCGCTACGGCACGCCCTCGACCTCGACGCGGGCTACCTCAGCCGCATCCTCGCCCGGTTCGAGCGGTCCGGCCTGGTACGGCGCAACCGTTCGGGCCGCGACGGCCGCCGCCAGGAGGTCCGGCTGACCGACCGGGGCCGTGAGGTCTTCGCGACGCTCGATCGGCGCTCCAGCGACGAGGTCGGCGCGCTGCTCGGCGCGCAGCCGCAAGCGACCCGGGCTCGCCTGATCACCGCGATGCGGACCATCCAGCAGATCCTGGACCGGCCCGCCGACGCGCCCGCCTTCTCGCTGCGGCCGCCGCGTTCCGGCGATTACGGCTGGGTGATCCAGCGGCACGCGGAGCTCTACGCGAACGAATACGGCTGGGACGCGACCTACGAGGAATTGATCGTGCGGATCGTGGCCGACTACTTGGCTTCACGTGACGAGCGGCGCGAGCGCGCCTGGATCGCGGAAGCCGATGGCCGCCCGGTGGGCAGCGTCTTCTGCGTTCGCGAGGACGAGACCACCGCGCGGCTGCGATTGCTCTTGGTCGAGCCGACCGCCCGCGGCCTCGGCGTCGGTTCGGCGCTGGTGGATGAGTGCCTGCGCTTCGCGACCGAGGCCGGGTACCGAGAGATCGTGCTGTGGACCAACGACGTGCTCACCGCCGCGCGCCGCGTCTACCAGCGCGCCGGATTCGAACTCGTCGAGCAGCAACCGCACCACAGCTGGGGCCACGACCTCGTCGGCCAGACCTGGCGGCGGTCGCTCACGTCCGCGAACTGACGCGCACGAGGCCGCCGGGGTGGTGCGTCCTCCGCGTCGAACCCTGTCCTCTCGCCCGGCTGCGGGACTGCAGGACGGTTGCCCGGCGGGTATGCCTGCCGGAACGCACCCGGCGGTCTCGCGCGTCGTGGCATTCCTCGGCTACTGCCGCCGCCGACCGAAGAAGGGCCTCCGACCTCGCCCGACCTACGCATCCACAACCACCCGCAGTGCGCGGAGCCCGGCTGGCGCTACTGTCGTTGCCATGGCTCAGCCCGACGCAGCGCCCGGTGACGCGGCACCCCTGGGTGTCTGGCCCGGCACCGCCTACCCCCTCGGGGCCACCTACGACGGCGCTGGCACCAATTTCTCGGTGTTCTCCGAGGTTGCCGACGCGGTCGAACTCTGCCTGATCGACGGGGACGGCGCCGAGACGCGCATCGCGCTCGACGAGGTCGACGGCTACGTCTGGCATGCCTACCTGCCCGGAATCGATCCGGGTCAGCGCTACGGATTCCGGGTGCACGGCCCGTACGACCCCGATCGCGGGTTGCGCTGCGACCCGAGCAAGTTGCTGCTCGATCCCTACGGCAAGGCTTTCGACGGCGATTTCGACGATCACCCCTCGCTCTACACCCACGGGCTCGACTCGCTCGGCCACACCATGACCGGCGTGGTGATCAACCCGTACTTCGATTGGGGCGCCGACCGCGCGCCGAACCGGCCCTACCACGAGACGGTGATCTACGAGGCGCACGTCAAAGGCATGACGATGACGCATCCGGAAGTGCCCGAGGAGTTGCGCGGCACCTATTCCGGCATCGCGCACCCGGCGATCATCGACCACCTGAAGGGCCTGGGCGTCACCGCGATCGAACTGATGCCGGTGCACCAGTTCCTGCACGACCGCGTGCTGCTGGACCAGGGACTGCGCAACTACTGGGGCTACAACAGCTTCGGCTACCTCGCCCCGCACAACGAATACGCGACGATGGACCGCGCGGGCTCGGCGGTCACCGAGTTAAAGGCGATGGTGCGCGCGCTGCACGCCGAGGGCATCGAGGTGATCCTCGACGTGGTCTACAACCACACCGCCGAGGGCAACCACCGCGGCCCGACCATCGGTTTCCGCGGCATCGACAACGCCGCCTACTACCGCTTGGTCGACGACGACCCCTCGCACTACATGGATTACACGGGCACCGGCAACAGCCTCAACGTGCGCCATCCGCACACCTTGCAGCTGATCATGGACTCGCTGCGCTACTGGATCCTGGAGATGCACGTCGACGGCTTCCGCTTCGACCTGGCCGCGACGCTGGCGCGGGAACTGCACGACGTGGACCGGCTCTCGACGTTCTTCGACCTGGTGCAGCAGGACCCGGTGGTGAGTCAGGTCAAGCTCATCGCCGAGCCGTGGGACGTGGGCGAGGGCGGCTACCAGGTGGGCAATTTCCCCAGTTTGTGGACGGAGTGGAACGGCAAGTACCGCGACACCGTGCGCGACTACTGGCGCGGCGAACCGGCGACGCTCGGCGAGTTCGCCTCCCGGCTCACCGGCTCGTCGGACCTCTACGAGGCCACCGGCCGCAGGCCCAGCGCCAGCATCAACTTCGTCACCGCGCACGACGGGTTCACGCTGCGGGATCTGGTGTCCTACAACGAGAAGCACAACGAGGCCAACGGCGAGGACAACCGCGACGGCGAGAGCTGGAACCGGTCGTGGAACTGCGGCGTCGAAGGCCCGACCGACGACCCGGAGGTGCTCGCCCTGCGCGACCGGCAGAGCCGCAACCTGCTGGCCACGCTGATGCTCAGCCAGGGCGTGCCGATGCTCGCGCACGGCGACGAGATGGGCCGCACCCAGCACGGCAACAACAACGTCTACTGCCAGGACTCGCCGCTGGCGTGGATGGACTGGTCACTGCGGGAGAAGAACGCCGAACTGCTCGAATTCACCCGCGCGGTGGTCGCGCTGCGCACCGAGCACCCGGTCTTCCGGCGCCGCCGCTTCTTCGCGGGCGGGCCGGTCCGTTCGCCCGACAACGCCCGCGACATCGCCTGGCTCACCCCCTCCGGCGAGGAGATGACCGAGGCGGACTGGGACAGCGGCTTCGGCAAGTCGCTGGCGGTCTACCTCAACGGCGAGGCGATCCCCGAGCCGGGCCCGCGCGGCGAGCGGATCTCCGACGACTCGTTCCTGTTGTGTTTCAACGCCCACGACGCGGCTATCGACTTCGTGCTACCGAGCACCGGCGACGGCGCGGAATGGGCGGTGGCACTGGATTGCTCGACGCCGACCGGCCTGGCCGACGCCGGATACCCCGGTGGCGCGACCGTCACCGTCGAAGCCCGCTGTCTCCTCGTCCTCCGCCAGGCCGCCTGACCCGAATGCCGATGAACGCACCCGATCCCACCGAGATGCACGTGACCGACCCGGTGTCCCTGCGACGCAGGCCCGCCCGCCAGACCACGATCCGCAGCGCCTACCGGCTGCAGCTGCGCCCGGACGCGCTCACCTTCGCCGAGGCCCGCGCCATCGCGGAATACCTCCAGCAGCTGGGCATCTCGCACCTGTACCTCTCGCCGATCATGACCGCGGCGCACGGCTCGACGCACGGCTACGACGTCACCGATCCGACCACGGTCTCCGCCGCCCTCGGCGGGCCGACGGGGCTCAAAGCCCTCGCCGACGAGGTGCGCAGCCGCGGCATGGGCCTGATCGTGGATCTGGTGCCCAACCACGTCGGCGTCGCCGATCCCCGGCAGAACGCGTGGTGGTGGGACGTGCTGCGCAACGGCCAGGAGTCGCGGTTCGCGTCGTATTTCGACATCGACTGGAGCCCCGGCAACGGCGCGGGCGGCCGGTTGGCGCTGCCGGTCCTGCAGAGCGAGAACGACCCGGCCGCCTTGACCGTCGACCGCTCCGGCGCCGAACCGATGCTCGCGCTGCACGATCTGCGTTTCCCCATCGCGCCGGGCACCGACGGCGACAACGCCTTGCGCATCCACGACAAACAGCACTACCGGCTGGTGAGCTGGAAGGCCGGGTTGTGTACCTACCGGCGCTTCTTCGCGGTCAGCAGCCTGGCCGCGATCCGGCAGGAGGATCCCGAGGTCTTCGAGCTCACCCATCGCGAGCTCGCCGCGTGGTGTGAGCACGACCTGATCGACGGCGTGCGGGTCGACCATCCGGACGGTCTGGCCGATCCCGCCGGTTATCTCACCCGGCTGCGCAGGCTGATCGGCCCGCACCGGCTGCTGCTGGTGGAGAAGATCCTGGCCAACCGCGAGCCGCTGGACGCGACGCTGCCGATCGACGGCACCACCGGCTACGAGGCGCTGGCCGACTTCGGCGGCGTGCTGATCGATCCGCGCGGCGAGCACGCGCTCACCGAACTGTCCCGCCGGGTCGCCGGGCACGGCAGCGACCGGGCCTGGATCGGCGAGACCGAGCACCGGATCAAGCGCGCGGTCGCGGAGACCATTCTGACGCCGGAGGTCCGGCGGCTGGTGGCCGCGATCAAACAGGACGCGAACGCCGAGAGCTTCGACACCATGGCGCTGACCAACGCCACCATCGAGGTGCTGGCGTTCATGCCGGTCTACCGGGCCGACTACGCGCCGCTGGCCGGGATGACGGGCGCGGTGATCGCCGAGGTGGAGAAGCGCAACAGCGAGCTCACCGCGCCGCTGGCGGTCCTGGTCGCCGCGCTGGCCGCCGACGGCGCCGCGGCGGTGCGCTTCAGCCAGGTCTGCGGCGCGGTGACCGCGAAGGCGGTCGAGGACACCATGTTCTACCAGGCCGCCCGGCTGGTGTCGTTGCAGGAGGTCGGCGGCAACCCGGCACGGTTCGGTCACTCGCTCAACGAGTTCCACCTGTCCATGAGCCAGCGCGCGCAGCTGTGGCCCGCGACGCTGACGACGCTGTCCACGCACGACACCAAGCGCGGCGAGGACGTGCGCGCCCGCATCGGCGTGCTGTCGCAGGCCGCGGAGACCTGGGCGCGCAACGTCGACTCCTGGCTGGAGACCACCCCTGCCCCGGACGGGGCGACGGCGCTGTTCCTGCTGCAGAACATGTTCGGGGTCTGGCCCGCCGACGGGCGACCGGCCGCGTCGGTGCCCGGCCTGCGCGAACGCCTGCACACCTTCGCCGAGAAGGCGATGCGGGAGGCGAACACCAAGACCTCCTGGGAGGAACCGGACGCCGAGTTCGAGGCCGCGGTGCACGCCTGGCTGGACGCGGTGATCGACGGACCGGTGGGCTCCGAACTCGGCGACCTGGTGCACGAGCTGGCTCCGCACGCCTGGTCGGACGCGTTGTCGCAGAAGCTCCTGCAACTGTGCGGGCCCGGCATCCCGGACGTCTACCAGGGCTGCGAGCTGTGGGAGGACTCCCTCGTCGACCCGGACAACCGCAGGCCGGTGGACTTCGCCGCCCGCGCCGGCATGCTGCAATCGCTCACCGGCACGCCCGCGCTGGACACCACCGGCGCGGCGAAGATGTGGATCGTCGCCTACGCGCTGTGGTTGCGCCGGGAACGTCCCGAGTGCTTCGTCGGCGGCGCCTACCGGCCGCTGTTCGCCACCGGCGACCACGCGTCCAAAGTGGTCTCCTACGCCCGTGGCCGGGCCGGCGAAGCCCCCGAGGTCATCGTCGCCGTCACCCGCCACAGCGTCGGTCTGGCCGAGACCGGGTGGGGCGACACGTTCCTCGACTTACCCGCGGGCAGCTGGACCGACCGGCTGACCGGCCACACCTTCCAGGGCCGGGCCAGGCTGGAGAAGATGTTCGCCAGACTCCCCGTCGCGCTCCTGGTGCGCTGACGCCTCCCGCGCAGGCGCGGGGGGAACATGCTCGAGCTGCTTCGAGAACACCCCGCGGACCTGCTCGAAGGTCTTCTCCGGAATCGCGCCGCCCAGTTCTTCGCGCCAGCGTCGCAGGTTCGGGGGATGGTAGTCCAGCGCGTCCTGAGCGCTTGCCGCCAGTCGCACCCCCTGATCGGTGGGTATGGACATCCGGCGCCAGGAATCCCAGTGGAACCGGGGGCTGCGCGGATTGCGCAGTGTGCGAAGCACATTCAGGATGCGGTAACCGATCTTCAGGGAATCGTGCAGCCGCATGTGGTCGCCGTCGGTGTGGTCGCAGCGTTTCGACAGCGCGGCCAGCCGGTCGCGGTCGAAGGCCAGCCCGACCGACTCCGCCTCGCCGACCATCCACTGCAGCGTCATGTCGGACAGGCCGCATTCGGCATAGCCGCCGCCGATGTCGCTGTGCACGCCGGGGAACCAGACCTGCTTGACCCGCTCGAAGCCGCGCCGGTACTTCACCGTCGGTTCGACCGGCACCTCCCACACGGACGGTTCGAAGTTGCGCCGCCGCTCGTCGATGGCCAGCGCCTGGCGCGCGCAGTGCACGTGCCGGGAGAGCTTGACGTCGTGGAAGCGGTGCCGCAACGAGGTGATGCCGGGGACGCCGAGCGCGCCGACGGTGTCGAACACGCCGAGGAAATCGATCTTCGCTCTGCGGCAGTACTTGCGGCGGAATTCCCGCCACTGCTCGGGCTCGTCCGGATCGGGGTTCTCCGGGGTCGGCGCCGGCGGTCGCTGCCGGTAGATGCGCAGCGCCTCCGGGTACTTGCCTTCGATCATCGCTTCGGGGGTCATGATCCCGATACGGCTGATCAGACCGGCCAGGCTGCGCGCGGTGAAGGCGCCGCGACTGAACCCGAAGATGTAGATCTCGTCGCCCTTCTCCCAGTTCAGGGCCAAGTGCCAGTAGGCGGACGACAGGTTCGCCTCGAGCCCGAGGCCGAAGGCGCCGCCCATCAGGCGATCGCTGAGGAACCCGCGCGCGCCCGGCCCGGAGACGTAGGTGACCCACTGCTGGATCGTCTCCCCCGCCGGTCCCTGCGCGTCGAAGCGGATCGTCTGGGCGATCTTGACAATGTTGGAAACCGTGCTGCTCGACTCGGCCTTCCACGTGCCGTCACAACACACCACGAGTCGTTTCATAAGGTTGATCCTCCCGCCGGCATCCCACCGAAACCCGCGTACTCGACTACTCGAATTCATCGCGTGGGGAGGGGAACCGTTAATGCGGGTGGGCTATGGAGTGCCGCCGGGCCGCTCGCCGCTACCCGCGGCGGCCATGCCGATCAGCCACCGCGCCGCGCCGAGCGCCGCCGCGGCGAGCACCGCGATCTGCAGCGATCCGGTGATCAGGGCCAAGACGAGGCAGGTCGCCAGGCCGACGACCAGTGCGTCGAGCTTGTATACCGGCCACGCGCTGCCCGCGATGTCGATGGTGGCGCCGCGTGCCGAGGAGTGAACGACCGCCATCTCCTCAGGGTAGTCGGAATCGGAAGTTCGGGCCAGCGAACTTTCTGTCGCCGGGAACACACGTAGTCGCCGCGGTGTTGCCGCAGACATGCCACTGACAGGTGAATACGAACCGAGTACCTCCGACTGGGCCCGCGAGCAGGCCGAGAAGTACGAGAACTCCGGCGGCACCGAGGGCAACACCCTGCAAGGTGTGCCGATCATCCTGCTCACCACGAAAGGCGCGAAGAGCGGCAAGCTGCGCAAGACGCCACTGATGCGGGTGGAGCACGACGGCGAGTACGCCGTGGTGGCGTCGCTGGGCGGCGCGCCCAAGCATCCCGTCTGGTACCACAACATCAAGGCCGAACCGCACGTCGAGCTGCGTGACGGCCCGGTCGTCAAGGACTACACCGCGCGCGAGGTCTTCGGCGAGGAGAAGGCGCGATGGTGGGAGCGCGCGGTCGAGGTGTGGCCGGATTACGCGAACTACCAGACCAAGACCGATCGCCAGATCCCCGTCTTCGTGCTCACGCCCAGGTAGCTTCCGCGCAGGTAGCCCGCGTGTCACCGCCACCCGCCGCAGCTCGCCGCCGCGGCGGGTGGCAGCATATTCGGGGTGTCCGATCCGCTTGATGTCCTCGACGCACTGACCGTTTCTCGCCCCGCGCTCACCGCGGACGAGATCGATGCTGCCGCCAAGCGAATTGCCGACGTCATCGATCCGACGCCCCTGCAGCGCAGCGAGCGGCTGTCCAAGCTGACCGGGGCGAACGTCTATCTGAAACGCGAAGATCTCAGCGCGGTCCGCTCCTACAAACTGCGCGGCGCCTACAACCTGGTGGTGCAGCTGACCGAGGCGGAACGCGCCGCGGGCGTGGTCGCGGCCAGCGCGGGCAACCACGCGCAGGGCGTCGCGTTCGCCTGCCAGGCGATGGGGATCAAGGGCCGCATCTACGTGCCGACCACGACGCCGAAGCAGAAGCGCGATCGCATCCGCGTGCACGGCGGGGAATTCGTCGAGCTGATCGCGGTCGGCGAGACCTACGACGCCGCCGCCGCGGCCGCGACGGCTGACGTGGAGCGCACCGGCGCGACCATGGTGCCGCCGTTCGACGACACCCGCACCGCCGCCGGTCAGGGCACCATCGCGGCGGAGATCCTGGAGCAGCTGCCGACCACGCCCGATCTGGTGATCGTGCCCGTGGGCGGCGGCGGCTGCCTGGCCGGCATCGGCACCTACCTGCGCGCGCGCTCGCCGCGCACCGCCATCCTCGGCGTGGAGCCCGCGGGCGCCGCCTCGATGACCGCGGCCCTCGTGGCGGGCGGCCCGGTCACCCTGCCGGAGATCGATCCGTTCGTGGACGGCGCCGCGGTGCGCCGGGTGGGCGCGGTGCCCTACGCGGCGGTGGCCGGGTTCGGCGGGCGCGTGGTCTCGCACGCCTCGCTGCCGTTGCTGACCGTCACCGAATCCCCCAGGGGCGCGGGCGCTTTCCAGATGATGCAGGTCGACGAGGGCGCGATCTGCACGACCATGCTCGACCTGTATCAGAACGAGGGCATCATCGCCGAGCCCGCGGGCGCGCTCACCACGACCGCGCTGGCGGAGATCACCGTGGAGCCGGGTTCGACGGTGGTGTGCCTGGTGTCGGGCGGCAACAACGACGTGTCCCGATACGGCGAGATCATCGAACGCTCGCTCGTGCACAGCGGGCTCAAGCACTACTTCCTGGTGGACTTCCCGCAGGAGCCCGGCGCGCTGCGCCGATTCCTCAACGAGGTGCTCGGCCCGGAAGACGACATCACGCTGTTCGAGTACGTCAAGCGCAACAACCGGGAGACCGGCGCCGCGCTGGTCGGCATCGAACTCGGCGCGCCCGACGGGCTGGCGCCGCTGCTGGAGCGGATGCACCACTCCCCGATCCAGTGCGAGCGCCTCGAGCCCGACTCACCGGCCTACCGCTACCTGACTTGAGCCCGGCTCCGGCGGTCAGGCGGCCTTGGGCGTCTGCGCCGCCGGTATCCGGCGCCGGGAAGCGCGCAGGCAGTTCAGCATCAGCGGCAGCAGCCAGAAGGCCGCCGACTGGTCGTAGCTGAGCTGCGCGGCGGACAGGCGGTTGTGCACGAAGCCGACCGAAAGGCCGAGCCGTGGTTCGGCCCAGCCGAAGGAACCGCCGAGGCCGATGTGCCCGAACCCGGCGTGCGCGCCCGGCATCGGCAGCGAGTGGTAGCCCAGACGCCACATCATCGGCAGGTAGAACAGCGCGCGATCGGGCTGGTAGGTCTCGATGCGGCGCAGCGCCTTCATGGTGTGGCGGCCGAGGTACCTGCGGTCGGCCACGGTGCCGTCGCCCGCGAGCGCGCCGTACATCGTGGCCAGCGCGGGCGCGGTGGCTACCCCGTTGCCCGCGCCGAGTTCGGTCTCCAGGATCGGCGGGCTCACGCCCTCCAGAATGGATTCGAGGCCGGGCAGGAACAGGCAGCGGGTGGCCGCGCCGAGCGCGCCGGGAATCCGGTGGCTACGGCCCATCACCGCGGCGCCGAGCGGTTTGCCGAGCATGCTCAGCTGGGTGCCCGCCAGCGGGGCGTAGGTGATCGGCGAACCGGCGGGCGGCTTGCCCAGATGCAGTCCTTCGATGCCGAGCGGTTCGGCGACCTCGGTGCGGATCAGCTCGCCCAAGCTGGTGCCGGTGATCGCGCGCGTCAGGCCGCCGACCAGCCAGCCGAAGGTGAGCGCGTGGTAGGTGGGAACGCCGAGCAGCCGGTCGGGTTTCGCGGCGGCGAGGCGCTGTTCCATGAGCTCGTGGTCGAGCACGTCGGACAGGCCGCCGGTGGCGATCGGGGCCAGCGCGGACAGGCCGGCGCGGTGGGTCAGCAGGTGGCGGATGGTGATCTTGTGCTTGCCGTTGGCGGCGAACTCCGGCCAGTACTCCGCGACCGGGGCGGAATAGTCGAGCAACCCGCGGTCGGCGAGACGATGCACGACGGTGGCCGCGATCCCCTTGGTGGCCGAGAAGATGATCGTGCCGGTGTCCCTGGTCCACGGAACGTCGCCACCGGAGCCGACCCAGATGTCCACCAGCGGTTCTCCGTGCCGGTGCAGCGTGAACGCCGCGCCCGCACCCCGGCGGGTGCCGAACGCCCGCGCGAAAGCGCGCACGAACGGTGCGAATTCGGCGGCGGCGCTGCCACCCATCCCCGGGGGAAGAACCGCGAGGTCCCCGGAAGCGACGTTGCTCATCTCTCCACGGTAATGGCATCGGACGATTCCGGCAAAGCGCCTGTCTCGGACAGTTGTACGCCCGTTACCCGCCACCCGCCAGAAAGCCCGCTCCGAGCTGGGATTCCACGGGCTCAGCGCGGGCCGGGCAGCGCGGTGTCCAGCAGGGTGAAGGAGTGGCCGGGAACGGTTGTGGCGGAAGGCCCGACCGTCGGCGATTCCCAGGACAGCAGCGGCAGGCCCGCGACCGGCACCCCCACCTGGTCCTCGCCGAGGTTGCACACCAGGGCCAGGGTGCCCCGGTGCACGACGATCCAGCGCGCCGCCTCGTCGTAGTCCACCGAAACATGGGTCAGCCAGGGATCGCTGAGCTCGGCGCGGTCGCGGCGCAGGGCGAGCAGGGTGCGATAGCAGGACAGCAGCCGCGCGTGGCCCGGCTCGTCGGCTTCGGTCCAGTCGAGTTTGGAGCGCAGGAACGTCTTCACATCCTGCGGGTCCGGCACCTCGCCCTCGGGCCAGCCGTGCGCGGCGAACTCCTTCTTGCGCCCGGAGGCGGTGGCGGCGGCGACATCCGGGTCGGTGTGCGAGGTGAAGAACTGGAACGGCGTGCGCGCGCCCCACTCCTCGCCCATGAACAGCATCGGCGTGAACGGCCCGCACAGCACCAGGGCGGCTTTGATCGCGAGCTGGCCGTCGGTGAGGTAGGCGCTCGGGCGGTCACCGAGCGCCCGGTTGCCGATCTGGTCGTGATCGCAGGTATAGGCCAGCAGGGCGCTGCCGGCAATCAGGCCGCGATCTATCGGGCGGCCGTGTGTGCGGCCACGGAAACTGGAATACGTTGCGGCGTGGAAGTATCCGTGCTTCAAGGTGTGGGCCAGGCAGCGCAGGGAGCCGAAGTCGGCGTAATAGCCCTGCCGTTCGCCGGAGACGGCGGTGTGCACGGCGTGGTGCAGGTCGTCGTTCCACTGCCCGGTCAGGCCGTAGCCGCCGGCCGCGCGCGGGGTGATCAGGGTCGGATCGTTGAGATCGCTCTCCGCGATGAGCGTCAGCGGCCTGCGCACGTGGGCGGCCAAGCGCTCGGTCGCGACGGCGAGTTCGGTCAGCAGATGCGTGGCCGTGCGGTCGACCAGGGCGTGCACCGCGTCCAAGCGCAGCGCGTCGATGTGGAAATCGCGCAGCCAGCGCAGCGCGTTGTCGATGATGTACCCGCGCACGTGATCGGACTGCGGGCCGTCCAGATTGAGGCTCTGCCCCCAGGTGTTGCGGCCCTCGGTCAGGTAGGGCGCGAAGCGCGGCAGGTAGTTGCCGGACGGGCCGAGATGGTTGTAGACGACGTCCAGGCAGACCGCGAGCCCGCGGGCGTGGCAGGCGTTCACGAACCGCTGCAAACCGTCGGGGCCGCCGTAGCTCTCCTGCACCGCGTACCAGAGCACGCCGTCGTAGCCCCAGTTGTGCGGGCCGTCGAAGGCGTTCACCGGCATCACTTCGACCACGGTGACGCCGAGCCCGACCAGGTGGTCGAGCCGTTCGATCGCCGCGTCGAAGGTGCCTTCCGGGGTGAAGGTCCCGATGTGCAGTTCGTAGTAGACCGCCCCGGCGAGCGGCCTGCCGGTCCACGCCGCGTCGGTCCATCCCGCCGGATCGAGGGCGTGCAGGGCCGAGCGGGCGTGCACACCGTCGGGCTGGCGCGGGGAGCGGGGATCGGGCAGCACGGTCGGGTCGTCGTCGAGCAGAAAGCCGTATCGGGCGCCGTTCGCGGCGGGCACGTCGGCGCGCCACCACCCGTGCGGCGACCGCGTCATCGAATGAACGACACCCTCCAGATCCAGCCGCACCGACTCCGGCCGCGGCGCCCACACCTCGAACACAGTCACCGCGCCAGCATCCCACGGGCACGCCCGCTCCGCCGGATACGGACGCCGACCTCGCGGGCAGCAGTCCCGACTTCACGGCAACGGGCCAAGTCTCTTCACTCGGTCCGCCGCGGGGTACGACCAGCGCGGCATGCGCGGCGACCACGGCACGCGCGGCGCCAGTATGTCCAGGGTCGAGGGGCGACCGAGCGCAGAACCCACTGGGCAAATGGTGGTGCGCCCCTGGTCCGAACGGGTCATGCCTGCAAGAGTGGAGGGGTGGGCGTCTATACGGAGCACGTGGTCCCTCGGATCGTCAACGTGGCCTGCGGACTGCGGGACTTGAAGCCGCTGCGTGAGCGGGCATGCGCCGGGCTGCACGGGCGGGTCGTGGAGATCGGTTTCGGTTCGGGATTGAACGTGCCGTTCTACCCGGCGGGGGTCGAGAAGGTGCACGCGGTCGAACCCGCCGATCTGGGCTGGCGGCTGGCGGGCGAGCGCTTGGCCGCCGCCACCGTGCCGGTCGAGCGGGCCGGGCTGGACGGACAGTCGCTGCCCTTCCCGGACGACTCCTTCGACTGCGCGCTGTCGACCTGGACGATGTGCACCATCCCCGACATCGACACTGCGCTGGCCGAGATGCGCCGGGTGCTCGTCCCCGGCGGCACCCTGCATTTCGTCGAACACGGGCTCGCGCCGGACGAGAACGTGCGGACCTGGCAGAACCGGCTGAACCCGGTCCAGAAACGACTGTTCGGCGGCTGCCACCTGAACCGCGATATCCGCGGCCTGGTGGCAGACGCCGGTTTCGAGATCCGCGACGCCGAGCAGTTCTACGGGGAGCACGCTCCCCGCTTCCTGGTCGCCCAGACGCTCGGCGTCGCGGTGTCGCCCTGAGGCTCAGACGATGCGCACCGACAAGGTATAGGTCGCGTTGCCGCGGCTGGGCTCCACCGAGATGGCGTAGTAGCCGCTCCGCGGCAGGGTGATCCGGCTGAAGGTCTCCTCCAGGCACAAGACGCTTCCGTCGGGGCCGGTGGTGGAGAACCGCGCGTTGTCCTCGAGCGAGGTGAGCTCGAGAGTCAAGGTCTGCCCCGCCCGCGCCTCGAACGCGTAGGTGTCGGCGTCGCCGCGGACGACCGCTCCGTCGATCGACGTGCGATCGCTTCCGGGCGCGAACTCGATCTCGTAGACCGAGCCCGCGTTCGCCGCGCCCGCCCCGACCGTCGCGACGGCGAACGCGGGCACGAACAGCGTCACGCCGAGCACGAGCAGGCGCAGGGTGCGCAGGATGGCTTGCATGGTGATCCTCGTTTCCTGAGTGGACGACTTGCCCGGAATTCTGCGCGATCCCGCCTATCGGACGCTTAACAGCCGCTTGGACCGCGACACTCCCTAGCCGCCAACCATATTGGAACGATCTGTTCAAAACTGTGCTACCGTGAATTCATGCCACGACCCAGATCCTTCGACGAGGACCGCGCGGTGGACGCGGCGATGCAGGCGTTCTGGCGCGCGGGGTACGAGGCCACCTCGACCGAGGACCTCTGCGCCGCGACCGGCCTGGGCCGCAGCAGCATCTACAACACCTTCACCAGCAAGCGGGACTTGTTCGGCCGCGCCCTGCGCCGCTACATGGCGACCAAGAACGCCGCGACGTTCGACCTGCTCGACACCGAGTCGGACGCGCGCGCCAAGATCCGCGCCCTGCTGTGGCAGATCGTCGAGGCCCCCGAAGAGGACCCCCTCGGTTGTCTCGTGGTCAATTCGACGATCGAACTGGCCCCACGCGACCCCGAACTGGCCGCCGTGCTCGCCGCCGACCAGGGGCGACGCCTAGCCGCGCTGACCGACGTATTCGAGGCGGCGAAACGCGCGGGCGAGATCGCACCGGACAAGAACCCGGTCGCCTTGGCGCACTTCGTGATCGCGACGATCGGAGGCATGCGGGTGGCCGCGCGCGGCGGCGCGGACCGCGAAACGCTCGCCGCCATCGCGACCACCGCGCTCGACGCTCTCTGAGACCGCATCCGGCGACGGCTCTGCCGCGCCCTCATTTTGGATAGATCAGTACAAAACAAGGAGGTACCGATGCCCGTGGCGATCTATGTCCTGGGTCTGTCGATCTTCGCCCAGGGCACCTCGGAGCTGATGCTCGCGGGCCTGCTCACCGAGATGGCCGGGGACCTTGGCGTCTCCGTGCCCCGCGCGGGCCTGCTCATCTCGGGCTTCGCGATGGGCATGCTGGTGGGCGCGCCGGTGCTGGCGGTGGCGACGCTGCGCTGGCCGCGGCGCACCGCGCTGCTGGCCTTCCTCGCCGTGTTCGTCGGCTCCCACGTCGTCGGGGCGCTGACCTCCGACTACTGGGTGCTGTTCGCGACGCGGGTGGTCGGCGCGTTCGTCTACGCCGGATTCTGGGCGGTGGCCGCGACGACGGCGATCGGTCTCGTCCCGCCCACCGCGCGCGGCAAGGCGATGAGCATCGTGGCGGGCGGGCTCACCTTGGCCATCATCATCGGACTGCCCGCGGGCACCGTGATCGGACAGCAGCTGGGCTGGCGCGCGGCGTTCTGGG
Source organism: Nocardia implantans (assembly GCF_035544775.1). Classification (NCBI taxonomy): domain Bacteria; kingdom Bacillati; phylum Actinomycetota; class Actinomycetes; order Mycobacteriales; family Nocardiaceae; genus Nocardia; species Nocardia implantans. The sequence continues at coordinate 2,923 of NZ_JAYKYQ010000012.1, read as the reverse complement.
CGGTCGCGTTGCTGTCGACGGTCGCGGCCATCGGCGTGCTGGCGAAGATCCCCGGCGGACGCACCGGCGCGCCGCTGCGCCTGCGCACCGAACTGCGCACGATGCTGCGCCCCGCGCTGTGGCTGTCCTACGCAACCACCGCGCTGTCCATCGCCGCCCTGATGGTCACCTTCGCCTACCTCGGCGCTCTGCTGTCGCGCACCACCGGACTGGCGGACGGCTGGATCCCGGTGGTGCTCGGCGTCTACGGGCTCGGCGCGTTCCTCGGCATCGTCGTCGGTGGGCGCACCGCCGACGATCACCCGCTCACCAGCCTGTACGTCGGCATCACCGGCGGCGTGCTCACCTCGGCGCTGCTCGCGGTCACGATGGAACACACCGTGCCCGTCGTCGTGCTGTCGTTCCTGTTGGGCGCGTTCGGCTTCGGCATCAACCCGACCTTGAACAGCCGGGTCTTCACCCTGGCGGGCGACGCGCCCACCTTGGCGGGAGCCACGAACATCTCCGCGTTCAACGTCGGCATCACCGCAGGTCCCTGGCTCGGAGGCCTCGCCATCGGCGCGGGCCTCGGCTACACGGCGGTGGCGTGGATCGGCGTGGTTCTCGGGCTGGTCGCCCTCGCTGTCGTGGCATGCAGCCACGCTCTGCAACGTAAGGAGATCTCGCGCGCGTCGGTCGACACGGCTACCCCGGCACTGGCCGACGTGAACGGTTAACTCCTGTGCGTAGGCAGCGGCCCTGGCCCGACCATGCGTTGATCGAGTGCAGGGCCGCTGTTGTTCGGGGCGGGAATCCAGTTCAGGCCGATCGGTCGGATTGCCGGCACGGATGTCCGCAGCGAAAGCGTCCCACTGGTTCGGCTCGAAGATCAGCGCCGGGCCGGTCGGGTTCTTCGAATCACGGACACCGACCTGCTTGCCTCGAGCCAGGCGACTTCGACGCACTCGTTCGCCGTGCCGCTATGTGTCGACTTGAACCACCGTTCGCCGCTCAGATCGAGAGTCACAGCTCCTACCTCCTTGCCACCCGCCGGAGCAGGTCTTGGCTGCTTGTTCATCTCAACGAGTCCGCCTGAGATCAGGAAGTCGGCCGGTCGAACTCGCCGCCACGGACGCCAGCGGCGAAAGCATCCCACTGGCCGGGCGCGAATATCAACGCCTGACCAGTGGGGTTCTTCGAATCGCGGACACCGACGTACCCGGTTGCGAGCCAAGCCACTTCTACGCACGCTTCGATTGGCGCTGCTCAGGCTCGATTTGAACCACTGCGCATCGGATAGGTCGATAGTCACCGTTCATATCTCCTTGCCACCTGCCGGAGCAGGTCTCGAGAGGCTTGTTCCTCCAGTGCGACGCACCAGATTGTTTCGTGAATCTCGCGGTAGCGTCGCACGTCATCATCATCTTCGAAAAACATTGTGCCAATGGTATTTTCGGTGTAGACAACCGACGGCTCCGCCCCGAACCCGCCGCTTCCGGCCGGGAAGTCAAGGATGATGTACGGCAGCACAGGAGTCCCGTCCCATGGAAACCCGGCTGTGAACGGCAGTATCCGCACGAAGACGTTCGCCAAGGTGCTCATGTCGGCTACGTGCCGCAGACACCCAGCCATGACAGCCGGCGATCCAACGATCGTATGCAGGACACTTTCGTGCAACACGAACTCAGCCGATATGGGACTGCGCTGTCTGGTCAAGATTGCCGCGCGTTGCAGTCGCAGTGCAACGCGGCTGTCGACGTCCTCTTGGGTATCTCCGGGTAAGAACGGCCTCTCGACAGCTTTCACGTACTCAGACGACTGCAACAGACCTGGAACAATCATGGGCTGATAGAAGGACAGCTGTGATGCGCCGGATTCAAGCCCCGAATACGTGTGAAATCCACGCAGGAACAATTGGCGGGATGCCTGCCACCACGATTTCGTAGGTGTTTGCTGCGCAAGGACTTTCAACTGCTCGATCTGATCCTCACCAAGTCCGTACAAATTGCCGAACGCCTCCACATCACGCAGCCTCACCTTGTCGTTCTGCCCCTTCTCGATCCTGCCGACCGAGGTCTTGCCCATCTCCATGAGCTGCGCGGCACGCTCGAGGGTGAACCCGGCCCCTTCTCGCGCCTCCCGCAATGCCCGCCCGAGTTGCCTGCGCGGCAATGTCGAACCAGGCTGATCGTCCTTCCCCATCGCCCCCTTTCCCCTGCTCGGTCCGAAACGGCCCAGAACCCGGTCCGGTTCGGACGCCGAACTATGTGTAGACCGGTCCGGGCTCTGCGTGAATGGCCGACTTCATCGGACCGTCCGTTTTCCGAGCCCGAATGCTGTTGGCCTGCAGCAACATAGCCGCATGGCCGAGCAACAGGGAAGCCTCCCCGCCACACAAGTCCGAATCCTGCGGACGATGACCGAGCGGCCAGGCGTAAAGACCGCACACATCAAGATCAACGGCACATGGTGGAGAGCTCTTCTCGCGAAATGCCGCAGCCATGTGCCACTCGACGTCACCGCCCAGGTGGGCGGGAGAGGATAACCGGCGGGGGATCGCCTTCCCCATCGACCACACCGAGCACCCGGCCTATGCCGACGGCGCGCCGGAACCCCGGACGTTCCAGCAGGTCCTCGATGGGTTGAGCAAGCTCGCCGAGGACCTGCGCGCCGGTTCGGGCGACGGCTGCCAGCGGTGAGCGAGAGTGGATATCGGGACCCTGCTGTCCACCCTCGTGACGGTCTTCGCCGCCTGCGGCGCGGCGCTGCTCGGCGTGGGGTGCGTATGGCCGTCCGACCTGCCACGCCGACGCACACCTAGGACGCTGCTGAATAACGCGGGGTGTCGACCCGGCCCTGCGGGCCGGTTCGAGGAGAATGTTTGGGTGCAGGGAGAGGGCAGGCCGGATCCGGAGTTGATGGACGCGGCGGCGTTGGTCGGGCA
>NZ_JAYKYQ010000011.1:0-243173 GCF_035544775.1 Nocardia implantans | reverse complement strand
TAGGGGCTGATTGTCGGCTGGGCCGACCATCCGCTCGCTGCCTTCGTCGCGGACACGGCGGTCACTCGGACGCGAGCCGGGCCGCGAACGGCGGATGCTCGGTCTCGCTTCGCTCGAAACCTGTGGTTGCGGTGCGCTGGGCACGTCGGTGTCAATGCCCGCGATCAGGCGTACGCGGTTCGTAGGGGCTGATTGTCGGCTGGGCCGACCATCCGCTCGCTGCCTTCGTCGCGGACACGGCGGTCACTCGGACGCGAGCCGGGCCGCGAACGGCGGATGCTCGGTCTCGCTTCGCTCGAAACCTGTGGTCGCGGTGCGCTGGGCACGTCGGTGTCAATGCCCGCGATCAGGCGTACGCGGTTCGTAGGGGCTGATTGTCGGCTGGGCCGACTATCCGCTCGCTGCCTTCGTCGCCTACGCGGTGGCCACGCGCACGCGAGCCGGGCCGCGAACGGCGGATGCTCGGTCTCGCTTCGCTCGAAAGACTTGGTCGGGGTGAGCTGGGCGCGACAATATGGGATCTGCAACATTTGAGTGCACCTGCGGTCGAAGATCCACACGGGCGGTGACTTTCCGGGCACGGCGAGCGACACCTATGCGGCGCGCGCGGTGCCCTCGGTCGGCACGGGAGTTCCTTCGTCCGCGGCCGGGCGCGCGTAGCGAGTTCCGAAGCGGATCACCCAGAGGTAGAGCACCACGACGCCGAGCGCGTCGACGGCGCCGAGCCAGGCCAGCACGCCAGGGCGCGAGATGGTCCAGATCGAATCCTGGAAGAACGACAGCACCCACGGCGCCCCGACGAGCATGGTCACCAGCCAGTACCCGGCGATGATCCGCGCGCCGGGCGCCCGGCGCAGCGGCCCGTACACCAGCCACAGCACCGTCGGCAGCAGCCACACCCAGTGATGCGACCACGAGATGGGCGAGACCATCAGCCCGAACAGTTGCACCACGATCAACGTGCCGAGCCGGTCGTCCCGGCCGAGCGCGCGCCAAGCCAGGAACGCCAGCGCCGCGACCACCAGCACGGCCGCGATCCACCACGGGCCCGATTGCACGTCGTAGCCGAGGATCCGGCTCAGCGTGCCGCGCAGCGATTGGTTCCACACCGACCCCACGGGGCCGATCCGGTCGGCGTCGCCGAGCAGTGTGCCGAAATACTGGCGCGCTTCCGCCGGTGCGATCAAGAAACTCAGCCCGACCGTCGCACCGAAGACCACGGCCGACCACACCACCGTCGCCCAGCGCCTGCGCGCGACGAAATACAACCCCGTGATCGCGGGCGTCAGCTTGATGCCCGCGACTATCCCGACCAGTCCGCCGGAGAGCCACCACCGGGAACTGCGCACCGCCAGCATCCCGCCGAGCACCAGGAAGACATTGACCTGGCCGTAATCCATCGTGGTTCGCACCGGCTCCAGCCACAGCCCCAGCGCGGTCCAGCCGACGGTGGCGGCCCGCCAGCGCGGCGTGCGCAAGCGCTGCGCCCCGAACAGCAGTTCCAGACTGATGTGCACCACCGCGTACAGCGCCGCGGCGATGGCCAGCAACCAAGCGACGGCGACCAGGGTGAACGGCAGATAGTGCAACGGGAAGAAGACCACTGCCGCGAAAGGCGGATAGGTGAACGGCAACGGGAAGTCCGGGGTCTTCTCCGCATACGTGAAGTCGTAGAGATGATCGGTCAGCAGCGCGGCCGATCCGCCGACGTAGACGTGCAGGTCGACGAGGTTCATCCCGTTCGGGGACAGCAGCATCCACAGCAGCCGGGCCAGCACGGACAGGCCGAGCACCGACACGGCCCATCGGAGATGACGATTCAAATCGCTGGCTTTCGGCTCGAGTGCGGTGCGTCGGTTCGGCACGCCCGGACTTGGATGTTCTGGCGACAGCGCGGACGGCACCGATTAGATTAACCGCAGCTCGAATCCGGTCGGTTCCACCCTCGAACCACCGATAACATTTGCATCAACTTTCACACCAGTAACATCAGGGCGCGGTATCTTCTGCTGACACTGTTCGTCCACGGCGGCTTCCGGACCCCGCGGCTGTACACATAGCCGCAATGTCCCTAGAGTGACCCCGGAAACGATGGCTTTTAGCAATCGAACCCTGATGTACCCGAGGTAAGGACGGCCAGACCAGTGCTTCGCACCCGAGGATCGCGGATCGCATTGTCCGCACTCGTCATCGCGGCGAGTGCCACGCTCGCCGCGCCGACGACAGCAATCGCGGCCCCCGCCACCGCCCACGCGGCGGCTACGAACAGCGTTCCCATGGTTCCCGAAGGTGTTCCGGTGGACGCGCTGGCCGCGCTCGCCCCAGCCATCGTCGGCGCCATCGCGGGCCCCGCTGATATCGCGAGCCCCGCGGGCATCGCGGGACCGCAGTCGGCCATCCTCGATCAGGCGCGCAGGCTGCTGGCCACCTTGAACCTTCCCCCGCAGATCAAGTCCACGCTCGAACGGATCATCACCTTCCTGGACGGCAGCGGCGGCGGAGGCCCCGAGGTGCCGCAGGACGGCCCGGTGATCGCCCAGTTCCTGTACCCGAGCATCGGCAAGGGCTGCATCGGCCCGTCCGCCGACTCGGTGGGCACCGCCCTGGCCGTGCCGGGCCCCGCCACGCTGCCTCCGCCCGGCCCGCAGGCGGGTCAGACCGGTTTCGTCTTCACCGCGCTCGGCACCAAGGGGCCGACGCCCGTGCAGGATCCGCCGATGACGGTGCAGTGGCTGAACCTCGACACCCGTCAGTCCGGCGTCCTGCCGCTGACCGACGAGGCCAAGATCAACCCGGACGGCCCCGCCACGCTGTCCGCGATCGCCGACACGGGCAGCGGCCGCGTCGTCGCGGTGGTCTCCGGCTCGCTGACCACCAAGGCCGCTGACGCGGAGGCGCGGACCTGCTCGTTCCTGCCGACGCTCGGATTCTTCACCGTAGGCTGAGCCTCCGGCCGAGGGCGGCGACTCCATCGGGGTCGCCGCCTTCGTCGTTTTCGGGAATTCCGCGAATACCGCTACGGATCTGCCGCACCGCCACACGAGGGGGCGGGACTGTGGTAGACCGCTATCTATGGCGACCACCGATTGCGCGATACCCACGGACTGGTCGAGCCGGCCGGGTCATTCGATCCGCAGCAGGCGCTCGCACCGTTCCATTCTGTCGATCCGCTCGGAGGGGTCGATCCTCTCGATCGGCTCGGCCTATTCGATCCTGTCCATCGGCAGCGTGGGATCGGTGCTGTCGATCGGATCGGTAGGGTCGTTCGGGTCGGCGATCTCCTCGTTCTCTTTCGCCAGCCTCGGTTCCGCGTTCTCCGGCCTGTCCAGGTGGTCGCTGTTCTCGTGGCTCGGCGACCACGAGGCCCCGGACAGCCGCCCTTCCCTGCGGGTGGTCCCCGACGACGAGCCCGACCTGCGCGTCACCCCGATCAGCCACTGCCAGACGTAGCTGTGTTCGTTTTTCCAGCTGTGTTTGTTCGGCCGCGACTGCGTCGCGGCGTGTTCGCGGCTGCTCGGTCTCGCTTCGCTCGAAAGACGTGGTTGCGGTGAGCCGGGCCGTTAGGCACCGATCTCACCATCGGGGTGCACCGTTCCGGGACGCTGGCATGCTGGGCCTCGCAACACGCTCCAAAGGCGTCCATCGGGCAGCCACCGGGAGCCATCTTCGTGGCGCCGCCGGGTAGCCGAACGCGATAGACACCGAGCCGCATTCCTGACCTCTCAGGTCATACAGCTGGGGCGTCAACCGGGACAAGCGGGCGTGGCCGCTGTACAGAGCGTCGAGCGGTCGGCCCGCCGAAAAGGATGAGGATAGCGATGCGGCGCGTTCTCACCACTGCCCATATTGGGGGGTTAGCACGTTGTTCACATCGATCCCCACCCCGTCGATGGATTGCTTGTCGATCTCGAACTGGTGCAGGTTGGCGGCAGGGTGCACGAAACCTTTGGGCGTGCCCCAGTTGTGCTGCCAGTACCAGGAGCCCAAGCCTGCGGCACTGGCCAGTTCGATGGTCGGGGTGTTCGCGTAGACGCCGGTGTTCTGCGGGCCGAGCACGGACTGCCAGCCCAGCAGGTACGGGGCGATCATGGTGGCGAAGTCGACCGGAGACGGGTTGTCGTCGATGGACGCGTAGATCGGCACGTTGTCCGGGCCGCCGGCGGCGCGGTGCAACGCGAGCCCGCGCTCGGCGTGCCGCTTGCCCGCTTCCAGCCCGCCGCGCCAGTCCGCCGTCGGCCCCTTGCCGAACTGGTAACAGGACACGATCTGCAGACCGGCCGCTTTGAGGTCATCGACCTCCGCTGATCGCAAGGGTTTGCCCGCCATCCATTCGGCGCCGGGCCTGCGATCGGACACGTAGCGGATCACGCCGATATGTCCCGCGTCGCGAATCGCCGCGGCGGAGGGAACACCACCGGCGTAGTCGATGAGAGTGCCGAGCGCCGGCCGAGCGGAGGCGGGAGCCGCAGCGCTCAGGCCCACCACGGCCGCCGCGGCCGCGTAGGCGAACAGATCACGCCGGGATACCGAATTGGAACGCATCGTCGACTCCTTCGCGCAACCCGACATGGATGGCAGCGTGCCCGGCGCACCTTCCCCAAACCACCGCGCGCCGGGAGCCTCGAACGTGAACTCATTTCACCACATTCACATTGGAACCGCTAGACCCAGGAGAATCACATTTCACTTTCGCCACATGGGCTCAGTGCCGCGGCCGGCTCACACGATGCCGTCGATGCGCGCGGCGACATCGATGGTGCGCATCGCTGGGTCGGCCAGTTCTTTGCGGACAACCGCAGCCACCTGGGCCACGACCTGCTTCTTTATCCCGGCGAGCGCGCCGAGGGCGGCGGCGCGGGCGCCGTGGGCGGTGAACTCCATCCGGATGTCGGCCGGGTCCGGAGGCGGCACGTCGATCACCACACGCAAGGGATCGGCGGCGCGGGCGGTGAGCACCAACGGCACCTCGAGGTCGGCGCGATAGCGGTTGGCTTTCAGCACGTCGACCGTGATGTCCAGGCCCACCGGCAACGTCAGGTCGAACGCGACCGGATTTGCCGACCGATCCGCCAGCCGCGGCATCCGCACCTGCCCCCGGACGGTCACGACAGCGCCTGCCCGCGGGCCCGTCCGTAGCGGCCCGACCTCGATCGGCCGGCCCGCCAGCCGTTCCACCACGTCACATACCCGTTCCCGCGTCACGATGCGGGAGAAGAACCGATGCCCGAACTCGTCGTAGCCGATCCAGTCGAACGCGAGCCGGTCCCGATGCGGCGAGCGCTCGCGCGCCACCATGGCCTCGACGTCGAACACCAGTCCCCGGCGGGTCTGCGGATCGGCCAGCATGGCGTTCACCCTGGAGGCGACCTCGCGCTGCACCACACCCGCGATCGGGTCGAGCAGCCATTCCCACGCCGAGTCCACCGCTTGGGCGCGTAGGACGAAGCTGATGTCGCGCTGGGTGATCGGCGGGATGTCGATGACGATGAGCACGGGTTCGGCGGTGCGGGCGTGCAGGATCAGATCGATTTCCACCCTGGCCTCCAGCCGCAGTTTCCGGCCGCCGAGCAGCACCTTCAAGGTGAGCGATACGGGGACGGTCACCTCGAAGGTCACCTTCGGGCCGCTGCGCAGGACGCGCGGGGCGCCGACCTTTCCCTCGGCGACGAAGCCTGCGAGTCCGGCCGGGCCGATCGAGACGGGGCCGATGGTCATGCCGCGGCCCGTCATGCCGGAGATGGCGGACTCGATACGAGCGGCGTTCACGGCGTGCGTGACGAAACGCTCGCCGAACTCGGCGTAATCGATCCAGCCGGGCGCACTGCTCGGTTCGTCGGTCGGATGCATCGCTAGTTCCGCAACCCTCACCTCTCGATGGACACCCGACACGGTACGCGACCGATCTCGTCCCACCCCGGAACGCACTGCTGTGCGCCCGAGATCCCCGTCCTGCCGATGAGGGGGAAGCAGGGCGGGGACCGGCGGCGGCGCTGCCGGGCGCCGCCGCCTCCATCGTAGGACTTTCCGGCACGCCGTTTCACCCGCATATCCGCCGAATCCCGCCAGATGGGGTGATCTTCACAATCGCCCGAAACCGACGACCCCCGCTATGTCGTCCAGCACGAAGCGGTGGATCCGGACCTCGCCGTACTCGTTGCCGCCGATCGTGGTCACCCGGCCGCCATCGGTCCGCAGGACGATGTTGGTGTGCTGCCCGAACGGACTGGACTCCCGGTACAGCAGCACGTCACCGGTCCGCGGGCGATAGCCCGAGCCGACCGGGACGAACCGGCCGACGCTCTCGTAGTACTCCTGCAAGGTGTAGACGCCGGGAATCCGCCAGGAGCCCGAATTCGGATTGGCCAGCGGCGCACCGGCCTCGCGCAGCACCCAGCTGACGAAATCGGCGCACCACGCCTCCTGCGCTCCTTCCGCGTATTTCGGGCCCGCGCCGGGAGCGGCGAACTCGCGCTCGGCGACCGCGACGATTCCGGCTTGGGTGGCGTCCAGCGCCGAACGGTCCAGCGCGGGGAACTCGGTGAGGCGCTCGCCCGCGATCGCACGGTGGTCGGCTCGGTTCTGCCACCACAGACCGCCGGCGATGCCCGCGGCGGCCACACCGAGCACCACCAACGCGAGCGCGATCCACCGCCCCGATCGCGATCCCGGCTGTCGAGTCATGGTTCCCCCGCTTCGTTCGTGTGATGCTGTTGTCCGCCTTATGGATTTCGACGCGCGAAGACGCCGAATGGTTCCCTGCGCCGTCACCGGGTTCGGCGACTGAGCGGACAGCCCGGCCCGGCGGAGCCGAAATCATGGACGGCACCGGGAAAACCACGCTAGTCTCCGGAGAGACCAGCCGATGGGGAGGTACGGCCCTGGACACGCTGTGGACATTCATCGTGCACCGGAGGCACCAGTTGCTGGTCGACTCATACCTGCACGTCTCGGCCGTGGTGCAATCCGTGCTGCTGGCTACGGTGATCTCGGTGCTGATCGCGATCCTGGTCTACCGCAGTCCGTTCGGCTCGTCGGTCGCCTCCGCGCTGGCGGGCGCGGTGCTCACCGTTCCGTCGTTCGCGCTGCTCGGCTTGCTGATCCCGGTGCTCGGCCTCGGTGTCGCGCCGACGATCACCGCGCTGGTGGTATATGCGCTGCTGCCGATCATGCGAAACACGATCATCGGACTCGCCTCGGTGGACCCGGCCGTGACCGACGCGGCCCGCGGCGTCGGGATGAACCGGCTGCGGGTGCTCGCCCGGATCGAACTGCCGCTGGCCTGGCCCGCGATCCTGGCCGGCATGCGGGTGAGCACCCAGCTGATCATGGGGATTCTCGCCCTCGCCGCGTACGCCAAGGGTCCGGGGCTCGGGAACCTGATCTTCTCCGGACTCGCGCGCCTCGGCAGCCCCAACGCGGTGCCGCAGGCGCTGGTCGGCACGATCCTCGTCGTCGTCCTCGCACTCGTCCTCGACGGGATCTACGTCCTGATCGGACGGCTCACCACCTCCAGGGGAATTCGTGACTGAAACCGAAACCAGTGGCGGCCGCGCGGCATCCGTCGTCTCCGGCGTCGAGATCGTGCTGGACGCGGTGACCAAACACTATCCGGGTCAGCGCGATCCGGCCGTGGATCGCGTCTCGCTGACCATCCCGGCCGGTGAGATCGTGGTGCTGGTCGGACCGTCCGGCTGCGGCAAGACCACCACCATGCGGATGATCAACCGGCTGATCGAGCCCAGTTCCGGGACCATCACGATCGACGGCCGCGACGCGGCCACGATCCAGCCCGACCGGTTGCGCCGCGGCATCGGCTATTCGATCCAGCAGGCCGGGCTGTTCCCGCACCTGACCGTCGCGAAGAACGTCGCGACCGTGCCCGGGCTGATCGGGTGGAACCGGCGGCGGGTCGCGGAACGGGTGGACGAGATGCTCGAGTTGGTCGGTCTGGATCCCGGCACCTTCCGCGACCGCTATCCCCGCCAGCTGTCCGGCGGCCAGCAGCAGCGCGTCGGCGTGGCGAGGGCGCTGGCGGCCGACCCGCCCGTGCTGCTGATGGACGAGCCGTTCGGCGCGGTCGATCCGATCACCCGGGGGTTGCTGCAGGACGAGTTGCTGCGGCTGCAAGGCGAACTCGGCAAGACGATCGTCTTCGTCACCCACGATTTCAGCGAGGCGGTCAAGCTCGGCGACCGCATCGCCGTGCTCGGCGACCGTTCCCGGATCCTGCAGTACGACACGCCCGCGGCGATCCTGGCCGATCCGGCGGACGAGACGGTCGCCGGTTTCGTCGGTGCGGACGCCTCGCTCAAACAGCTCACCCTGACCCGAGTCGGGGACGTCGATCTCGGCGACTGCCCCACCGCCACCGAAGAGGATCCCGTCGGCGAGTTGCGCGCGGCGCTCGCGGACCGGGACTGGCCGTGGGCGCTGGTGCTGGACGCACAGGGCAGGCCACGCCGCTGGGTGTCGGCGGACCAATTGGCCCATGCCGATTCGCTGCGCGACCTGGGAACGGCGGTGCCGCAGACGTTGTCGCTGAGATCGACCCTTCAGGACGCCCTGGAAGCCTTGTTGACCCATCAGAGCGCGACCGCGGTGGTGACCGGTGCGCACGGCGAGTACGCGGGGCTGATCACCATCGACACCCTGGTCGGCCACCTGTCGGCCTTGCGCGCCGAGCACGGAGCAGGCCGTGCCGCGACGGACGGCGCGGCATGACCACCGCCGCGTCGCCCGCCGCCCAGCGCAGGGCCGAGCGTATCCGGTTGGTCGTGCAGCCGCTGGTCGTCCTCCTGCTCACCGCGGGCGTGCTGGTGTGGGCGTTCGCCCGCGACCTCACCGTCACCCAGCAGGCGAGCCTGAACGCAGGCAACGTCGCGACCGTCACCTGGCAGCATGTCCGGATCACCGGGACGGTCGTGCTGATCGTCGTCGCGGTGGCCGTTCCGCTCGGAACCTTGCTCACCAGGCCGGGATTCCGCCGTCTGACACCGTTTTTCGTCGGTATCGCGAATATCGGCGCCGCCGCACCGGCCATCGGCCTGATCGTGCTGTTCTACCTGGTCACCCGCACCACCGGCTTCTGGATCGGCGTGGCGCCGATCGCGTTCTATTCGTTGCTCCCGGTGCTGCGCAACACCATCTTGGGCTATCAGCAGGTGGACCGGACGCTCATCGATGCGGGGCGCGGCCAGGGCATGTCGGCCGTCACCGTGTTGCGCCGCATCGAATTCCCGCTCGCGGTGCCCTACATCCTCGCCGGGCTGCGCACCTCCCTGGTGCTCGCGGTCGGCACCGCGACGCTGTCGTTCCTGGTGAGCGCGGGCGGCCTCGGCATTCTGATCGACACCGGCTACAAGCTGCGCGACAACGTCACCCTGGTGGTCGGCGCGGTGCTCGCGGTGGCGCTGGCGCTGCTGGTGGACTGGCTCGGCGCGCTCGCCGAAGCGTTCCTGGGGCCGAGGGGGCTGAAATGATCCGGGCGTGGCGCGCGCTGGCCCTCGGGGTGGGTGTGGCGTTGGTGGCGGCCTGCGGACTGCAATCCGGCAGTTCGGTGCCGCTGCCGGTGGGTCCCGGCAGCATCCGGCCCGTTCCGGAATTGGACGGTGTGCAGGTCACGGTGGGGTCCAAGGATTTCACCGAGCAGAACATCCTCGGTTATCTGATCGAGTTCGCGCTGACGGCGGCGGGCGCGCAGGTGCGCGACCTGACCAATATCCAGGGCTCCAACAGCGTGCGCGACGCCCAGCTGCACGGGCAGATCGACCTCGCCTACGACTACACCGGCACCGGGTGGATCAACTACCTCGGCAACGAGACACCGGTGCCGGACGAAATCGGCCAGTTCGAGGCGGTACGCGACGCCGACCTCGCCGCGCACGGCATGCTCTGGACGGCGCTCGCGCCGATGAACAACACCTACGCGCTGGTCATGAGCGCACGCACCGCCCAGGAGACCGGTGTGCGCACGCTGTCGGACTACGCGAGGCTGGCCGCCGCCGATCCGGCGGCCGCGGCCATCTGCGTCGGCACCGAGTTCAACGTCCGCCAGGACGGATTTCCCGGGCTGGCCCGCAAATACGAGATCGACACGAGCAAGGTGCGCAAGCAGATCGTGCAGGACGCGGTGGTCTACCAGGCGACCGCCGACGGCGGGCAGTGCCGATTCGGCTCGGTCGCCGCCACCGACGGACGCATTCCGGCGCTGAATCTCGTTCTGCTGCAAGATGATCGTGGGTTCTTCCCGAAGTACAACGCGGCGCTCGTGCTGCGCGAGAGTTTCGCCGCGGCGCATCCACAGGTGATCGCGGTGATGACGCCGATCTCGCAGCGCCTCACCAACGAGGCCATCACCGAGCTCAACCGTCAGGTGGACGTGGAAGGACGCGAGCCCGCGGAGGTCGCCAGGGACTGGATGGTCGCCCAGGGATTCGTCACCGCGCGCTGAGTCGACGCCTGCGGAGCGCCGCCTTGCCGGTCGGACAGACGCTTCGATGACGCCCACCCGGTCCATCGCCCGCGGGGCCCGGTCGGCGAGCCCCGCGTCGGGCCGGGCGCTCAGCGCGGATCGCGGCCCAGGTAGCGCAGCAGTTCTCCGACGGCTCCATCGGCCGAACCGTCGACGATCGCGGCGTAAGCCCCCCACTGGCGCAGCGGCTCGATGATCTCGGCCGTCTCGCCGCTGCCGGGCGCGGGATGACCCGCCCGCGCGGCGGTGAGCAGGTGTGCGGCGAGTTCGTCGGTCAACGGCGACGGCTGGCCGGTCGCGATCGCGACGTCCCAGGCGTGGACCGCGGCATCCAGCGCGCACATGACCGCGGCGACCGGGGTGGCGAGCGCGCCGTGCGGCAGCGGCGTCGGCACGGTCTCGGCGGCGTCGTCGACCGTGGTCCAGGCGAAGGCGGTCTGCTCGACCGCCGTACGCACCAGGTCGGCGGGGGCGCCGTCGATCGTGCCGGACGGCGCGAACGGGTTGTACGCCGGTCCGTTGCCGATGCCCAGGGACGCCGCGTAGGCCAGCTGGTCGCCGGCGGCGTGCTGCACGACCTGCGTCACATCCCAGTCGGAGCACGGGGTGGGCAGGTGCCACTGATCCGCTCGCACTCCGGCGACGACGCTTTCCAGCGCGCGGTGGGAATCGGCGAGCACGTCCCGCCAAACGGGGAGCAGAGTCGCGGTGGCGGTGGCGTTCATCTCGGAGCCTTTCGGTCGTTCTCGCTGATGACACCAGCCTATTCGGGCATTAGGCTACTTTTATTCCTAATAACCCAGGAGGGCGAAAGTGGCGTCGACCACACCGCGTCTGCTGCGGTTGCTCGCGCTGCTGCAGGACCGCACGTACACCGGCCGGGAGCTGGCCGAGCGCCTCGGCGTCACCGATCGGACACTGCGGCAAGACATTCAGCGGCTGCGGGAGCTCGGCTACCCGGTGCGTGCCGGGCGCGGCGCGATCGGCGGCTACCGGCTCGGCCGCGGCGCGACCATGCCGCCCCTGCTGCTGGACGACGACGAAGCGGTGGCCGTTGCGGTCGCGGTCGGCCTCGCCGAGGACGGCTCCACCGGCATCGCGGACATCGCCGAGCACGTCACGAAGGCGCTGGGCAAACTGGACCAGATCCTGCCGAAACGATTGCAGCGCAAGGTGTCCGCGCTGCGCGACGCCACGGCCATCGGCCCGGCCACGACGGGATCGCGCGAGCCGGACGCACCGGTACCCGCGGCGGTGCTCACCACCCTCGCCGCAGCCATTCGCGACGGCGCGACCATCCGTATCTCCGAAGCCGAGGTCGCGTCCTGCGCCGAGATCGAGCCGTACCGGCTGATCAACTGGCAGCGCCGCTGGTACCTGGTGGCCTACAGCCTGGAGGACCACTCCTGGCGTGCGATCCCGGTCGCTCGCGTGCTGCGCGCGGAGACGAGTTCACGCCGCTTCGCCGCGCGTGCGCTTCCCGACGGCGACTTGGTCGCCTTCGTCATGCGCCACATCGCCACCACGGGGTGGCGGGTGCGGGCCGAGGTCACCGTGCTCGCGCCCGCCGAGACGGTCATCGCCAGGATCAATCCCGCCGTCGGCGTGGTCGAGCCGGTGGACCAGGACACCTGCGTGCTCTACACGGGCGCGGACGCGCTGGAGACGATCGCCATCTACCTGTCCATGCTGATGATGGACTTCCGCGTCGACGGCCCGCCGGAACTCGTCGCCCACATCCGCACCCTTGGCCGCCGGTACACCGAGGCCGTCGCCGACGTGTGAACCGAGCCGAACGCGTCAGGAGTGCCCGGTGGTGGTCGCCGCGTCGGCGGTCTTGCGCATCGGGATCAACGCGGTCAGGCCGATCGCGACCAGCGCCGCCGCCATCGCGATGAGGAAGGTGGTGTGGAAACCGTCGCGCGAGGGCAGCAGGTGCGGGCCGAGTTTCATGGTCATGTGCGCCAGCACCACGCTCATCACCGCCGCCGAGGTCGAGGTGCCGATCGAGCGCATCAGCGAGTTGAGGCCGTTGGCCGCGGCGGTCTCGGTGATCGGCACCGCGCCCATGATCAGCGCGGGCATCGCCGCGTACGCCAGGCCGACGCCGCCCGCGACGATCACCGAGGCGAGCATGATCTCCCAGACGCTGTTCATCAGCACCACCGCGCACAGATAACCGACCGCGATCACCGCGGATCCCAGCGCGAGGGTGACTTTGGGCCCGCGGCTGGCCGACAGCCGCGCCGACACCGGTGACAGCAGCATCATGACGAAGCCGGTGGGGGCCAGCGCCAAGCCCGCGGTGATCATGGACAACCCGAAGCCGTATCCGGTTTGCTCCGGCGCCATCAGCAACTGCGGGAAGGTCAGCGACATGCCGTAAAGGGAGAATCCGACGGCTATCGAGGCCGCGTTGGTGAACAGCACCCTCGGCCGCGCCGAGACCCGCAGGTCCACCAGCGGTGACCGCTGCCGCAGTTCGAAAGCGCCCCAGCCGAGGAACACCACCGCCGACACCGCGAACAGAGTCAGGATTCGGGCGCTGGCCCACCCCCAGTCCGCGCCTTTCGTGATCGCGACGAGCAGCGCGAGCAGCGCCACCGACAACCCGATGGCGCCGCCGAAGTCGAACCGTGCGGGCGTGCGCACCGGCGATTCCGGGACGAACACGAAGACCAGGACGGCACACAGGACGCCGAGCGCGGCGGAAGTCCAGAACAGCATGTGCCAATCGGCGTTCTGCGCGATGGCCGCCGCGACCGGCAGGCCGATCGCGCCGCCGACGCCGAGCGTGGCGCTCATGATCGCCATCGCCGAACCCACTCGCTCGGCGGGCAACTCGTCGCGCATGATGCTGATGCCGAGCGGAATCGCGCCGACCGCGGCCCCTTGCAGCGAGCGCCCGACGATCTCGGGCACCAGGGTGGCGAACGACGCGCAGACCACCGAACCGGCCACCAGCAGAAGCAGATTCGCGAACAAGACCCGCCGCTTGCCGAACATGTCGCCCAGCCGCCCGCTGATCGGGGTCGCCACCGCGCCCGCCAGCAGCGTGGCCGTCACCACCCAGGAGGCGTTGGACGCGGAGGTGTGCAACAGCGTGGGCAGCGACGGAATGATCGGGATGACCAGCGTCTGCATGAGCGAGACGACCACTCCGACCATGCCCAGCGTCGCGATGAGCAGTGCCGACGAGGGACGGCGCCGGTCGCCGGAATCAGAGACGGTCGAGGACGCGTCGGCAGCTACAGTCACATGTGCACGGTACATATGGTGTGTATGCTGCACAATTTGGCGAGTACGTGATCCGCGCGACATAGTGAGCTATGTCCGATTCCGGTCCCGGCGACAAGGCGGCGCTGAACCGCCTCACCTTCGAACTGTCGCTGCTGTCGAGGCACTTCCCCGCCGCGTTGCTCCGGCGTCCCGGCTTTCAGCTCGACCGCTCGGCATATCTGATCCTGACCAGGCTGGAACTGGACCACCCGCTGAGCTTGCGCGAGCTGTCCGAGGCATTCCAATTGGACGTTTCCACGATCAACCGACAGGTCGGGGCCATGCGTAAGCAAGGGTTGGTCGAGAGGGTGCCCGACCCCGACGGCGGTATCGCCCGCAAGATCCGAGCCAGCGCCAAGGGACTGGAATTGCTTGCCGCCGACCGCAAACAGAGCCGCCAAGGCATCGGCGCGGTGGTGGCCGAGTGGACAGAGGCCGACATCGATCTGTTCAGCAGGCTCATCGCGCGCTTCAATCAGTCGGTCGAGGACAAGGAGGCCAACCCCTGGCCTCGTCCGGCCGAGCTGGACTGATGCAGGCCGTGCGGTGGGACTGCTACCGGCCGCCGATCAGACCTCCAGATCTTCTTCGATGCCCCTCAGGCGGTGGCGGGCGAGCGCCAGATTCGCCCGGCCCCGGTCCAGAGCGAGGTAGAGGAACAGGCCCTTGGACTTGCGGCCGGTCATCGGCCGGATGATGTGGTACTGCCCGGACAGCGTGATGAGGATGTCCTCGATCTCTTCCTTGAGCCCCAGCTGATCCATGGTGCGCAACTTGGCGCGCACCACCTCGGTGTTGCCCGCGCCCGCGACCTGGAGGTCGAGGGACTTGGAGCTGCCGAGCATGCCCAGCGCCATGCCGCTGTTGTAGTCGACCACGGCGGCGCCGATCGCGCCGTCGATCACCATCATGTCTTTGAGTGCCAGATCCATATTGGACATATGTGTTCCTTTCAGTGGGTTTTCGTTGCTTGTTCGCTTCCTGCGCCTGCGGTCACCGACGTCAGCAACTCGGCGATCGCTCGGGCCGCCGGACGGGATTCCAGGTGCAGCCGGCCGATGTTCACCTCGGGTGCGGCCAAGACGGTCAGCGAGGTCCAGCCCGCGGCGTAGATGACCACGTGCCCGCCGGTGCCGTGCACCACGACCTCGCTGAAGCCGCCGCCGTGCGCGGTGGTGGCCAGCCGATGCGACAGCGACAGCTGCGAAGCGGCCATGGCGGCCATCCCGTTCGGCTCGATCTGCGGGGGCAGATCGTGGGCGACGAGCAGCCCGTCGTTCGACGCGACCAGCGCGCCGGTCAGCCGTGGAACCCGATCGCGCAGCGCCTTCAGCTCGTCGAGCACCGCCGCGTTCGGTTCGGGTCCGGACATCGCCACCTTCGTCAACCTTCTTCCCATCCAATCGCCGAGCAGTTTCTTCCGCGCGGTCACGCGAGCTCCTCCAAAGCCGCTTGCAGGCGGACGAGCAGGTCTCGATCCGGCGGCTCCAACGGATCGGTGACCGGGGCGGGTGGCGCCGAATGCCTGCCGCGACGGCGGGGAAGCCGCCCCGGCTCGGCGAGCACGGGCGCGGGCTCGCTGCGCACCGGCTCGGGCGCGACCGGCCCGGCCGCCACGGGGACCCGCGCCGCGACGGGCGGCTCGATCAGACCCGCCGCGGTCAGATCCCGCACCGCCATCAGGCATCCGTAGGTGGTGCGACCGAGTTCCCGCCCGATGCCGGCGACGCTGCGCCTGCCATCGGCGGCGGCCAGCACCTCGGCCTGTCCCCCGGTGAGTACCAGGCGCCTGCGCCGCACCCGCCGCACCGGCACGACCGGAACGCGATCGACCAGGTCGGCGGGCCATGGTCCGGTGCCGGGATCGCCGCGCCGCGCGCACTCCTGCACGAGAGCACGGGGCGTGATGTGGCAGACCGGGGCCAGCCAGTGCGGCGGGGCCGGGCGGAACTCAGGGACGGCGGGCGAGGCGAGCAGGAAATAGGCGGCATCGAACACCGACAGCATCGCGAGGGTCTCCAGCCGTGGCCGCCCCAGCACACGGCCGGGATCGCCCGCGTCGGCGCGCCGCCAGTCCTCGGCGGTCGCCACGCCCGCTTCGACGACCAGCCGGTCCAACCCGGTGGTGCGGCGGCAGTCGGCGGAAACGATCGCGCCCTCGGCGAGATGGAACGCACCGTCGCCCGCGCGCAGCACCCCCGTCCGTCCTTCCTGCTCCAGCCGCCGCAATTCGACCGCGAGTTCAGGGCTCATGAGCGTCCTCGGCCGATTCGTCGAGAATTCCGCGCAGTTGGTATCGCGCCATCGCGAGATTTCCGGCGTCCGCGTCGAACAGCACGTGCACGAAAAGCCGTCCGTCGAAATCGCCGTTCACCAGGTTCAACAGGTGATATCCCCGAGTGCCGCAGACGATGATCTCGGTGACGTCGTCGCCGTCGGTCGACAATGCCGGGCAGGCGAGCACCGCGCGCACCACATCCGTTGTGGCCGCGGCGTCTTCGTGCTCGTCAACCAGGTCGTGCCTGCCGTCCGCCGCGATCGCCAGACCGCTCGCTCCGTCAACCAGCGTCACGCTGCGCGCACCGGGAATATCCATGATGCGTTTCAGACAGCCGTCGATTCCGTTCACACGCCACCACTTGTCATGGGAGGGGTTTACGGGTTCCAGACGCTACACACGGGCACCGCGCGCTGTACAGCAAATCGGTGAGAAATTTCCGGTAAAAAACATCGCCCCTGGAAATACGTGATAAATACCTTTCGGTATTCAATACCTATTGGTATTCAATACCCTTCGGTTTTCGTTCGGGACACGCCGAGCCGGACACAATAAATCCTCGATACGCCCGCTCGACTGCCGCCGTGCCACTTCCACGACACGCCTGCGACCGCGCACGCACGAACGTGCACGACCGCAACGGCACGGCCGCAGGAGGTCTCCCGCCGTACCCTGCGCCCGACGGCAGGAGCGGTTCGGAACGATGGACAGGCCAGCAGTGATCTCGCAGCAATTACAAGATCGACCCGGCGAGGCGCGACATCAGCGCCTGCCGCGCAGGTAGTCGCTGACCACGGCGGCGCCCAAGCCGTCGAGGTCGGGCGCCACCACGCGGCCGCCGCTGCGGCGGGCCATCAGATCGACGAAGGCGGCCAGGCGCGGGTCCTCGCCGAGCATGAACACCGTCACCGACGCACCCAATTCGGCCAAGGCGTCGACCTGCGCCATCGTCACGGCCAGCGTGCGTTGCGCTGGGGGCCAGTTGAAGTAGGTCTCCCCGTCCGGCTCGAGGTGGGCGGTCGGTTCACCGTCGGTGACGACGAGCACGACCGGCACCGCGTCGGGGTGCCTGCGCAGGTGCGCCGCGGCCAGCAGCAGTGCGTGATGCAGGTTGGTGCCCTGCTCCCACACCCCTTCCAGCGCCGTGAGTTCGCCGATGTCCACGGTCGTCGCGTGCCTGCCGAAGGTGATCACGCTCAGCGCGTCGGAGCGGAACCGGGTGCCGATCAGATGGTGCAGCGCGAGCGCGGTGCGCTTCATCGGCACCCATCTGCCGTCCTGCACCATCGACCATGAGGTGTCCACACACAGCGCGACGGCGGCCCTGGAGCGCTGCTCGGTCTCCATGATCTCGACGTCGGACACGTCCAGCCGCACCCGCCGATCCCCCGTCGACGCCGACCGCAGCACGGCGTTGCGCACGGTCCGCGAGACGTCCCACGGCTCGGTGTCGCCGAAGCGCCAGGCCCTGGAGCCACCGGTCGGCTCACCCGCGGCCCCGGCCAGGGCCGTATCCCGCTCTCCGCGCCGGGAACGCAAGCGCCCGACGACATCTCGCAGCGCCGTCTCGCCCAGCCTGCGCAGAGCCTTCGGCGTCAACCGCAACGACCCGTCCTGCGCGCGCTCGAAGATGCCTTGCCTGCGCAATTCACGTTCCAGCTCGGCCAGCCGCGCGGCGTCCACGCTCGCGTCCGCGCCGAGGTGGCGCTCCAGCGCGTCCAAGTCGATGTCCTCCAGCCGCGCGCCCGCGTAGGACTGGCCGAGTTGCTCGGCGAGCGCGTCGAGTTCGGCGAGGTCCTGCAGCGCTTGCGCGCCCGCGCCCAGGCCGAGCGGGTCCTCGCCGCGGAAGCGCCGCGCGGAGTTCCAATCCTCGCCAGGACGCAGCGCACGCAGGTTCGCGTCCAGCGCGGCGACCTGCTGCGCGATCGCCGGATCACCGAACGCCTGGCCGATCAGCTCGGACAACTCCGCACGCTGCTGCTCGGACATCGAGTTCATCATGCGCTGCGCGGCGGCGGCGCGGGCGGCGAGCGCGTCGATCAATTCCTCGGTGTCGCGCGGGTTCTCCGGGAAGAACTCGCCGTGCTCGGCCATGAACTCGGCGAACCGCTGCTCGGTGTCCTCGCCTCTGGCGTGGGCGGCGAGCAGGTCGTTGAGATCGGACATCATCCGCCTGACCCGCTCGACGTCCTGCGGGGTGGTGTTCCGCAAGGCCTCTTTCATGCCCTGGAAGCGCGACTCCAGTAGTTCGCGGCCGAGCAGGTCGCGAATCTTCTGGTAGTTCTCCCGGCCGGTCTCCGATCGCCAGGGGTAGTCGGCGAGTTCGGTGACGGCGGCGGCGGTGCTCGACGGCAGGGCGTCCAGTTGCGCTTCGGCGAACCTGGCGTCGTCGGAGGGGTCGGGGAACAGCGCGCCGCGCTCGGCTTCCAGCGCCTCTTCCAGCAAGGCCCGGACCTGCTGCAGCGTGCCGTCGAGGCGGTGGCTGCGGGCGATCTCGGCGCGGCGCTGCCACAACCGGCGAGTCAGCTCCTCCAGTCCTGGCATGGTGCGGGTGCCGCGCCGCAGGAGCTCTTGCATGGCGTTGCGCGGGGAGCTGCCCTCCATCACGTCGCGCCCGATCCGGTCCAGCGCTTCCCGCAGGTCGAGCGGAGGCGCCAACGGGTCCGGTCCGTCGTGATACGGGCCGTAGGAGTAGCGATCGGGGGTGGTCACGATGCCTCGCCGGGAACAGCGGCGGTCATCGGCCGTACACCGCCGACCCGTCGTCGGAATCCTTCGCGATCTGCCGGGCCAGGTAGAGCGCCTCCAACGCGAACTCGACGGCCGAGGCGATCCGCGGCGGCGGATCGGCCGCGTCGACGCCGAGCCGTCCGGCGACTTCGTGCAGGACGGGCAGCTCGGGCAGCGCGGAGAGGACCTGCGCACCCGGCACGCGTTCCCCGGTGGTGACCAGGTGCCCGTCGCCGACCGCGTCGGCCAGCGGCCGCAGGTTCAGTCCGCCGAGCAGCGCACGCGCCGTCTCGGAGAACGACCGGCGCAGCAGGTGGGTGAGATGTTCCTGCTCGCGCCCCTCCTCGCCGGACTCGAACTCCAGCTTGCCGCGCAATACCGCGGGAACGGATTCCAGATCGACCGGACGCGCGACGGCGGGGCTCTCCCCCGTCACCGCGGATCTGCGCAAGGCCGCCGCGGCGACCGTCTCGGCGGCGGCCACCGCGAAACGCGCGGATACGCCGGACCGCTGGTCGATCGCGGGCGACTCGCGCAATTGCCGCACGAACCGCGCGAGCACCTCGATCAGCGGATCGCCCACCTCGGCCACCAGCTCCGCCTCCTGGCGCACCAGCGCCACCTCCGCTTCCACGCTGAGCGGGTAGTGGGTGCGGATCTCCGCGCCGAAACGGTCTTTCAGCGGCGTGATGATCCGGCCGCGGTTGGTGTAGTCCTCCGGGTTGGCGGTGGCGACGAGCAGCACGTCCAGCGGCAGCCGCAGGGTGTAGCCGCGGACCTGGATATCGCGCTCCTCCATGACGTTCAGCAGCGCGACCTGGATGCGTTCGGCGAGGTCGGGCAGCTCGTTGATCGCCACGATGCCGCGATGCGCGCGCGGAACGAGTCCGAAGTGGATGGTCTCCGGGTCGCCGAGGCTGCGGCCCTCGGCCACCTTCACCGGATCGACGTCGCCGATCAGGTCGCCGACGGAGGTGTCCGGCGTGGCGAGCTTCTCGGCGTACCGCTGCGACCGATGCCGCCACGCGACGGGCAGATCGTCGCCGAGTTCGGCGGCCAGCCTGCGCCCGGCCGGGCTGATCGGGTCGAGCGGATGCTCGCCCAGCTCGGCCCCCGCGATCACGGGCGTCCATTCGTCCAGCAGGCCGGCCAGGGTACGCAGCAGCCGGGTCTTGCCCTGGCCGCGCTCGCCGAGCAGCACGACGTCGTGTCCCGCCAGCAGGGCGCGTTCCAGCTGCGGCACGACCGTCCGGTCGAACCCGACGATGCCGGGCCACGGGTCGCCGCCGGAACTCAGCAGCGCCAAGAGGTTCTCGCGGATCTCGGTCTTCACGCCACGCGGCAGATAGCCGGCCGAACGTAGTTCGCCCGCGGTCGTGGGCAGGTGTTCGGGAACTTTCACGAATTCGACGCTACGTCCATTCCGCCATCGGGTCGACCGAAACAAACCGGATGCACGCTAGCTTGCTAGCATGCTAGCATCGCCGCGTGGGTGACGAGGAAGTGAAGCAGTTCAACGTGTACTTGCCGATCGGTCTGATCAAGCAGGTGAAATTTCGCGCCATCGAGTCGGGCACGTCCCTGTCCGCGCTGGTCGCGGACGCGTTGCGCGCCTATCTCGACGACACCACCGACAACTGAAGCAACCGAAGGAGAGCGATATGACGACCAAGGGCATCGAGGGCGTGCACGTCGAGACGCACAACTGGGGCAAGACGGCGAGATTCTTCCAAGCCCTCGGCTACGAGCCGGAATTCACCACCGACCACAGCTCCGGGTTGTTCCGCAACGGCGACGGACCCTACGTCTTCATCGCGGAGATCCCGAACAATCAGACGCCGCGCACCCAACTGGTCCTCACCGTCACCGACGCCGACGCGTTCCGTCCGAACGAAGACATCGACGTGGTGGCGCCGTTCGAGGCGACCCATTACGGCACAAAGGAAATGACGGTGCGCGATCCCGACGGACGCACCTGGAGCCTGCAGGCACAGGGCTGAGGGCCCGCCACGCCGAGGCACCGCGCTCGGTACGCCGGACCGCGCCTCGATGTTCGCACTCGAGCGGGCCGTCCGTGCTCAGGTAGACGCACCGGGGCACGGCAGCCCCGCGCGACCGCTGGTGCGCGAATTCGCCACGGCGGATGACCGGTGACTCGCTGCGCCCAGCGACAATCCGACGCCGCTCAGCTCACCGAGTGGTGAGCTGAGGTTCGTCGGCCGCGCGGTATGGCAGCGTCCTCCCGCGCCTGCGCAATCGGAGCGGGACATGCGAACCAGCGCATCGAGCCGCGTTCCGCTGAACAGGCTGTGGTCGAACCGAATCGCCGTGCCGCTCCGCTCACCGAGTGGTGAGCTGAGGTTCGTTGGCCGCGTGCGGTGCGGCGGCGTCCGCCGCCTGGATCGGAGCCGAGTGCACGGCGGCGATCGGTGCCACGTGTTCCATCCGCGGCGCTTGATCGTTGCCCGCGGCGCCGGGCCCATAGTGCTGGGCCATGGCACCGAGCGGTTCCAGCGCGGCGCCATTCGATTCCGGATGCAGCTCGGCGGCCTCCGCGCGCACGACGTGCTCGGTGGCACCCGCCACCGCGTCACGATCGGCGGCCTCCGCGCGCGCGGCGTGCTCGGTGACCCCAGCCATCACGTCACGATCGTCGGGCTGGGGGTTCGCCTCGGCGGCCTGGAAACGCGGGTCGTGCTCGACGACCGTGCCGTCAGCCGTCGGCGCGGGACCCGTCCGATGGGCCTCGCCGCGCGCGTCATGCCCGTCGGCAACCTCCGCGACTGCGGGTGCACTCGGCTGGGGCGCGGCCGGAGGCTGCACCGGCTGCTCGCCCGGCTCGGGCTGCTTGACCGACCGGATCCGGTTGAGCGTCTGTCGCACCGCCGCAGCAAGACGCGCGTCGAGGACGGCCTCGTCCGGACTGGCTTCCACGGGCGCTTCGGGACCGCCGGCAGCAACCCGTTCGACCGCGGGCAGCGGCGTCGTAGCGAACCACAGTTCGGTAAGTTCGGGCGCGGGAACAGGGCGCGTGGCGACTTCGGCCGCAGGGGCGGGCTGCTCCGACGCGGCGTGCTGTTCGGTCTGCGGTCCGGCCGCACCCTCCGCGCCGGGCGCGGGCGCTTCGGCGCTCGCGGGTTCGCTCTCGCGGCGAGCGGTCGTCGTCGGCTCCATGAGGATGCTCGGCAGAATCTGGTTCCCCGCGCCACCGACCTGGGTGAGCGCCGCCAGCCGTTCCTGGAGATCCTCATGGTCGGGCACGGCGGCGGTCGCTTGCTCGATCGCGCGCCCGTAACGCTCGGCGACGAGCCGGTGGGTGACGAGCGCGACGCCGATCATGATCGGCGCGATCGCGTGGATGCCGATGCCTGCCATGTCGCCCGACCGGAAGTACGGGAACGTGTTCAACGCGATACTCGCCGTCAGCAAGACGCCCTCGACGGTGTAGACCTGCCACAACCGATCGATCACGCCCCATTCGGCGGTGTCACCCGTGGACAGCATCAGCGCGACCAGCACCGCGCTGATCAGCGCCTCCAAGCCGTAGGACAGCCAGAACATCGGATTGGTCGCGCCTCCGGTCGGCGCGATGTTCTGCTGCACCGTGACCGCGGAGAACAGCATCGAGAACGCTACGACTCCGGCCAGCAGGCCCAGCACCCGCGGCTTGCGCTGATGCAAGCGAGCGACTTTCGCGTGCGGGCTGCTGCTGTGGCGCTGCTCACCGATCGCCTGCGCGGCGCGCAGCAGGTCGGCGGCTTCCCGTTCGGCCAGTTCGGCGGCCGTGCGACGCACCCGCTCAGCGGCGTCAGCGGCCGCCTGGATGCGCGCGCGTTTCTCGTGGCGTTCATAGTCACGCACGAGCTCGGCCAACTCGCGGGAGGCGGCGAGCTCACGCTCCGATAGTGCTTCGAGCAGCGCCGGATCGTCCTGGTGGGCCAACCGCTCGTGCGCGATCTGCACCCGGTCCGGCAGCGCGCCTGCCACCAGATCATCCACCGGCGGCGCCCCGGCGGGCGCGTTGGTCGTGAAACGACGGAACATCAGCAAAGAACCTTTCCGACGGTCGAGTGTTCCAGACGCAACGCGCCATAGCTGCTTCGGCCGCGCCGAACCGGACGACCGACTCGGCCGAGAACGAAAAGATAACTCGTCATCGAAATCCGTTCGACCCGACGAGCAATCATGGCTGCTCGGGGACAGCGGGACGAATCACCCGAGACAGAACCCTGGCCGCCGTGCGGACAGTCGTTTCCGACCGGCACTCAGTAGCCTTCCGGCGAACCGTTCGGCGCCGCTTGCTGCACCGTCGCCCGCAGGTCGTGGCCGGAGACGCCGTGCCGTCCAGGCGGATGTTCGAACCGGCGGCGCCCGTCGGGAATGCAAGCGGCGGTCCCGTCACGCGGCAGGGAAAGGCACTCAGAGACGGCCGGGTAAGTCCCCTGGACGCGGTCTCCGGCGGAAGCGTCAGATCCTCGCGCGGCGGGCGCCGCGGCGCCGCGGACGCAGCTGATACAGGCGATACCAGGCCAGCGCCAGGAATATCGCTCCCAAACCGGCGACGACGCCCATATCGAGCAGCCAGGTGCCGATGGTGTGCTTCCACAGCGGGTCGGGCCCGCCGTCATGCGGCGCGAGAGTGTCGAGGTCGAGAGTCGCGGCTCCCGCGCCGAACCCCCAGCGGGCCGGTGCTATGTATGCCAGCTGCTCCAGAACGGGAGTGCCCGGCAGCCGTACCAGCCCGCCCGTGAGCACCAGTTGCGCCATGGACAGCACGATCAGCAGCGGCAGCGTCTTCTCCGACGTGTTCACGGTGACCGACACCAGCAGCCCCAGTGCCAGCGACGCGATGCCGAGCAGCGCCATCGCCACGATCAGCTCCAACTCGACCGAGGTGAACAGCCCTTTGGGCGGCATACTCACGCCGATGGTGCCGATCAACACCAACACCGCCGCCTGCAGTGTGGTGATCACGCCCAGCACCAGCAGTTTCGACATCAGGTAGACCCCCGCCGACAACCCTGCCGCGCGTTCTCTGCGATAGATCGTCTGTTCCTTGACGATCTCGCGGATCGAGTTGCCGGTGCCGACGAAGCACGCGGCGAAGGCCAGGACCATGAGCTTGGTCGGGGCATCGACGTTCGTGCCCGGCGGCCCGGTGAATCCCGCGCCCGAAGGCACCGCGGCGATCAAACCGCCCAGCAGCAGCGGCAGCACGCCGAGCAATGCCAGATAGCTCCGGTCGGACGCGATCACCGCCAGGTAGCGCCGGCACAGCGTGCTGAGCTGGCTGAGTTCGGACTGCGGCGCAGGCGGTGGCGCCGGGGTGTGCACTTGCGCCGGGCCGACGTCATCGGTGAGACCGACCGCCACGTAGCGCTCGAAGCGTGGCGACGCCTCGAACTCACCGGCCCAGTCCCGGTCGTGCTCGCGATCGAACGCCTGGAACACCTCGGCCCAGTTCCCCGCGGCGAACTGCTGCAATCCTTCCGCTGGCGGCCCGTAGTAGGCCAGCCTGCCACCGGGCACCAGGACCAGCAGACGGTCGCAGGCGTCGAGATTCGCCACGCTGTGGGTGACGACGATGACCGTCCTCCCGTCGTGCGCCAGCTCGGACAGCATCTCCATGACCGTCTTGTCCAGGCCGGGGTCCAGGCCGGAAGTCGGCTCGTCGAGGAACAGCAGCGACGGTTTGGTCAGCAACTCCAGCGCGACGCTCACGCGTTTGCGCTGGCCACCCGAGAGCTGGTCGATGCGGGTATCGGCATGCCGCGCGAGACCCAGTTCCTCGAGCACCTCGTCGACCCGCTGTTCGCGCTCCTCGGGGCGCGTGTCGCCGGGGAAGCGCAGCTCGGCCGCGTAGAGCAGGGCGCGGCGGGTGGGAAGCTGGTTGTGCAGGATGTCCTCCTGCGGGACCAACCCGATGCGGTGGCGCAGCTCGTCGTAATTCGCGTACAGGTCGCGGCCGTCGTAGCGGACCGTCCCCTCCGTGGCGGGCCGCAATCCCGTCACCGCGCCGAGCAGCGTCGACTTACCCGCGCCGCTCGGTCCGATGACGCCGACGAGCGAGCGCTCCGGGATGGGGAAGCCCACACCGTCGAGCAGCACTTTGCCCTCCGGTGTCCGCACGGTGAGGTTCTGCACCGAGACCGATACGTCACCGGTGTCGACAAACTCGCGCAGTTCGTCGCCGACCAGCCGGAAGGTCGTATGCCCCATCCCGATCAAGTCGTTCTCGGACAGATCGGCGGTATCGACACGGGCGCCGTTGACGTAGGTGCCGTTGTGGCTGTCGAGGTCGACGATCCGGTATCTGCCCGCGCCGATCGTCCGCAACTCGGCGTGCCGGCGGGAGACCATCAGATCGTGCGCGACGATGTCGTTGTCGGCGGAGCGTCCGATCCGCAGCGTCGGCGACGTTATCCGGACCACCGCGCTGGGGTGGTGCGCCGGGGGCGCGGAGCGCGACACCCGCCGCGACAGGCGCGGGTCGAACTTCGTAACCGTGGCTTCGTCGTCGAGGTCGTAGCCGGGATTCGGCACGATCATCGTGTCGCCGCCGGCATCGCCATCGGGCTCTTGGCCGGGTGGCGTCTCCACCGAACAGGCCAATTTCTCGCCGTCGACGGCGTGCCCGAGCTGGAACGTTTCGTCGTGATCGATCACCATTCGATCGACGCGGTGACCGTCGAAGAATGTGCCGTTGAGACTGTGCGCGTCCTCGATTTTCCAACCGTCCGCGCCACGCTCCAGAACGGCGTGCAAGGAGGAGACCCGCGGATCCGAGACGACGATATCGGCCGCCGGATCGCGACCGACGTTATATGCGCCCCCGGCGCGGAGCCGATAGACGCGTTCTCGCGTCTGCACCACGAGAACCGGCTCGGGGACTTCGGTGGAGGAAGAACCATCCGCCATAAAGGGAGTATACGACCGCGCGGCACGGTCACCGCAATAGTCGCGCGCACCTCGATCTTCCGCGGTGCGCGCCCTACCATCCCGAAAATGCCGCGTGACCAGCGCGAACAGGTGCGGGCGACAGAAGGCTGACCAGGCATTCCCCCAGCGGCCCGCCTTGTCGTACGCAGAAAAGTGCCGAATCCGGGATTTGGATACGGAGCTTGCCGATGCGACCACCGAACCGGTGTACGCGAGGTCTCACTCCGCCTGGTTCTGATATTCCGTGTTCGATGCCGAGGTAGCGGTCCGCCGATCGGAGATTCAACATGCCGAATTCGACGATATTCCAATTGATTCACAACACGCTCCCGCAATGCTCGACTGCCGCAATACGATTCCTTCCACAACGAAATGAATGTCTGGACGGGCAGTAGACGACTGGGCGAGCGCGCTCGCGCGCCACGGTGCGGCAGAGCGTCGTCGCACCATGCCTGTCGCAGCGATTCAGGCGACATGCCGTGGGAACAAACGGAAGCTATTGCGTGTTGTGCCTGATGCCGCTACTGTTGGTGCGGTCTTCATCTTGTGGATGTAGGTGACACTTCCCTCCCGCAAGAGTCCACATTCGCCACGGCGATCTCGTAACCACAGCATGTGCGCACCGGATGGCTCCAGCACACCTCTGCGCATGCACCGAGCGCCATTCCCAGCAGGCGGCATTCCACGGCGACCCGCCACATCCATAACCTTCCCAGGAGAAACCCCATGCAGCGCAACACGAATCACACCGAAGACAACCCAACCAGGGCGAACCGCACAACGCCGGTCACCGGCATCCTCGACATCAACCACAACCACGCCACACTGCACGTCGACGGATATCTGCCCGGCCCGCACGACGCTCATGTGCCGACGCGACTGGTCCGCGAGTACGGCCTGCGTCGCGGCGATACCGTCACCGGCGTAGTCGGACCCAAACGTGAGGGCGCCGAACTCGCACCGCTGGTCCGAGTCGACCAGATCAACGGCCTGCCACCGCGCAATGCCGAGGCGCGACCGCACTTCGCCGACTTGGTTCCCATCTATCCGCAGGACCGGCTACGGCTGGAGACCGAGCCGCACGAACTCACCACGCGCGTCACCGATCTGGTCATGCCGATCGGCAAAGGCCAGCGCGCCTTGGTCGTCGCACCGCCCAAGGCGGGTAAAACCTCCGTGCTGCAATCCATTGCGCACGCCATCGCCAAGAACCATCCCGAATGCCAGCTCATGCTGGTACTGGTCGGGGAACGCCCGGAAGAGGTGACCGATCTGTCCCGCGCGGTGCCTGCCGAGGTCGCCGCCGCGACGTTCGACCAGCCCGCCCACGAGCACATCGCGCTCGCCGAACTGGCCATCGAGCACGCCAAACGCCTCGTCGAAATGGGCCATGACGTCGTTGTTCTGCTGGACTCGCTGACCCGGCTCGCCCGCGCCTACAACCTGGCCGCCGCCGGGTCCGGCCGCATCCTCTCCGGTGGTGTCGACGCCGGGGCGCTCGCGCCACCGAAGAAATTCCTCGGCGCCGCCCGCAATATCGAGCACGGCGGCTCACTCACGATCATCGCCACCGCCCTGGTCGAGACCGGCTCACTCGCCGACACCGTGATCTTCGAGGAATACAAGGGCACCGGAAACGCCGAACTGAAGCTCGATCGGCACCTGGCCGACCGGCGCCTGTTCCCCGCGATCGACATCGACCGCTCGAGCACGCGCAAGGAGGAATTGCTGCTCACCGCCGACGAGCTCACCGCCACGCGATCCCTGCGCAAGACCCTCGCGGGCCGCGACCCGCAGCAAGCGCTCGAACTGCTGTTGACCGGTCTCCGGCAGACCGGAACGAACCCGGAATTCCTGACCCAGATCCGCAACGCGGGCTGAGAACGACGGCCGAGTTACCGTCCGCGCTCGGCCGAGCTGCCGCCAGTGCTCGATGACCTTCCGCACGATCGAGAGGGGCGGCGAATTGCTGTGGATCGTCTCGGAAGAGCTGAGACTCGGCCCGGCGCAGTCATCACTCCTGCGCCTGATCGAGCATGGTGAGGTAGGCGTCGAGCTGGGCCGCACCGGCGAGAAGGTTGCGGCTGCGCGCGGTCAACCGAGACTGCCAGGAGTCCAGAAAAGCGCGCAACGGGTCCGCGCCGCCCGCCTCGCGCAGTGCCTCGATGAATCGCGCGACCTGGGAGAGCCGGTAGCCGCCTCGGCGCAACTGACGTGCGATCTCGGCATCGCGAACGCAGTCCGGTCCGTATTGGCGGTAACCCGTCGCCCGATCGCGTTCGGGGCGCAGGATCCGATGGGTCTCCCACGTGCGCAAGGTCGCCGGGTGCACGCGGATGCGGCGCGCGAGTTCGCCCACGGTCAGCGGCCGACCCTGGAGAGGAGCCGGTGTCGCGGTGGACAGGCTGCCCAGCGCCTGCGCGACCTCGGTGCGGGTGTCACGTTCGGCGAGCAATGCGACGTGCGCGGCGTCGATCAGCCGGTAGACCGACTCGGTGTCGCCGCGGTTGGCCGCGCGCATGATTTCCATCGCCTGCTGGTGCCCGTGTCCGCCGCGCAACGCGAGAAAGGCCCGTAAGGCCTGGGCGTGCAGAAGCGTATAGCGCCGGTAGCCGGTCTCGCTGCGTTCGGTCGGCGGAAGGATGCCCGCGTCGTCGTAATTGCGGATCGCCTGTGCCGACAGCCCGTGTTCCCGGGCGAGGTCGATGGGACGCAGCTTGCACCTCCGATTGAGGATCTATCTCTTGCACGTATTGGCCGAGCCAACCACCCGCCGCAGCCTGTTCCCGGCACCGGCCATACGCGCCGTGCTACCGCCGATCGGCGATCTCCCAGGCCACATCCCGGCTTATCCCGGCCGACTCGAACGGCGACGCGGTGTCCTCATCGCCGACACAGCGACTGCACATCGCAGCGTGCAGCCCGTGACGCCTGCTCTCCGGTGACCTGACGACCGCGAGATACCTCGCGAACGCCAGCAGGACAGCCACCGTCGAGTGCTCACTAAGGGGTGTGGTCGGCGAGATAGTGTGCGGCGAGGATGTCACCGAGACGGATGGTCTGATCGATGAGACCGGGAATATCGATCGCGACTGCGCCCGCCCGCCACGCGCTCGTCAGTTCCACGAACCCGCCGACAGCCATCAATGCCGTGCGATGGAACTCCTCGCGGTCGACACCGGCGCGCAGATACGGCTCGAGGCCCGTCGCCAGCAAGTCGGCAGCGAGTAGTACCAGGTCGTGGCGGCGACGTTCGAGTATCGCGCTGCCTGCGTGATCACCGAACAGAACCTGGCTGCGCCGAGGATCCTCGGCGAAGCGCAGCACCACCGCCTCGACCGCGCGATGCAGTATCTCCAGCGGCGGTGAATCGCGGCGGTCGCCGATCGCGGCGGTCAGGGTGTCGGTCGTCTCGTCCCGCACGTGGTCCCAGGCCGCGGCGAGCAATTCCTCCCGATCGGCGAAACTTTCGCGGAAGTACCGATCGTTCAAGCCCGCCCGCGCGCAAACGCTGCGCAGGCTGACCGCCGCCCAGCCACTGTCGGCCCAGATATCGATCGCGGCGTCGATCAGCCGTTCCCGGCGCGCGGCGCGCCGCGCCTCGACGGTCCGGCCGCCCCAGGTCGATGCGCTGGTCATGACTCCATCTTGACAAGCCCGCGCGCGGTGCGCGTCAATTGGTGACAGATCGTCACCAATTGATGGCGAGCCGGATCTCGCGAACCTTCGCAGCGCCGCGAAAGGACACCACATGAACGCAGCACTCCGCCGCAGGTTCGAGCAGTACGCCGCCGACCTGGCGGATCGCTATCCAGCCCGGACGACAGCGCTCGCCGAGCCCCCGCCGGGGAGCGGCCTGCTCGCGGTGCTGGGAGATCCGGGGGCGCCGTTGATCGGACATTCACTGCGCGTCTATAACGACCCACTCCTGTGGGCGCGCAACGCATTCGAGAAGTACGGCGAGGTGTCCTGGACGAGCATCTACGGCCGTCGCGCGGTCAGTGTGCTCGGCCCCGCCGCGCTGGAGGTGGTCTGGAGCAACAAGGACAAGGTCTTCTCCAGCGAGAAGGGCTGGGAGTACTGGATCGGGCCGTTCTTCCGGCGCGGGATCATGCTGCTCGATTTCGATGAGCACCTGCATCACAGGCGCATCATGCAGCAGGCGTTCACGCGACCGCGGCTGATCAGTTACCTCGACCTGATGCGACCGGGAATCGAGCGGGAACTCGACTCTTGGCGCCCCGGGTCTGCATTCCGCTTGTACGACAACGTGAAACAGATGCTGCTGCACCTCGCGACCGAGGTCTTCGTCGGCGCGAAGCTCGGGCCGGAGGCGCAGCGGTTGGAGCACGCGTTCGAGCGCACCGTGGTCGGCGGGCAGGCCCTGATCCGGACCTCGGCGCCAGGCGGCAAATGGTCACGCGGTCTGCACGGCCGGAAAGTGCTGGAACAGTACTTCCGCGCCCAGCTGCCGACCAAACGAGCGCGCGAAGGCTCCGATCTGTTCAGCGTGCTGTGCCACGCCACCAGCGACACCGGCGAGACCTTCACCGACGACGACGTGGTCAACCACATGATCTTCGTCCTGATGGCGGCCCACGACACCAGCGCCGTCGCACTGTCCATGCTCACCTATCTGCTCGGCAAGAATCCGCACTGGCAGCAGCGGCTGCGCACGGAGGCGATCGCGCTGGGCAAGGATCACCTCGACTACGAAGACCTGGACCGGCTGCCGTCGCTGGACCTGGCGTTCAAGGAAACGTTGCGCATGTACGCGCCCGCGGGCGTGCTGATGCGCCGCACGCTCGCGGACACCGAAATCCTGGGCCGCTACATTCCGGCCGACACCGACATCATCATCGGCGCATACCCCTCCATGCGGCTGGCCCGCTGGTGGCCCCGCCCGGACGAATTCGATCCGGAACGCTTCGCCGAGCACCGGCGCGAGGACCGAATTCACCGGTACGCCTGGTCGCCCTTCGGCGGCGGCGCGCACAAGTGCATCGGCCTGCACTTCGGAGGTATGACCGTGAAGTCGATCATGCACCGAATGCTGCTGCGGTACGAATGGACCGTCCCCGCCGACTACCAGGTACCGCTCACCTGGGGCACCGGCCCCACCCCCGACGACGGCCTGCCGATCGACCTGCGCCATCGGCACGCCCACATCTCGAAGTTCTCGGCAGCATGAAGAACCGGATCGGCGTCGCACCGCTGGGCGGTCACGCGAAATGTGCCGCTTACTGCCCCCGGTGATGGGCGTGGTGGATGCCGATCTCCCCGATCAAGCCGCTCGCTTCGCCGCTGGGTCTCGGGTCCGAAGGCGAAGCGGGTAGCCCGACGCCCCCATGGCATCGACAGGGAACGCTTCACTCCGTGCGGCCAGGCAGGCGCTTGGCTTCCGATCTCAAACAGCACTCGCGGAAGCTGTGACGGAAGCTGCGCGTCAGATCGGACTACGCATCGAGGTCGCCAGCCGGACGGTCCGTAGGTGGGAGTCCGCGAATCCGCCGTGGCCACATCCCGACCACGCGGCGGCACTGGAAGCACTCTTCAAGCGGCCGGTTACCGAGTTGGGGTTCTCACCACCGTGGACGGAAGCGGAAAGCGATTCACGTGCAGGTCAGAGGCTCGCGGAGAGGCACGCATTTCCGTTTGCGCACAGAGGTTTCGGCACAGCCGCATCACTCCTGCCAGCTTCGGTCGCGAAGGAATTCGCCGCGATCACAGCGTCCCATCGCCACCTGTACTGGTCGACCCCAGCGGCCCGCCTGCACCGTCTGGTCGCCGATCATGCTCAGTTCGGCCTCGAACTCTTGCCGCGAATATCGGGCACGACCAAGACGGTTCTGGCACGGGCCGTCTCGGAATCGAGTCTTCTGGCCGGGCGCTTGGGATTCTTCGATCTACAACAGCCCGAACTCGCGCATCCGAGTCTCGTACTCGCCCTTCAAGCTGCGCACGAAGCCGGAGATTCGCTTCTCGGCGCGGCCGCGCTCGCGCACATGGCATTCGCCCCAGCGTTCTCTGGCGACCAATCTCGCGCCGAGGAGGCTCGGGAACGACTGCGTGCCGCAAGGGCTTTTGCTTGCAGGGGCAACGCGAACTCCGAGACGATGGCTTGGCTGGACGCTGTCGAGGCGGAGGTCGAGACTCGGCTCGGTGATCCACGCCGGGCGCTTGCCCTGATCCATCACGCCGAGAAGATCTACAGCGAACACGACAGCAGCTCAGATCCGTCACCTGAGTGGTTCGACTGGTTTTCTCCAGTCAGGCTCGCAGGCTTCAAAGGAAACACGCTGATCCTCGCCGGCCGAGGCCGTGAAGCTCGCGAGACCCTGGAGGAAGTACTCAGCGCCCTACCCGATGCGGATGCGAAGCAAAGGTCGATCTATCTCGCCGACGCGGCCGCCGCAGCCGTGCTGGAGAAGAACCCCGAGCTGGCGTGCCGATACCTCGAGGAAGCGTTGGATCTACTCGCGAGCAACTGGTATGCGACTGCGCTGGATCGAATCAAGGCCGTGCGTCAAACGCTCACACAGTGGGATTCCTTGCCCTCGGTCCGAGACCTCGATGCCCGATTGTACGACTGGCACACGACCGTCAATTCTCTGGTCGGCTAACCGGCGGAATTCTCTGCCACCACGATATTCGCCAGTTCGTTGAGGTCGCTGATCTGCCAATCGGACAGATCAGCGACTTCCTTCTTGTCGCGGTAGATCCACCCCCAAGGACCCCTCAAGAGGTAGGCCGTCCGCATTCCGGCTCGTTTCGCGGGAGCCACATCGTTGTCGATGCGGTCACCCACGTAGATGATCTCTTCCGCAGGTCGGCCCGCCGCCTCGACGACCTTGGCGAAAAACTCGAGCGAAGGCTTTTGCACACCCCAGTCGTCCGAGGTAGCGATGAAGTCAGCGGGCAGGTCCAGCCCCCGGAGCAAAGTCCCCGCGCGCACTGTTTGATTCCCGGCGATCCCAACCAAAACTCCCATCTCGCGCAGCTTCGACAACGCGGGCCGCACATCGGGATAGAGGTCATCCTCACCGAACCACTCAGCCTGCCCCGCGTCAGCTCGTGCTTGCCGTTCCTCGTCCAGATCGAACCCAGGACGGAAGATTTGGAACGTCTCGCGGTAGTCGAGACCGGTTGCGATAACAGCTCCGAACGCCGCCGCGAACGTATGCCTGGGCACGCCAAGCCAGTCCGCCCAGGTTCCATACTCCCGAGTCTCGTCGACCAGCGTCTCTCCGACATCAAAGACAACTGCGGCAATCACGAGCCAACTGTACCTGCTGTCTCAGCCGGTTCACGATGCCCTCAAAGAACGACGGGCGACGCGATGACAACCACTGCAGCCTTCTGCAGAGGCTCTACCGTGGCGGAAGAGTAACCGCCGCCAACCCCAGGATACGGGCCTTACTTACGATCACCCATGAAAACGCGATGTCGCTGACGACGCCTTACCGCCGTCGCATAGCTATCTTTCCCTCACGGGCCAGGCACCAACTGGGGCAGATATTAGACTTCTAGACTGCGCCAGTCTGCATGAGGTTTTCCCTAAGCATCGACACAAATGTACAAGCACTTCTATACTGTTCGATCACATCGGCCGAAGTTTTCTCGTACGCAAAGGAACCAAAGTTCCCATGAATAAGATTGTTGCGTTGACTCCCAATATCCAGAAAGTCGCGAACAGCCTGCGCAAACTTCAAATCCCCTCGCACTAGGTCGCCCATTCTTTGCTTAAATTCGGAACCGAATAATCCGAAGAACTTGTTCGCATTATTGGCATCCCAGTCGAACAAGGAATGGTATTGGCGCGAAATGGCCTTGTTTTTCAAAAAGTGCACGACCTCGGCAGATCCACTGGCCATTTCCGTTACTAAGTCTATGAGCACCGCCGTGGTGTGATGCTCCAAGTTGCTGGCGGCGGCAAGAAGTATTACTTTTGGAAAACTTTGCTCCAGGGCGGCCGCAAAGGATATCTCTCCCGCATTCCGCAGGTAAGCTAGTAGCTCCTGATGCTCTCTGTGCATAGAATTAATCACATCGTCGAAAACTGACTCGTCTATCCTTGCACTCATCGCACCAACTTTGCACGGGCTACACGGAAGCGCCCCTTTACATTTGCCGTGTCTGTGGTCCTTTCCTGAGAGTGTTTCAAGAACTCCTTCGAGTCTCTAATAGCTGCTATTACCTCGGATGACAGCTCGACCCTTCTCCCGGCTTCGTTCGCTTGGACCGCTGCCGCGAATACACTTTCAAACAAGTTTACTTGAAAT
The DNA here is from genome assembly GCF_035544775.1 of Nocardia implantans. Classification (NCBI taxonomy): domain Bacteria; kingdom Bacillati; phylum Actinomycetota; class Actinomycetes; order Mycobacteriales; family Nocardiaceae; genus Nocardia; species Nocardia implantans. Next base: position 209,194 of record NZ_JAYKYQ010000011.1, on the reverse strand, counting down.
TTTTGCTGCCTGGACAACCAGGAATTTCGTGAAACATCCTCGATCTCTTCTAAGAACCAATTCAGTTGCCGGTGATATTTATCGATAATATCCGGGCCGGCTTGTCGTGCAGAGTTTGAGAATCTATTTAGGAATCTAACCATAGAGGGCGTATACGATTTTACTTCAGACGCCATCGCAAATGCCCGCAGGAGGATCTCAATGTCTCGCATGTGCAGGTCGGTAGTCTCCTGCCCGATCAACCTACGCCAACGATCGTCCATGTTCCACTTAAAGAGTGCATCATAGAAGGGCGAGTGATAAAGACTTGACCTTATCTCCTGGGGTGTTAGATTAACACCCCCGGTGTTCAATCGATTAAACATCTCATAAACTGAAGAAGCGTCGTCGCTAGGCCGAACTTGCTTCACGATCATATTTCGAATTGTACGCAATTCAAACTGAATCCTATAGTCCCCAAGCGTTCTATAGTTTAGCTTGTTGAATTTATTCTTCACTCCCGGAGTCACTTCGGAGAGGGACAAGTTGAATTGTTCAAAATAGGCGTCATCATGAAGAATTTTATCCGGAACCATCCCCTGCTGATTGAATATTTCGCGTATTTCCGACCGCTTCTCGCGCCGTGGAAATCGTCCCGCCATAAAGTAATAGATCGTCATCAGACGCTGTTGACCGTCTATTACCAAAAATCGATTACGACCTTCTTCGTAGAGAAACACTTGCGGCACAGGAAGCCCGATTATAAGCGATTCGATTAATCGCGATGCCCGCTTAATATCCCAAACATAATTGCGCTGGAAGCCAGGTATGAGCACGGCGCCGGATTGGATAAAGCTATAGATTGTCGAGATATTGAAATCGTTTGGCGAGGTGGTAAGATCGTACTCGTCAATCTGAGCTCCTTCCGACGCTTCTTCTATATCTCTCCACTCTTCAGCTGCCAGCGAGTCAGTCACGCCTGTTTCGTCGAGCACTCGACCGCCCCTCTCGGTGAGACATACCAGCGGCCACGCCGAGCAAGCGTCACCGGCCGAGCCCGGCCAGTGACTACTCACACAACCTAATCGCGAGACCAGACTGATCATCCGCTACTTCTCTGCCAGATCCTAACGGTACTCACGGCTTAAGTTGGGCTGAGTCCAATACTTTTCAGAGCCAGCGGGCAGTTTGCACCGTCACGGGTTGGGGGCCGCTTCTTTCTAGAGGAAGATGGTCGCCATCATGTCGAAACGTTACCCGCCCGAGGTCCGTGAGAAGGCTGTGCGTCTGGCTCTCGAGCGTCTCGATGAGTACGGGACTCCGTATGCTGCCGCCCAGGCTCTCGTGCCCTTGGTCGATGCCCATTTCGAGACGCTGCGGATCTGGGTCAAGAAGGCTCTGGCCGAGGGGCCGCGGCCGGGCGGGCAGCCCGGCCCAGGCCTGTCTTCGGCCGAGCGCAAGGAGTTGGCGAAGCTGCGCAGAGAGGTCCGAAACATCCGCGGGCCAACGAGACGCGAAACTGGCGTCGGCTTTTTTGCGCGGGAACTCAAGCCGCGACACTGGTGATTGTCGGGTTAATCGGCGAATACCGTCGGGTCTGCGGTGGCGAATCGATCTGTCGTTCGTTGCGCGCACACGGAGTGCAGATCGCGCCGAGGACCTACCGCGAGGCCCGCCGTCGGCCGCCCTCGCCCCCGCGATATCGCCGAGGCCTACGTGGAGAACGCGTTACGAGATCTCGAGGGCAGGCCCGCAGATGTACGGGCGCCGCAAGATGACCCGCCATCTGCGTCGCCAGGGCCGTGACTTGGCGCTCTGCACCGTCGACCGGATCATGCGTGAACTCGGCCTCAACGATGTCGTGCAGGGCCGCAAGCATCGCACCACCATCCCTGCCAAGGACGGCGTGCGCGCCACCGACAAGCTCAACCCCGACTTCACCGCCGCAGCTCCGAACCTCGTGTGCGTCGCGGACTTCACCTATGTCTCGACGTGGTCGGGATAGGCCTATGTTGCGTTCGTGTTCGATGCTCACTCCCATGCGATCGTCGGCTGGAGGGCGCAGCCACGAAGACGACCGCGTTGGTGTCCGAGGCTCTCAACGTGGCCGTGTGGAGGCGTGATCGCTACGGATACCCGGTCGAGCCCGGCCTGATATCTCGTACCGACGCAGGCAGTCGATACGTATCGGTAAAGTTCACCGAATCGCTTGTTTTGCAAAGCTTGTCGACTTCGGGTCCGATTGGTCGGCGATGCCTACGACAACGCACTCGCCGAGTCGATCACCGGCCTGTTCAAGACCGAGGTGATCAACGGGCACAGCCCGTTCAAGCCTCTCACGGAGGTCGAATTCGCGCTCATGGAATGGTGCGACTGGTACAACAACGCCCGCCTGCATTCCGCCTGGACTGTTTGACCCCGGCCGAATACGAAGCTGCCTACTACGCTCAACAACAGCCAAGCGCTACACTCCTAGCAGTGCCTCAGATCGGCCTCTGGTCCATTGCAGATTACGCCGCTGGGGCACTTAGCTGTCTCCAAGCTTCGAGTACGTGTCTGTGTCGCACCGAGGGTGAACCGGAGCCGGGCTACACGTTGAAGCGGAACTCGACCACGTCGCCGTCGGCCATGACGTAGTCCTTGCCCTCCATGCGGACCTTGCCCGCGGCCTTGGCGGCGGCCATGGAGCCCGCTTCGACGAGGTCGTCGAAGGCGACGACTTCGGCCTTGATGAAGCCGCGTTCGAAGTCGGTGTGGATGACGCCTGCGGCCTTCGGGGCGGTGTCGCCCTGGTGGATGGTCCAGGCGCGGGCTTCTTTCGGGCCTGCGGTGAGGTAGGTCTGCAGGCCGAGGGTGTGGAAGCCGGCGCGGGCCAAGGCGTGCAAGCCGGGTTCGGTCTGGCCGATGGATTCGAGGAGTTCGGTGGCGGATTCCTCGTCGAGTTCGAGCAGTTCGGCTTCCACCTTGGCATCGAGGAAGACGGCGTCGGCGGGGGCGACGGAGGCTTTCAGCTCGGCGACCTTCGCCTCGTCGGTGAGCACGGACTCGTCGGCGTTGAAGACGTAGAGGAAGGGCTTGGTGGTGAGCAGCGAGAGCTCTTTCAGCAGCTCGGTGTCCACCTTGTCGGCCGCGGCGAACAGGGTGGTGCCGTTGTCGAGGATCTCCTGCGCGGCCTTGGCGGCGTCGGCGACCGGCTTGCGGTCCTTCTTGACCTTGGCTTCCTTCTCCAGCCGCACGACCGCCTTCTCCAGGGTCTGCAGGTCGGCGAGGATGAGTTCGGTCTCGATCACCTCGATGTCGGCGCCAGGGTCGACGCGGCCGTCGACGTGCACCACGTCGTCGTCGGCGAACACCCGCACCACCTGGCAGATGGCGTCGGCCTCGCGGATGTTGGCGAGGAATTTGTTGCCCAGGCCCGCACCCTCGGAGGCGCCCTTCACGATGCCGGCGATGTCGACGAACGACACGGTGGCGGGCACGATCCGCTCGGAGGAGAAGATCTCGGCCAGCTTGTTCAGCCTCGGATCGGGCAGCGGGACAACGCCGACGTTCGGCTCGATGGTCGCGAACGGGTAGTTCGCGGCGAGCACGTCATTCTTCGTCAACGCATTGAACAGCGTCGACTTTCCGACGTTCGGCAGACCGACAATTCCCAAGGTGAGACTCACGAGGAACAGAGTCTACGCGGCACCCAAACCCCGCTCCCCCGCGAGTGGCACATGGTGGAGCGGCTACTCGCACTTCGCCGCAGCCATGTGCCACTCGCGGCCGGTCTCAGGGGATGAGGACGACTTTGCCGAGGTTGGCGTGGGCTTCGATGGTGGCGTGGGCGGTGGCGGCGTCTTCGAGGGGGTACGCGGCGTGCACGGCGGGGCGTAGTTGGCCGGAGGCGAAGTACTGCCAGAGTTCTTGGCGCCAGTGGTCGTAGGTGTCCGGCTGGGTTCTCGCGATGCGGGCCATTTGGAAGCCGATGACGGATTTCGCGCCGGCGAGCAGGTCGTAGGCCTGGATGACGCCGCCGCCGGAGCTGTAGGCGACCAAACGGCCGCCGGGGGCCAGCGCGGCGAGGGCGGGGGAAAGCAAGTCGCCGCCGACGGCGTCGAGCACGTAGTCGACGGGGGCGCCCCAGGATTCCTGGCCGTACTCGACTACCTCGTCGGCGCCGAGTTTCTGCACGAACTCCGCCTTCGCCAGATCCGACACCGCGCCGACCACCCGCGCCGCACCGCGCACCCGCGCCAACTGGACCGCGAGGTGGCCGACGCCACTCGCGGCGGCGGTGATCAGGGCGGATTCGCCTTCCCGCGGGTTTGCGGCACTGAGCGCGCCGAGCGCGACCAGGCCGCTACGCACCAGCGCGACCGCGTCGACGGCCGACGCCCCGTCCGGAATCGGCGACGCCATGGCCGCCGAGAGCAGGGCGTAGTCGGCGTAGCCGTGACCGAACACGAGACCGGTCACGCGATAGCCGGGCGTGTATCGATCGACGCCCTCGCCCACCGCGACTACCTCACCCGCGACCTCGCCGCCCAACGCGATCGGTTCGCGCTGCTCGCGCACCTTCCGCACCACCGGCAGGGTCACCCCGACCGCCTCGACGCGAACCAGGAGCTCACCCGGCCCCGGCGTCGGCACTTCGACCGAGACGAGCTCGAGCACCTCGGGACCACCGCTGCGCTCGTACTGCACCCGCCGCATCACACCTCCAGATTTCCGTCAGAAGGCGCAACGGTATCCGGATCGCGGCAGGTGATCACAGTCAACTACACGCTGTAGTGGTACATCTCACCGCTGCTCGGAACCGGCGGAGAGCTTCCGGGTCGGATTCGGTCCAGCCCCACCGGCGCACCAGGACCAACCCGCACCGATCCGCCGAAGAGTTCGTCACCAGAGGAGAGCCGCGGGAACGAGTTCCGTCCAGCCCCAGCGGCGCACAGGGGGACAGAATTCGACACCGTTCGTCCGGCGCGACACTCGCGCAGCCGACGTGACCACTGGTCCGCGCCGGATCGAAGAAAAATCGGCGGACGCGCCGAGACCACGGAGCGCAACCGCGCCGAGTCAAGTTCGGCCCGCTCCGCAGGCAATCGCACTTCAGCCGGAGACATCATCAGCACACGAGCCGAGACCAGAAATCAACGTCCGCGCCAATCCGCGAGCGAGGTCGTCCGGAGCAGGCGCCGCGCCTGCACCGGACTCGTAGTAGCGCAGAAACGCCTGATGGAAGCAGGTGCCGTCGAGCATGGAGGCCGCCGTCAGCACGTCGGCGTCGGCAGCGACGCGGCCGAGGTCGCGCTCGGCACGCAGATACTCGGCGATGTTCGCGATGGCGTGGCCGGGTCCCGCACCATGGCGGCGCATAGAGTCGCGGTGGGCCGCCATCCGCTGCGGCTGCGCCAGCAAGCCCCCGAGCAACGGGAGGGATTGCTGGTAGAAGCTCAATGCATCGCGGGCCATGGCCGTGAGGTTGTCTTCCACGGTGGACTGTCCTGGCTCGGGCCGCGCCGCCGCCGGATCGGGCATCCGATGCCGGAGGACATTCAGAATGATGTCCTCCTTGTCGCTGAAGTGCTTGTACAACGCCGCCTCCGAGTAGCCGGCGACTTTGGCGATCTCCTTCGTCGTGGCGTGGACGACACCGCGGTCGCGCATGATCTCCGCGGCCGCGTCGAGTATTCGATCGCGCGTTCCCATTCCGGCTCCCGGTTGACAGGTTAGTGATTACTCACCATCCTAGGTTAGTAAGTACTCACCAACTTGGAGAAGCTATGCACCTGACTGTTTTCGGGGCGACGGGCAACACCGGCGCGCGCGTCGTCACGCGGGCACTGGCAGCAGGGCACGAAGTCACGGCGGTGACACGTGGTCCGCAATCACTGCCCGACCACCCCGCACTGCGTGTGGTCGTAGCCGACGTCATGAAGCCAGCCGACATCGTCGCGGCGCTGCACGGCGCGGATGCCGTGATCGACACCATCGGTTCGCGGGAAAAGGGCGCCACTTCCGTCTGCGCCGACGCCGCCCGCTCCATCGCGGACGCTATGGCGACCGCCGGGGTGAAGCGGCTGGTCATCGTCAGCAACAGTGCCCGAATCGCCGGACCCGGCGACGACTGGTTCACCCGTTTCCTGGTGAAGCCACTCATCCTGCGCCCGCTGTTGCGCCACAGCCTGGCCGACATGGCCGCAGCCGAGCGCGTGGTCCGCGACTCGGCGCTGGACTGGACGATCGTGCGCGCACCGCAGCTCACCGACAACGCGGCGAAGGGCTCCTACCGCACCGCGGTGGAACGCAACGTGCTGTTCGGCGTCCGCGTCACCCGCGACGACCTGGCCGCCTGTTTGCTCGACTCGGTCACCGACGGATCAGCGATCCGCAAGCACGTGAACGTCGCGAACTGATCGACGCCGCTTCATCTGTCGGTCCCCCGGCGTAGCGTGACCGCATGGAGCCGACCACGGAGGTGATGACGGCGCGTCCGGCGCCCGCGCTCGCGGGGTTCATCGACCGGTACCTCGGTTATCGCATGGCCGGATTCTCGGCGGGGATCCATCGGGGGTTGCCGTCGCGGCACATGACCTTCATCGTCGCGATCGGGCCGACGATCGACGTGGTCGAACAGACCGATCCGCGTCAGTCGCCGCAGAATTACCGGTGCGTGCTGAGCGGCCTGCAAGCGAGCACGGCACTGATCGCGCACGGCGGTTATCAGGAAGGCGTGGCCGTATCGCTCACGCCGCTCGGTTGCCGCATCTTGTTCGGCATGCCCGCGGCGGCACTGTGGGACACGTCGGTCGAGTTCGCCGACGTGGTGGGACCGGTCGGATCGGAGCTGTGGGAGCGATTGCAGTACGCGCCGAGCTGGCCGGAGCGTTTCGGTGTCTGCGATCGGGTGCTCTCGGCGCTGGCCGACCCGGACCGCGCGGTCGGTCCCGAACTCACCCGGGCGTGGCGTGCGGTGGTCGGTTCCGGCGGCGGGATCGCGGTCGGTTCGCTGGCCGATGAGATCGGCTGGACCAGACAGCATCTGACGCGCCGGTTCCATCGCGAGTTCGGCCTCAGCCCCAAGCTGGCGGCCCGGATCACCCGTTTCGAGCGGGCGCGCCGGATGCTCGCCCACACGCCGTCCTACGTCACCATCGCCCAGGTGGCCGCCGCCTGCGGGTATTACGACCAGGCTCATCTGGATCGCGACTTCGCCGATCTCGCCGGGACGAGCCCGACCGCGTGGCTGGCCGAAGAGGTTACATCCGTCCAAGCCCCGGACGAGTCCGCCGGATGACGATGAACGCATGACGAATCCGACAGAAACCAGCACCCGCACCGCCGTCTGGCCCACGCTCACCTTCCGCGATGCCCGCGCGATGGCCACCTTCCTGGTCGAGGCGTTCGGCTTCCGGGAGGCCGCGATCTACCCTCGCGAGGACGATCCGTCGATCATCGAGCACGCGGAACTGCGCTGGCCCCTGGGCGGCGGAGTGATGTTCGGCTCCGCGGGCAAGGACGACAGCCCGTTCAGCACCCGCCCGACCGGCACCGACTCGGTCTACCTCGTCTGCGAGGACCCCGACGCGCTGTTCGCCCGCGCCACTGCCGCAGGCGCCGAAGTCGTCCGTGGCCTGCGCGACGAAGATTACGGCTCACGCGGCTTCACGGTGCGCGACCCGGAAGGCAACCTCTGGAGCTTCGGCACCTATTGGGGCGCTTGATCGCGGCGGCATCCCCTTGCACCGCGCGGCCGCGGCCTGGCGACGACCTTCGCCCGGCCGCGGCACCGCGCCGATGAGACGTCGTTCGCGACCTCGCGCCTGGACGCAACGAACCGAAGCCACCCGCTCACCGCCCACCGAACCCCGACATCGCGATGCCGCGGATGAACGCGCGCTGGGCTATCGCATAGATCAGCAGCAACGGCAGCAGGATGACGATGGCGGCGGCCATCAGGATCGGCCACTGGGTGTGGTACTGGCCTTGCAGGCGGATCAGGCCCAGTGTCGCGGTGGCGACGTCCTCGCGCTGGATCATGACCAGCGGCCAGAGGAAGTCGTTCCACACGGTGATCCAGGTGAGCACGGCGAGCACCATCAGGGCCGGACGGGTGTGCGGCAACAAGACCCGCCAATAGACCTGCCAGGTGGAGCAGCCGTCGAGGATGGCGGCCTCCTCGAGTTCCTCGGGCAGCGTGCGGAAGAACTGCCGCATCAGATAGGTGCCGAACGCGCTGCCGAACAGGCCGGGCACGATCATCGCCCACGGGGTGTCCACCCAGCCGAATGCCCGCATCAGCAGGAACTGCGGGATCACCGTCACGGTCAACGGCACCATCAGCGTCGCGAGATAGGCGAGGAACAGCACATCCCGCCCGCGAAAACGCAAGCGGGCGAAGGCGTAACCGGCCAGCGAGCAGAAGAAGACCTGCCCCGCCGTCACGCACAACGCGTAGACCGTGGTGTTGAGCAGCATCCGCCCCATCGGCAGCAGTTCGAAGACCTTCCCGTAGTTCGACCACTGCGGCCGGTGCGGAAGGAACGTCGCGTCGGCCATCTCGCCGTCCCGCTTCAGCGAGCCGGACACCGCCCACAGGATCGGCAACAGGGCGCACCACGCGATGCCGACCAGCACCGCGTATATCGTGGTCCCGCGCACGACTCGCCGCACGATCGCCCGATCGACCCGACCGGCCGCGACGGACACCCGGTCGCGCCGCACCGGCAGCGCGCGCCGCACCATCTGGTAGGTGTTCACTGTTCCACCTCCGAACGCCGGGCCATCCGCAGTTGCACCAGTGTCAGCAGGAACAGGATCGCGAAGATCACCCAGGCGAGCGCGGAGGCGTACCCGACCTCGTAGAAGCCGAAGGCGTTCTGGAACAGCATGATCCCCAGCAGGTAGGTGCCCGTCTCCGGTCCTCCGTTGCCGCCGGTCAGCGCGTAGGCCTGGTCGAAGGCCTGCACCGAATTGATGATCGTGATGATGAAGACGAACGACAGCGGCCCACGGATCAGCGGCACGGTGATCGCGAAGAAGCGCCGCAGCGCCCCGGCCCCATCGATCTTCGCGGCCTCGTAGAGCGTCTCCGGCACGCCCTGCATGGCGGCGAGCAGGATGACCGTCGCGAACGGCACGCTCTTCCACACGGTGACGATGCTGAGCGAGACCAGCGCCCAGTCCGGGTCGGTCAGCCAGGGCACCGCGTCGATGCCGATCCAGCCGAGCGCGACGTTCAGCAGCCCGTCATCGGTGAACAGGAACCGCCACACCACGGCCATGGCGACCGCCGAGGCGACCAGCGGCAGGAAAGCGATGGTGCGGAATAGGCCGATACCGGCCAGCTTTCGATTCAGCGCGGCGGCGACCGCGAGTCCGATCACCACCGTTGGCACCAAGGTCAGCAGCGTGAATACGGCCGTGTTACGTAATGCGATGAGAAACAGAGGGTCCGACCTGAACAGCCGCCGGTAGTTGTCCACACCGACAAATCGCATGGGGCCGAACAGGTCCCACGAATGAAAACTCAGATAGAGCGAATAGGCCAACGGGAACAACAAGAAAACCGCGACGGCCGCCACATTCGGCGCGACGAATGCCCAACCGGCCCGTTCCCGCCGCCGCGCCAATCCGGACGCGACTCCCGCTTTGCCCGGTGTTTGCGATTGCCGCGCTCCTGTCATGGCGTCTCCAGCAGCGCGTCGACGTCGGAGGCGAAACGCCCGTCCAAGGACGCGGCGGTGGCGGCGCCGCGAAGCACTCGGTTGGAACCGCGTTCGAGCAGGGCGGAGACCTTTCCCCAAGCCGGGGTGACCGGCAACGGACGGGAATTGGCCGGACCGGAGGTGAACACCTCGAGATTGCGGATCTCGCGGTGCGCGGCGGCGAAACCTGGGGAGTTCATCGCGGACTGCAGCACCGGGACGAACAGCCCGGACGCGGCGATGATCGCCTGCCCCACTGGTCCGGTCGCGAATTTGACGAACTCCCAAGCCTGTTCGACGCGCGGGCTGTCCGCGGCGATGGCCAGCCCGGTACTGCCGACATCGGTGATGGCGCCTGGACCGCCGTGCGGGCCGACCGGCAGCACCGTGACGTCGATCGGGAGATCGGCGTGCCCGGCGAACTCCGAATACAACCAGTGCCCGCCCAGCGCCATTGCCGCCCGGCCGCGCCGGAACAGGTCGGGGGCCGAGACGGAGATCGTGTCGGCGGCCTTCGGCGCCACGCGATGGCGTACGGCGAGGTCGGCGTAGAACTGGAAGCCTTCGGCGAACCGAGGATCGCCCAGATTGGTCCTGGTCGGGTTCACCGAGGGCGAGAACCATTCGGCGCCGTTGTTCATGCCGAAACAGGCCGCTGAGAAGTACGGCACCCAGGCGTCCGCGAAGCCCCATCGGGTCCGAGCCGAGTCGTGCCTGGTCAACGCCTCGGCCGCGGCCAGGAACTCGTCGAACGACCAGGCGTCGCGCCAGCGCGCGGGCGCGGTGATCCCGGCTTCGTCGAACAGTGCCCGGTTGTAGTACAGGAACACTCCTGACCACTGCTCTGGCAGGGCGTACTGCCCGCCCGCGTACGTGAAGGTGTCGTACAGCGCCGGGTAGCTGTCGGCGCGCAGTTCGGCGGCGTATCGCGGATCGCGGGCGAGCAGCGTGTTCAGATCCAGCAGCACGCCGCGCTCGGCCAGCCCCGCGTAGGTCAGTTCCCACGCCATCAGCACGTCCGGGCATTTGCCGCCCGCGCAGTAGGTGAGCATCTGCTGCAGCGGGTCAGGCCCCGACATGATGGTGCGAATCCTGATGTCGGGGCGGCGCTTCCGGAACTCGTCGATGATCTTCAGCCGCACCCGCGCCTCTTCCGGCCTGGCCTGGAAGAAGAAGGTCAGCGCGTCGTCATCGGAGCCGCAGCCGCCGCAGGCCAGCAGCGGCGCGGCCAGCGCCGAGCCGAGCAGCGTCCGGCGACGGAGCCGGGCGACGGGATTCGCACGCAACACAGCCCTCCTCCGGGGCGGATGTGGAGCTCATCGAACCGCATGGCAGCATACGTTCGGCAATCAGGTGGTGACGGCCGACACATGAACAATATTTCACGGTGCTCGTCCGGCGTCCGGAATCGGCACGACGGCGATCGCCGATCGGTTACGTTGTCACGTGTTTGAGCAAGATCCTGCGCGTTTTACAGGAGAGTAGGCAGATGGCGACAATCGAATATCTGCGGACCGATCCCGATCTGCCGCCCGTCGGCGTGGTCGACAAGTCCCCGATCACACCGGCCAAGAAATTGATCTTCGCGGGGATCGCCGTTCTCGGCGCCATAGCGTGGGCGGTGCTCGCCATCTCGCGCGGCGAATCGGTGAACGCGGTGTGGATCGTGATCGCGGCGGTGTGCACCTACATCATCGCGTATCGGTTCTACGCCAGGTTCATCGAACGCAAGATCGTCAAACCGCGCGACGACCTGGCCACGCCCGCCGAAATCCTGGAGAACGGCAAGGACTACATGCCGATGGACCGGCGGGTGCTCTACGGGCACCACTTCGCCGCCATCGCGGGCGCGGGTCCGCTGGTCGGTCCGGTGCTGGCCGCGCAGATGGGCTACCTGCCGGGGACCATCTGGATCGTGGTCGGCGTGGCGCTGGCCGGCGCCGTGCAGGACTACCTGGTGCTGTGGGTCTCGATGAAGCGGCGCGGGCGCAGCCTGGGTCAGATGGCCCGCGACGAGCTGGGCGTGATCGGCGGCTGGTCGGCCATCGTCGGCGTGCTGGTGATCATGATGATCCTGCTCGCGGTGCTCGCGCTGGTGGTCGTCAACGCGCTCGCGCACAGCCCGTGGGGCGTCTTCTCGATCGGCATGACCATTCCGATCGCCCTGTTCATGGGTGTGTACCTGCGGTTCCTGCGGCCGGGCAAGGTCGGCGAGGTCTCCGTGATCGGGTTCGCCCTGCTGCTGCTGTCCATCGTGGGCGGCGGCTGGGTGTCGGAAACCGAGTGGGGCGCGGACTGGTTCACGCTCTCGCCGGTGACCATCTCCTGGCTGCTGATCGCCTACGGTTTCGTCGCCTCGGTGCTTCCGGTGTGGCTGCTGCTGGCCCCGCGCGACTACCTGTCGACGTTCATGAAGGTCGGCACGATCGTGCTGCTCGCGGTCGGCATCCTGGTCACGCTGCCGGTGCTGCACGCGCCCGCCGTCTCGTCTTTCGCCTCCAGCGGCACGGGGCCGGCCTTCGCGGGTTCGCTGTTCCCGTTCCTGTTCATCACCATCGCTTGCGGCGCGCTGAGCGGCTTCCACGCGCTGGTCTCCTCCGGCACCACCCCGAAGTTGCTGGAGAAGGAATCCCACGCGCGGATGATCGGCTACGGCGGCATGCTGATGGAGTCGTTCGTCGCGGTCATGGCGATCATCACCGCTTCGATCATCGACCAGCACCTGTACTTCGCGATGAACGCGCCGCTCGGTCTCACCGGCGGCACCGCGGAGAAGGCCGCGGCCTACACCAACGGCCTCGGACTCAGCGGTCCTGCGATCACCCCGGCGGAACTGAGCCAGGCCGCGAGCGATGTGGGCGAGTCATCGATCATCTCCCGCACGGGCGGCGCGCCGACGCTGGCGATCGGCATCTCCGAGGTGTTCCACCAGTTCCTGGGCGGCGCGAGCATGAAGTCGTTCTGGTACCACTTCGCGATCATGTTCGAGGCGCTGTTCATCCTCACCACGATCGACGCGGGCACCCGGGTGGCGCGGTTCATGCTCTCCGACGCGCTGGGCAACTTCGGCGGTGCGGCGCGGAAGTTCCGTGATCCGTCCTGGCGGGTTGGCGCGTGGCTGTGCTCGGCCGTCGTGGTCGGCGCGTGGGGCTCGATCCTGCTGATGGGCGTCACCGATCCGCTGGGCGGCATCAACACGCTGTTCCCGCTGTTCGGCATCGCCAACCAGCTGCTCGCGGCCATCGCGTTGACCGTGGTGCTGGTGATCGTGGTGAAGAAGGGCCTCGCGAAATGGGCTTGGATTCCGGCGATCCCGCTGGTCTGGGATCTGCTGGTGACCATGACCGCCTCCTGGCAGAAGATCTTCTCCGCCGACCCGAAGCTGGGCTACTGGAAGCAGCACAGCATCTGCCAGGCCGCGCAGGACGCCGGGAAGCTGTGCCTGACGGCGAAGACCCAGGACGATATGAACGCGATCGTGCGTAACACTTTCATCCAGGGCACGCTGTCGATCGTGTTCGCGGTGCTGGTGCTGATCGTGGCGGTGGTCGGCGCGCTGGTGGCCTTCCGCGCCTGGCGCTCCGGGGAGACGACGACCACCGAGACGCCGGAGGAGCCGTCGAAGATCTTCGCGCCCAGCGGGTTCGTCGCCACCGCCGCGGAGAAGGAAGTCCAGAAGCAGTGGGACGAGTTGATCGCGGCCGGGAAGGTGCGCCCCTCCGGCGCGGCCCACGTCCACGCGCAATGAGCGACTCCGCGCAGCCGGGTGCCGATCGGTCCGCGCGACCGGTCGGCGCGCGGCTGCGCGCCGTGGCCCGCGCCTGCGGCGGCGGTGTCCGCGCGGGCCTCTGGTGGTTCAACTCGATCCTGGGCGGACAGGACTACCAGCGCTACGTCGAGCACCTGCGGCGCAGGCATCCCGGCCGCGCCATCCCGACCGAGCGGGAGTACTGGCGGCAGCGGCATGCCGAGGCGGATCGCAATCCGGCCAACCGGTGCTGCTGAGCGAAAGAATTCTCGGCGCGCGTCGCCGCAGGCCGATTTGGTAGTTGCCACAGCCGCTGCCCGGGCAGCGGCTGTGCGATGTCATACCCGTCGTGCGAGGTCGCGACCACCACCAGCAGTGGTGGCCGATTCCCGCTAGCGCGGGTTCGCCGCAGCTGCCATTGTGGTGGGCGTGACGATCACGGCATTGGATTTCGAACGTTGCTACCGGGCGGTGTCGACCCGGGACTCGCGATTCGACGGGCAATTCTTCACCGCGGTGCGCACCACTGGAATCTATTGCCGCCCTTCGTGTCCGGCGATCACGCCGAAGCGTGCCAACGTGTCGTTCCTGCCGACCGCCGCCGCGGCGCAGCAGGCGGGCTACCGCGCCTGCCGCCGCTGCCTGCCCGACGCCGCGCCCGGCTCGCCGCTGTGGAACACGAGGGCGGATCTGGCCGCGCGGGCGATGCGGCTGATCGGTGACGGCGTGGTCGAGCGGGCCGGCGTCCCGGGGTTGGCCGCCACCCTGGGCTACTCCCAGCGCCAGCTCACCCGGGTGCTGACCACCGAACTGGGCGCTGGACCGCTGGCGCTGGCCAGGGCGCATCGGGCGCACACGGCGCGGCTGCTGATCCAGACCACCGCGATGCCCATGTCCGATATCGCGTTCGCGGCCGGTTTCGCCTCGATCCGCCAGTTCAACGACACGGTGCGTGAGGTGTTCGCGGTCAGCCCCACCACCATGCGCCTCGAAGCGCAGCGCGCGAAGACCGGCGCGCCCGCGCGTTCGGCGCCGCTCGGCAGCGGATCGCTCACCCTGCGGCTGCCCTACCGGGAGCCGCTCGACCGGGCTTGGCTGGAATGGTTCCTGTCCGCGCATGTAGTGGCGGGCATGGAGCTGTGGGAGGACCGCACCTACACCAGGAACTTGCGCACTCCGCACGGGCACGCCACCGCCCGGCTCAGCTTCCAGCGCGACCATGTGCGGGCGGAACTGTCCCTGCACGACATGCGCGACCTCGCGCCGACGGTGACCAGGCTGCGGCACCTGCTCGACCTGGATGCCGACCCCGTCGGGATCGATGAAGCGCTCGGCGTCGGGTCCGCGGCGCCCGGCTCCGTGCTACGGCCGCCGGAACAGGCCGCCGAGTATCTGCCCGACGCGGGAGCGGGGTCGCCGGCCGAGCCCGAAGCGGTGCCCGAGCTGGAGCCGCTCGACGCGGATCGCCCGTCGTTCACCCCCGGTATCCGCGTGCCCGGGTCCGTGGACGGCGCCGAACTGCTGCTGCGCACCATGATCGGGCAGCAGATCTCGGTGTCGGCCGCGGCCACGCACACCGCTCGGCTGGTCGAGGCGCTCGGGGAACGGGTTGACGGACCGATCCCGCTGCTGTTCCCCTCCCCGGAGGTGATCGCCGAGCGTGGCGCCGAGGTCTTGACCGGGCCGGCGCGGCGCATCCGTTCCATCATCGCGGCGGCCGAGGCGCTCGCCTCCGGCGAGCTGGCGCTGCACCAGGGGCGCACCGCCGCCGATCTGCGCCGCGATCTGCTCGCGCTGGACGGCGTCGGGCCGTGGACGGCCGACTACGTCACCATGCGCCTGCTCGCCGATCCGGACGTCCTGCTCAGCACGGATCTGGTCGTCCGCCGCGGCGCGAGCCTGCTCGGCATCGATCCGGCCGATACCGCGCGCTGGGCTCCGTGGCGGTCATACCTGTCCATGCACTTGTGGAAAGCGGCGCTGACCAGCCGCATCACCCCTTCCGACAGCCCAGCGCTCACTACCACGAAAGGCAGTGTCCAATCATGAACGCCAGCATCGCCGTCCGCACCGAGGTCGGCGGCACCCGGACCGCCACAGCGGATTACGCCGTCAGCGAGACACCGCTCGGCCCGTTCACCACCCTCGTCGACTCCGACGGCGCGGTACTGGCCTCCGGTTGGACATCCGACGCGGAGAACCTGCGCGGTTTGATCCACCCCACCCTGCGGCCCGCCGGACTGCGACAGCGGGATGCCTTGGGCGAGGTGACCGCCGCCGTCACCGCCTACCACGAAGGCGATCTCACCGCGATCGACCCGATTCCGGTTCGCCAGCACTCCGGTGAATTCCTCCTGCACGCCTGGGAAGTACTGCGCGCCGTCCCGGCGGGCGGCCCGCTGACCTACACCGAATTCGCCGCCCGCGCCGGCCGCCCCGACGCCACTCGCGCCGCGGCCAACGCCTGCGCCCGCAACGCCGCCGCCCTCTTCGTGCCCTGCCACCGCATCCTCCGCATCGGCGGCGCACTCGGCGGCTTCCGCTGGGGGCTGCCGGTGAAACGGTGGCTGCTCGACCACGAGAGGTGAGCGGAGAAGGCCGCTTGGCGAAACGCGCTCAGGCGATGGTGGCTCGAAGGTGGGAGCCGTCGCGGCCGCGCACGACGTGCAGGCGGCTGGGGATGCGCTGGCGCATCTCGTCCACGTGGCTGACCACGCCGACCACCCGTCCGCCGGTGCGGA
The DNA here is from genome assembly GCF_035544775.1 of Nocardia implantans. NCBI lineage: Bacteria > Bacillati > Actinomycetota > Actinomycetes > Mycobacteriales > Nocardiaceae > Nocardia > Nocardia implantans. The sequence continues at coordinate 193,034 of NZ_JAYKYQ010000011.1, read as the reverse complement.
GTTCGTCGAGGACGCCCATCACGGCGTCCAGGGTGTCGGCGTCCAGGCCGCCGAATCCTTCGTCGATGAACAGGGTGTCGAGCACCAGACCACCGGATTCGGCGGCGACGGTGTCGGCGAGCCCGAGTGCCAGCGAAAGGGAGGCCATGAAGGTCTCGCCGCCCGACAGCGTCTTGGCCGGGCGGATGGCTCCGGTGTAATCGTCACGGATGTCCAGGCCCAGCCCGCCTCGGCGACCGCGCGGCCCTGCCTTGTCCGAGTGGACGAATTCGTAACGGCCGCCGGACATCCGGCGCAGCCGCAGCGATCCCGCCTGGGCGACTTCTTCCAGGCGAGCGGCCAGGACGTAGGAGTGCAGGGACATGCGGCGGTTGTTCGCACCGCGCCCGGCGACCAGGTCGGCGAGGCCGTCGAGTTCTTCGAACGCTCGTTGCGCCGGTGCGATCCGGTCCACGGCAGCCCAGAGCTGACCGCCCAGCTCCTCGAGCTGGCCTGCTCGCCTGCTCGCCTCGGCATGAGCGGCCACCGCCGTGTTGAGCGCGGTCTGCGCGGCCGTCACCAGCGCGTCGAGCTCGGCCTCATCGCCGGGCTCGCGCTCCGACGCCGCTCGGATCTCCGGTTCGGCCAGCACCGCTTCGGCGGCGGCGCGGGCGCGGTCGGCGGCCACGAGTTCCGCTTCGATCTCGGCCTGCCGCCGGGAGTCGCGCGACGCGGCGTTGACGACTTTCGCGTAGGCGGTCAAGCGTGCGACATCGTCTGCCACCGTGGCGCGAGCGCCGGTGTCGAGCTGCGCCGGTTCCGCCCCGCCGCCGGGAGCCGGAGCGGAGGCGGTCTCGCCGGATTCCGTCGGCTGAGCCGAACCGTCCCTGGACGGAGCCGGACTTTCCCCGGATGAAGCCGAACCTTCCCCGGACCGAGCCGCATTCTCGGTGGCGGCAGACGCGGACCCGAGAACCGACACCGGACCGCCGTACTCACCCTCAGGCACGAAACCCGCTGCGCGCGCCAGATTCTCAACCCGATCGGCGATCAGGGACACCTGTTCACGCGCTGCCATCGCCTCGGCGCGGGCATCGCGCAGCGCGGTCGCCTCGGCGACGAGAGCCACGAGCCTGGCGCGGCGGCGGTCGATGGTCTGGTCGGCGCCTGCGGCGCCGCGCAGCCGGTCGGTGAGTTCGGCGAGACGCTTCTCGGCGGAGGCGGCGGTGGCCGCGACCGCGCTGCGGCGCGCCTCGGATGCGCGCAGCTCGTCGTGCAGGCGCGCCTCGTCGCCGCGCAGGCGTGTGAGTTCGGCTTCCAGCCCGTCGGCGTTGGCGGCCAGCTCCGAGGTGTCCTCGTAGCGGAGGGTCGCGGCGCGCAGAGCCGCGGCGAGTTCGACCCGGTCGGTGTCGCCGCCGCGAGCGACCAGCGCTTCGATCTCGCGCTCCAGGCCGGTGATGCGGGCCAGCGCACGGTCGCGGGTGTCCTCCGCGGCGCGCTCGGCCGCCGCCGCGGTCTCCTCCTCATCCTTGGACACCGCGTCGTCGGTCGGCTGGGCCGGTGCGGGATGCCGCACCGAACCGCAGACCGCGCACGGACTTCCGTCGACCAGCTCGCCTGCCAGTTCGGCGGCCATTCCGCTCAGCCTGCGCTCACGCAGATCAAGCACCAGCTCCTTGGCGTCGAGGTGCGCGGCGCGGGCGGCGTCGAGCTCGACGCGGGCGTGGTCGAGCGCGGTGCGCCGCGCCGCCAGCTCGACCGCGGCCGCGGCGGCGGCCTGCAATCGCTCGGTCTCCGCGGTGATGCCGGGCAGGGCGGCGACCGCTTCGGTGGCCTCGCGCAGCCTGGCCTCGGCCGCGGTGAGCGCGGCGGGCAGTTGGTCGCGTCGCGCGGTGAGTTCGGTGACGCGCCAGGCCAGCGTCGCGTCCTCGGCGCGCAGAGCGTCGAGTTCACCGCCGAGTTCGGTGGCGGTGGCGGCGTCGGCTTGCACTTCGTCCAGTGCGCCGATCTGCGCGCTCCATCGCTGGACCGCGGCGTCGATGTCGGCGTCGTCGCGAATCCGGCTGCCGTCGACCAGTTCCGTTCCGCCGAGTTCGGCGCTGGCCGGTTCCAGCAAGCGGTCCGCCAGCCGCTGCGCCGCCGAGTCCTTTTCGCTGTCGCGCCTGCGCTGGTTCTGCACCGCCGAACGCGCTTCGACGATGGCGGCGGCGACCGGCTCGGCTCGGCGAGCGAGGTCGAGTTCGGCTTGCAATGCCGCGCGTCGATCGGCCCCGGCGGCGTACTCGTCGAGTTGCGCGCGGGCCGCGCTCATGCGGCGGCGCAATTCGTGCAGCCGACGCTGCTGTTCTGCCTGCTCCCGGACCCGGGCCGATTCCGCTTGGCAACGTTCGACTTCCGCAACGGCGGCGGTCAGATCGGCACGCGCGGTGGCCAGCAGATCCTGCGACCATCCGACGCACTCGGCCGTACCGACCGAATCCGTCACTCCCGCGGCCATGCCCACCTGTGTGATCAGCCGCTTGATACCGTCGGTGCGAGCATCCAGATCCGCTTCGGCGGCGCGGCGTTTGTCGGCGAGCCACTGCTCCGCCGTGCCGAAACGCCTGGTGTCGAAGAGTTTTTCGAGCAGTTTCTCGCGGTCTTCGTTGTCCGCTCGCAGGAAACGGGCGAAATCGCCCTGGGGCAGCAGCACCACCTGGAAGAACTGGTCGGCGCTCATCCCGAGCAGGCGCAGCACCTCCTCGCCGATATCCGGTATCCGGGACAGGTTCTCGCCTCTGCCGTCCAGCCAGGTCAGGGTCGCCTTCGGGTTGATGGTGCGCATACCGGTGCCGTCGCGCTTGGGGCGCTGGAACTCGGGGCTCCTGGTCAGGCGCAGCCGCCGCCCGCCCAAGGTGGCCTCCAGCACCACCTGTGGCGGCGTCTGCTCCGGCGCGTGATCGGAGTGCAGCCGCTTGCTCTCCCCGCGCGCGCCGGGAACCCGGCCGTAGAGCGCGAACGCGATGGCGTCCAGCACCGTGGTCTTGCCCGCGCCGGTCTGGCCGTGCAGCAGGAACAACCCGTCGGCGCCGAGCGCGTCGAAATCGACGACCGTGGTGGCGGCGAACGGGCCGAAAGCGGTCATCTCCAGCTTGTGCAGCCTCATGCCGCCGCGCCCACGCCCGGCCTCGGCGACGTGCTCATGCGGTCAGTTCCTCGGCGGCGGCTACGGCCACCTGCTCCGGTTCCGCCACGGCGGCCGACAGCGCCCGCTCCAGCCAGGCCATCTCGCTCGGGCTCGGTGCGCCGCGGACGTCGGTGAGGAAGCTGTGGGCTACTTCGATGTCGCGGCGGCCGTGCACCCGCTCACGGTAGCGCAGTTCCGGGCTGCCCTCGGGCCGCGCCCATTCGACGTGCACCGCGTACGGGAACCGCTCGCGCAGTTTGCGCATGGCGTCGACCGGGCGCGCGACGTCGGTGAGCACGGCGGACACATAGTGCTGTTCGGCCGCGCCGAATTCCGCGCCGCTCAGCAGTTCGTCCAGCGTGCCGGTCAGCTTGCTCAGGCCCCGGACGGTCGGCAGGTCCCTGCGGCGCACGGCATGCAGGCCGGAAGCGTCCAAGTCGACGATCCATACCGCTTTGCGATGCGCGCTCTCGCCGAACGAGTACGGCAGCGGCGAGCCGGAGTAACGCACCGCGTCCGTGAGAGTCTGGGGTGAGTGCAGGTGACCGAGGGCCACGTAATCGATGCCGTCGAAAGCGGCGAGCGGCACCGTCTCCACGCCGCCGACCGAGATGGAGCGCTCCGATCCGGTGGCTTCCCCGCCGACCACGAAGGCGTGCGCCAGCACGACCGTTCGCACCCCCGGCCGCCGCGCGATGTCGGCACGCACCCGGGCCATGGCCGCGTCCAGGATCTCGGCGTGCGAGCGTGCCTGCGGCACTTCCAGTTCGGCGCGGGTGATCTCCGGTTCCAAGTACGGGATGCCGTAGAACGCCACCGGCCCGTGCTCGTCCTCCAGCAGCACGGGCCGGTCGGCGTCGGCCACGGTGGTGCGCAGATGCAGCCCGCCCGCCGCGGCGAAGCTCGCGCCCGCACCCAGCCGGGCGGGCGAATCGTGGTTGCCCGAGGTGGCGACGATCCGGGCCCCCGCGGCGCGGATCGCCTCGAATCCCCGGTTGCACACCGCGATCGCGTCGGCGCTGGGGATCGACCGGTCGTATACGTCACCCGGCAGCACCACCACGTCGACCGATTCCTCGGCCACCAACTCCGCGACGGCGGTCAGTGAACGAGCCTGGTCGGCAAGCAGATCGACCCCGTGGAACGTGCGACCGATGTGCCAGTCCGAGGTGTGCAGCATCCGCATGCCGCGAAACCGTAGGGCACGGCACCGACAGACTTCAATCGACCCGCCCGTTGTGCCGGGTTCGCCAGGCCAGGGCCCGGCGTGTCCACCGGCCCGGCGAGTCGGCCGGTCGCCGATCACCGACAGACCGAAACCTCACGCACCTCTTGCCCTCCCGAATCCCACGACGTGGACGACACCGGATGCCAGAACCCGAACAGCTATGCGGAGTCCGCGGCAATGCGCTGGCCGAGCCCCATTTCCGGCACGATGCCGGACAGTTGCCAGATGCGCGTTCTTGTCGGTGTCCTACGGCACTATCAGCGCCATGACCGCACCCGTGCTCGTCGCCCTGCTCTTGGTGTTCGCCGCCGGTTTCGGCCTCGGCTGGCTCGGCCGCGCCGCGCGAACCGGGCATCGCGCTGCGGCGGCCGAGGCGCGGCTGGCGGCGGTCGCGGACAACGAACGACTGTTGCGGCAGTCGCTCACCGCGGCCAACGAGGATGCCGCGCGGAGGCATTCGCACGCCGTCGGCGCGCTGGTGGAACCGCTGCGCGCGGCGGTCGGGGCGCTCGACGAGCACATCCAGCAGGTCGAGCGGCAACGGCTCTCCGCGTATTCCAGCCTGCGCGAGCAGGTCGCGAGCATGCAGCGCACCTCGCACCAGCTCACCGGGCAGACCGGTCAGCTGGTCGCGGCGCTGCGCGCCCCTCAGGTACGCGGCCGATGGGGCGAGATCCAGCTGGAGCGGGTGGTCGAGCTGGCCGGGATGACCAGGCACTGCGATTTCCGGACCCAGGTGAGCCGCACCGGTCGCGGCGCGGACGACCGCACGGTGCGACCCGATCTGGTGGTGCGCCTGGCGGGCGGCAGGCACATCGTGGTGGACGCGAAGGTGCCGTTCGCCGCCTATCTGGACGCCTGCGGCACCGACGACCCCGACGTGCGCGCCGATCTGCTCGCCAGGCACGCCAAACATCTGCGCGCGCATGTCGACCAGCTGTCGGACAAGGCGTACTGGGCCGCCTTCGACCCGGCGCCGGAATTCGTGGTGTTGTTCGTGCCCGGCGATCCGTTCCTGGACGCCGCCCTGACCACCGACTCCGAGCTGCTGGAGTACTCGTTCGGCCGCGATGTGATCCTCGCTACTCCCACCACCTTGATCGCGTTGCTGCGCACCATCGCCTTCGGCTGGCGGCAGGAGGCGCTGTCCAAGGACATGGCCACCGTCCAGCGTCTCGGCCGCGAGCTGTATCAACGTCTCGGCACCACGGGAAGACACCTGGATCGGCTGGGGGCGCAACTCGGCAGAGCCGTAGAGGCTTTCAACGACACGGTGGCCTCGGTGGAGTCGCGGGTGATGGTCACCGCGCGCAAACTGCACGAGCTGGAGATAGCCGAACAGGGAGTGCCCGAGATCGGACGCGTGGATTCCCGGCCGCGCGCGGTGAGCTTCGCCGACGCGGGCGAGTAACCGGGGAGTATGGCCGTGCCGCCACGCCGCCGGGAGCGGCGGCAACTAGTGTGCATATCGTGGCTGCTTCCGAACGTGTGCGATCCCGGGTGCCCGCGCCGCAACGCTCGATCCTGCCGTCGGTGCCGGGGATCCCGGTCGGCGCGGCGATCCTGATCGCGGTTGCCTGCACGTTTCTGGGATTTCTGATCGATGCCAGCGGCGGCGGCGCCGAGCTGACCGGCACGTTCGCCGCGCTGTACGTCGTGGGCTGTGTCGCGGCCGTCGCCGCCGTTCGCTACCGGGGCTTGTTCAGCACGATGGTGCTGCCGCCGCTGCTGCTGTTCGTCGCCGTGCCGCTGGCCTACCAGCAACTCACCGGCCGTGGCGCCACCTCGATGAAGGACATCCTGCTGAACCTGGCGATTCCGCTGGTGAACCGGTTCCCCACGATGATGCTGGCCACGGTGGTCGTGCTGCTGATCGGTGGCGCACGGATCTATCTGCACCGCAAGGAGGAGGGAGCCGACCAGCCGTCGTCGTCACGCAAGCGCGACAGCTGGGGCAAGTCACCGGGGAAGCAGAGCAAGCCCGGCCGTTCGTCCCGCGGGTCCGCGGAGCTGGCGCGCCGCAAAACCCGCCGCCCGAAGGGCGAGCCCGCCGAGCCGGAATCGGCCGACGCGGACCAGCCCGCCGCGCGGCCGGCCCGCCGACCGGCGGCGCAGGTCGCCGACACCCCGCCGCGTGTCGCCCCCTCCCGTCCGCGCGAAGGACGGGCTCCCGCCCGTGGCGCCACTCGCCCGACCGCCGCCATGCCGCGGCCGGAAGGCGAACCACCGCGCGGCGCGGGCCGCCGCCGCGACATGCCGCCGCACCCTCAGCCCAACGTCCGCTACCGCGAATCGGGCCGCCCGGAACGGCGCAGGCCGGAGAATCTGTAGCCGCCCCGCACCATCGGCGTGGGGCCGGGGCCTCAGCGCCTGGCGTCGCGCAGTTCGCGCGGAAGGGCGAAGACGAGGGTCTCGTTGGCCGTGGTGACCGGCTGGACATCGCCGTAGCCGTACTCGGCCAGCCGGTCCAGCACGCCGCGGACCAGGATCTCGGGCACCGAGGCGCCGGAGGTGATGCCGATCGTGCCGACGCCGTCGAGCCAGGCCGGGTCGATCTCGCGAGCGAAGTCGACCAGGTACGCGGCCTTGGCGCCCGCACCGAGCGCGACCTCCACCAGGCGCACCGAGTTCGACGAGTTGCGCGATCCGACCACGATCACCAGATCGCATTCCGGCGCCATCGCCTTCACCGCGACCTGGCGGTTCTGCGTGGCGTAACAGATGTCGTCGCTCGGCGGGTCCTGCAGGGCGGGGAAGCGCTCACGCAGCCGCTGCACCGTCTCCATCGTCTCGTCCACGCTCAACGTGGTCTGCGAGAGCCAGATCACCTTCGACTCGTCGCGCACGCTGACCTGGTCCACCGCGCCGGGCCCGTCGACCAGCTGGACGTGCTCGGGCGCCTCGCCCGCGGTGCCCTCGACCTCCTCGTGGCCCTCGTGACCGATCAGCAGGATGTCGTAGTCGTCGCGGGCGAACCGCTTCGCCTCTTGGTGCACCTTGGTCACCAGCGGGCAGGTGGCATCGATGGTGTGCAGGCCGCGCTCGGCGGCCGACGCGTGCACAGCGGGGGACACGCCGTGCGCGGAGAACACGACGACCGCGCCCTCGGGCACTTGGTCGGTCTCGTCGACGAAGATCACGCCGCGCTCGCGCAGCGTCTCCACGACGTGCCGGTTGTGCACGATCTCCTTGCGCACGTAGATGGGCGCACCGTGCTTCTCCAGCGCCTTCTCGACGGTTTCGACCGCCCGGTCGACGCCGGCGCAGTACCCGCGCGGCTCCGCGAGCAACACGCGTTTTCCGCCGTCGGCGACGGCGCTTCCCGCACCTGCCGATCGGGCGATTCCGACGTTCAAGGGAATGGCCGAAGACATGCCCACAGGATACGTGCGGCCCGGGTTCGCGCCACGTGCGGGAGTTGCCCGTCACACCGGGGCAGCGCAGGCGCCGAGCGGCGGGAAGACGGGCGCGGCTCGCGCCGACGACCGGGTGTCGCGATTGTCTCGGACACTTAAAGCCGGGACCTGGGTCTATTCTCCGCACTATGAGCACACCGCCACGCGATTCCCGCCGATCGGCGGTGCGCCGCGGCCGGCGGACGACCGGACGACGCGCGCCACTTCTTTGCATAACACACCATTTCGGGCAGGCTAGGACCATGTTTCGACCACCCTTTCTGGCCCGGGTCGCCGCAGGCGCGGCCGTATACGCCCTCGAGGAATCCCGTCGGCTACCAACGGCGGCAATGAATTTGCCGATCACGGCCATCAGTCAGGTACTGCAGACGACGATGCACGTCCAGCAGTTCGTCACCAGTCTGGCCCTGAAGGGCGACGCGGTTTTCGACCGTTTGTCCAACCGCCCGGTCGACCAGCCGGAGTGGGCCACCTTCGACGAGGACCTCGCCGACGACCCGAACCCCGGCACGTCGCGCACCAGCCGCTTCGATCTCTACACCGCCGATGATCCCGAGCCGTTCCGAGCGCCCGACCCCTTCGCCGCCGACGACACCGGCTCGACCAACGGTCATGTCGCCTCGGTGACGCCGATCGGCGAGCCACCGGCCGAGGACCCGGACGACGACCCGGCGCCGACTGACTCGGACACCGATCCCGATCCCGCCGAAACGACCGCGATCGTCGAACCGGAAGTCGCCGCCCGCTACGACTACGCCAACATGACCCTGGCCCAGCTGCGCGCCCGCCTGCGCCTGCTGACGCTCGACGACCTCACCGCGCTGCTGGAGTACGAGCAGCACACCCGTGCCAGGGCGCCGTTCGTGACCATGCTCACGAACCGGATCGCCACTGTGCAGGCCCAGTGACCGAACCACGGACACCCTCCTCGCCGACGGCTGGCCGGGACACCTCCGGCCAACCCGCCGCCGCACCGGCCAACTCCGCCGAGCACCCCTGGCCGGTGCGTTCGGTCTCCATCAAGGTCGCCCAGTGGATCGACCGGCTCGGCAGCATCTGGGTGGAAGGTCAGATCACCCAGATCAACCTCCGGCCCGGCACCCGCACCGCGTTCCTGGTGCTGCGCGACCCGTCCGCCGACATGTCGCTGTCGGTGACCTGCGATCCCGACCTCATCCGCAAATCGCCCGTCCCCTTGCAAGAGGGCAGCCGGGTGGTCGTCTACGGCAAGCTGTCCTTCTTCACCGGACGCGGCACGATCTCGCTGCGCGTGCTCGAGATCCGGCCCGTCGGTATCGGTGAACTGCTGGCCCGCATCGAACGACTGAAGGCGCTGCTGGACGCCGAAGGCCTGTTCGATCCCCGGCTCAAGCGCCCGATCCCCTTCCTCCCCGGAACCATCGGCCTGATCACCGGCCGCGCGAGCGCCGCGGAGCGCGATGTGCTGAGCGTCGCTCGCAATCGCTGGCCCGCGGTGCGTTTCGAGATCCGCAACACGGCCGTGCAGGGACCGACCGCGGTCTCGCAGATGCTCACCGCGCTGGCCGAACTCGATCGGCATCCGGACGTCGAGGTGATCGTGCTCGCGCGCGGCGGCGGCAGCGTGGAAGACCTGCTGCCGTTCTCCGACGAGGCGCTGTGCCGCGCCATCGTCGCCGCGACCACGCCGATCGTCAGCGCGATCGGCCACGAGCCGGACAATCCACTCAGCGACCTCGTCGCGGACCTGCGTGCGGCAACGCCGACCGACGCCGCCAAACGCATCGTCCCCGACGCCGCCGCCGAACTGGCTTGCATTCGTGAACTGCGCGAACGCACCGCCGCCGCCCTGCGGGGCTGGGTGGACCGCGAGACCAAGGCGCTCGCCCAACTGCGTTCGCGGCCCGTACTGGCCGACCCGCTGCGCGAGATCGAGCGCCGCCGAGAAGAGATAGAACGCCAGCGCACGGCGGCGCGCCGCTGCGCCGAGCAGTTCATCCGGACCGAAGCCACGACAACCCGGCATCTGCGCGAGAAACTCACCGCCGTCGGCCCGGCCGCCACGCTGGCCCGTGGCTACGCTGTCGTGCAGCGCGTCACCGGTAAGGAGCGCGAGGTGGTGCGTTCGATCGAGGACGCGCCCGCGGGCAGCCAGTTGCGCATCCGGGTCGCCGACGGGGCCGTCACAGCCGCCGCGCTCGGCGCCCAGGCCCTCGGGGCTAAGAACACCGACACAGGGAGGAACTGACTTGGCCGAGTCCGGCAAGTCCACCGAAACCGGCGCCGACCCGGCCGACGACGCCGCCGAGATCGCCGGTTTCGGCTACGAACGCGCGCGCGACGAACTGGTCAACGTCGTCAAGATCCTCGAGCAAGGCGGCCTGGACCTGGACGAATCCCTCGCCCTCTGGGAACGCGGCGAGGCGCTGGCCAATCGCTGTGAAGAACACCTGGCCGGCGCGCGCAAACGCGTCGAGGACGCGCTGCACCGCACCGACCTGGAGAAGCAGGAATGACCATCCGCCGCGCCACGCCCGACATCCGCACCACCGACCTGGCCGCCAGCCGCGATTTCTACCGGCTGCTCGGCTTCCAGGAGGCGATGGACCTCGGCTGGGTCATGACGATGGCCTCGCCGTCCAACCCGACCGCCCAGGTCCTGCTCGTCGGCCCGGACGCCGAGCAGCTCCAGCCGGATATGAGCGTGGAGGTGGACGACGTCGACGCCGTGCACGCGGCGGTGACCGCCGCCGGCGCCGAGGTCGTCTACCCCTTGCGCGACGAGCCGTGGGGGGTACGCCGCTTCTTCGTCCGCGACCCGAGCGGGACCGTCGTCAACGTGGTGAGCCACCGCTGACGACGGCCCGGCTGCGTCAGCGCGACGAGGCTCGGAACCGGGCGACGCCGTCCGCGCTGCTCACCCGCTCGAAACCGGCTTTCTCCAGCACCCGCGCCGACGACGGGTTCGACAGCTCCACCTCGGCGCGCACCGCGCGAACGCCCGCCGCGGTGAACGCGTGCGCAGTCAGCGCGACGGTGGCCTCGGTCGCGTAACCGCGACCCCGCCGCGAGGCGACGATGCCGTACCCGATCTCCAGCTCCCCGTCGGCGGGCGGCCAGAACAGCCCGATCGAGCCGACGACCAGCCCGCTCGAGCGCTCGACGACGAGCCGGTGCCCGAACGGCCCGAGCCAGTCCGGATGCGCCGCGAGCAGGCCCGCGATGACGCGATCGCCGTCGGCCGGGAAATCCGCCGCCCACTCGGCGTCACGGCGGTCGTCGAGCACTGCGGCCGCCGCACCGGCGGTCCACGACCGCAGGATCAGCCGGTCGGTGCGCAGATCGGGGGAATGGGAAACAGACACGTGACACTCCTGGTCATCGAAGAGACCGGTCCGCGTCTGCGGGAGATCAGTGGCGCGCGAACCGGCGAAGGGCATGCGAAATAGGGCTGAGCGCAGCCATATTCATCGACCTCCGAAGACCGGTTCGGCACGTGTCTCGTACCGCGGCGAAACCTAACGGACGCGCGCCGCCGAAGACAAGCGAATTCTCAGGGCTTCAGGGGTTGCGCCGCCGCGATCGCCTGGGCGAGCGTGGTGAACGCCGCGTGGTCGCCCGCGCCGGTGATCAGCACCCGCGACTGGCCGAGGTCGGTGATCCACGCGGTCTCCGAGCCCTGCTCGGCGTAGACGATCCACTTCCGGTCGCCGACCTGCTCGGTGCCGCTGGCGTACCGGGACCCGAGCACGAACCTGGCCAGCGCCTCCTCGGTGGCGTTGCTCTGGGTGAAGCGCATGTAGGTGCCCTGCGGCGTGATGTAGCCGACCGTGCTGACCGGCCCGCCGCCGTTGCCGCCGATGGATTCGCGGCTGCCGGAGTTCGGCGTCCAGTCCGCGGGCAGGTCGGGGTTGCGGATCGGGAACGGCAGCGAACGAGCGTCGGCGGTGAGCGCAGCGCGCGCGTCGAAATGCGGGATCTGACCCTGCGTCGGACCGTTCGCGGCGAAACTGCACTGGCTGGCCAGCCCGGCGAACACCAGCGCGATCAGGACCAACGGGATCAGCGACCAGAACAGATCCCGGTAGTCGTTCAAGATGCGCGGCTTTTGGTACGACACGCTCCCAGTATCCACTCGCGCGGCGACGCCGCCGCCCGCACCCCGGACACCACGAGCAGGGGTGTACGCCCGTGCCACATCGAATGAGACAATTGACCGGTACGTACCGACGCACAGGAGGCACCCCGCAATGACGGCAACTTCCCCCACACCTAGCCGCCGCGAGGCGCCCGACCGCAACCTCGCACTCGAGCTGGTCCGCGTGACCGAGGCAGGGGCGATGGCCGCGGGCCGGTGGGTCGGACGCGGCGACAAGGAAGGGGGCGACGGCGCCGCCGTCGACGCCATGCGGCAGCTGGTCAGCTCGGTGTCCATGCGCGGCATCGTCGTCATCGGCGAGGGCGAGAAGGACGAAGCGCCCATGCTGTACAACGGCGAGGCCGTCGGCGACGGCACCGGCCCGGAAGTCGACTTCGCGGTCGACCCGATCGACGGCACCACGCTGATGTCCAAGGGCGTGCCCGGCGCGATCTCGGTGCTCGCCGTCGCCGAGCGCGGCGCCATGTTCGACCCGTCCGCGGTGTTCTACATGCACAAGATCGCCGTCGGCCCCGACGCCGCCGACGTGATCGATATCTCCGCCCCGATCGCGGAGAACATCAGCCGGGTCGCCAAGGCCAAGAACTCCGCGAAGTCCGACCTGACCGTCTGCATCCTGGACCGCCCCCGGCACGCCGAGCTGATCCAGCAGGTGCGTGACGCGGGCGCGCGCATCCGCCTGATCTCCGACGGCGACGTCGCAGGCGCGATCGCCGCGGCCCGCCCCGACTCCGGCACCGACATCCTGGTCGGCATCGGCGGCACCCCCGAGGGCATCATCGCCGCCGCCGCGATGCGCTGTATGGGCGGTGAGCTCCAGGGCATGCTCGCGCCGAAGGACGACGAGGAACGGCAGAAGGCCATCGACGCGGGCCACGACCTCGACCGCGTCCTGACCACCGAAGACCTGGTCTCCGGTGAGAACGTCTTCTTCTGCGCCACCGGCGTGACCGACGGCGACCTGCTGCGCGGCGTGCGCTACTACGGCGGCGGCGCGTCCACCCAGTCGATCGTGATGCGCTCGAAGTCCGGCACGGTCCGCATGATCGACGCCTACCACCGCCTGACCAAGCTGCGCGAATACTCCTCGGTCGATTTCATCGGCGACGAACACGCGGTCCCGCCGCTGCCGTAATTTTTTTCCAGCGCCTGCGACGCTGGGTGTTCGCGGCCCCCTCGTGGCTTACGTTTGCGCAACCACCGCTGGCGACTTCGTCGCGAACGCGGCGGCCGCGCAAACGCGAGCCGGGCCGCGAACGGCGGATGCTCGGTCTCGCTTCGCTCGGAACCGGGAGTGGGGGTCGGTGGTTCCGCAGGGGGCAAACCGCCGCACCCGATGTGCGCCGTTCATGGTGCCTCGGTCGCTTTCCACCCACGGCGATCGAATAGGCGGGATTGCCGCCGCACGTCGGCGGCCAGGGTGCGTGACGCTCGCTGATTTCGATTCGGCCGGTACCTCGAGCCGAGGCTCAACGCTCGCGCAGGGCAGGCCGCGGCACCCAGGAAACCTTTTTCCACACCGCTCGATCACGGCCACGTGTCGCGCGGCCGTCGATCTGTTGTCTCGGTCGCGACGATTCATGCGGCAGCGCGCCACCGGGGACAGTGAGAGTGAGAGAGCGCGGAGGGAACCTGGGTCGAGGCGGGCGCGGCTTCGGCGCACCCGGGCGCGGGCGCTCGAGAGAACGGTTCGTATTCCCGGGCGAAGGCCCGCCGAGGTGTGCGAATGACCTCAGGCGTGCCTGCCCCACGGGCCGCTGTCGCGGCATAGGGTCGGGATCATGAGCGAGCAGACGCAGTACCGCATCGAGCACGACACCATGGGCGAGGTCCGGGTTCCGGTGGACGCTTTGTGGCGGGCGCAGACCCAGCGCGCCGTGGAGAACTTCCCGATCAGCGGACGCGGCTTGGAGCGGGCGCAGATTCGCGCGCTCGGCCTGCTCAAGGCCGCGTGTGCGACGGTGAACCGCGACCTGGGGCTGCTCGATCCCGTGAAGGCCGACGCCATCATCGCCGCGGCGAACGAGATCGCGCGCGGCGAACACGACGATCAGTTCCCGATCGACGTCTTCCAGACCGGTTCCGGCACCAGCTCGAACATGAACGCCAACGAGGTGATCGCCTCGCTGGCCAAGGCCAACGGCGTCACCGTCCACCCGAACGACGACGTGAACATGTCCCAGTCGTCCAACGACACCTTCCCCACCGCAACGCATCTCGCGGCCACCGAAGCGGTCATCACCGATCTGGTCCCCGCGCTGGAGCATCTGCGGCTGGCGCTGCTGGACAAGTCGACGGAATGGCGCACCGTGGTGAAGTCCGGTCGCACCCACCTCATGGACGCCGTCCCGGTGACGCTCGGGCAGGAGTTCGGCGGCTACACCCGGCAGGTCGCCGCGGGCATCGACCGCATCATGGCGACGCTGCCGCGGCTCGGCGAGCTGCCCATCGGCGGCACGGCGGTCGGCACCGGGTTGAACGCGCCCGACGGCTTCGGCGCGAAGGTGGTCGCCGAACTGGTGCGGGCCACCGGCATCGACGCGCTGCGCGAGGCCGAGGACCACTTCGAGGCGCAGGCCGCGCGCGACGGCCTGGTGGAGGCGTCCGGCGCGCTGCGCACCATCGCGGTGAGCCTGACCAAGATCGCCAACGACATCCGCTGGATGGGCTCGGGCCCGCTCACCGGCCTGGCCGAGATCCAGCTGCCGGACCTGCAGCCGGGCAGCTCGATCATGCCCGGCAAGGTGAACCCGGTGCTGCCGGAGGCGGTGACCCAGGTCGGCGCGCAGGTGATCGGCAACGACGCCGCGGTGGCGTTCGCGGGCGCGAACGGCGCTTTCGAGCTGAACGTGTACATCCCGGTGATGGCGCGCAACCTGCTGGAGTCGATCCGTCTGCTGGCCAACGTCTCCCGGCTGTTCGCCGACAAGTGCGTGCGCGGCTTGGTCGCCAATGTCGAGCACTTGCGCACCCTCGCCGAGTCCTCCCCTTCCATCGTGACGCCGCTGAACTCGGCGATCGGCTACGAGGAGGCGGCGGCCGTCGCGAAGGAAGCGCTGAAGGAGAAGAAGACCATCCGCCAGACGGTCATCGACCGCGGCCTGCTCGACGAGAAGCTGACCGAGGACGAGCTCGACCGCCGCCTCGACGTGCTGGCCATGGCGAAGGTGAAGAAGCGGGACTGACCGGCGAAACGAACGCCACCCCGGTAGCCGAGGTGGCGTTCGATCGCTGTGCCGGGCCGCGGTTCAGTCGCGCAGGTGCGCGAGTTCCTCGCGCGCCGACTCCCCGTCCGGGCCGAAATCGGTGCGGCCGAAAATGTTCCACCGCTTCAGCAGCGGGGCGAACACCAGTTCGCCCTCCTTGGCCCGGTCGTAGATGCCCGCCTCGGCGAGCACCACGTCGCTGCTGCGGCCGTCCGGCAGCGTCACCGTCGGGACCTCGAAGCCGGCGACCCGGTCGGCGATGGCCCGCACGGTCTGGTCCGGCGCCAGATCCAGCGCGGCGGCCACCAGGTCGGCGAAGAACACCGACTGCAGTTCATCGTCCAGCGCAATGCGCTCGGCGATGGCTGTGACCAGTGGGTTCTCCCCGAGCGCCGCGGTGTTGCGATGCCGGACCGCGCTGGCGGCCTCCTCGAACGCGCAGTTGGCCAGTACATCGAGCAAGTGCATCGCAGGGCGGCGGAAGCCCTTGGTCATGTGCTCCATGCGCAGCCGCTCCAGCTCCACCGGATCGACGGACCTGGTCACCATGAGGTAGTTGCGGATGGTGATCTCGTGGCGGTTCTCCTCGGCCGTCCAGCGGCCGACCCAGCGCCACCACGCGCCGGTGCGCAGGTACTTGCCGATCTCGCGGTGATACGAGGGCAAGTTGTCGGCGATCAGCACCGAGACGGTCAACGCCAGTTTGGCGGTCTCGCTGAGTTCGGACTGCTCAGGCGCCCAGTCGGCGCCGCCGAGGAAGGCGAAGTTGCGCCCGTCGTCCCACGGCACGAAGTCGTGCGGCTGCCACCCGTCGGCGACATCCACGTGCTTACGCAGCAGCAGTTCTACGTCCACCGCGAGCGATTCGAGCAATTCGCGATCGGTCAGGAGAGTTTGCACCGAGATAACCTAGCGGCTTGGCCCGCGGAGCGGGGACGGATGGATGGGATTCACAGGCAACCGAGACCGCGCCGCGATCCCGGACGCCGAATATCTGGCTCCTATTTCGGCGTGACGGTGATAGTACCGTTCACCCACGTGATGGTGCCGCCGGAGAAGTCGCTCTGCTTGCCGCCGGGGATGTCCTTCTCGTCGCTGACCGGGTACCCCAGCTGCCCCTGCGCGCCGCCGTTGTCTTCCCACGCCTTGCGGATCTCGCCCCAGACGACGTGCGGTTCGCCGTCCTTGGCCTCGTAGATGGTGCCGCCGGCGAAGTCCTGGTACTCCCCGTCGTCGGGGCCCTGCTCCTCGGCCTGCAGCGGAAGGCCGAGCGTGCCCGTCGGTCCCCCGAGCTGTTCGTACTTCTTGTAGATGTCGCCGTCGACGCTGATCTCGCCACCGGGCGTGGCGATCTTGGTCCCCTCGGCGGCTGCCGCGCCGGAGGTCTTGGTCGCGCTCCCCTCGGTGTGCGTGGCGCTCCCCTCGGCGTGCGTGGTGGTCGCGGCGCCGGGGCTCATCATCGAGGTGACCATGCCGGTCATACTGGCCATACCGGTCTTGGCGCTGTCGCCTTTGTCGTCATTGTCGCCGCAGGCGGCCAAGACCAGTCCTGCCGCGGCGAGCACTGCGGTGAATCCAGCCGTTCGTCGAGCGAAGTGGTGCATGTCCATCCTCTCGCTGGGGGCTGCGGGCGCACCACGACTCCATGACGACGCCGCGCGCAGCCTCGGCCGATTGTCAGGCAATGACCCGGTGACCGACGAGCGGCCACCGGGTCATACTCAACTGCTATCGCGGCGGGTGATACCCACCGGACCTGCGGTGAAACCCGCCGCTGAACGGCGTCGCGAACTCAGGCGTTGGGGCCGTACTCCTCCAGCATCTCGGTGACCAGCGCCGCGATCGGCGAGCGCTCGCTACGGGTCAGCGTGATGTGCGCGAAGAGCGGATGACCTTTGAGTTTCTCGACCACCGCCGCGACCCCGTCGTGCCTGCCGACGCGCAGGTTGTCGCGCTGGGCCACGTCGTGGGTGAGCACCACCCGCGAGCCGGTTCCCAGCCTGCTGAGCACCGTGAGCAGCACGTTCCGCTCCAGCGACTGTGCTTCGTCCACGATGACGAAGGAGTCGTGCAGCGACCGCCCGCGAATGTGGGTCAGCGGCAACACCTCCAGCATGTCGCGGCTGAGCACCTCTTCCATCACCTCACGGCTGGCCAGCCCGTCGAGCGTGTCGAAGACCGCCTGCGCCCACGGGCCCATCTTCTCGCTCTCGGTGCCGGGCAGATAGCCCAGCTCCTGGCCGCCCACCGCGTAGAGCGGACGGAAGACCACCACCTTGCGTTGCGCGCGCCGTTCCAGCACCGCCTCCAGGCCCGCGGTCAACGCGAGCGCCGACTTGCCGGTACCGGCCCGGCCGCCGAGGGAGACGATGCCGACGCTCTCGTCCAGCAGCAGGTCGAGCGCGATGCGCTGCTCGGCGGAACGGCCGTGCAGACCGAACGCCTCGCGCTCGCGCACCAGCTGCACCCGCTTGTCCGGCGTCACGCGCCCCAGCGCGCTGGAGCTGACGCCGAGCAGCCGAACACCGGTGTGGCAGGGCAGCTCTCGCGCTTCGTCCAAGTCGATCACCGACTCGGCGTAGAGCTGATCGATGCGCGCGGTGCTGACATCGAGTTCCACCATGCCGGACCAGCCCGAGGTCACCACGTCCTGGGCGTGATACTCGTCGGCGTGCAAGCCCACCGCGCTGGCCTTGACCCGCAGCGGAATGTCCTTGGACACCAACACCACTTCGCGGCCCTCGGCCGCGAGGTTGAGCGCACAGGCCAGGATCCGGGAGTCGTTGGTGTCGGTGCGGAAGCCGACCGGAAGGACCGCGGGATCGGTGTGGTTCAGTTCCACCTGCAACGTTCCGCCCTCGGTGCCGATCGGCACCTGCTGATCCAGCCTGCCGTGCTGCAGGCGCAGATCGTCGAGGTTGCGCAGAGCTTCTCGCGCGAACCAGCCCAGCTCGTGATGGTGCCGTTTGGCTTCGAGTTCACTGATGACCACCAGGGGTAACACCACGTCGTGTTCGCCGAACCGCGTGAAGGACCAGGGATCCGACAGCAGGACGGACGTATCGATGACGAAGGTTTTGCCGAGTAATTGCGAGGGGCGGGCCCCCTTCGCGGCGGCTCCGCCTTTCGCGGAGCTGGAGTTCGCCGAGGGAGCGGAAACGGAGCGTGCAGCAGTCACGGTGGGCTCCTCTGTGTTCGTGCGGTACTCGCACGAACGATCTCGCTGGACCGGTCCGTCCTGATGGACCCGACGTTGCCGTCAGATGCCACGAGGGCCGGGCGCCGGCCCCCTCGTACTGAGTAGCTCAGTCACGGTCAGGACCTCCCGTACGAGCCACACCGCCGCGGCCCGCACACCCGACGCTACCTCCGATCACGGTGTCCGCGCTCAGGGACCGCGAGGCGTGTCCGTGAATTTGTGGTAAACCCGCACGTCACACGGGTTCACCGGAGCACGTCGAGCAATACCGGAACATGGCTGTGCGCCGGATCCTGTACGGCCGTGAGCAATGTGACCGGACCTTCGGCGGCCAGGGCGCGCAAATCCCGCAAATCTTGCTGAACCTCCGGCGCGGCGAGTTCGGCGCGGTATCGGTCGGCGAATTCCGGGCCGCGCGCGTCGCGATCGGCGTGGAACCAGCGCCGCAATTCGGTGGTCGGAGTGATCGCCTTGGGCCAGCGATCGACCCGCGCTTGCGCTTTGGTGATGCCCCTCGGCCAGAGCCGGTCGACCAGCACCCGGGTGCCGTCGTCGGGGTCGGAGTCGTCGTAGACGCGCTTGATCCGGAAGCCGGGTCCAGGTTGCGGTGTCATAGCAGTCATCGCAGCACGGCGTGCGGGCCGCGACGGACTTCGCCACGCGGTCGCTGTCGCCCGATTCGACGGATAGAGTCGCTGGTATGTCCGGTAACGAGGATTTGGAGAAGCTGTCGTCGAAGGAGCTGCACGACCGGGCGATGAAGCTCGCCGTGCGGCGTGGGGATGTGAAGTTCCTGTGGCGGCTGCTCACGTCGATCCCGGCCGCGGAGGCCGCCGCGGGCAACGTCGGCGAAAGCGAGGCGGACATCAAGTACGTGCTGCCCATGCTCGACGACTACGTCCACGCGGGTGACGGCGCGGTCGCCGAGGTGTTGCGCCCGGTGTATCTGGACTACCTGGCCCAGCACTCCTGAGGCCGGTCAGCGCCGGGCGAGCGCCGCGCGCCAGAGTCCGACAGCCGTGCCGCGCAGGAAGTTCTCCCAGCTGAAGTGGTCGTGCCACAAGATGATTCGGCCGTCACGCAGTTCGAAGGTGCCGGTCACCCAGAAGCCGGTGCGCACCGGGCCGAAGCGCAGATAGTCGGTGCGGTCGGTGAGCACGACGTCGCCGTCGGCGGCGATGTGGTGCAGGTCGACCCCGAAGCCGAGCCAGTCGCGACGCAGGCCGCGCAGCACGCCGCCGACCCGGCGGACGCCCTTCACATCGGGCAGCGAGGTGTTCTTCCAGACGATGTCCGGGTGCAGCAGGTCGATCGCCTCCTCGGCGGCGCCCATCTCCAGCGCGGCGAAGAACTCCCGCACGGTGGTGATCGAGTCCTGTTTCAGATCGGGTTCGTCGGTCATGGTCCGAGCGTAGGCCGCGCCGGTCACCCGCGGCGCGCGATGAGCACGGCCAGTCCGTCGAGAATCCGCTCGATGCCGAATCGCAGCGCGCCCTCGCCGCCCGCCACCGCGCCGCCTTCGGCGAACGCGGCGGCCGCGGCCGGATACCGGTCGGCCGCGGCGGCCACCATTTCGGCGAACTGACCCGCGATCTGCCTTTCGAACGCGTCGGCGTCGGCCACCCGCACCTGCGTGGCCAAACTGCGGGCGTGCCCGGTCAGCAGCACGATCGTGTCCAGCCGTTCGGCCGTGGTGAGCCCGGTTCCGGCGAGCGCGCCGAGTGCGGCCTCCATCCATGCCAGCTCGTTCGGGCCGACCGGCCGCAGACCCACCGACACCTCCAGTGACCACGGGTGGGCGCTGAAGCGCGCGTAGATCGTCTCGCACCACACGCGCAGCGGCTCGCGCCATCCGTCCTCCGGCGCCTCCGCGCTCAGTTCCGGCGGCAGGCCGAGTGCGGTGTCCAGCATCAGCGCGACGAGTTCCGCCTTGCCCGGCACATAGCGGTACAGCGACATCTTCGTGAAACCCAAGCGCTCGGCCAGCCGCTGCATGGACAGGTTCGCCAGCCCTTCCGCGTCGGCCAGCGCGATGGCCTCGGCGACTATCCGCTCCAGCGACAGCGCGGGTTTCGGCCCGCGTTTGGGCCGCGGACCGGTACCCCAGAGCAGTTCCAGTGTGGTCGGTGTCGGCATGCCCGAGATCCTTCCGGAGATCGCCTTGACGTGTAACTGTGTCTACCATACGCTAATCAGCGTCCATCGGATACAGTTTCCGTAGGACGCAGATTTTACGAGGAGAATCTCATGCGCAACACCACCGTTCTCATCTCCGGCGCGAGCATCGCCGGACCCGCGCTGGCCTACTGGCTGCACCGCTACGGCTTCGCGGTCACCGTCGTGGAGCGGGCCGCGGCGCTGCGCCCCGGCGGTCAGGCGATCGACTTCAAGGGCCGCACCCACCGCACGGTGCTGGAACGGATGGGCGTGCTGGCGGACATCGAGCAGCGCAGGACGGGCACCACCGACACCGTCTTCGTGGACGAGCGGGGCGACGAGCTGGCGCTGATGTCGGGTGAGTTCACCGGCGGCGATGTGGAGATCCTGCGCGGCGATCTGTCCGAGATCCTGTACCGGCGCACCGCCGACCGTTGCGACTACCTGTTCGGCGATTCGATCACCGCGCTCACCGAGACCTCGGCCGGCGTCCACGTCGAATTCGAGCACGCCCCCGCCCGCACCTTCGACCTCGTCTTCGGCGCCGACGGCATCCATTCCCGGGTCCGCAGACTCGCCTTCGGTCCCGAGCGCGACTTCGTGAAGCACCTCGGCTACTACTACGCCGTCGCGGGGGTCGGCCCGTGGAGCGGCACCTCCGCCGGGACGCGCGAGCGGGTGGTCGCGTACGGCCACAACGCGCCCGGCCGCCTCGCGATCAGCGGCGGCCCCAAGGCGCAGCAGATGTACATGTTCGCCTCCCCCGAACTGGATTACGCCCGCGACGACAGCGCGGCCCAGCGGCGCATCCTCGCCGAGACCTTCGCCGAGGTCGGTTGGGACGTGCCGCGAATGCTCGCCGAACTGCCCGAATTCGATGATTTCTACATGGATTCGATCGGCCGGGTCCGGATGCCCCACGGGTACACCAAGGGCCGTGTCGCGCTGGTCGGCGACTCCGGCTACGGGAACACCCTCGGCGGCTTCGGCACCGGGCTGGCCGTGGTCGGTGCGTACGTCATCGCGGGTGAGCTGGCCTTGGCCGACGGCGATCACACCGTCGCCTTCGCTCGCTACGACGAGCTCATGAAGCGATACGCGAAGATCGCGGGCAACAGCAATGCCGGTCGCTTCCTGGCCCCGAAGACCGCGCGCGGCATCAAGACGCGCAACTGGTTCCTCGGTTCCCGGATGTTCGCGCTGATGACGAAATACAGCGACAACGCCGCCAACGACATCGACTTGCAGGACTACCCCGCTCTGGTCGCGGCGGCGAATGCGCGCTGAGCGCTCGTCAGCAGCCTTGACAGCGATCGAGGTCGCCGCACCGGTCGCTGCGCGGCACAACATCCCAGGTGAGAGCCGTGCGCGGCCGGCGACGACCGGCGGGACGGGGCGACCGGAGGATTCGGCTGTGTTTCGATGGAACCGGAGCGAGACGGGGCGCGTCTATAAGGTCAGACGGCACTGACGGAAGGGGCGGCGATGGCGGACAGCCCGTTTCCCGGGTACATCGAAGCTGCGAAAACCGGGGCGTTGCGAGTGCGGATGGACCCGCAGGCGTTCGTGGAGATCGATCAGGCGTGCCAGGAGTTGATCGACACGCTCGTCGCGGCTCAAACCGACGCGCGCGAACTCGGCGAGCGGCAGCAGTGGGGGCTGGGTGAAGACGATCCGAAGCTGACCTCCGCTGTGGAACTGGTGCGACTGTTCAGAGAGAAAGCATTCGGCGGCCCGAACAACGCCTTCGATACGCTCACCGAGTACATCTCCGTGGCGCAAGAGATCAAATCCATGTTCGCGACCATCCGCGACGGCTACATTCGGACCGATACGGAATTCGCGGCCGCGATGCGGAAGCTCAGCGCATGAAAGCCGGCACAGGCATTCGAACAACCGGATTCGTCGCCGCAGCGGCCGGCCTTGTCCTGCTCTCCGGATGCGGCGGGACGGCACCGAGCGATCCGGCGGTCTCGGCTACCGGCGTGGCCGGTTCCAGCTCGAGCGCATCGCCACAGACGAACCCGCAGTCCGCGTTCGATCCCTGCACCGCCCTGACACCGCAGTTTCTCGCTGAGCACCAGTGGGATTCGAGACCCCCGGAACCCAAACAGGACAGCCAAGGCGGCCTCACCTGGAAGGGGTGCCGGTATGTCGCACGGGCCGGGTACGGATTCGTCGTCGAGACCACCAACGGCACCATCGACCAGATACGCAGCAAATACCCTGCGGCCGTCAACATCCCGGCGGGCGATCGCAAAGCCGTCCGCTACGAAGCACGTCCGGACGTACCCGGCGGCTGCACGATCAACGTCGAGATGCGTTCGGGCTCGCTCTACATCTTGACGAATGTGCCGCAGACATCGACAAACAAACACCTCGTCGCCTGCGATATCGCCACCGATATCGCCACAGCAGTCGCACCGTTGCTGCCCGCGGGCAGCTGACCACCGGGGGAAGCGATCATGAGACAGACCGACGGCCGCGCGATCACCAACCCGGAGAACGCGCAGAGCTTTTCGCACGCTGAGATCAAGCAAGCCGCCGACGCGATGAATCCCGCCGCGCTCGACGGCGCGTTCGCCGCGTGGTCGGCCATCGCCGCGGCGGTGACGAACGCGGGCCAGCGATTCGAGGACGCGATCAAGAACGCGGTAGAACAGCATTGGGAGGGCGCGGCGGCCGACAGCGCGGTCCGCGGCGTGCGAGAGTACGCGGCGCGGGTGGGCGAACTCGGGGAAGCCATCGGCGCGCAGAGTCTGCCGCTGTCGGCGGCGGCCGACGCGGCGGCCAAGTTCAAGATGTCGGTGCCGGAGCTGCTGGACGCCTCGGGTGCGACGGCCGATCCGGCACAGCGCAACTCGCGGGAGGAACAGGCCCGCGACGAGATGAACACCCAGTACATCCAGCCGTACGGGGCCACCGCTCCGGGTATCCCGACGCTGCCACCCCCGGTCGCTCCTGCCGCAGCGGCGCCGACCGGTGTGCAGCCCGGCGTGGGTTCGGGAACCGGCACCAGTTCGGAAACCAATCCCGACCCGGGAACCGGCACGGGCGTGGAAAGCGGCACGAGCGTCGACTCGCAGGCCGTGGCCCTCACCCGCTCCCCGGACAACTCCGCCTCCGGCGAACCATCTTCCACTGCGGACACCGCCTCCCCCACCGGTTCCGCGGACGACGGCGAGCCGGACAGCGGAGTGCATCCAACCGCTGCGGACACGCCGGAAACTGTCCCGTCGCAAGCGGTTTCCTCGAACCAGGACACCGCGGCGACCACTCCGGCATCCATCACGAGGACGCAGACATCCACACCGTACGCGCCCATCGTCCCCTCCGCACCGCCGCCGCAGACGACACCCACCACCGTCACCCCGACCTCGTTCACCGGCAGACCGACCGGCACGCCGAGCAGGGCGGGCGGCGCCCCCGGCCCGGCCGGCATCCCGACCACCTCGGACAACGAAGCGCGCGCGGGCACGTCTCGGCCCGCCCAGCCCACCGTCCCCGCCGCGGCGAATGGGCAACCCACCGCGCCCGGGCGCCCGGGGGCAACGGGCGCCGCAGGTTATTCGGGCATGGTGCCGCCGGGACTGCGCGGCAGGCGCACGGACGACGACGAGCACGACTCGCCGAAGTACCTGCGCACCGAGGAACACGCGAAAGAACTGCTCGGCGAGGTGAAACCGACGGTGCCGCCCGTGCTCGGTGAGCAATGACCACCCAGTGGTCGCTGTCGGCCGAGCAGTTCGCCGCGGCCTGGTTCGGGACGGGCTTGGACCGCATGCCCTTTCCGTTCCGGTTCACCAGCCGCTTCCCCGGCCGCAACGAGTACCAGGCGTATCAGCGGCAGTTCAACGCCGAGCTGGGACGCGCCGAGCGGCTGCCACTGCGCGGCGCGATCACCACGCTGGCCGTTCCGGACTGGCGCATCGAGCTGTTCGGCTACGACAACACGCGCGGAGGCGTCGAACTTCGCGCGGTGGCCTGCGGTACCCGCAGCGGTTCCGGTGTGCTCGCCGCGCAGTCGCCCGCGCCGGACGGCGGACTAGTGCGTTTGCGGCGCTGCCGGATCGATCAGCTCGCCACCGAAGTGGTGCGTCTGCTGCCGGACGCCACGGCGGGAACGGTGGGTGAGAAGAGCTTCCTGCTCGATGATCTCAACGACGATCGCCCCGACGTCTTCGGCAACGCGCCCGCCAGCCAGGCGAAGGAGCGTTACCGGCGCTTCTGGCGGCAGTCGTGCGCCACCCGCGGCACCGCCACCGTGCTGCTCGGCCCGCGCAACGCCGAACCGCTGCGCACCGGCCGGCTCCGCTGGATCGACACGCCCGACGGCCGCTACTGCGAGGTCCCCGCGAACCGCGCCCTGATGATCCGCCCCGGCACCAGCGCCGATATCGCCCGGTACCTGGACGAATCGATTGTGCGAGCGAAGGCGCGGATGGATAGGTAGCTCCCGGATCGCCGTGCCCGTCGGCAAGGACTGTGGATCCAGGAAGCGGCCGCGACGGGCTTCGTGCATCCGGCCGCGCCGGACGCACGAAGCGAACCGGCGTCAGCCCAGCAGGCGCCAGTCCTCCAAGCCGTCGTACAGCGGAACGTCCTTGGCCAGCTTGCTCACCCGGGCGCGCAGCGCGTCCAGGTCGGCGCTACCGGCCAGCGCGCTCGCGATGATGTCGGCGA
This sequence comes from Nocardia implantans, assembly GCF_035544775.1. Taxonomy (NCBI): domain Bacteria; kingdom Bacillati; phylum Actinomycetota; class Actinomycetes; order Mycobacteriales; family Nocardiaceae; genus Nocardia; species Nocardia implantans. Next base: position 167,862 of record NZ_JAYKYQ010000011.1, on the reverse strand, counting down.
CCTCGGCGAACTCGGTGTCGCCGAAGCCGCGGGTGGCCAGGGCGGCGGTGCCGATGCGCAGGCCGGAGGTGACCATCGGGGGACGCGGATCGAACGGAACGGCGTTGCGGTTCACCGTGATACCGATCTCGTGCAGCAGATCCTCGCCCTGCTGGCCGTCGAGCTCGGAGTTGCGCAGGTCGACCAGCACCAGATGCACATCGGTGCCGCCGGTGAGCACGCTGATGCCCTTGTCCTTGACGTCGGCGGCGGTGAGCCGCTCGGCCAGGATCTTCGCACCGGAGAGGGTGCGCTCCTGGCGATTGCGGAACTCCTCGCTCGCGGCGATCTTGAACGCGACGGCCTTGGCGGCGATGGCGTGCATCAGCGGCCCGCCCTGCTGGCCGGGGAACACCGAGCTGTTCAGCTTCTTGGCGTACTCCTGCTTGGCTAGGATCAGGCCGGAGCGCGGACCGCCGAGGGTCTTGTGCACGGTCGAGGACACGACGTCGGCGTAGGGCACCGGCGAGGGGTGCAGGCCGGCGGCGACCAGACCGGCGAAGTGGGCCATGTCCACCCACAGGTAGGCGCCGACCTCGTCGGCGATCGAGCGGAACGCCGCGAAGTCCTGGTGGCGCGGGTAGGCCGACCACCCCGCCACGATCACCTTCGGACGCGCCTGCAAGGCGATCTCGCGCACCTCGTCCATGTCGACGCGGTGGTCTTCCTTGCTCACTCCGTAGGAGTGCACCTCGTAGAGCTTGCCGGAGAAGTTCAGGCGCATGCCGTGGGTCAGGTGACCGCCGTGCGCGAGGTCGAGACCGAGCAGCTTGTCGCCCGGGTCCATCAGCGACATCAGCACCGCGGCGTTCGCCTGCGCGCCGGAATGCGGCTGGACATTGGCGAATTCGGCGCCGAACAGCTCCTTGGCACGGTCGCGGGCCAAGGTCTCCACCACGTCGACGTGCTCGCAACCGCCGTAGTAGCGCCGCCCCGGGTAGCCCTCGGCGTACTTGTTGGTCAGCACGCTGCCCTGCGCCTGCAGCACCGCGCGCGGCACGAAGTTCTCCGAGGCGATCATCTCGAGCGTGTCGCGTTCGCGGGCGAGCTCGCCTGCCATCGCGGCAGCGAGCTCCGGATCGAGCTCACCGAGAGACTGGGTATTGACAGAGGCGGTCGTCTGCGTCACGACCCTCAGTCTATGGGCCGCATGCCCGGCCCTCGAGCAGGGGGTTCACCCCTCCTGGTCAGCGGTGGCGCGCCGGGCGATCCGCAGTGACGCGCCGGCCCGTCAACTCGATGCGCCGTCTTCCGGCAGATAGGTCTCCAACAGCACCGCCAGATGCCGCTGCGCGTCCTCCAGCGGCTGCGTGGATTTCATGGCCCGCGCCTGGACGATGGCCCCTTCCATCGCGCTGAACACGAAACTGCTGAACGAGCGCGCTTCCTCGGCGTCCAAGCCCGCGGCGGTGAGCGCCGCCCCGAGCCGTTGGTGCCAATCCCCGAAGACCTCGCCCGCGGCAGCCTGCACCCGGGGTTCCGACTCGGCCAGCGCCGCCCCGACGACCGGGCACCCGGCGCGGTAGCCGGTCTTGCGCAACGCGCCGACCCACCAGCCGATGAGCGAATCGAACCACCGGCGCGGCGGCGCGGCGGTGACCTTGTCGATCACCTCGCCGATCCGCACGCCCGCCACGCGCGTCGCGGTCTCGACCAGCTCGCTCTTACCGGAGGGGAAGTGCTGATAGAGCGAGTTGCGCGAGGCGTTGCTCCGCTCCAGCAGCGTCGCGAGCCCCGCGGCGTGCACACCCTGTTCGCGCACCAGTTCGATGGCGGTTTCGATCAGCCTGGTCCGCGGCCCTGTGGTCATGCGGGTTCCTTGCTCGAGGGTTGCGTGAACCGATCGGTCCATGTTGCAATCATGACAGATGTGGACCGATCGGTTCATCGAAAGGATGGGACCCATGTCCGAAGCCACCGTCGATCCGGCTCAGCTGTCCGGCCTCGAGCTCCTGCGCACCGCGATGAGCAGGACGGACCGCCCGCCGTTCATCGGCGACCTGCTCGGCATGGAGGTCGACGAACTCGAGCACGGCAAGGTGGTCTTCGCCCTGCGGACCAGGCCCGACTTCGCCAACCCGCTCGGCACCACGCACGGCGGCATCTGCGCCACCCTGCTCGACTCGGTGATGGGCTGCGCGGTGCACACCACGCTGGAGCCAGGCGTGGGATACACGACGCTGGAGCTGAAGATCAACTACATCCGCGCCGTGCCCACCGACGGGCAGCGCCTCACCGCCACCGGCACCACGATCCACGTCGGGCGCAGCACCGCGACCGCGGAGGGGCGGGTGGTCGACGAGCAGGGCCGCCTGGTCGCGCACGCCACCACCACCTGCGCCGTCTTCCGCCCGCATCGAACCTGAGGAGCACTGTCATGGCCGGACGAACACCGAGCGCCGCGGTACGCAAATTCCGGCGCGAACGCCTGATCGGCCGCTACCTGGTCAACCCGGCCGTCGGCCTGCTCGACCGGCTCGGCATCCGATCGTCGCTGATCGCCGAACTGGAGACGGTCGGAGCGAAATCCGGGCAGCCGCGGCGGGTGCCGGTCACCGCGTCGATCGACGAGACCGGCGCGTGGCTGATCTCGCAGCACGGCTATCGTTCCGGCTGGGCCCGCAACATCGCCGCCGACCCGCACGTCCGGCTCCGGCAGGGCAGCCACTGGCGCACCGGCACGGCCGCCTTCGTGCCGCAGGACGATGTGGTGGCACGCTCCCGCACGTTCGCCAAAGGGCGCGTCGCCGCCGCCGTCGCCGAACGCACCATGAAAGCGCTGGAAAGCGACCCGATCTCGGTGCGCATCACTTTCGCGGGCGCGTGACCACCGAACCCAGGAAGGAACGGACATGATCGGCTCGGTCTCGGTGCCCGCCTCTCCGGTCGAGGCGCTGCTGCGCACCCTTTCGTTGCTGCTGTGCAGCCTCTCCGCGGGCGGACAGGGCTGTGCGGTGATCCAGTGATTCTCACACCGCCGCGCGCACCGCGCCCGGCGTGAGCGGCTCGTCGAGCAGCCTGCGGAACCGATCGGCCCGGTCCTCGGCGTCGGCCGCGCGATCGAGCCAGCCACCCAGCAGCCGGTATCCCTCGACGTAGGTGGAGATATAGGCGCGCCACAGCGGCGAGGACAGGAAGCGCAGCGACTGGCGCGCCCGCTCCGGCGTCGTCAGGCTCCAGGTCTGCAAGAACTCCACCACCTCGTCGTGCGAGCGGCCCCGGTCGTGCAGCAGCAGCGCGGCGTCCTGGCGCACGCCCAGCAGCTTCGCCGAGGCGTTCGAAAGGCGTTCGGCTCGTTCGCCGTCGAAGCGCAGCCCGAGATCCGCGTAGATCTCCTGTGCCCACTTGCCCCAGCCGGGCCCGACGATGGAACGCAACGCCAGATCGGCGAGGCCCTCGGCCATCAGGCACTGCGGGGTGTTGACCAGGAACAGCGTCTGCTCGGCCTGCCCGGCGGCGACCAGCCCGGCTTCCTTGCGGCAGTGCTCGGTGTGGTGGCCCGGGTAGGACTCGTGCGCGATCAGCTGCGGCAGGTGCGCCATGTGCTGCTCGAGGTCGGAGTTGATCGCGACGCGGGAGCGGTAGTTGCCCAGGTAGTAGTTGAACCCGGACCAGGGCTTGTCTCCGACCACCTCGTAGGTGACGTGCTCGTGGTCCGGCAGCGGGTAGCGGGCGCGCACCAGCTCACGCAGCGCACCGGAGAACGCCTCGACGCAGACCGCCAGGCGCTCCGGCGGGATCTCGTCGGCCTTGCGATGAGCGGCCATCCGCTCGGACAGCGGACCGTCCCCGGCGAGCACCTCGTCCATCTGCCGGTGCGCCTCGCGGTAGTCGTCCACGTCGCCGGGCGTGATGTCGACGTCGAAGTAGGCGCGCACCTCGTCGATGAAGCCGATGTCCTCGCCGGCGAACTTCCGTGCGGAGCACTCCAGCGCGCGCAGGTGCACGTCGAGGAACTCGGCGCGCTGCGGCGTCAGTCCGGCCTCCGGCACCGCGCCGCGCAACTCGGCGGCCCGGCGGGCCAGCTCGCGCGGCTGCGGGGCCGGCGCGGCGCGCACCTCGTTGCGCAGCGCGGGATCACCGGTGTAGGCGTCGACGAATCCTTCCTCCAGCCGGTCGAAGGCGAGGCCGAGCCGCAGGTATTCGGTCACGAGCGGATGCGCTTCCATGCCAGCCGAGATTAGCGGCCCACACCTGGGGCATCGAGCCGGTTACCAACCGGTAGTGGCACCCCGCTCGGCTCATCGTGTCGGCGCGGAGCAGAATTCGCCTATGCGGCGACAGCTAGACCGAATCTCACCGGATCCGCACGGTAACTGTGCGTGTTTGCCGAAACGGAGCGTCGGGTAAATGGCACGAATGAGTGAGCCGAGTCCCTACGTGGAATTCGACCGGAAACAGTGGCGGACCCTGCGTAAATCGACTCCCCTGGTGCTCACCGAGGAAGAACTCATCGGCCTGCGCGGCCTCGGGGAACAGATCGATCTCGAAGAAGTCGCGGAGGTGTATCTCCCGCTCGCTCGTCTCATCCACCTGCAGGTGGCCGCGCGGCAGCGACTGTTCGCCGCGACCGCCACATTTCTCGGCGAAACCCATCCCGACCAGCAGGTGCCGTTCGTGATCGGCGTGGCGGGCAGCGTCGCGGTGGGCAAGTCCACCACCGCGCGCGTACTGCAAGCCCTGCTGGCGCGCTGGGATCACCACCCGCGCGTGGACCTGGTCACCACCGACGGATTCCTCTATCCCACCGCGGAACTCACCCGGCGCGGCATCATGCACCGCAAAGGTTTTCCGGAGAGCTACGACCGCCGCAAGCTGCTGCGATTCGTCACCGAGGTGAAATCAGGCGCGGCCGAGGTCTGCGCGCCGGTGTATTCGCACATCTCCTACGACATCGTGCCGGACAAGCTGCACTGCGTGCGCCAGCCCGACATTCTGATCGTGGAGGGGTTGAACGTGTTGCAGACCGGTCCGCGTCTGATGGTGTCGGATCTGTTCGACTTCTCGATCTACGTGGACGCGCGCATCGAGGACATCGAGAAGTGGTACGTGCAAAGGTTTCTCACCCTGCGCAAGACCGCGTTCGCCGATCCGAACGCGCATTTCCACCACTACTCCGGATTCACCGACGAGCAGGCGACCGCCGCGGCGCAGGAGATCTGGAACAACACCAACCGGCCGAATCTCGTGGAGAACATTCTGCCCACTCGCCCGCGCGCGACCCTGGTGCTGCGCAAGGACGCCGATCACAGCATCAATCGGCTGCGACTGCGGAAATTGTGATTCCGCTTACAATTTCCACGCTTCGTCGAGGCGCTGCGCGACATCGATATCCCGCACCGCGGCGATGTGCGGCTTACGGATCTCGGCGGAGATATAGCGGGCGACGAAACGCCTGATCTCGTGATCGACGCCGACGAGAGCGCGCAGCATTTGCCCGCGCCTGGTGGCGGCGGCCACGCTGACGCGCACGTCGGCCGGGCGCGGCTCGGCGATATCGATCACCACCCGCAGCGGCGCCGCCGTGTGCACCGTCAGGTGCAGATGCACGGTTCCCTCGACGTGGAACCGGTGCCGGTCGACCGCCAAGTCCAGTAGCAGGTCGACCTCCAGCGGGATGATCAGTTCGAACGCGATGGTCTCGTCGTCGCGACGGCCCAACCGGGACGCGCCGAGCCGCACCTGTGCGGTCACCTTGGCCAGTCGGCCCGGCCCGGCCCCGATCGGGCCGAAATCGAAGGCGCTACCGGTCAGCTGGGCGAACGCGCCCGAGATGCGCGCTTCGGAGGCGGCGTACTCCAGGAAGCGTCTACCGAACTCCGCATAGCTGATCGAGTCGTCCGGTTCGCCCCGCGCGGCTCCGGCGGGCCGGTGATCGAACGAGCTCATGAGACCGCACGGTACGCGAGAAGCGTGGTGATGGCGCCGGATTCACCGGCGCGACCCCGGATCAGACGCCGAAACGGCGATGACGCGCGGCGAAGTCGCGCAGCGCCCGCAGGAAATCCACCCGGCGGAACTCCGGCCAGTACGCCTCGGTGAACCATATCTCCGAGTATGCGCTCTGCCACAGCAGGAACCCGGACAGCCGCTGCTCGCCGGAGGTGCGAATGACCAGGTCCGGGTCCGGCTGACCGGAAGTGTAGAGATGCTGGCCGATGGCGTTCACGGTGATCGACTGCACCAGGTCCTCGCCGGTCTCGCCCGCGGCGATCTCCTGACGGACCAGCGAGCGCACCGCGTCGGCGATCTCCTGCCTGCCGCCGTAGCCGACCGCGACGTTGACGTGCACGCCGTTGCGGCCGTCGGTGCGCTCGGCCGCGGTGCGCATCCGCTTGGCGATCAGCTCCGGGAAGCCGTCGAGCGAGCCGACGATGCGCACACTCCAGTTCTGCTCCGGCGCCGACAGCTCCTCCACCACGTCGGTGATGACCTCGAACAGCGTCTCCAGCTCGTCCGGATCACGCTGGAGATTCTCGGTGGACAGCAGGTACACGGTCACCATCTCGATGCCCTCGGCCTCGCACCAGCCGACCAGCTCGGCGATCTTCAGCGCGCCGACCCGATGGCCGTGGCTGACGTCGGTGAAACCGTTCTCCCGCGCCCACCGGCGATTGCCGTCACACATCACCGCGACGTGCCGGGGATGCTGCTTGCCGGCCAGCTGCCTGGACAGCCGGGCCTCGTAGATGCGATACGGCAGACCCCGCACCTGACTCGGAAGTTCCACGCGGGCAACCCTACGCCTCGGCGACACGAACGCGGCATCGACCGCGATACGCCGGTACAGTGGCCGGGAGCACGCAAGTTACGGTTGCGTAGGTTACTGACGGGTTCAACTACCGCGTCCGTCCTCGGTCCGGCGTGGGGCCGTGGACAGGCTGCTCCTGCCGTCCCCACTAGGAGGTATTCGTGTCCGAATCGGTCGACGCCGCCGATGCGGCAGTGGTCACACCGGTTCCCGCCTCTGCGGGCGAAGCGCTCGCCGGGGCACTGGTCAAACCGCGCATGCGGGGCTGGATCCACACCTGGGCCGTCGGCGTCGCCGCGATCGCGGCCGTCGTGCTGATCGCCACCGCCGCCAGGGTCTCCGCGACCGCGGGGTGGTCGACGCTGGTCTACGGGCTCACCGTGTGCGGGCTGTTCGGCGTGAGCGCGGTCTATCACCGGGTGACCTGGCCGACCGCGCGCGCCCGCATCCGGATGAAGCGAGCGGACCACTCGATGATCTTCCTGTTCATCGCGGGCAGCTACACCCCTTTCGCCCTGCTCGGCCTGCCCGGACGCACCGGGCAGACGCTGCTGGCCGTGGTCTGGGCCGGTGCGCTGGCCGGAGTGGCACTGAAACTGCTGTGGCCCACCGCGCCCCGCTGGGTCGGCGTTCCGCTGTATTTGCTGCTGGGCTGGGCCATCGTGCCGGTGGCCGGCCAGCTCAACGGCCAGATCGGCATCGCGCCGCTGATCCTGCTGCTGATCGGCGGCCTGTTCTACAGCGGCGGCGCGATCCTCTACGCCACGAAGTGGCCGAACCCGTGGCCCACCGTCTTCGGGCATCACGAGTTCTTCCACGCGGCCACGGTGCTGGCCGCGTTGACCCACTACGCGGCGGTGTGGCTCGTGGTCCTGCGCTGAGCGCATAGAGTCGACGGGGAGGTCGGACGAGAGGGGCGGCGCAGGCAATGGAACAGCGTGCGTCCGAAAGCCGCGCGGCGATTCGGCATCCGCGCCGCGAGCGCCGGTGCGCGGGCGGGCCGAGGCCCGATCGGGCGGTGATCCACCCCATCGCCTGCTCCGCGCTGCCGGACGACGGACCGACGATGCCGCGGTGCGGCTGGTCGGCGGGCGGGTCCGGGGAGATCACCGGGAAAACTCCTGTGCCGGTCGCCGTGGCTCTATGCTGCTCGTTCGTGTTCTCCGTCGCCGCCTCGCGTGGCATCGCCTTGCCGTTTCCGGCGGTCGCGCGGCGTCTGCCGCCCTCGGGACGGGCGCTCGGTGATCTTCGGTCGGCGGAGTCTCCGGTATCAGCCCGGATCGCGAAGCACCAGCCGCTGCGCTCGGGCAGCTGCGGGAACCCTGCGACCGCCGCCTTCGGAAGGCGGGTCATCACCCCAGCAGGTGCGGAGTCCATGGCGGGCGCGGCACCTACACCGGAGCGGGCCCGCACCGGTCGGGCCTCGGGATCGCGAATCCGATGATCGCGAAACTCGTCCTCTGGGCGCTCAAAGCGCGGGGTGGCCTGGCCGCGCTGGTCACCACGGCGAATCTCAGCGGTCTCGCGGTGATCGTCACCCAGCTGTGGCTCAACGGGTTCCTCGGCAGGCTGGGCACGGATTGGGTGCGGGCGCTCGCCTTCGTCGGCATCTATCCGGCGGTGGGGTTCGTGGCCGGCATCGTCCTGGCCGTGCGCGATCGCAAGTTGTACTTCGGCTGGCTCGACGCAGGGCGCAAACCCACGGAGGTGGAGGCGCGGCGCCTGCTGCTCCTACCCGTCGCGATCAGCATGCGCGCGCTCGCGCTGTGGATTCCCGGCGTGATCGTGGCGACGGTCATCTTCGCGCGATTGAGCCCGGACAACGATCCCGGCGTGACGGCGGCGCTGTTCACGATCGGCGCCTTCGAGTCGGCGGCGGTCACCTTCCTGATCGTGGACCGGTTGATCCGGCCGACGATTCCGGTGGTCGCCGGGGTGCTCGGCTGGACCATGCACTGGAGTTCCTCCGTGCTGGTGCGGGTCGTGCTGACCTGGGCGGTGGCGGCGGCGCTCCCGCTGCTCATGCTGATCGTCGTGCTGGCCGATCCGGTGGCCGCCGCGCCCGACCGGGTGCGCACGGCCATCTACCTGTCCGCGGTCGGGATCGGTGTGGGCGCGCTGGCCACGGCGTTCCTCGCCCGCGCGGTCGCCGCGCCGATGCGCACCCTGCGTCGCGCGCTGGACCGCATCGCGCAGGGCGATCTCGGTGCCCGGGTGCCCATCGGCAGCACCAGCGAGATCGGCCGCTTGGAGCACTCGGTCAACGAGCTGGCGGCGAACCTGCGCGAGCGGGAGCGGATGCGGGAGGTCTTCGGCAGGCACGTCGGCCCCGAGGTGGCCGAGCGCGCCCTGGCCCGCGGGGCGGATCTCAGCGGTGACGTGCGCGAGGTGTCGGCGCTGTTCGTCGACGTGACCGGGTCGGTGGAGCTGTCCACCGGGCTGCCGCCGCAGGAGTTCGTCGCCAAGCTCAACCGCCTGCTCGCGATCGTCGTCGCGGCGACCGAGGAGAACAACGGCCTGGTCAACAAGTTCGAGGGCGACGCGGCGCTGTGCGTCTTCGGAGCGCCGATCGCCCTGCGCGACAACGCGACCCCGGCGTTGCGGGCGGCGCGGCGCATCCGGGACGAGGTGCTCGCCACCGGAGAGCTCGACATCGGGATCGGCGTCGCGCGCGGCCCGGTCTTCGCCGGCGACGTCGGCTCCGACACCCGGCTGGAATTCACGGTGATCGGCGACGCCGTCAACGAGGCCGCCCGTCTCACCACGGCGGCCAAGGAGGTGCCGCGGCGAATCCTGGTGAGCCAAGCGGTGATCGAGGCCGGTACGGAAGACGAACGGGCCAAGTGGACGTTCTACGACACCATCGTGCTGCGCGGCATGAAGGACCCGACGTTCTGCTGGACCGACATCGACACCTCCGGCGCTCGAACCGAGCGCGTCGAGACCCGCACCGCGAAACTCGACAGCGCCGACCTGCCCGCCGACACCAACCCGGTCATCGAGATCCACACGGTCGCGGAGCCACCCGACGGCACCGAGCTGCCGGACGCCGAATTCGACGCTCCGCACCGGCGTTAGATCGCCGCGCGCACCGGGTCCTCGGCCAGGAGAGCCCGCCGGACACGGCATCGCGGTAGTCCTGCGGCCGCCTCGGCAACATGATCGAGCGCTGATGCCGCAGGCTCACCGCATCGACGCCGCTCGATCTGTGCCGAGTTCGTTCCGGCCGACCTCGGTGGCCGGTAGATCGATCAGGTCCGTGCGGTCGCCGTGGCAGCGGAATCATCGGCGCCTGTGCGCCAACCGTTCGACCGCCACCCGCCGGCGGACGCCTGATCCGCTCGGCGCGCCCAACAATCTCGCGGCGTTCCTCGTCCGCGCCGCGCCGCGGGATGACGCTGGATCGCCTCCGTGAAGCTTCCCGCCCGGCCGAGACGGCACCGCGCAACTGTCCAGCATGGGTATCGCGGCGGGCACGTCGAGGGACCGCCAGCGGCCGGTGCGGCCGACCGAGCAGCACGCCGACGAGCTCGTGGACGGCGGTGCGGGGCACGCACAGCAGGAACTCGACCGGATCGGCTCGCATGCGGCGGTGGTCCGGCCGGGGCGGTGAGTTCACTTTCGGCCGCCGCTCCACCGAGAGGCGTCTGATGCCGTGGAGGCCGGACTCGAGCCGGGCCGGTGCGGCCGGTCTGGATACCCGGCCGCTAAGTGCGCAGCAGTGCCGTGCGGAGCTGGTCGGGAGTGGAGACCGGGAGGTCGCAGACGGAGCCGCGGCAGACGTACGCGGCGGCGGCGTCGCGGACAAGGGGCCGATCGGCCAGCAACGGGACGGCGTTCGGGGCGGCGGCGAGGACGACGGAACCCCCGGGGGCGGCCGAACGAGCCGTGGCGAGCAGCTCGGCGGAAGGGGCCGCCGCTTCGGTGGCGATGGCGACTTGCAGCGGGCCGCGCAGGGCCGCCTCCGCCACGGTGAGCCACTGGCCCGCCGAGCGCGGCGCGCGCGCCAGCACGATCGCCCCGCGGTCGAGCGTGCGGTCGGCGAGCTCCCGGTAGCGGACGGCCCGTTCCGGGTCGCTCGCGGCCGCGGCGGTGAGCAGCGCTTCGGCCAGTGCGGAGGCGCCGGCGGGGGTGGCGCCGTCGATCGGGTCGCGCGGTCGGGCGACGAGGGTTTCGGCGTCGTCGGCGGTGTCGAACCAGCTGCCCGGTCGGTCGGGGTCGGCGAAGTGCTCGATCGCGATGTCGAGCAAGCGCTGGGCGTCGTCCAGCCAGCCGAGTTCGCCGGTGGCCTGGTGCAGCGCGAGCAGCCCGGTGACCAGCCAGGCGTGGTCCTCCAGGATGCCGGGCGCCGCGCCGGCGACCCCACCGAGCGAGGCGCGCCGCAGCCTGCCGTCCACCACGTGCTCGGCCAGCAGGAAGCGCGCGCACCGGACGGCGGCGGCGGTCCATTCCGGCTCGTCCAGCGCGCCCGCCGCCTCGGCGAGCGCGGTGATCGCCATCCCGTTCCACGCGGTGACCACTTTGTCGTCCCGGTCCGGCTGTGGACGGCGATCGCGGGCGGCGATCAGCGCCGCGCGGACGTGTTCCAGCCGCGCGGCGTCCTGCGGCGTGGCGGGTTCGGTGTATCTGGTCAGCACCGAGGTGCACTGTTCGAAATTGCCCGCGGTGGTGACGCCGAAGAATTCGGCTGCCCACGCCCCGTCGATCGGACCGAGCACACCGGCCAGTTCGGCGGGCGTCCACACGTACGTCGCGCCTTCGACGCCGGGCTTGCCGGGTTCCAGGTGGGTGTCGGCGTCCAGCGCCGAGGCGAAACCGCCCTGTGCGGTCCCGAGGTCGTCGAGCAGGAACCGCACGGTTTCCCGGGTGACCCGGTGCGACAACGACTCCGGAAGCCGCGATGTGCTGCGCCGGGCCAGGTGCGCGTAGGCGCGCAGCAGCTGGGCGTTGTCGTAGAGCATCTTCTCGAAATGCGGCACCACCCAGGCGGCATCGACCGAGTACCGCGCGAACCCGCCGCGCAGCTGGTCGTAGATGCCGCCGCGGGCCATGGCTTCGGCCGTGCGGGCCACCACGTCGAACACCGCCCGGTCGCCGGTGCGCTCCCAGTGCCGCAGCAGGCCCTCCAACAGCGCCGACGGCGGGAACTTCGGAGCGCCGCCGAACCCCCCGTGTTCGGCATCCTCGTCGCGCAGCACGGCGGCGACGGCGTGGGCGAGCAACTCCGGGGTGATCGTCAGGTCCGCGTCGGGCAGTCCCCCCGCTTGGTCGCGCAGCGCCGCGGCCACCTGCGCGGAGGCCTGGTTCACCTCCTCACGCCGGTGCTGCCAGGTTTCCGTGACCGCGGTGAGCAGTTGGGTGAACGACGGCATGCCGCCGCGCGGAAGCTTCGGGTAGTAGGTGCCGCAGTAGAACGGTTCGCCGTCCGGAGTCAGGAAACAGGTCATCGGCCAGCCGCCTTGCCCCGTCATCGCGACCGTGGCGTTCATGTAGACCGCGTCCAGGTCCGGCCGCTCCTCCCGGTCGACCTTCACGCAGACGAAATTCTCGTTCATCTGGTCGGCGGTGGCCTGGTCCTCGAACGACTCGTGTGCCATCACGTGGCACCAGTGACAGGACGCGTACCCCACCGACAGCAGGACGGGCACGTCCCGCTCCCGCGCTTCGGCCAGTGCCTCCGCGTCCCACTCCCGCCAGTGCACCGGGTTGTCCGCATGCTGGCGCAGGTACGGGGACGTCGCCTCTCCGAGCCGGTTCATGGCTCCACCGTACGACCCTTCTCGGCGCCGTGCGGGCACCTTGTCCGTGACTCTCCCGTGACCCGGGGACGACGCGGAGGTGCACACGCCGCGCCGCGTACGGGGCGAAGAAGGCCACCGCCGTGCCGAAGGGCTGGTCTCAGTTCCGGCGCGGCCAGCGTCTGGTTGTCGCCGTGCTGCGGCTGGTCGCTCCAGACCGGCACGGTCCACCGGCACTTTCCCTCCAAGGAAGCGCTCTATCTGGCCGTCGCGATCGATCAGCTCGAGCAACTGGTCGCGGAGGCGAAGCAGATCGCCGCCACCGGGACCCCCGACGTGGCTCTGTTGTCGCGGATGATGGCCTCCGGCGCGCGGAACGCGACCGTGAAAACCGCGCTCGAGGCCGCGGATACGACTTGCGAACCGCCGCGCCGGACCTCGCCACCCACCAGGTCGCGGGCCTGCTCGACCGCGCCCAGTCCGTCGGCGCCGCACGCCGAGACGTCACCGTCGAGAACTGATGGCGCTGCTCGCCGGCGCATTCGCCGCGATCCGCCACGCCGGAGCCGAGACGAGTGAGACACGTTCTGCCCACATAGCCCACATAGCCCACATCATCCTCGACGGAATACGGCCGCGGCGAAATTGAGAATGTTCTCGGCGACAGCTGCCAGACTTTTCAGCTCTCTGGAAACAGCGGGCTACGTGCGGGCCATTACCTCGCGCCCGACATATGCCAGCAACCGGCGATGTGCCGGTTCGTCCTCGGCGACGAGCACCTCCGGACCGAAAATGCCGGGGGCGCGGAAGGAATCGATGCCGCCCATGGTCTGCATGGTGGCGAGCAGTTCGCCACACAGCTGGTCGTCGGCCAGATCCGGCCGATCGATGGCGACCGCGATGTCTATCCCGTGCACCAGAACCTCGGTGAGGTGCACCAGCGCGGCCGTGGGGCCGGGCAGTTCCCCGAGCGAGATGCCCACCGTGCCGTCCAGCGCGTCGGGCCGGTGCCAAGCGGCGCGGTCCACTTCCGCGGCCGCGGCGTACGCACCCTGCGGATCACCGCCGAGCCAGTCGGATTCGTGGTCGGCGCCCGCGTCCGTGCCGCTCAGCGCCGCCGCGAAGAGGTGCATACCGCCCACCGTGTGGTTGAGAACGGCACGGACATCCCAGTCCCGGCACGGCGTCGGCGTCGTCAGGCCCGCTCCCGCCACGGCGGCGACGATCGCTCCGGTCGCATCCAGTGCGCGGTCGATCTGTCCGATCACGTTGTCCATGAGCATCCTTCGGTCGAGCGGTTTGGCTGAATTGGTAACACAGGACACCGACAAGCGCGCGGCAATGCGAACTCCAGCTTGCGCCGAAAAAGTTGCCCACAGTGTGCTTCTCGTGACCCCTGGGTTGAATCGGATGCGCGTGCGCTACAACGCGACCCAGAAACGCGCGAACCGGCCCCGGTGCCGACCACGTCTACTTCGGACCCAAAAGTGTCGCCACCTTTTCTCGAACGCCCGACCGGCGAATTCTCCTTTCCACGGGGGAACTGGCGATCCGCGCGTTCACAGCGGCGCGGTAGGGGAACCCGAAAGGCGTGCGGGGGCCGATTCGGTGGCGCCGTCTTCCAGGGTCATCCACAGCGCGGGGTGCCATCGGCGAGGCGGTATCCCGCTGCTGGAAGCGGGCCACGTCGCCGACTGGCCGTTCTGAGCGGCCGGGGCCGAAACCGTTCCGCGGTCTCGGCCCCGCAGTCTGCCGGAGCACGCCGTCGGCCGCCGGACCGACGCGGCCTTCCGGAGCCCTCATGGCTCACCCCAGCACCGGGTAGTTCGCCCGGATGACGCCGTGCGGGTCGCGGGCCCGTTTGATCTCCCGCAGCCGGGTCAGCGTCGCCGAATCGAAAGCGGCCTCGGCCGACTCGCCGGGCGTGAGGAAGGTATACGGCTTGCGGCCGCCGATCTGCCCGCTCACCGCGTCGACGATGGCGGTGCGCCGCGCCTGAACCGCGTCGCGCAGGTGCGGCAGCCCGAGACCGAGGCAGTAGAGCAGGTACGGCTCCGCGATCGGACCCCGCGCGCCACCGTTCGGCCCGGCTTCGGCCAAGGCGCCACCCAGATGGCGGATCTGCACGTTGGCCAGCGGGGCGACCGGTTCCTCGATCAGGGTCTTGACCACGGCGTCGCCCAGATCGGTCAGCTGCTCCGCACGGGACAGCGACGGGCTCGGGTCGGTGGGTTCGGCGGTCACGGAGCCGATGTCGGCGGGCCCGAAAACACCACGCTTGTCGAGAACGGTGTCCCCGATGGCGTCGAACGCGGCCACCAGCGCCCGGCCGCGATCGGGATCACCCAGGTAGACCGCGTCCACGCCGACCATCGGCGGTGCGTCCGGGATCTGCAGACGCTGGAACCACACCGACAGTTCGTCCGGAGCCGCGGCGGTGACCTCCCGGAAGGCGTCGAACACGTCGCGAATCCGCGCTTGCGGCCACAGCATGCGCCCGCCGAACAGTTCCGGCGCGGGGAACAGGTCGAACTCGAGCGCCGTCACCACGGCGAAGTCGCCGCCGCCGCCGCGCAGCGCCCAGAACAGCTCCGGATCGTCCTGGGGCGTGACCCGGCGCTGAGCGCCATCGGCGTCGACGATCTCGAACGCGCGCACCGCGTCGGAAGCCCAGCCGTACTTGCGGCCGAACCAGCCCATGCCGCCGCCGAGGGTGTAACCGGTGACGCCGACGACCGGGTTGCTGCCCGCAAGGCCGGTCAGCCCGTGCCGGGCCGAGGCTGCCTGCACCCGGCCCCACGGCACTCCGGCGCCGACGCGCGCCACCCGACGCGCGGGGTCGATGTCGATGCCGTCCAACAGCCCGGTGCGCAGCAGGATCGCCTCGGGCACCCCGCCGGACGCGCCGTGGCCGGTCGGCTGGGTGACCACCGGCACGCCCACGCGGCTCGCGTACCGGACCACGGCCGCGACGTCACCGGCGTCCCCGGCCCGCACCACGGCGGCCACCGGCTGGTCCACGGTCGTCGTCCACGGCCGCGCCGCGGTCTCGAAGCCCTCGTCACCGGCCACCAGCACGCGGCCGGGCAGCGTGGCGCGCAGTTCGTCGAATGTCATTGCTCTGTCCTGACTCTCAGCGTTCGGAAGCAGACGCGCGCAACGAAATCCGGGTGCCGGCCTCCGGCGGGAGGCCGCGGTTCGCGCCGCGACTACCTCATTGACGAAAGAGAGCGCGGAAAGGTAACAACGAGCAGGTCAAAGGGGTTTCCGGGTCAGTCCGGCCCGGCGCGGCCTTCGGGGTCGGCGCCCTTCGGCTCCTCGGCACGACGGGTGATGCCGTGTTCGGTGCCCTCGTCGGCCTCCTGGTCCGGCTCGGGATGCTCGGGCTCGAAGGTCGCCGGCAGGCCCTTGATGTGCCGGTTCATCGACCGGATCAGCAGGAAGGTGCCCGCGAGCAGGATCAGGACGATGACCAGGCCGAGCGGCGACGCCTTGCCGAACTCGGGGCCGGTCGGCGTCCCGGGTGTCTGGGCGAGCAGGACCAGCGTCACGACCGCTCGTCCTCGATGCCTGCGAACAGGTCGGTCTCCGGCAGCTCGGTGCGCACCCGGGTCTTGGCCAGCTCGAACTCCTCGGTCGGCCACAACCGCTGCTGCATCTCCATCGGGATGGCGAAGAACGCGCCGTTGGGGTCGATCTGCGTCGCGTGCGCGCGCAAGGCGTCGTCGCGCTGCGGGAAGTACTTGGCGCAGTCGATCTGGGTGGTGATCCGGGAGAACACGTCGCCGCGCTCGGCGGCGTACTTGCGCATCCGGTCCAGCCACTCCTGCAGCGGGAACGGCTCGCCGAGCCGCTCGTACTCCGCGGCGAAGATCTCCATCCGCTTCATGCTGAAGCCGTGGTCGTAGTACAGCTTGAGCGGCGTCCACGGCTCACCCGCGTCGGGGAACCGCTCGGGGTCGCCCGCCGCCTCGAACGCCGCCACCGACACCTCGTGGCAGCGGATGTGGTCGGGGTGCGGGTAGCCGCCGGTCTCGTCGTAGGTGGTCATCACGTGCGGCTTGAACTCGCGCACCACCCGCACCAGCGCCTCGGTGGCCTCCTCCAGCGGAACCAGCGCGAAGCTGCCCTCCGGCAGCGGCGGCAGCGGGTCGCCCTCGGGCAGGCCGGAGTCGACGAAACCGAGCCAGTGCTGGCGCACGCCGAGCGCACGGGCGGCGGCGGCCATCTCCTCGCGGCGGATCTCGTGGATCCGCTCCAGCACGCCGGGCGTGTCCATGGCCGGGTTGAGGATGCTTCCGCGCTCTCCGCCGGTCAGCGTCACGACGAGGACGTCGTGTCCTTCGTCGGCGTAACGGGCGGTCGTCGCGGCACCCTTGCTGGATTCGTCGTCTGGGTGGGCGTGCACCGCCATGAGGCGAAGGCCACTCACGTCTCGTTCTCCGTCGCTCTCGGTCGCGGGTGTCGGGGCTTCGTTACCTATAGTTCCATTCGACCCGCTTTTGTTCCGACGTACCCCCCGGGAGCGACCACCATGAGCCAGCCAGCGCCCGACAGCGGCGGTGACGCGAAGGCGGCGGCTGCGAGCGGTCCACCGGCCGACCGGTACGGCGCCGGGCCGCGCAAGCCGCGCCGCTGGATCGTGCCGGTGCTCGGCGTGCTGGTGGTGCTCGCCGGGCTCGGCGTGGCCTACCTGGGCTACCAGAAGTACGGGCCGGAGGACATCGAGGCCGAGCAACTCGGCTACGTCGTCGTCGACGACTCGACCATGACCATCCGGCTGAAGGTCACCCGCGCCGACCCGCGGCAGCCGGTGGTGTGCTTCGTCCGGGCCATGGCCCGCGACGGTTCCGAACTCGGCCGCCGCGAGGTGCTGATCGAGCCGTCGAGCAGCGGAACGGTCGAGTTGACCACCGTCGTGCGGTCCTCCGCGCGGCCGGTGTCGGGCAGTGTGTACGCGTGCAGCGATCGGGTACCCAGCTATCTGCGAGTTGGCTGATTTCCGCGCATAAACCCGCGATTTAGCCGCGAAATCAACTCCGACCTGCACATTTGTGAATCATGCTAAAATGGCGTGATACACGGTTCCGAAGCTCGGAGCCGTGTTTGCTGCATTGGCGGCCAGCGCTGACGGTTCGGGCTTGCGAGCTCGCCCGAGACCAGGGCCTGTAGGGGTTCGATGAACTTCCCAGGATCGCTCTAGCCGTCGACTGGCGCGTGCCCGCTTTCGGGTGAGCACACGCCGGTGCTCAGGGAATCCCGGCCTGCCGGGAACAACTACTAGGGAGTGATCGAGATGACTGAGACGCAAGTGACCTGGCTGACCCCGGAGTCGCACGACAGGCTCAAGAGCGAACTCGACGCGCTCATCGCCAATCGTCCGGTCATCGCCGCCGAGATCAACGAACGCCGGGAAGAGGGCGACCTCAAGGAGAACGGCGGGTACCACGCGGCGCGCGAGGAGCAGGGTCAGCAGGAGGCGCGCATTCGCCAGCTGCAGGAGCTGCTGAACAACGCCAAGGTCGGCGTCGCGCCGACCAAGTCCGGCGTCGCGCTTCCCGGGTCGGTCGTCAAGGTCTACTACGACGGCGACGAGACGGACACCGAAACCTTCCTGATCGCCACCCGCGAGGAGGGTCTCCGCGATTCCAAGCTGGAGACGTACTCGCCGAACTCCCCGCTCGGCGGCGCGCTCATCGACGCCAAGGTGGGCGAGACCAGGGAATACACCTTGCCCAATGGGAACACGATGAAGGTCACCCTGCTCAGCGCCGAGCCCTACCACAGCTGACGCGCTCGGCCGCGCCGCCACGGCAGGCCGAAACCCCCGCGGACACGAGCGGCCGCGCCCGATCATCGGGTGCGGCCGCTTCCTCATGTCCGTGAACTTAGCTCAATGCCTGCTCGATGTCCGCAAGCAGGTCGCTGACATCCTCGATGCCGACCGAGAGCCGCACCAGATCCGCGGGAACCTCCAGCTCGGAACCCTCGGTGGAGGCGTGCGTCATCGCGGCCGGATGCTCGATCAGCGACTCGATGCCGCCCAGGGACTCGGCCAGGGTGAACACCTCGGTCCGCGCGCAGAACTTGCGCGCCGCCTCGACGTCGCCGCCCAGACGCACCGAGATCATCCCGCCGAAGCGCCGCATCTGCTTGGCCGCGACCGCATGGCCCGGGTGCTCCGGCAGGCCCGGGTAGATCACCTGGGAGATCGACGGGTGCCCGGACAGGAACTCCGCGATGGTCTCGGCGTTGTCGCAGTGCCGGTCCATGCGCAGGGCGAGGGTCTTGGCGCCGCGCAGGGTGAGGAACGCGTCGAACGGGCCCGGCACCGCGCCCGCGCCGTTCTGCAGGAACGCGAACGCCGCGTCGAGTTCCGGATCGTCGGTGATCAGCGCGCCGCCGATGACGTCGGAGTGTCCGCCGAGGTACTTGGTGGTGGAGTGCACCACGATGTCGGCGCCGAGCAGCAGCGGCTGCTGCAGGTAGGGCGTCGCGAAAGTGTTGTCGACGACGAGCTTCGCGCCCGCCGCGTGCGCGACGTCGGCCAGCGCGGGGATGTCGCCGATGCTCAGCAGCGGGTTGGTCGGGGTTTCGATCCACACCAGCTTGGTGTTCGGCCGGATCGCGGCGCGCATCTCGTCCACGTTGAACACGTGGGCGGGCGAGTGCTCGATGCCCCACTGGCTGAAGACCTTGTCGATCAGCCGGAAGGTGCCGCCGTAGGCGTCGTCGGGGATCACGATGTGATCGCCCGGACGCAACGTGGCCCGCAGCGCGCAGTCGGTCGCGGCCATGCCGGACGCGAACGCCCGGCCGTAGCGGCCCGATTCCAGCGCGGCGAGGTTCGCCTCCAGCACCGACCGCGTCGGGTTGCCGGTGCGGGCGTATTCGAAACCGCCGCGCAACCCGCCCACGCCGTCCTGGGCGAACGTCGAACTCGCGTAGATGGGCACATTCACCGCGCCGGTCTGCGGATCGGGTTCGTATCCGGCGTGCACGGCCCGTGTGGAGAATCCCAGCTCGCTCATGTGGTCAGCCTATCCGGGGCGATTCCCGGGCAACTTCCCGGTGTGTGCATACAGCGGGCGCGCGCAGGCGAATCTGGCGAATACGGACAATGGCGTCGGCGTAACGAGATCGAGCCTCTGATTTCGACCGAATTACGTCAAGGGCACTACCAGCTCGGAAATCTTGCGGTCAGGCAAGGGGCGTGAGTTCGGTCTCACTCTTCGGCCGCCCCTTTAGGCTGAGTCCATGGTCACTGTGGAAGAACTGTTCGCCACCGACGCGTTGCTGTCCGACGAGGAGCGCGAGATCCGGGATACCGTCGCCACCTTCGCGGCTCAGCGACTGCGCCCGCATGTCGCGGAGTGGTTCGAGGCGGGCACCTTCCCGGCCCGCGAGCTCGCCCCTGAGCTGGGTGCGTTGGGGCTGCTCGGCATGCATCTGGAGGGATACGGCTGCGCCGGCATGTCGGCGACCACCTACGGCCTGGCCTGTCAGGAGCTGGAGGCGGTGGACTCCGGTATCCGCAGCATGGTCTCGGTCCAGGGTTCGCTGGCGATGACCGCCATCCACAAATACGGCTCGGAGGAACAGAAGCAGCAGTGGCTGCCCGAGCTGGCGGCGGGCCGCGCCATCGGCTGCTTCGGGCTGACCGAGCCCGACTTCGGCTCGAACCCGGGCGGCATGCGCACCAGGGCCAAGCGCGACGGCGCCGATTGGGTGCTGAGCGGCTCGAAGATGTGGATCACCAACGGCTCGGTGAGCGATGTCGCGGTGGTCTGGGCGCAGACCGAAGACGAAGGCAAGCAGGTGATCCGGGGATTTCTGGTCCCGGCCGGAACGCCGGGGTTCACGGCGCGGGAGATGCGCCGCAAACTGTCGCTGCGCGCGTCGATCACCGCGGAGCTGGACCTCGACGACGTCCGCCTGCCCGCCGACGCGGTGCTGCCGGGGTCGCGCGGACTCGGCGCGCCGCTGGCCTGCCTGAGCGAGGCGCGCTTCGGCATCGTCTTCGGCGCGCTCGGCGCCGCGCGAGACTGCCTGGCGGCCACCATCGAGTACGCCAGGACCCGCGAGGTGTTCGACAAGCCGCTGGCCGCCTACCAGCTCACCCAGGCCAAGCTGGCCGACATGGCGCTGGAGTTCGGCAAGGGCCAGCTGCTCGCGCTGCACATCGGACGGCTGAAGGACCGCGGCGTGGTCACGCCGGAGCAGGTGAGCGCGGGCAAGCTGAACAGCACGCGCGAGGCCATAGCCATCGCCCGCGAGTGCCGGACCATCCTGGGCGCCAACGGCATCACGCTCGACTACCCGGTGCTGCGCCACGCGAACAATCTGGAGTCGGTGCTCACCTACGAAGGCACGGCGGAGGTGCACCAGCTCGTGCTCGGCCGGGCACTGACCGGCGCCAACGCCTTCCGTTGACAACCGCGGCCGCGTCGCGCGATCCGGCGTCGCGCTGGGGCACCGAGCACGACGCCGGGGTCCCCGGCGAGAAGAGTGCGGATGGATTGCCGGATGCCGCTCGCTGATCGCATCGGCCCGAGTCCGCCCTCTCGGAGCCGGACCACCGTCCCGTAGCCGGTCGGACGCCGGCCCGTCGCGGCGCGGATCACGCTCTGCCGGAACGAGGTTCGGGCCTGCGCGAGACCCGCACGGACACTACTGTCGGTGCATGTCGTCGATCCGCGCCGCCG
The DNA here is from genome assembly GCF_035544775.1 of Nocardia implantans. NCBI lineage: Bacteria > Bacillati > Actinomycetota > Actinomycetes > Mycobacteriales > Nocardiaceae > Nocardia > Nocardia implantans. The sequence goes on along the minus strand of NZ_JAYKYQ010000011.1, from coordinate 146,629 downwards.
AGATTCTCGCGGCACTGTCGCTGACCACCGATCTCGCCACCGGGATGCCGTTCGAGAAGGGGCTGGCCACCTGCCTGGTCGCCACCGGCCTGGCCCAGCGGGTCGGGCTGCCGGAAGCCGAGCGCCGTGCGGTCTTCCATGCCGCGCTGCTCGGCGGCCTCGGATGCACCGGCCGCGCTTCGGAGAACGCGCAGGCGTACGCCGACGACATCGCCTTCCAGCGCGCCTGTCATGTGCTGGATCCGGGCGATTCCGTCGTCTTCACCGAGCAGCTGCGCCGGTTCGGCGGCTGGGCGCCCGCTGCCCAGTCGGCGCTGCGCAATCGGTTCGTCGCCCGGTTGCGGTCCGGCTCCCCGCAGGCACTGCGCTCGTCGAGCGAGGTCGTCGAGGCGCTCGGATCGCAGTTGAGTCTGCCGGACGCGGCCGTTCGCGCCTTGACCGAGGTGGAGGAACGCTGGGACGGACTGGGCGCGCCGAACCGGCTGCGCGGGGAATCCATCTCGCTCGCCGGCCGGATCCTGCACGTGGCCGAACAGGCGGTACTCGCGCTCGACTCGGTCGGAGAGGAACGCGCGACCGTCCCCGGCCACCGCGACGCGCAGCCGGTGGACCCGGCCGCCTCGCACGACCGGGCACGCTTCGCTCTCGGCGCCGTGGCGAGACGGCTGGACGTCGTTGTCGACGAGTTGCGGCGACGCGCCGGCGGACATCTCGATCCCGATCTGGTCGCCGTGTGCGACGCCGATGCCATCCGAGCGGTGCTCGACGTCCCCGACCTGCTGGCCGCCGTCCTCGCCGCGGAGCCGGGGACGCCGTCCTCGTTCCCGTCCGCGCGATGGGATCGGCCCGGCTCGGCGCTGGCCATGTTCGTCGATTTGAAAGGGCGGTACCTGCTCGGGCATTCGGCGCACGTGGCGGGGCTCGCCGATGCCGCGGCGGTCCGGATGGGCGTGCCCGCCGGGGAACGGGAGGCCCTGCGCGCCGCCGCCCTGCTGCACGACCTCGGCCGGGCCGCGGTGTCGAGCGCGGTCTGGGACCGACGCGGTCCGCTCGGATCGTGGGATTGGAAACGCGTTCGACTGCGCCGTTTTTGGACCGATCGCATCCTGCGCCGCTGCCCCGGGCTCGCGGCGCTGGCCGATCTCACGGCGGGGCGCCACGAACGACTCGACGGCAGCGGCTGTCCGCGGGGCGAACGCGACCCCGCACCCGGCGCCCGATTACTCGCGGCCGCAGAGGTTTTCGCGGCCTGCACCGAAGCGCGGCCTTATCGTCCCGCCGCCCGGCCCGAGGAAGCCGCCGCTCAGCTGGCGGCCGAGGTCGCGGCGGGCCGCCTGGACGGCGACGCCTGTGCCGCCGTCGTCCGGGCCGCCGCGGACGACGCCCCTCCCTTCCCCGCCGCCCACGGCCTGTCCGAAGCCGAGACCGCCGTCCTCCGGCTGCGCGCCCGCGGCCGCTGCGGCCGTGAGATCGCCGCCGAACTGCTGCTGCCCGAACGCGCCGTCACCCAGCACCTGGCCGAAATCCGCGCCAAGACCGGCCACCACACCCGAGCGGGTGCGGCCGTCTTCGCGATGTCCCACCACATCCTCCCCGGCTGACTCCCGCGCACCGATATACGTCCGAACACCCGAAACGGACTGTGCGAAGAGCGTTCTCACCGGGGTGTGGAATCGGCGGCCAGCGCATTGTTACGTCTTGTCATTCAAGTGCCATGTGGGTGTCACCGGTAGGCCAGCGAAAGCGCGCATCATTCAAAGGGACCCGGCATTGGGGCGATGCCTCCACCCCCACACTATCGGAGGTGCACGATGCACAATTCGCCGATCGACCGCGACGCACGGCGGTCCGTTCCGAACGCACTGGGAGCCGGTCATGTTCGTGCGTGACCATCTGCCGCGGCGCCCGCACGGCGTCACACGGCCGCTGCCGGATCAGCGAGAACTGGTCGCCGCTTTCGGGGGCCACCCGAGCGAGTCGGCCGAAGACCACCCGCTGATCGGCTGGGCGAGCACACTGGCCGCGCTGCACCGGCAGCGGCATCGCGATCCGCTGGCCGCCGCCGGAATCGATTGCCGCCGCGCCGAACTGGTGGCCGCGATCGATGCGTGGGTGGTCGACCAGCTGCCGCGCAAGCGGGCAAATGACCATCTGCGCAGCGAGTCCATCGGCGCCACGGTCGACCGCATGGCCGCCGCCCATGTGCACGCCAGCCACCTGCTGCACACCGCGGAGAAGGTGTCCGACGCCCGGGTGCACGCCGCCTGGTACCGGCTGGCGCTGCTGGCCGACGAATGGACCGACCTGATCACCGGCGGCGTGCGCGAAACGGTCCGCGGTAGGAGACCGGCGTAGGCGCGCGGGCGGGACTCGCCGCACCGATCCGTGCGGCGCGGCGAACCGGCCTCGGCTACTTCCCGATGTTGCCCGTGCTGAGGAAGCCGAGCAGGTCGTGGCGGGTGATCACGCCGACGGGCTTGCCGTCCTCGACGACCATCAGCGCGTCGGTGTCCGAGAGCGCCTTCGTCGCGGCGGAGATCGGCTCGCCGGAGCCGATCAGCGGGAACGACGGGCTCATGTGCTGGGCCACCGAATCGGTCAGATTGGCCCTGCCCTCGAAGACCGCCGACAGCAGGTCGCGCTCGGACACGCTGCCCGCGACCTCACCCGCCATGACCGGCGGCTCGGCGCCGACCACGGGCATCTGGGAGACGCCGTACTCGCGCAGGATCTCGATGGCGTCGCGCAGGGTTTCCGACGGGTGGGTGTGCACCAGGTCGGGCAGCTCCCCGGACTTGCCGCGCAGCACGTCGCCCACGAGCGGTTCCGCCGTGCCGTCCAGCCGTTCGCGCAGGAAGCCGTAGGAGCTCATCCACTCGTCGTTGAAGATCTTCGACAGGTAGCCGCGTCCGCCGTCGGGCAACAGCACCACGACCACCGCGTCCGGATCGCGCCGCGCCACCTCGACGGCGGCGACCACCGCCATGCCGCAGGAGCCGCCGACCAGCAGGCCTTCCTCGCGGGCCAGCCTGCGGGTCATCTCGAAGGAGTCCGCGTCGGAGACCGCGATGATCTCGTCCGGCACGGCGGGGTCGTAAGCCGACGGCCAGAAGTCCTCGCCGACGCCCTCGACCAGGTACGGCCGCCCGGTGCCGCCGGAGTACACCGAACCCTCCGGGTCGGCGCCGATGATCCGCACCTTCCCGCCGGAGACCTCCTTGAGGTAGCGGCCCGTGCCGGTGATGGTGCCGCCGGTGCCGACGCCCGCCACGAAGTGGGTGACCTTGCCGTCGGTGTCGCGCCAGATCTCCGGGCCGGTGGTCTCGTAGTGGCTTTCCGGGCCGCCCGGGTTGGAGTACTGATCCGGCTTCCACGCGCCGTCGATCTCGCGGACGAGTCGGTCGGAGACGCTGTAGTAGCTGTTCGGGTGGTCCGGCGGCACGGCGGTCGGGCAGACCACCACGTCGGCGCCGTAGGCGCGCAGCACGTTGCGCTTGTCCTCGCTGACCTTGTCCGGGCAGACGAACACGCACTTGTAGCCGCGCTGCTGGGCGACCAGGGCGAGGCCGACGCCGGTGTTGCCGGACGTGGGCTCGACGATGGTGCCGCCGGGCCGCAGCTTCCCGGACCGCTCCGCGGCGTCGATCATCTTCACCGCGATCCGGTCCTTCGAGCTGCCGCCCGGGTTCAGGTATTCGATCTTGGCCGCGACCAGCCCCGCGTTCGGTCCGACGACCGAGTTCAACCGGACCAGCGGCGTGTTGCCGATGAGATCCACGACATGATCCGCGATGCGCATGGCCCCCATAGTTCCAGACGCACTAACTGTGAGTTCGCGCACGCCACGTGCAGCGGGCCGGGACTACCGGCGAACCGGCCGCCGCCGCCTTAGGATCGCTGCCATGAGGCAGCCGAACATTGCCCGCGCCGCAACGCTTCTGGCCGGATCCGCGGTGGCCCTGGTGGTCGGATCCGGCGCGCACGCGGAGGCGGCCACCGTGGAATTCCCGCAGGTGCCGACGCTCGCGCGCGGCGGTCTGTGCTGGACAAGCATCCGCACCTGGGCCGATACCAGCCCGGAATGGCCGGGGCGGGCCATCCTCAACGTCCGGGCGCTCCCCGTGAACGGCATCGGGCCGGGTTCCTACCCGCTGGCGCCGCTGTGTGAGGTCCGCACCACCGTGGCGTGGCGCAACGTCACCACCGGCGCGACGGGCAGCTACGACAACATCGTGGTCACCGGCATCTACGGCAGCATCCAGTACGCGCTGTTCCAGGACACCGGCCCCGGTCTCGTGGAAGTCACCGTCACCACCGATGCGGCGAGCATCCCCGCTCGCGGCACGTTCGTGGTCCCGGGCTGATCCCTGCGGACGGGACGCACGTTCGGACTCCGGCCCGTCGAAGCACGGACCCGGGCACGGGTGAGCGATCCTGGCGACTTCCGGCCACGCTCCCCAGGCGGCGGTGTGGTGTCCGTCGCCGCGTCCGCTGGAGCCGGCACGGGCCGTTGCCGGTCCCGCTCGTTCGCCGCTGGTCGACTCGGTGGATTCTCGTAAAATTCCTGGCGTGAGCGCATCTCGGTTTCCCTGGCGCACGGCCGCGCTGACCGGGGCCGCGGCCGTACTCGCCGGCTCCGGCGCTGGGACCGCTTGGTGGGCGACCTACCGCCTGCTCATGGCGCAGGCGGGTGTAGCGCGTGGAGTGATCGGCAGGGACACTTCGAAGCCACCCGAAGCGGACGGTATCTACACCCCGGGCTGCGCGGAGCCCGAGCCGTGGCGTGCGGGCAAGCAGGCCGATCTGCATCTGATGATCTTCGGCGATTCCACCGCGGCGGGCCTCGGCTGCACCGTGGCCGACGAGGTGCCGGGGGTGCGCCTGGCCCGGGGACTCGCCGATGCGACCGGGCAGCGGATCCGCCTGAGCACGAAAGCGATCTCCGGCGCCACTTCCAAGGGCCTGGCCGGGCAGGTGGACGCGATGTTCGTCGCGGGTCCGCCGCCGGATGCCGCGGTCATCCTCGTCGGCGCCAACGACGTCACCAAGAAGCACTCGATCCGTGCCTCCGCGCGCAGGCTCGCCGCCGCGGTGGCCCGTTTGCGCCGTGCGGACGCGGTGGTGGTGGTCGGCACCTGCCCGAATCTGGGCACCGTCGCGGCCATCCCGCAGCCGCTGCGCACCGTGGTGCAGAACTGGAGCGTGCGGCTGGCCAAGGCGCAGGATGTCGCGACGACGGTCGCGGGAGGGCACCCCGTGCGCATGGGCTACCTGCTCGCTCCCGAGTTCCGCGCCGCACCGGAGCTGTTGTTCGCCGCCGACGGTTTCCACCCGTCGGCCGCGGGATACGAGCTGGCCGCCGGGCAATTGCTCCCGGTGCTGCTGGAAGCGCTGGGTGGGACGGGCGCTTCCGGTACTCGGCGACGGGACGTAGATTCGGTAAGAACCCGCGAGTAACAAGGGTTCGCCAGAACCGTCCGACCCAAGGAGTCCTCATGCCTGAGGCCGTCATCGTTTCGACCGCGCGCTCTCCGATCGGCCGGGCCCGTAAGGGTTCGCTGGTCGATATGCGGCCCGACGATCTGACCACGCAGATTGTGCGGGCAGCGCTCGACAAGGTGCCTGCCCTGGACCCCGCCCAGATCGATGACCTGATCCTGGGCTGCGGCTCGCCGGGCGGTGAGCAGGGCTTCAACATCGCCCGCGTCGTCGCCGTGCAGCTCGGTTACGACTTCGTGCCCGGCACCACCGTGCACCGCTACTGCGCCTCCTCGCTGCAGTCCACCCGGATGGCCTTCCACGCGATCAAGGCCGGTGAGGGTGATGTGTTCATCTCCGCCGGTGTGGAGACGGTGTCGCGGTATGTGAACGGGTCGGCCGACAGCTGGCCCAATACGCAGAACCCGCTGTTCGCCGAGGCGCAGGCGCGTACCGCGAAGACCGCAGAGGGCGGCGCGGGTATCTGGCACGATCCGCGTGAGGACGGCCTGATCCCGGATGTCTACATCGCGATGGGCCAGACCGCCGAGAACGTGGCGACCTCCACCGGGATCACCCGCGAGGATCAGGACCGCTGGGGCGTGCGTTCGCAGAACCGCGCCGAGGAAGCGATCAAGAACGGTTTCTTCGAACGCGAGATCACCCCGGTGACGCTGCCGGATGGCACCGTGGTCAGCAAGGACGACGGCCCGCGCGCCGGGGTCACCTACGAGGCGGTCTCGGCGCTGAAGCCGGTGTTCCGCCCGGACGGCACCGTAACCGCCGGCAACTGTTGTCCGCTCAACGACGGCGCCGCCGCTTTGGTGATCATGTCCGACACCAAGGCCAAGGAACTCGGTTTGACGCCGCTGGCGCGGATCGTATCCACCGGTGTGTCCGGTCTGTCGCCGGAGATCATGGGCCTGGGCCCGATCGAGGCGTGCAAGCGGGCGCTGGCGCTGGCGGGCAAGACCATCGACGACATCGACCTGGTCGAGATCAACGAAGCGTTCGCGGTGCAGGTGCTCGGCTCGGCGCGGGAGCTGAAGATCGATGAGGACAAGCTGAACGTTTCCGGCGGCGCGATCGCCCTGGGCCACCCGTTCGGCATGACCGGCGCCCGCATCACCACCACGCTGATCAACAACCTGCAGACCCACGACAAGCAGTTCGGTCTGGAGACCATGTGCGTCGGCGGCGGCCAGGGCATGGCGATGGTCATCGAACGTTTGAGCTGACCCACACACGAAGGGGCGGTCGCCGGACATCCCGGCGACCGCCCCTTCGTCGTATGGCTAGTCGTTCTGGAAGTAGCTCAGCAGCCGCAGGATCTCGACGTACAGCCAGACCAGGGTGACGGTGAGGCCGAGGGCGACGCCCCAGGCCGCCCGCTCCGGAGCCTGCGCGCGGATCAGCTGATCGGCGGCGTCGAAGTCGAGCAGGAAGCTGAACGCGGCGATGGCGATGACCACCAGGCTGAACACGATCGCCAGCGGGCCGCCGTCCCGCAGGCCGAGGCCGCCGTCGATGAAGAAGCTGGCGACCAGGTTGCCCAGCATCAGGACCAGGATGCCGATCATGGCGCCGACGATGATCCTGGTGAATCGCGGCGTGACGCGGATGGCGCCGGTCTTGTAGACCACCAGCATGCCCGCGAAGACACCGAAGGTGCCCAGCACCGCCTGGCCGATCAGCGCGCTACCGCCGACCCCGCCGAACTCGATATTGGTGAACATGAACGACAGCGCGCCGAGGAAAAGGCCCTCGGCCACGGCGTAGGACAGCACGATCGCCGGGTTGTCCATCTTGTTCGCGAAGGTCGCGATCAGCACGAGCACCAGGCCGACCAGGCCGCCGCCGATCACGAACAGCGGCGCGAGCGAGGTGTTCGCGTTGGTGAGGCCGTAGGAGACGATGGCGGACAGTGCGAGCACCGCGAGGGTGATGCCCGTCTTCGTCACCACGTCGTCGATGGTCATCGACCTGGTGGTGGGGGGAGCCTGCTGGTAGGGCTGCGGATACTGGCCGTACTGCTGCGGGTACTGGCCGTACTGGTTGCCGAACTGGCCCGCGGAAGTCACGCCGGAACCGAAGCTGGCGTATCCACCGCCCTCCTGCCTTGGCAGGTTCCTGAAAACCGGATTGCTCGTGGTACGCATGTGAACGGCGTCCCTTTCTGGAGTCGTTGCCGCTGTTCATCGAGTGGTTCACTCGATATCCAACTGCCCTGTCCAACGTTTGTCATCCGTCGCGAGTTCCCGGGGAGTCGCACAGAGCCGGACAAATCGGACTCTACCGCTGTCGTGGGTCGTGCAGACCACGCACCGACCGAGTGACGGTGAATTTCCGGTTCCGGCCCATCACATCGGTCCGGCCCACCATCCGTTCGACCACCGCTCGATAGTTCAGATGCGAGTTGTACACCGTCCACAGCTCACCGCCGGGCCGCAACACCCGCCCGGTCTCGGCGAACATCTTGATCGCCGATCCGGTGTGCACCGCGGCGCCGATATGGAACGGCGGATTGCACAGGACGAGATCCGCGCTGTTGTCCGCGGCCGAGGACATGGCGTCGTCGCGCACAACGCACACCCGGTCGGCGACGCCGTTCGCCTCGGTGGTGGCCCGCGCCGAGGCGACCGCGGCGGCGGACTGATCGGTGGCGATCACCTTGATGCCCGGCCGCGCCGTGGCCAGCGCGACGGCGAGGATGCCGGTGCCGCAGCCGAGATCGATGGCGTCGCGCGCGTCCGGCTTCATGAGTTTCAGATGCTCGAGCAGGAACCTGGTGCCGATGTCCAGGCGCGCTCCGGAGAACGCGGCGCCGTGCGCGACCACGTCGAGACCGAGTTCCTCCAGCCGATCGCGCACGGGGAACGGCCGTTCGGCGACGGGTTTCGGTCCCGCCACGAGCAAGGTCCGCGACTTCTGCCTGCCACGGCTGGCCCGCACCTCGGAGAACGATTGCGCGAGAACATCGTTCATCGACTTGGTCAGATACTTGTCCCGGCCGCCCGCGAACACCTCCACCGCCGGATCCGCGTAGCGCGCGATGGCGTCGGCGATCTCGGCCAGCCCGGCCAGCATCCGGGGCAGGCGAAGCAGCACCACCCGGGCATCACGCAGCAATCCGGGGCCGAGCGGATGTGCCGTGTAGCGATCCGACAAGCCGGCCGCGCGGGCGTTGTTGGCCAGGGCGAGTTCGCCGGTGAGCAAGTCCTGATGCACCCGGACGTCGCGCAGATCGTGCCCCGCGATGGCGCCGAGGGTCAGTGCGCCATAAGCGTCACCGATAATGGCTACTTTCCCGCTATCGGCAGTCGCGAGGGCGTCGGCTGCGACGTCGAGGATCAGCCGGTCAGCGGCGTCCACGGCGTAGAGGTTCAGCGCCTCCACGTCCGGATACCGCCGCAACCGGCCAAGTACGTCCTCGACATTTCCCACACCTCAAGTGTGCTAGATCGTTGCCGAATACTTGCGGCCACCCCGCCCTATCGATCTCGCCGAATTCTCGGCACGGTCGATAGGGCGCGGAAGTACGTCGCGGCAAGGGGTTTCGCGGGCGAATCGAACGACCTCGTGACAACGGGGAAGAATGATTCCGAGTTCGACAACCGAGGTCACAGATATTCGACGGCAGGAGCGCGGCACCGGTCGCGCGGCCCGTGCTTCCGGATTCCCGGAGAGCACCGAAAGTTCGATCGACGCGCTCGGTATACCTGGAGACCTGCCCGGTAGCCACGGGTTCCGCCGCAGCCTGGTGCGTTCCATGCACTGGAGCGGCGGCGGACGGACGTGTGGGCCACACCGCGGCTCTACCGAAGCCTTTGGCTCGCAGAGGGACACAATATTCATCCGAAGCGCCGATCCACTCGCTCTCGGCGGGGGCGACCCCCGCCGATGATCACTCCACTGGCGACGGTAGGACTTTCACCTGCCATGGCAATCAGTTGGCGATTGACCGGCCTGGACAGCCGATCACTCGAGGTGCACCGGTTCCCGCCCACGCGCGGAGGGCACCGACAATCTTTGGCGAATGCCCCGCAACGCTCTCCGGTTGCGCCGTTCGCGGCCTTCCGCTGAGTAGCATCGGGCCATGCGCAACAGGATGGTGCTCATGGTCGCGGTCGCGACGGCACTGCTCGCGGGCTGCGGGGAGGACGAGTCGGCACCGGGTCTTCCGGCCGCGCCGACCACCGCTACGCCCGCGGAGGTCGCGCAGGCGCCCGCCACCGGGGACGCCGCACCGAAGGAGGGTAAGCCTTCCGGCGACGCCGCGCTCACGGTGACCGACGTCCGCTTGGGGCGTCAGCCCGGCTTCGATCGCGTGGTCTACGAGTTGGGCGGGGTCGGCACGCCCGGCTGGATCGTCCGCTACACCGACCGCGCGGTGCAGGACGCCAGCGGCAATCCCGTGGACGTGGCGGGCCGATCGATCCTGGAAGTACGCATCCTCGGCTCGGCGTACCCCTTCGACAGTGGCGTGACGCCGTACGAGGGCCCCGACCCCGCCGTCGATCCGGCGGTCCCCGGCATCGCGGGCGTCTACCGGACCACGGTCTTCGAGGGCGTGACGCAGTCGTTCATCGGCGTGCAGTCCGACCGGCCCGCCTTCACCGTCACCACCCTCTCCAACCCGACACGGTTGGTCGTCGATATCGCTGACTAAATACCCGTACCGCCAACGGGTATACCCACGGGTAGACTCGGTGCTCGTGGTCGAACGCACCGTACTTCCCGCCGCCGGGCTCGCCCGGGTCCTCGGGATGCTGGCGTTGCTCGCCGGGGTCGTCGCGATGCACTCGGCGGTCTTCGGACTTCCCGGCCACACGGCAGGCGCACACACCGCCCTCGCGCCCACTTCCGTAGCGGCACCCGGCGGACCAACTGTCGCCGCGTCCGCCGCAGGGCATGCGTCCGGCTCACCTCATCGGCACGCGACACTGCCGCCCACGGGCAACGCCGCAATCGACCACAACCCACTCCCACCACACACGGACGACGCCGCGACCGCCCACGACCCACTTCCGCCGCGCAACCCGCCGTCGGCAACGCACAACGCCACAACCGCCCACAACGCGCTGCCACCACACGGCCCACAGGCACCCGCAGGCACCGCTGCGACCGCCCGCGACCCGCTACCGCCGCAGGCTCGGGCGCACCGCGACAACCAGGAAGTCTCCGGCGCGCCGATGGCGACTTCCGGCGACTCGTCTCCGCAAGCCGTCTGGGCGACCGTCACGGCGAAGATCTCCCCCTGCGCGGACGGCGGGTGCGACGGCGCGCACAGCGCACTGCACGGCTGTGTGTTCATCTTGGTCGCTTCGATCGCATCGGCCGCGTTGGTGCTGCTTCTCCGGTTGGCGGTCGATCGTCCCGGTGGTGGCGCGGCGCGCCCGCGGCACTGGCGGGCGCGGCGGGAACGGCCGCCGCCATGGACCGTGCTCACCTTGGCCGAACTGGCGATTCTGCGGATCTGACAGGTCCGCCGCCGCCGTGTGTCCGAACCACGGTGGCGGCGCTGTCCACTCCATCCTCAGACTTCCGCACTTCGCAAGGAGCGACCCATGTTCATCACTCGCACCCGATCGGCCCTCGCGCTCGCCGCCGTGGCCGCGGTGAGCCTCGCCGGATGCGGCGACGCCGACACCGGACACACCACCGAGCACGGTCCATCGACCACCACGTCGGCCGTCACGACCACGCCCGCCCACGCCGAGCACAACGACGCCGACGTGATGTTCCTGCAGATGATGTACCCGCATCACGCTCAAGCCGTGGAAATGGCGCGGCTGGTGCCGAGCCATACCGACAACCAGCAGTTGCGGGCGCTCGCCACTCAGATCGAGCAAGCACAGGCGCCGGAGATGCAGCAGATCACCACCCTTTTGCAGAGCTTCGGCCAACCGGCGCCCACCGCGACCGAGGGGCACGGCGGCCATGACATGCCCGGCATGATGTCCGCCGAACAGATGGCGGCGCTGGGCGCGGCATCAGGTCCCGACTTCGACCGCCAGTGGCTGACCATGATGATCGAGCACCACGCGGGCGCGATCACCATGGCCGAGACCGAGCTGGCCCAGGGTGAGAACGCCGACGCCAAGGCGCTCGCCGAGCGGATCATCGCCGCTCAGCGGGCCGAGATCAACCAGATGCGGGCCATGCTCGGCCAGAGCTGACCCGTGGCCCCGCGCCGATATCGGTTGTCCATCGATATCGGCTCGGGCCCGCGCGGTGAGCCCGCGCGACGTACGGTCGGATCGTCCGGCTCCGTTCATCCGTCCCGGCCGGACTTCCGAGGGGAGCGAGGGACCGATCATGCGACGACTCGAACGCGCGGGCCTGCTGGCGGCCGCGACGGCCGCCGCGGCGGGCGCGCTGACCATCGGCGCATGCGCACAGCAGATCTCCGGCACGGCGGAGGTCAACCGGACCGATCTGGCCGCCTACGCCTCGGAGGCCACCTCCTCCTCGGCCGCCGCCTCGTCGTCCCGGGCCGCCGCAGCCGAACGCGCCACCGGATCGGCCTGTGACGCCTTCCTGGCCGCGAACGGCAGCTCCGTGCGGGCGTTCAACGACTACATCGATGCCAGCAACACGAAGGGCCGCGGCGACCCCGATACGAACGGCAAAGCCGACACCGCGGTCACCACGCTGCGCAACAACGCGCGCTCGGTGGACCAGAGCGTGACCAGAGAAGTGCCGTCCGTGGTCGCCACCCCGCTGCGCGCCTACCGCGACGACACCAACGCCTTGGCCGACACGCTCGCCCGCCGCGCCGACACCGACACCCTGAACGCGGCGATCGACCGGTTCAACGCCACCAAGAACACCGCCATGACCGCCTGCCAGGGGCACGGCACCCGCTGATCGGCGCGGGCGGCCGGCACCAGACGCAGGTTGCGAGTCAGGGCCTCGACCGGCGGAGCCCCGATCCCGCGCGGCACGGCCGGCCCGCGGCGTCGATCACCATCACGCCGAGCGGGTCGCCGAACCGATCCGCGACCGGCGCGCCTTCGGTTCGGACCGCCCGGCACGCAGAACCGGGCGCTGACGATATCGAGCGTGGATTGCCAGTCGCCGAGCCACAGGTGCGGCAGTCACGCTTCCGTCGACGACCAGCACGATGCCGGTGCCGGGCAGCTCCAGCACCCACGGCGGCGGGTTCGTACCGACAGCCTGTCGCCGGCGCCGGCCCTGCGACCATGCCTGCGCGGGCATCCCTTGCGGCCGGGCTCGAAACCCATTGCGACCGTTGGTGACACGCCCAACAGCGTCGGGCTCGCTGCCGTGCTGGACGGCGTCGCCGTGCACGCCGCCGGTGACCGGAGCGGTATCGCCTTCTCATCGGTGAGGAATCCCGCCGTGCGGCTATAGCATCTGGCCGTTTACTGCCACGCGGAACGGGACGATCACATGACCAGCGGCATCCGGGATACTCGTCCACCCGCCCGGAACGGCCGTCGCCGCAGATCGACGGAGTCGGCCGCACCGACGTTCGCCGCGCTGCTGACCGCCGCCGCGGAGCACAATCCCGACGGCGTCGCGGTGGTCTGCGAGGACGGTGAGATCACCTATCGCGACCTCGACGCCCGGTCGTCCCGGCTGGCCCGCACGCTGATCGCGGCGGGTGCGAGGCCCGAAACGGCGGTGGCGGTGGCGGTGGCGCGCTCGCTCGATTCGGTGCTCGCCGTGTGGGCGATCGCGAAGACCGGCGCCGCGTTCGTGCCTATCGATCCGGCACTTCCCTTGTCGCGCATACGTTTCCAGGTCGCCGACAGCGGCGCCGCGCTCGGTCTGACCCGGACCGCACACGCGGCGACGCTGCCGGCCGACGTGCGCTGGTTCGCGCTGGACGACGCCGATTTCATCGCGCAGGTGGCGTCGAACCCCGCGGGTCCGATCGCGTACTTCGAGCGGCCCGCTCGACTTCGCCCCGCCCACACGGCCTACGTGATCTACACATCGGGATCGACCGGACGGCCCAAAGGCGTTGCCGTCACTCATGCCGGGCTCGCCCCGCTGTGCGCCGAACTGGCCGCGCGCCACGCGCTGGACGAAGACGCGCGGGTGCTGCATTTCGCGTCGCCGAGTTTCGACGCCTCGGTGCTGGAGTTGTTGCTCGCGATCTCCCGCGCCGCCACGCTGGTGATCGCCCCGCCGACCCTGTACGGCGGCACGGCGTTGGTGGAATTGCTCGCGCGGCAATCCATCACCCACGCGTTCCTCACCCCGTCCGCGCTGGCCACGATCGAGCCGGACGGATTGCCCGCCCTGCGTTCGGTCATCGTCGGCGGCGAGCCGTGCCCGCCGATGTTGCCGCGGCACTGGGCGGCCGACGACCGACTGTTTCACAATGCTTACGGCCCAACGGAATCCACCATCGTGGCGACGCTGAGCCCGGCCTTGGGACCGGACGCACCGGTCACGATCGGATCGGCCGTGCCCGGCATGCGCTGCCAGGTCCTCGATCACCGGCTGCGCCCGGTCGGCGTCGGTGTCGTCGGCGAGCTGTATGTGTCCGGGCCGGGAGTGGCCAGGGGTTACCACGGCCGCCCCGGTCTGACCGGGCAGCGGTTTCTCGCCGACCCATTCGGGCCGCCCGGGTCCCGGATGTACCGCACCGGCGATCTCGTCCGGCGCACGACCTCCGGTGAGCTGGACTATTTCGGCCGCGCCGACGACCAGGTCAAGATCAGGGGCTTCCGGATCGAACTCGGCGAGATCGACGCCATCCTGTCGACCCAGCCCGGCATCCTGCTGGCCGTGACCGTCGACCGCAAGACCGCCACGGGCGAGACCACGCTGGCCTCCTTCGTCCAGCCCGAACCGGGCCATGTCCCTGATCCCGCCACTCTGGCCGACGCGCTGGCCGCGCTGCTGCCGAAATACATGGTGCCCAACACCATCACGGTCGTGGAACGAATCCCGCGCACCCCGACGGGCAAGGCCGATCGGCCCGCCCTGCGCGTGCGCGCCCTGGACGAGCCCGACTATCGGCCCGCCGTCGACCTCGGCGAGGAGACGGTCGCCGAAGTCTTCGCACGCGTGCTGGGCCGGGAGCGGTTCAGCGCCGACGCCGATTTCTTCGCCGCGGGTGGCAACTCGCTGCTGGCGACCCAGGTGGCCGCGCGCCTGAGCGAAACATGGCGGCTGCGCATCCCGCCCCGGCTGGTGTTCGACCATCCGACGGTCGCAGGCCTGGCCCAAGCCATCCGCTCGCAGCAATTCGACACCGCGCGCCCGGTGCTGCGCGCGCGAACCCGGCCGCAGCGCATCCCGCTCTCGCCCGCCCAACTGCGATTCTGGCTGCGCAACCAGTTCGACACCATGTCCTCGGTGGACAACATCGGCTTCGCGCTGCGACTGTCGGAACTGGACATTCCCGCCTTGCGCGCGGCCTTCGCCGATACCGTCGAGCGGCACGAGGCGCTGCGCACCAAGTATCCGGCCGACGCGACCGGCCCGCGGCAGCTGATTCTCGACACCGAGCACGTGGTCGGTGATTTCGCGGTCGAGGAACTGTCCGACGACGCGGTTCCCGACCGGGTGCGCGCGATCCTGCGCCACGGGTTCGACGTGTCGGCCGAGGTGCCGCTGCGCGTGCGGCTGCTGCGCACCCCCACCGAATACGTCCTGGTCTGCGCGCTGCACCACATCTGCGCCGACGGGTCCTCCTTGGCGCCGCTGGCCCGCGATGTGGCGATGGCCTACGCCGCACGCAGCGCGGGCGCCGCACCGGCCTGGCGGCCACCGGATGTGCAGTACGCCGACTACGCCCTGTGGCAGCAGGATCTGCTCGGTTCCCGCGACGACCCCGATTCCCTGTTGTCTCGGCAGCTGGCGTACTGGACCGGCGAGCTGGCCGGTCTGCCCGACGAACTCGATCTGCCCGCCGACCGGCCGCGCCCGCCGGTGGCCACACTGCGCGGCTCGGCCACCCAGCGGTCGGCGCGGGCGAGTCTGCACCGCGACCTGCTCACCGTCGCGCGCGCCCACCGGTCGACGCTGTTCATGGTGATGCGCTCGGCGCTCGCCGTGCTGCTGGCGCGCCTGTCCGGAAGCCACGACATCGCGATCGGCGTGCCGATGACCAACCGGGCCGAGCCCGCGCTCGCGGACGTCGTCGGCATGTTCGTCAACACCACCGTCTCCCGCACCAGGATCGAGCCCGCGGAGACTTTCACCGAGCTGCTGCGCCGCACCAGGGAACGGGACCTGGTCAACTTCGCGCACTCCGAGGTGCCGTTCGAGCACGTGGTCGACGCGGTCGACCCGACCCGCTCGCCCGGACGCCACCCGCTCTACCAGGTCGGCTTCGCGTTCCAGAACTTCACGCAGGCCACCCTCGACCTGTCGGGGCCGAGCGTGTCGTTCCTCGATGTGGACGCCGACACGGCGAAAACCGATCTGCACATCGGTGTGGTCGACACCCGCGACGACGACGGCGAGCCGGGCGAGATCATCATCCGATTCGGCTACAGCACCGACCTGTTCGACGAGCACACGGTGCAGCGCTTCCTCGACGGTTATATCCGCATCCTGCACCGGGTCGCGGCCGAGCCCGATGCCGTGGTGGGCGACATCGACATCATGGATCCGGTCGAGCACAAGCGGATCCGGTCCTGGGGCACTGGGCCGGAACACAGCGTGCAAGCCGAGCCGCTCACCGCCGCGACGGCGCGGCAAGCCGCGGCGACGCCCGACGCGATCGCCGTGGTCTGCGGGTCCGAGACCATCACCTACGCGCGGCTGGTCGAGCGGTCCGCGCGGCTGGCTCGCTGGCTGATCGAACAGGGCGTCGGCGCGGAGACCGTCGTCGCCGTGGCGATGCGGCGATCGATCCAGCAGGTCGTGGCGCTGCACGCGATCGTGGCGGCGGGCGCGGCCTGGGTGCCGATCGATCCCGGCCATCCGGCCGAGCGCATCCGGCACGTGCTCGAGTCCGCACAGCCGCGGTGCGTGCTGACCACCGCCGAAGACGACTTCACGGCCGTCGCGGCGTACGACGTCGACGCCATGGACCTCGACCGTTTCGGCGCGGAACCCGTGCTCGACGCCGAGCGGCTGACGCCGTGGCACGCCGACCACCCCGCGTATCTCATCTACACCTCCGGCTCGACCGGCCGCCCCAAGGGCGTGGCGATCAGTCATCGGGCGATCGTGCACCAGCTCGCCTGGATGCAGGCGGAATACGGCGTCGACGCCACCGACGTCTATCTGCACAAGACCCCCGCGACCTTCGACGTGTCGTTGTGGGGCTATTTCCTGCCGTTGCGCGCGGGCGCACGGCTGGTGCTGGCCGGGCCGGACGAGCATCGCGATCCGGCGGCGCTCGCGCGGCTGATCGCCGCACACCGGGTGACGCTCACCGATTTCGTTCCCGCGATGCTCACCGTGTTCGCCCAGCAGGCGACCGCGGACGAATTGTCCTCGTTGCGATCCGTTTTCGTCATCGGTGAGGCGTTGCCCCCGGAGACCGCCCGCGCCTTCGCGACGGTGTCCGGGGCCGAGTTGCACAATCTGTACGGTCCGACCGAAGCCGCGGTGAGCATCACGCGGCACGCCGTCTCGGCCGCCGACCGCACCGCGGCCAGCGTTTCCATCGGTGTGCCGGAATGGAATTCACGCTGCCACGTGCTCGACGACCGTTTGCGGCCGGTCCCGGTGGGCGTGGCGGGCGAGCTGTATCTGGGTGGCGTTCAGCTGGCCCGCGGCTACCACGGCGCCCCCGGGCTGACCGCGGCCCGGTTCATCGCCGATCCGCTGCACCCGGGGGAACGGATGTACCGGACCGGTGACCTGGTGCGATGGAATCGCGCCGGCACCCTGGACTACCTGGGCCGCACGGACTTCCAGGTGAAGGTGCGCGGCCATCGCATCGAACTCGGCGAGATCGAAGCGGCCTTGCTGGCCGACCCGGCGGTGGGCCGGGCCGCGGTGGTGGTCAAGGGCTCCGACGCCGGGGACCGGCTGGTCGGCTATGTCGTCGCCGCGCCGGGGGCCACCGTCGACCCGGACGCGGTGCGGCAGTCGGTCGCGCGGGTGCTACCCGGCTACATGGTGCCTTCGGCGGTGCTCGCGCTCGACGCATTCCCGGTGAACACCAGCGGCAAACTCGATCGCGCCGCGCTGCCCCAGCCGGTGTTCGCCGCCCGCACCGGCGCGCGTCCCGGCACCGCGTTGGAGCGCGCGATCGCGGAAGTCTTCGCCGACGTGCTCGCGGTGTCCCCGATCGGGGTGGCCGACGACTTCTTCGAACTCGGCGGGTCGTCGCTGCTCGCCTTCACGTTGCACCAGCGGTTGTCGAAGCGGCTCGGCCGGGACGTGCCGATGTCGGCGATCCTCGCGGCCCCGACCGTCGGCGGCCTCGCGGCCCGGCTGGCAGGCGGGTCCGCGCCCACGGCCGCGACACCGGAACGCGACGCCGTGCTGGAGCCGGAAATCGGCATCGGCGGATGCGAACCGGCGCACACCGGTCCGCCGCAGGAGATCCTGCTGACCGGCGCGACCGGTTTTCTCGGCGTCCACCTGCTGCAAGCGCTGCTGGATCGCACCGAGGCCCGGGTGTGGTGCGTGGTGCGCGCCGCCGACGCCGAGGAGGGCATCGACCGCATCCTGGGCGCGCTGAGCCACTACCGGCTGTCGGGGACCACCGCCGCCGAGCGGATCGTCGTGGTCGCGGGCGATCTCACCGCGCCGCATCTCGGCCTGGACCCCGCCGACTACGAACGCTTGGCCGACAGCATCGACGCGATATACCACAACGGCGCGCGCGTCAATCACGTCGACCCGTACGCGCGGCTGCGGCAAGCCAACGTCGAGGGCACCCGCGAGTTGTTGCGGCTGGCGACGACGCGGCGGGTCAAGCCGTTCCATCTGGTCTCCACCATGGGCGCGGCCGTCGCCGCGACGCCGGATTCGCCGGTGGTCACCGAGGATGTCCGCCTGCGCGCGGGGCAGGTGCCCGGCAACGGCTACCTCGCGTCCAAATGGGCGGCCGAGGAACTGGTCCGCCAGGCAGGCGAGCGGGGCGTGCCCATCGCCATCTACCGGCCTGGCACCATCTGCGGGTGCCCGGACATCGGCGTGAACAGCCCGCAGGATTCGCTGTGGAACATGGTGCGAGCCGCCGCGATGCTCGGCATGGCGCCCGACGTGGGCGACGCGACCGTCTCCTTGGTGCCGGTGAGCTACGTGGCGGGCGCCATCGCGGAGATCTCCGTTCGCCCGCGCTCGGAAACTGTGTATCACCTGGTCAATCGGGCTCCGGTACCGGTCGGGGAGATTCTCGCGAGTCTGCGCGCGCACGGGTTGCCGGTGGCGACGATGCCGGAGGACGCGGTGCGCGCGGGCCTGGCCAGGGAAGCGCGGCGGCGGGACGCGCTCGGCGACGATTCGCTGGTGCGCGCGGCCATGCTGAGCCACAACTTCGCCGAACTCGCCGGTCATCTCGACTGGGCCGACGAGCACACCCGCGCCGCGCTCGCGGACGCGGGCCTGGACTGCCCCACAGTGGACCGGACGGTGGTGGACACCTTCGTGCGGGAGTTCATCGCGTCGGGCTTCCTGCCCCGGGATTGAGGTTTCTCAGTACCCCGGCGGCACGGTGGCGCGCTCGGCGGGCTGTTCGGTGCGCCTGCGGGCCCGCACCTGCTCCAGCACGATCAAACCCACCCCCACCAGCAGGAAGACGACCGTGATGATCGCGGCGACCACCGACAGCCGACCGAGTCCCAAGCCCGCGAGGACCGCGGCGGCTATCGCGCCCGCCGCGGCGACCAGCAGCAACCCGTAACCCGGCCAGTTCCTGGCGTCGGCCAACGTCGCTCCCGGCGGCGGCGCGGAGTCGCGCGCGATATCCGGGGCGTCATCGATCGGGGGTATCTCCCATGGGCCCTCGTCCGCTGTCACTGCTGTTCCTCCCGCCGCGATACCGGCCGTCGTTCCGGTTCCTGATGCGGAAGGGATGCCCGGATCGCCTGCGCCGAAACGCGAGCGCGTCCGTGTTTCAGTTGTAGGACTTGGTGACTCCGTCGAGCAGGCGCTCCAGGGTGTCGTAGGTCGGGGTGGCGACGACGTCCAGCAGATCGGGGGCCACCTGGACGTTGTGTTCGGCGACGACCTTCGCGAACTGGGCGCCGTCGTTGGTGCGGAAGCCGTGCTCGGCGGCCAGCCGCTGCAACTCCGGATCGGTGGACAGCAGCCGACCGAGCCGGTCACCCGTCGCGCCGAACGGCACCAGCGTGTGCCGGGACAACACCGTCGGTGACGGGTACAGCAGCGTCATCCCTGGCTTGATCTGGCCGCGCACGGTCGCCTCGACATACTGCGCCTCGTAGATCCAGGCCAACGGCGTGGGACCCATCCCCGTGGCGAGGTAGTTGTTGAACGGGCCTTCCGTGGTGTTCTCGGTGTAACCCTGGCCCACGAACAGTCGCGACACGGCGGGCAGGACGGCCTGCTCGGCGTTGGGCCCCTGCACGATCGTGTTGTTGTTCGCGACGTAGCTCGCCGCGGCCAGGTACATGGCGGCGGAGTTGGAGCTGCGCGGGTCGGTGGTGGAGATCAGGATGTTCTTGCGCACCGGATAGGCGGCGTTGTCGGGCAGTTCGTCCCAGCGGGTGCCGTTGCGAACCAGCTCCAGGTAGCGGCGCAGATCCAGGGTGGGCACCTGGCCGGGGCGCACCGCTCCCGCCCGGGTGAGCAGATCGGTGATCGGGGTGAACGTCGCGATGGCCATCGGCGAGGAGAACGGCGTGTACTTCGCGGTCACGTTGCGCTGCCGTTGAATTCGCTCGGCCGCCTGCTCACTGGACGGGAAGGCGAAATCGAATCTCGTGAGATCGATGGACGTGGCGATCTGCCGCGATCCGGCGGGCTCGGCCTCGACGCGCACACCGTTGCGCGCTAGCGCGTCGACCACTTCGGGATCTTGGAAGAACGGCATCTTCTCCGAGCCGACCACACCGTGGACGACCGTGAGCGGCGCGGCGGGCGCGGCGGCGGGCGTCTCGGGAGTGGGTTGGCGCGTGGCGAAAACCACGGCGAGAACCGTCAGGATGACGACGGCTCCCAGCGCGTACGGAGCGAAACGCTTCTTCGAGGTCCACAACTCGCGGAACTCCGACAGTTTTCCCGGAGTGGAGGCCTGCGGTTCCTGGTCCAGCGGGACCGTGACGGGTTGCACTTCCGCCTCCGGCGACTTCTCCAATTCCCGCCGCACCACCCGCTCGATCAGAATCGGAACGAATTGCCGCACCGGGCGGCCCGCGAACTTCTGCCGCGCCGCACCGACGGCGCTCTCGATATGCTCGGGAGAATATGTCTCGGTGTAGTTTTCGACCAGCCGCTCCGTCATCTGACGGATCGCCTGTTCCTCACGGACGGTATCGACAACCACCACAATCTCCTCGGCGTCGGGGGTAGCGCGGCAGCGTCTCCGGCCTGCACCGCGCCGGCCAACACTAGCCCCATCGTTCGGCCGCCGACATACGTCCGGATTTCCCACAGGTGAACGATTTCCGCTGCGGCGGTGGGCTTCTCACATCGGGCCCCGAGCCCGTACGCCCAGCTCACGGGCCCGCGAGCCACTCTCGCGCCGCACCCGCGGGAACCTGCCGACGCCCCGTTCGGACTCCAGCCCGCCATGGAGAATTCAATGGGCAATATCCGAGCCGCCACCACGTGTTGTACTCCCGTTTCCCACCGCCGCCGGACCGGGACCCCGCACTCGTCGCGAAGCTCAGGAGTTACTTGCGGGTAGCACAAAGCGGGAACTTGACGATATCGTCAGCATGTTGCCGTCGAAAGGAGCGTTATGTCTCGCGTCGCTGTGGTCACCGGTGCGTCGTCCGGAATCGGGAAGGCCACCGCAGCCGCGCTGGCCGGGCGTGGGTATCGCGTGATCGGCACCAGCCGCAATCCCGATTCCATCGGTTCGGACGCCGTGCTGCCGGGGGTCGAGTACCGGGCGCTGGATCTCACCGATTCGGCGTCGATCGAGACGTTCGCGGCCGGTCTGGACCACGTCGATGTGCTGGTGAACAACGCGGGCGAGAGCCAGGCGGGTCCGCTGGCCGAACTGCCCACCGACGCCGTCGAGCGACTGTTCCAGCTGAACGTGCTCGGCCCGGTCGCCCTGACCGGAGCGGTGCTGCCCGGCATGCGGGAACGCCGGTACGGCCGCGTCGTCATGGTCGGCTCGATGCTCGCCAGCTTCCCGATGCCCTACCGGTCCTCCTACGTCGCCACCAAGGCGGCACTGCGCGGCTTCGCGGTCGCCGCCCGCTTCGAGGAATCCCCCTTCGGCGTCTGGATCACCGCCGTCGAACCCGGCCAGATCGACACCGGCCTCCGCGAACGCCGCACCAAATACCTCACCGAAGGTTCCCCCCACACCGCCGATTTCACGACCTTCATGGCGAAACTCGACGAAAACCAGTCAAAGGGAATCACCCCCGAAAAGGTAGCCACCACGATCGTCAAGGCGATCGAAGCCGCCCGCCCCAAACCCCTCTACGCGGTAGGAAGCAACGCCCCCGCCATGTTCACCCTCCGCCGCCTACTGCCCCGCACCGTCATGGAACGCATCATCGCCCGCGCCCACGGACTTTCGCGCTGATCACGCCGGGCGCTGTGGGTGCAATAACGACTGGAGGATTCACCGGCGAGCCGGATCGTCAGATGCCCTCATAGTTGGACGCCGAGCCACGAGGCGAATCCGGTGAGGCTGTTGGTCTGCCTGCGCTGTGCTGCGGCGATGCCGTAGACCGTTTCCCGGACCGACGGATGCAATCGGGTCTGTTGTGGAGCGACGCGGCGTGCACGGTTCAGGGCGTCGAGTGCCTGGTCGGGCTTGCCGATCATCAGCCACGCCCGGCTCACATCCTGCCAGTGGTGCCCTGCTCGGGGTGGTGCGATTTTCTTGGGAAGCTGGAGTGCAGAACCTTCGTGCGCCGCTTTGCCGGGGTCACCGGCTTCGAGGGCGACGGCAGTGGAATGGATGCCGACGTTCGCAGGGCCGAAAAGTGTGCCGTACAGGTCGGATTCACCGTGCATTTTCGGGGCGAGGCGCCGCGCATGGTCAATGTGCTCAGCGGCGATATCCGGACGGATACCCCGGGCAGCCACGATCGCGCCGCACAGGTGCCCATAACCGCGCACCGCATTGGCGGCTTCGTCATCACCTGCGATCTCGTCGAGCGCGCTCTCTACCAACCGAAGGCCGGTGTCGTTGGAGTCGTGGTACATGAGGATTCGCGCGCGTTTGATTTTGGCTTGAGCCGCGTAAAGCGGATCGTCCGCTGATGCGGCGGCCCATTCGAGTCGATCGAGTGCGGTCGGTGCCAGGTGTATGAATCCGAATCGCCGACAGAGCCGTTCGGTAGTCACATAAGCGGCGCACAACAGGGAGAACACCGCTCCACGATCTCCGTGGGCAGCGTTATGCAGTGCCCCATACAGTCGTCGCAGCAGGTCCGGCATACGTGCGAGCGCGACCCGGCCCTTGTCGTTCCGATACGCGAGGTCTACGGCGGCGATCTCAGCGGCGAGTGCGGCCAGCGACGTCGGCTCGACAGGGCGCACATACGCACCTTCGGCGAGCACAGCTCGCAATTCAGCCAGACCTTCCAGCGGCCCGTCCTTCTCGATGAGATCGCGGTAGGGGATACCGGTCAGCCGTTCGGGTTCCACACGCAGCACTCGCGCGGCAGCGGCCAGAAACGCCGGGCTTGCCGGTTCGCGTCCCTGCTCGACCGCCTTGACCATGGCCAGGCTGTAGTTGGCTCGGTCGGCCAGTTGGCGCTGGCTCAGGCCCGCGAGTTTCCGTTCGGCCGCGATCGCCTGTCCGGCATGTGTCGAAAGGCTCATACTCCGAGGGTAAAAGGCTATTCCAGACCTAGCCCTTGGAAGCATGAACTTTCAAAAGGCTGTTCGCCAACACCCGGTATCGGGGTGATGGCGATCGACCCCTCGATACCGGGTGTGACCAAACCGGAACCAGGAGGGGCTAGTGACGGACCAACAGGTACCAAGGCGGGCTGTGGCTCTACTCCACAGCGACCACGATCCAACAGAGTTCGAAGCGCTGGTGCGGCATCACGTGCTGAGAATCGTCTACACCGTGCACACAGACGCACAAGCCGTGTTGGCAGCGCTGATCGCAGTCCAGTACGCGCTGGAACACATGGCCGACGCGGTGGTCATCCCGCACCTCGGCGTACTGGAATCCGATACGCCCTGGTGGGCCGTCACCGAGATGGCCGACCTCATCACCGGCACGCGGGAATACCCGCTGGGTTCAGCGCTGCCGACAACGGCGCGGTGGGCGCCGTGATCGCACTGGGTTTCATCGTCGCTGTGGGCCTGCCGCTGGTCGTGCTGGCATTCGCCATCCTCTGGCCCGAACGCATCCCCAAAGATCGCTCGGTGGACGCGATACGCCAACGCATCGAAGGCGAAGACCGCTCGCAGAACAAGCCCTAACCGCCTGGTGTCGGGCGGTCTGCAGGAACGTACGTCCAGTCTGCTCACCACGCCGGGCATGAGCACGTCTCTGGGGCACTGGAAGATTCCGCGAATCGGTGGAACCAGTCGGCGCTTCGATGCGTCAAATCCTGTGTCACCACGGTTCTCAGCGGTGCACAACACCGGGGGACATCGAAGTGGGGGCATCTCAACAGATCTTTTCGGGGTGGAGAAACTATGAAGATTCGCAAGTCTGCGGTGGCGGCTCTCGCCGTCGGCGCGTTCACAGCGGCGGGTATGATCACGAACCCCGCCACTGCTGCCGCGGAGTCGGGGGCGTGTGCCGGGAACTTCCATGTGATCAGGGCCGTGAACGGGTACATCGAATGGGGGCTGACATCCCAGTGCACCGGTGACGACTGGCACCCGCACAAGGTCACCGTGCAGCTCGAGACTCAGGTCGGCGACTCGTGGGTGCAGGTGATACGCAGGAGCAATCCCGCTTTCGATGAAGGGAAGCAGGTGGTTGTCCTGCAGTATCACAACGATCGATGCAGGACGAACACCACCAACAGATACCGGGCGAAGGGCTGGATCAGCGCCGGAAAGCACACAACCTCCGGGACGTCGGAGGTGGCCTCGCTGCCCTGCGGCGATGTGGCGGGCAGCTAATAACGCGGCTAATTCGATGCGATCGGGTGATCGGCCGTACGGTCACCCGATCGCCACCATTGCAGGGGAAGCCGACGCACAACAGAAGCAGCCCGTGCGCGTCACTGTTACGTTGATCGGGGCCGATCGCCGAGTCCTAATCGATCTTTTCCGTGTCCACCACCGCGATCCAAAAGGAGCACAGCCGACGATGTCACCGAGCGAGCGCACTACCGATCGTGTCCTGGCCGTGTGGGCGCCACCGGAATTCGTGTCCGACGGCAGCAACGGGATTCTGAGTTGGGCTGGACCAGCGCTCCGTACGCCCACCGGGTTGCGGCTGTCCCTCACGGCGGAAGCGGTCGGCGAGGCCGCACCGTCCTTGCAGAGTTACCAGCCCGGGGTGTCGGCACTGGTCAACGGTGTGGCTACCGATGTGGGCTGGGGCAGTAGTTCCTCCGACACCCACGCCCAGACCACCTTCATATTGCCCGACCTCGACCCGGATACGGCATCAGTCGATATCGAGCTGACCATTGACGACATCACCACCGACGGTCCTTGGGTGCGGCGACTGTCTTGGCCGGACGACACCGTCTACTCGGCACCGCTGGGCGATCCGCGAGGGCGATTGGCCATGCTGACCGATCCGGCCTTCGTCACCGAAGATGACGGCCCTATCGAGGCGTGGATCGGGCCGGTGACGATCGACCCCAATGGGATCGAGTTCCTCTACACCGCGACCGCGCTCGACGAGCGCGCACCATCGATCTGGGACTACGAGGTCGACGCCGTCCTGCGCACCACCTTCGGGACCTCAGCGGTGGTGGCCGGTGAATCGACTTCAGCGACGCGAACGATCAGAACCTTCCAGGCCCCGATTCCCGAGGGCATCGCGGACACACCATGGGATTTCGAGTTGCTCCTTACCGACCACACGGCAGGAGTCACCTGGTCGACCGAGTTCTCCTGGAACGGGCCGACCTCCTAGCGGTGGTTCGGGGTTCGGGCGCGATGGCTCGCACCGAAAGCCAAATGCAGCAACTGATTGCATCGTTGATCGAGACCGAGGGAGCATTGCAGGCTGGCTGAAGTCGAGCTCGTAGACGTCGCCGTCACCGGCCCGGACATTGATCAACTCGCAACGTTCACAAGGCTTTGATGGAAGACCGGCTGGCTGCTGCGGAAACATCCTTCCCAGCGTCCGGTCCATCTATCGGTGGCAGGGTGCGGTGGAAGACGTGGCTGAGGCGGCCGTGGTGCTACACACCCGGCGCTCGCTGGTGCCGGCAATCATTGAGCGCGTTAACAAGGACAATCCTTATGACGCCCCGCAGGTGCTCGCCGTCCCAGTCGTGGAAGGGCACCCCGGATACCGGCAATAGGTCCTGGATGAAACAGGTCCGCAGTAACGAACCCTGGTCAGCTGAACGGTGGCAGAATCGTTGCCATGGTCTTTGATGCGCATGTGCTGAAGGTCTTCATCTCGACGCCTGGGGATACGGCTGAAGAGGTCAATGCGGTTCGTGATGGCCTACACGACTGGAACGCTGATCGGGCGGAGACTTCGCAGACGATTCTGCTACCGAAGTTCTGGAAGACGGACGCAGTACCGCAAATGAGCCCGAGCGGGGGTCAGAGCGTGGTCAACTCTCAGCTGCTCGATGATGCCGATATTGTTGTCGCGCTGTTCGATTCGCGGCTCGGGCAAGCAACGGCCTCGGCAGTGTCGGGGACGGCCGAGGAGATCGAGCGTGCTGCTGACGCGGGAAAGCCAGTGCACGTGTGGTTCTCAAATGAGCCGCTGGACCATAACGTCGATCTTGACGAGCTGGCCCGGCTCCGAGCGTTTAAGAAGGAGCTGGAACAGAAAGGTTTGCTGGGTGTCTATCAATCACCCTCCGACCTCGCGTACAAGGTACGTAGCGCAATTGAACGGGACGTCGCCCAGATGGGGCTCGGCGCTCCGTCTGTGGTACGCAAAGGCGAGCATGCGCTTCCTCGGGTATATGTCGAGCGCGAGGTTGACCACCGTGGGAAGCCGAGAACTTATGTGGTCATTGAGAACAAGAGCACGACCACAACCTCCAAGGAATTACAAGTTGATCTCGGGCCGTGGGAACGCGCGGTCTACCGCGAGAATAACGACCCGTTCGACCTCCCTCCGCTTCAACGGATTCGCTGGTCTGTAGGCTTTGATATGGGTATGCCGTTGCAGATCACGGCGAACCTCATCTGGCAGGAGGACAGCGGTACCCAGTCCGAAGCGGTCCCTGTTACTTCCAATTAGCCCGCCGACCTTCGTCCGAGCTGCCCACAATGGCGCGGTGGGCGCCGTGATCGCACTGGGTTCCATCGTCGCTGTCGGCCTGCCGCTGGTCGTGCTGGCACTCGCCATCCTGTGACCTGAGCGCATCCCCAAAGATCGCACGGTGGACGCGATACGCCAGCGCCTCGAAGGCGAAGACCGCTCGCAGAACCGACCCTGACCGCGTGTTTGGTTTGGTTCTGTTGAGTAGAGGACGGTCCGGCCCACTCCACAACCTGCCTATCGGCACCATGAGTGCCCCCAGTCGGACTCGAACCGACACTTGGCGAATTTTAAGTTCTATCGTCGGGAAAGTTGCAGTTCACAGCATCGTTTGCTGGCGTGGAATCCGCGAGTCGACCAGCGAAAACAGTGATTTGGAACGCTGGAGTGGATGGCTGTGGTTGAGCCGACTGCGGACTGAATGCGGACCCTATCCGGGCGGGCGGGCGAGACTCGAACCTGAACCCTTTGATCCTCTCCGACGTAACGAGCGCGGACTCCGTTGCGACGAACAACGTCGACCGCATGAACAAAGGAGTATGAGCGCAATGAGTGATGAGGCTGAGCTGTGGCGCCACCATTTTGGTCAGATCAGGTTCTTCGTCCAGGTTGCACGGGACAACCTGGAAGCATCTCCTTACTCGAAGGGCGTAGCCGAGAGAACAACCAAGGAGGGACTGAAGGAGGGGGTGTTTCCCCATCTGTTAGAGGAGCGCGACCGGAAGGCGATATACAGCTCTCGACTGAAGGAGATCGTCCAGCCAGTCCTCGATGCAGTGATAGTGTTCCTGGACTCTCCGTTTACGACCCCAAAACTGCTGGTGGATAGCCTGAACGACATCGATTCACTCGCGGGCACGGCGATCGCCGCGATCGACAGTATGCCTGACGATGAAGAGGTCGAGCAGGTCATCGAGGAGTTCGAGACTCGGTACGTCGCAACTTTGGCTACTGCCTTGTCGGCGCACAGGACGTTGGCCCAAGTACTAGGGGCCCGTCGGCCCGCAGACGGTGAGTACTTCGATGTGGGAAGGTACGCCTTCATGAAGACTGCTGGACCCGGCAGGATCCATGTGGCCGACCTCAACAATGCGATGGACAGTGGCATGAACTCGGTATCCATGAAGCGCGGTTGGGTTACATACGAGCGGTTCCCCCCGATCCAGATCATGACGTACGGGCAGTGGTTCGCTTACATCCAGGCGATCTGGGACGAGTGGTATCGACCGCGGCTGGCCGATGCGTACTCTCGGCGACTCGGTGAATACTTCGTGAAGAGCGACATTAAGAGCCAGTTCATGGCGGAGCTGAACAAGATTCGAAATGATGTGATTCACAACAGATCACGGGTCAAGCAGAGCGCCAACAACGAGATTCTAAACTGGGCCAACAGCGACGGCCTCGTCGGGATGACGACCGAACGGATGGTCGGACTGCGAACAATGTTCCCTCGTGCCGACCTCCTGACGACGCCAGTCCACGGCGACGCCCCGAAGTCGCAAAACATGCCGTGGACCGCCGACGTGCAGCTAATCGATTCTGTGAAAAAGCGCCTTGTTGACCTGGGCTTGACCAAACGCCAAATAAAGGATATTGGAGACGAGATGGTAGCTCTCTGGCTTGCAGCACATCCTGCTCCGGATGACTCTCCGGGGTCCTGAGATCGGGGCAGTCGCACGCTCCTCGCATGCGCTGCTATCAAACGGCCCTGACCGCCATACATGCTCACGCGTGAAAGCGGAAGGTCGCCGGTTCGATCCCAGCCCTGGCCATTGAATCCCTTCGACGCAGCACCTGGTCGGGGGGATTTTCCTGTTGTTCGGCAGTCGGCGTCGAGGCGGGCAATCGCCGGAGTTGACCGCTGATTCCCGGACCTTGGGGCACGTCAGGGGCATGGGCTGGCCGTGCCGGGTGGTGGGCTGCACACACTGGGGGCTGGTTCACCGTCTGCCCCGTAAGGCCTGTCCTTCGCGCGCAGAGGCTCCGGGGTGGACTACTGCCGAGAGAAGGACTTGGAGCGAGCCCGCAAAGTGATCGCCCGGAACGAACAGAGTTGACCACCACGGCCGGAGATGAACAGAGGCCAGCGCGGCTGGGCGTTGGTGCACTTGTCCGGGAACCCCACGGGACCACAGCCGGTGGACCGGGCAGAGTGCTGGCCGCTTCGTGCTCGGCTGCGGGAGGTAAGTCGGGTACGGCTCTCGAAGTGCCCAGTACTGCTTCGGTTGATAAAAAAGGCGACCAGACAGGAACTCTGTGCACCCTGGCGGCCGAGTGTCGCCGACGCGCTCGACGCACCGCGTGACCGCAGTTTGGGAGCGCGCTGCGTGTCGCAGCGCGGCGGCGGCGCGAAGCGGCCGGGGCGCTCCTGTACCGCTAGTGTGGGGACGAAAGCCACTGCGCGACACAAAATTTGAAGAAGTGCAAGCGTGGGTGGTGACACTGTCGGAGTCCGGCGGGTACCGGTTCAAAGGCAAGGGTTTATCGGCGCCAGTGTGATTCAGGCGTGTCAGGTGCTCGATCAGGTGTTGCGGTTCGCGATCAAAGCCAAGCGGCTGGCGGTGAACCCCGCAGAGGAGATCGACCTTCCGCAGAAGTCGCCAGCGGAGAAGCAATACCTGACCTATGCACAAGTTCGGCAGTTGGCGTCGGCAGCGGGTCGGTTCCGAACTTTGGTTCCGCACTCGCCTACACCGGTATCCGGTTCGGGAAGGCGACCGCGCTTCGACCTGGCGATGTCGACCTTGAGCGTCGGCGGATTCGGGTGTCTCGTTCGGCAATGTACGTCGCTGGTGAGGGGCTCGTGGAGACCGACAAGAAGAATCACACCTCACGGTCGGTGCCGGTGCCACTCTTCCTGGCTGAGCTGTTGGCCGCGGACCTCGACGGCCGTGAGGGTGCACCGGTGGTGTTCGAGAGTCGGAACGGTGGGCACCTCCCGCTGGGAGAGTTCCGTTGAGCCTTCGATCAGGCGGTAGCTATGACCGGTCTGGACGGGATGGTTCCGCACGGCCTTCGGCACACGGCGGCGTCGCTGGCGATCAGCGCGGGGGCGAACATCAAGGTCGTGCAGAAGATGCTGGGACACAAGACGGCGACGCTGACCTTGGACCTGTACGGGCATCTGTTCGATGACGACCTGGACCCGGTCGCGGACGCAATGAACCGGGGCGCGCTGGCCGCTGCTGCGGACTCACTGCGGACTGAGGGCGCGGACGCCGTCGCACCGGAAGCCGGGAAACAGGATCTACCTGCGGTTTCGTAGGTGCCCCCAGTCGGACTCGAACCGACACTTGGCGGATTTTAAGTCCGCTGCCTCTGCCAATTGGGCTATAGGGGCGTCCGGGACAGCGTACCGAGTCGTACGGCTGTACCGGAATTCCGACAATTCGCCGGGGTGGCGGGGCGTCGGCCGTGGGCGGGTGCCGAAGGTGCGGTCAAGTGACCGGCACCGGTGGCGGTTGTTCGTGGCCCGGGGGTGGCAGGCGTCCCAGAGAACTAGATCGTCGGCGGCGGGCTGGTGTTAGCGTCCGCGCGTGTTCTCGGCGTGGCGGATCTGTCAGCGCCGGGGCGGCACGGGGATTCGGGCGAGGTCGGTGGCGATGTGGATCTCGCCGGTGAAGTACTTCGCCGCTTCGGCCATGTGCTCGTCGAGGTCGCGGTAGCGCTGGGAGAAGTGGGTGAGCACCAGGGTCCGCACGCCCGCGTCGGCGGCCACCCGCGCGGCTTGGCCCGCGGTGAGGTGGCCGTATTCGACGGCGAGGTGTTCGTCGGCGTCCAGGAAGGTGGCCTCGATGACGAGCATGTCGACATCGGCGGCGAGCTCCGCGATGCCGGGGCACAGCCGGGTGTCCATCACGAAGGCGAAACTCTGACCGGATCGCGGTTCGCTGATCTCGGCCAAAGTGATCGTCCGCCCCTCGAACTCGACGCTGCCGCGCTGTTGCAGTTCGGAGATGACCGGGCCGCGCAGCCCGAGGGCGCGCAGCCGGTCCGGCAGGATGCGGCGGCCGGGCGGCTCGCTGAGCCGATAGCCGAAAGCCTCCACCGGATGCGAGAGCGCGACCGCCGTCACCGTGAACGGCGCCTCGGGCAGGTCCACGGGGCCTGGTCCGAATATCGGACGGGGGCGCAGCTCGGCGCGGTGATAGTAGGACGTCGCGTTGACCAGACGCTCGTAGTACGCCGCGCCGGACGCCGGGAAGCAGACGTCCACCGGATGCGGCACCCGGTCGAGGTTGATCCGCTGCACCACTCCGGCCAGCCCGAGACTGTGGTCGCCGTGGAAATGGGTGATGGCGATCCGGGTGAGCCCGGTGACGGTCACTCCGGCATAGGTCATCTGCCGTTGCGTGCCCTCACCGGGATCGAACAGGATCGCCTCGTCGTCCCACCTGAGCAGGTACCCGTTGTGGTTTCGCTGTTTCGTCGGCACCTGACTAGCGGTCCCGAGAACAACCAACTCACGCTGCGACACGGCGTCAGGCTATCCGCAGCCGAACTCCGGCCGCGCGACTAGGTGGCGGAAGCCTTCCGGAGCACGGAGTTGCGCCGCGAGTAGGCGAAGTAGACGACGAACCCGATCAGCATCCACACCAGGAACCGCAGCCAGGTCTCCACCGAGAGATTCAGCATCAGCCACAGGCACGACAGCACCGCAAGGACGGGGATCACCGGCACGAGGGGCACCCGGAATCCGCGCGGCAGGTCAGGGCGGGTGCGCCGCAGGATCAGCACGCCCACCGACACCAGCACGAACGCGAACAGCGTGCCGATGTTGACCATCTCCTCCAGCGTGCCGAAGTCCACGAAGCCGGCCAGCAGCGCGCACGCGACGCCGACGATGGCGGTGACCCGCACCGGCGTGCCGTTCTTGCCGGTGTGCGCGAGCTTGCGCGGCATCAGCCCGTCGCGCGACATCGCGAACAGCACCCGGGTCTGCCCGAGGTACATCACCATGACCACCGTGGTGAGCCCGGCGAGGGCGCCGATCGAGATGATGTTCTTCGCCCAGGTCACCCCGTGGATGCCGAACGCCGTGGCCAGCGTCGCGTCGTTACCCGACAACTCGGTGTAGGGCACCATGCCGGTGAGCACCAGCGACACCGCCACGTACAGGACCGTCACGATGAGCAGCGAGCCGAGGATGCCGCGCGGCACCGCCTTCTGCGGATTGCGGGTCTCCTCCGCCGTCGTGGCGACCACGTCGAAGCCGATGAACGCGAAGAACACCAGGCTGGCGGCGGCGAGCAGGCCGTACCAGCCGAAGTTGCTGGCCCCGGCGCCGGTCAGGAAGGAGAACAGCGACTGCCGCAGCCCTTCACCCCGCTCACCGGGCTGCGACGGCGGGATGTAGGGCGTGAGGTTCGAGGACTTGAAATAGGTGAGGCCGACGACCAGCACCAGCGCGATCACACCCAGCTTGATCGCGACGGCCACCGCCGACACCCGCGAGGACACCTTGGTGCCGGTCGCGAGCAGCACGCCGAGCACCGTGATCAGCAGCACCGCGCCCCAGTCGAAGGTCACCGGGCCGAGATGCGCGATCGGGGAGGTGCCGATCACCTCGCCGAGGTACTGCGACCAGCCCTTCGCCACGACGGCGGCGGCGAGCGCGAACTCCAGGATCAGGTCCCAGCCGATGATCCAGGCGACGAGTTCGCCGAAGGTGGCGTAGGAGTAGGTGTAGGCGCTGCCAGCCACCGGCACGGTGGAGGCGAACTCGGCGTAGCACAGCGCGGTCAGCCCGCAGGCGATGGCGGCGAACACGAAGGCGAGCGAGACGGACGGACCCGCGACATTGCCCGCGGTGCGCGCGGTGAGGGTGAAGATGCCCGCGCCGACCACGACGGCCACGCCGAAGATGGTGAGATCCCAGGCGGTCAGGTCCTTGCGTAGTTTCGAGTCGGGTTCGTCGGTGTCGCGGATCGACTGTTCGATGGACTTGGTGCGGAACAGACCGCCCCATCGAGACGAGACATCACCCGCCGAATCGGCTCGTGGCCCGGGGTTGGTCACGCGTTCTCCTTAATCCTTGCTGCTTGCTTGTGTTCTGTACCCACACGGCGAGTGGATGCACGCCGGCCGTGAATTCGCGGAGCCATGGCGCGATGGCGGCGACGATCAGCCCCCGCACACGCCACGGCCGTCTCGGTGATACCGAAGTACGCGAACTCGTGACCTGGGTCATAGAACCGAGCCAAACTACCCGACATCGATGTGCCGAGACCATCCGAGAAAAAATACAGTGCCGTCAACACCGCGCAACCACGGCCGCCGCATTCTGAGCAAACGGTCGGCGACCCAGCCGCCCAGCACGGAGCACAGGCCGCCGCAGGCGCCGATGGCCGTGTCCTCGGCCAAGCCCGCACCGCCCTCGGTCGCCTAGTAGTAGACGAAGCGTCCGAGGCGATGTTTCCGGTTCGACCATGCTCAGAAGATCGCATCTCGGACGACGCCGGGGACGATTCGTTTGTTCTGTTCACGCGCGACGGCGAATCAAATCCCGAGACGTGGTTTGCCCACCCCACCACCGGGCACCCCGCAATCGACAGGCAAACCGCACCCAGAAAGCGTTGAGCTGATGGTCCACGTGGAAATCACCGTGCCGACGACACCGGAACAAGTCTTCGACGTCTTGGCCGACGGATGGCTGTTCGCCGCCTGGGTGGTCGGCGCGACGCACATCCGCGACGTCGACGAAGCGTGGCCGGGCCCGGGCTCCGTGCTGCACTACAGCGCGGGCGTGTGGCCGTTCACCGTCAACGACACCACGCGGGTCGTTTCGGCCGAACCGCCGCACATGCTGGAGCTGGAGGCCAAGCTCTCGCCGCTCGGCGCCGCGTGGATCCGGCTGGAGCTGGTGGAAACCGTGCCGGGCGAAACGCAGATCCGGATGTACGAACACTCCGAACGCGGGTTGGGCACCTTGGTGCCCAACGTGCTGCAGGAACTGCTTCTGGTGCCGCGCAACATGGAATCGCTGTCCCGGCTCGCCGATATCGCCGTCGGCAAGGCGCGCCGAGGGAGGGGCATCGGCATCGGAGACCGCCCTGGAGCCGACGCGCACGCCGAAGTGAAGCTCAACGGCCACGTCCCGCAGAACTGACCGGGCCGGTATCCGTCCAGCGACCGGGCCGGTTCAGGCGATCGACAGCGCGATGCCGTCGAGAATGTCGTGCTCGCTGACGACCAGCTCGGAAATGCCCGCCCGCCGGGACAACTCCTCGGCGAGCACTTCGGTGATGATCGCGCCGCCGCCGATCACGTCCACCCGGCCGGGATGCATCGGACCCAGCGCGGCGCGCTGATCGTGATCCATGGCGATCAGCCGATCGCAGACCTGGTGCACCTGCTCGGAAGTCAATCGGGTGAGATGCACGCGCTGCGAATCGTATTCGGGAAGGTCGAGCGCGACCGCGGCGAGCGTGGTCATCGTGCCCGCCACGCCGACCCAGGTGTGCGCCCCTTCCACCGGCACGTGCGTGAACGCTTCGGCCAACCGCTCGGTGGCGAAGGCGCGGGCGGCGGCGATCTCCTCGGCGGTCGGCGGGTTGCCCGCCAGGCACCGTTCGGTGATCCGCACACAGCCGATATCGGCGGAGAACGCGGCCCGCACCCCCTCGCTGTCCCCGAACACCAGCTCGGTGGAGCCGCCGCCCAGATCGACCACGACGAAAGGACCTGCGGCGCTGGACAATTCGCCGATGGCTCCGGCGAACGACAGGCGCGCCTCCTCGTCGCCGGTGATCACCTCGGCTTCCGCGCCCTCGACCACGGCGCCGAGTTCGGCGCGGGCCATGGCGAAGAAGTCCTCCCGGTTGGCGGCGTCCCTGGTGGCGGACGTGGCCACCATTCGCACCCGGCCGACCCCCGCTTCGCGCATCAGCGCCGCGTAGTCGGCCAAGGCGGCGCGGGTGCGTTCGATCGCCTCCGGCGCCAGCGAGCCGGTCGCGTCGACGCCCTGACCGAGACGGACGATGCGCATCTCGCGGTGCACGTCGGCCAGGCGTCCGTCACCGCGCACGTCGGCGATCAGCAGGCGGATGGAGTTCGTGCCGCAATCGACGGCGGCTACCCGGTCACTCATCACTGTGCTCCAGTCTCTCGAGTCGGCCGGGACGCGGGCCAGTCGGCCGGGATCGCGGTGCCGCGCAGGCCGTGCTCGGCGGCCAGCGCCACGGCCTCGTCGCCGAGCGGATTCACGCCCGGGCCCTTGGCCAGTGCGTGGGCGATCAGCACGTGCAGGCACTTGACCCGCTCCGGCATCCCGCCGCCGGTGAAATCGGTGCCCAGCGATTCGATTTCGTCGCGTTCGGCCAGATAGCTCTCGTGCGCGGCGCGGTAGGCGGCGGCCAGCTCCTGATCGACGGCGAGCCGCTCGGTCATCTCCCGCATCACACCGGCGGATTCCTGCCTGCTCGCCTCCGCGGTGAGACGGGGATCGGTGAGGTAGTAGAGGGTCGGGAAGGGGGTGCCGTCCGGCAACCTGGGCGCGGTCTTCACAACGGCCGGGATCCCGTCCGGGGTGCGGTAGGCGATGGCGAGCACGCCGCGCGGCTCGCGGCCCAGCTGCTCGGCGATGATCGCGAGATCCTGGTCGGTGGGTGCGGTCACCTATGTCCTTCCGGTGCTTGCGGGAGTGGCGCGGCGGCCTCCGGCGTCGGCTGCGGCTCGGCGATGCTGCGCCACAATTCGGTGTACCAGGGCTCGGGTTGCCTGGCTCTGGTGGGAGCGGGCGGCGGCGCGGGCGCCTCGATGCCGGGCACCTGCACGATGTACGGCGTCTCGCCGGGCATCACCAGACGCAGGCGGTCGCGCGCCTCGCTGCGGATGTAGGCCGGATCCTGCTGCTGGGCACGACGATCGCGCAACCGGGCCAGATCCGTCTCGAGCTCTTCGCGCTGCTGCGCCAGCTGCGCGGCCTCCGCGCGCTGGGTGAAATACGTGCGCATCGGCACGGCGAGGGTGAGCGCGAGACCGCACACCACCATCGCCAGGATCACCGCCTTGCCGGTGGAGAGCCCGAGGAACGTGTGCTCGTGCCGGTCACCGGCCGGACCGGAGGCGTGCTTGCGCGGCTTCGGCTTCTCCGCCGACTCCGATCGCCTGCGACCGCGCTTGGCGGCGGCATCGGCCGGGCGCGATCCGGCGGCACGCGACGTGCGGCGGTCCCCGCGTCCGGCCGGACTGGTCCCACGCGCACGTCGCTCCGTCATCTCACGCCTCGGTCTCTACTTCGCGGCAGTCCCGGCGTTCCGCGTGAGCACGCACGCTACCTCCTCCGGGACCCTTCGCTCGTGCCGCAGCTCAGCCTTCGAACGCGAAGCGGGGAAAAGCGACTTCTCCCGCGTAGCGCGCCGAATCGCCGAGCGCGTCCTCGATGCGCAGCAGCTGGTTGTACTTGGCGACCCGCTCGCTGCGCGCGGGGGCGCCGGTCTTGATCTGGCCGCTGCCCACCGCGACCGCGAGATCGGCGATGGTGGTGTCCTCGGTCTCGCCGGACCGGTGCGACATCATCGTCTTGTAGCCGTTGCGGTGCGCCAGCTCCACCGCGTCCAGGGTCTCGGTGAGCGTGCCGATCTGGTTCACCTTGACCAGCAGCGCGTTGGCGGCGCCCTTGGCGATGCCCTCTTCCAGGCGCTCCGGGTTGGTGACGAACAGGTCGTCGCCGACGAGCTGGATCTTGTCGCCGATCTGGTCGGTCAGGCTCACCCAGCCGTCCCAGTCGTCCTCCGACAGCGGGTCCTCGATGGACACCAGCGGGTAGGCGCCGATCAGCTCGGCGTAGAACTGCGCCATCTCCTCGGCCGAGCGCACCACGCCCTCGAACTTGTAGCCGCTGCCGGTGGTGTAGAACTCGGTGGCCGCCACGTCCAGCGCCAGCGCCACGTCGCTGCCCAGCTTCAGGCCGGTCTTGTCGATGGCCTCGCTGATCAGGTCCAGCGCCGCCTTGGTGCCGGCCACGTCGGGCGCGAAACCGCCTTCGTCACCGAGACCGGTGGCCAGGCCCTTGGCCTTGAGCACCGACTTCAGCGCGTGGTAGACCTCGGCGCCCCAGCGCAGCGACTCCTTGAAGGTGGGCGCTCCGATCGGGGCGACCATGAATTCCTGCACGTCGACGCCGGTGTCGGCGTGCGCGCCGCCGTTGAGGATGTTCATCATCGGGACCGGCAGCACGTGCGCGTTCGGACCGCCGAGATAGCGGAACAGCTCCAGGCCGGAGGACTCGGCGGCGGCGCGGGCCACGGCCAGCGAGACGCCGAGCAGGGCGTTGGCGCCGAGGCGGGACTTGTCCTGGGTGCCGTCCAGGTCGAGCAGCACCTGGTCGACGGTGCGCTGCTCCACGGCGTCGAGGCCGATGACGGCAGGCGCGATCTCGTCGAGCACGCCTTCGACCGCCTTGCGCACGCCCTTGCCGCCGTAGCGCTCGCCGCCGTCACGCAGTTCGACGGCCTCGTGCTCGCCGGTGGATGCGCCGGAGGGCACGGCCGCCCGGGTCAGGGTGCCGTCGTCGAGAGCGATCTCGACCTCGACGGTGGGGTTACCGCGGGAATCCAGGATCTCGCGAGCTCCGACCTGT
This sequence comes from Nocardia implantans, assembly GCF_035544775.1. Lineage (NCBI taxonomy): Bacteria > Bacillati > Actinomycetota > Actinomycetes > Mycobacteriales > Nocardiaceae > Nocardia > Nocardia implantans. The sequence goes on along the minus strand of NZ_JAYKYQ010000011.1, from coordinate 109,136 downwards.
TCGATGATGGCCACGAAAACGACACTCCTTCGGCTGCTGACACGGTAGGTCTCACGGGATGGGCCGTGCGCTGCGAGCCTATCGTCCCGTCAGCGCGGCGGGTAACCGGCACTCCGGGGACCGGGACATCACACGCGGCGGCCGATGCTGTAGGTCGCGGCCCGGTCGCGCACCGTCAGCAGGTAGCTGTGCGACTGGTTGTAGGTGAGCAGCGCCCGCTGCCAGCCGTGCTCGGAGGTGAGGTCGCCGCCGCTGGCGCACAGGTACCTGGCGGCGGTGAGCGCGGCGTCGTCGATGTTCTGCGGGTCCGCGACGCCGTCTCCGTTGGCGTCGACGCCCCAGCGCTTCCAGGTCTCCGGGATGAATTGGAGCGGGCCGACGGCGCGATCGTGCACCGGGTCGCCGTCGAGCGCGCCGCCGTCGGTGTCATCGACCCGGGCGACGCCGGGTGAGCCGTCCAGCGGGACGCCGATGATCGGCGGGCGGACCGAGCCGTCCTCGCCGACCCGTGCGCCGCGGTGGGTGCCGTGCTTGCTCTCCACGCTCGCGATGCCCGCCAGCGTCGTCCACGCGATGCCGCAGTCGGGGCGAGCCCTGGTCATCACGGCCGCCGCGTAGCCGTAGGCCTCCAGCGCGATCGGCGGGATGCCGAGCCGGTCGGCCTGCTCGTCGGCCCAGCCGTGCAACTGGACGGCCGTGCGGCCGGGAGCGTCCAGGTCGATCACGGGCAGCGGGGTGCCCGGTCCGGGCGGGATGCCCTCCGGGATCGGGGTGCGGTCGCCCCCGCAACCGGCGAGCCCGAGAAACACCAGGACGGCGGCGCAGACGCCGGTCTTTCGCAACACACCTTCCATGATCCAGATGACGGCGCGTGCCCGGGCCGAGCCGGTGACGGAGTCCACTGCGTGTCGGGGGCTGGCATGACCCGCCTGCGGCTGGTCAGACGAGCAGTCGGCTGGTCGCGTTGTGCGCGGGCGCCGCGAGAACCGTGGCGGTATGCCCGGATTCGACGATGCGCCCGTGGTCCAGAACCAGCAGCTTGTGACAGTATTCGGCGACCAGCGCCAGGTCGTGGGTGATGACCAGCAGGGCGGTGCCGCGTTCGATCCGGATCCGGTCCAGCAGCGCCATGATCGCCGCCGCGGTGGTGTGGTCCAGCGCCGAGGTGATCTCGTCGCACAGCAGCACGGCGGGTTCGGCGGCGAGCGCGCGGGCCAGCGCGACCCGCTGGCGCTGTCCGCCGGACAACTCGTGCGGATAGCGGGCGGCCAGATCAGCGGTCAGCTCGACGGCGGCGAGGAGTTCCGCGATCCGCCGCGGAAGGTCCCGGCGTGCGACGCGCCCGATCCGCCGCAGGGGGCGGCCGAGCGTTTGCGCCACGGTGCGGCGCGGGTTGAGCGCGGACCGGGGATTCTGGGTGACCAGTTGAATACCGCCCGCGCCGCGCGGGATGCGCCGGTTCGCGCCGACGGCGATCGGCTCGCCACGCAGCTCGAGCGATCCGGTCGCCGAGTGGTGCAGCCCCGCGATCACGCGCGCCAAGGTGGTCTTGCCCGCGCCCGACGCACCCACCACCGCGAGCGCCGAGCCCGCCGCGAGCGCGAGGTCGATGTCGGCGAGCACCTGGTGTCCGTCGATCGAGGCGGCGATTCCCTCGGCCCGCAGCACGATGTCCCGGGGCCGGTCGTCCGCAGGCTTGTGCCCGTTGCGCGCTCGCGCCGCCGCAGGCTCGTCCCGGTCAGTGGACGCCGGACCGTGGCCCGGCACGGCACGCGCACCTGCGAATCCGTTCCGCGCCGGGTCGATACCGAAGCGGTGCTCCTCGGAATCTCCCGGTTCCTCGCCCGAATCGGCGGACGCCGTGCCGCCGGACGCGACCGGCGAACGCACTGCCGCGCCGAGGGTTCGGTCCGGCTGACCACTCACCCGAACCGGATGCGAGGTCTCCGGGCGGACGGCACCGAGTTCGACGATGTCATCGGCGATGGAATGCACCAGCGCGGTGTCGTGCCCGGACAGCAGGATCGCCGCCGATCGTTCGCGGGCGAGCGCAGCGAGTTGTCCGGCGATGTCGGTGCGCAGCGCCCCGTGCAGCCCGGCGAGCGGTTCGTCGAGCACCAGCACGCCGGTGCGGCGGATCAGCGCCCTGGCCAGGGCGACACGCCGCTGCTGGCCGCCGGAGAGCTCGCCGGGGCGGCGGCGCAGGTATTCCGGCGACAGGCCGACCAGCGCGAGCGTGTCGGTCAGCGTGGCATCGGACGCGTCCGGCGCGACTTCGCGCAGCAGGGCGCGCACGCGCAGCAGCGGGTTCAGCGCCGAGCCGGGGTCCTGCCCGACGTAGGCGATGTTCCTGCGCCGGAACCGGTGCAGCGCGCAGCGATCCAGCGTGAGCACATCATGTCCGGCGACCGAGGCCGTTCCCGTCGCACGCGCCGCGGCCGACGGCAGCTGTCCGAGCAGCGCGCGCATCACGGTGGTCTTGCCCGACCCGGACGGACCGGTGAGCGCGGTGACCGTGCCCGCCGGTATCCGGAAGGTCGCGGGACCGGCCAATTCGCGCCCGTCCGGACCGAGCACGGTCAAGCCGTCGACCGCGACGAGATCGGCCCGGACCTTTCCGTCCGCTTCGGCCGTCCGGCGCGCGCTCGTGGTGACGTTCGCGTTCATTCCCGCTCCCCTCCGCCGAATGCCGACACCGCCAGGTTCACGCTCACCGCGACGATCGCGATGGCCAGGCTCGGGGCGAGCACGGCCAAAGGGTTGAGCAGCATGCCGGAGGCGTTCTCGCGCACCATGACCGCCCAGTTGCTCGCACCGAGCGTGGTGGGCAGTTGCAGGAACGACGCCGTGCTCACCAGATAGACCGCCGCGACGAAACGCAACCCGAGCTGAGTCGTCGAGACCGCGCGCAGGTTCGGGATCACTTCGCGCAACACCAAGTGCGCGAGCGACTCACCGGCGGCCCGCGCGCTCTCCACGTATCCGGAGGCCGCGACCCCGGCGGCGGCGGCCGTGAAGATCCTGGCGCAATAAGGGACGCCGAACAGCAGCGCGAGAACGATCAGCCCCATGGGGCCCGCGTCCGGCCACGAGGTCAGCACGAGCAGGATGCCCAGCACCGCGGGCAGCAGGATGAACAGGTCGGTGCCGAGTTCGATCCACTCGCCGATCCGCGGGCGCAGCGCCGCCACCGCGCCGAGGACACACGACGAGCCGGTCACCAGCACCGCGATGATCGCGGCCACCAGCAGCAATCCCCAGCCGCCGTAGAGCAATTGGCTGAGCACGTCGCGGCCGAGGCGGTCGGTGCCCAGCGGCGCGCCGGCGCCGGGGTCGCCGAACGGGATGCCGATCGCTTCCTCCGCCGGGTGCGGCGCCAGCGACGGCCCGAGCGCCGCCAGCAGCGTGACCAGCAGGGCGGGCGCGACGGCCAGACGGCCGAGCCGTCGCACCGGCCGGGCGGCCGCGGCGGAGACCTTCATCGCCGCCCCCGTAACGACCAGGCGCGGATGCCGTCGGCGACGGCGAGCACGACCATGATCGACACTCCGGACAACGCCACCACCGCGGCGACCACCGAGGTGTCGCGATCGGCCACCGAACCGGCCAGGACCGCGCCGAGACCGGGATAGTTGAACACGGTCTCCACCACGAGGGCACCGCCGAGCAGCATCCCGACCGTGGTGGCGAAGCTGGCGACGATCGTCGGCAACGCGAACGGCAGCACGTGCCGCGCCAGCACGGCCCGGCCCGCAACACCGTCCAGCACGGCGCTTTCCACGTGGGGAGCGAGCGCGGCGTCGGAGAGGGCGGCGCGCACCACCCTGGTGTTCCACCCGATCTGGGGCAGCGCCAGCGCGAGCACCGGCAGCACCAGCATCTCCGGACCGGCCGGCATCCCCGACCGGCCGGTGACGGTGACCGCGGGCAGCCAGCCCAGCGCCAGCGCGAACACCAGGATCAGCACCGTGGCGATCACGAACTCGGGTACGGCCACCGCGGTGGTCGTCGCCGGCTGGAGCACGCGCGCGGCCACGCTGCCAGGCCGCGTCGCCCACCACGCGCCGAGTGCGAGCGACGCGAGCACGGTCACCGCGAGGGCGAGGCCACCGAGCAGCAGCGTCGGCGGGAATTTGTCGGCGAGCAGGTCGTTCACCGGCCTGCCGCGTGCGGTGCGCCCGAAATCGCCGGTGACCACGCCCGATATCCAGTTCCAGAACCGCACCCACAGCGGCCGGTCCAGTCCGAGTTCGCGTTCCTTGGCCGCGATCTGCTCCGGGGTGGCCTCCCGGCCGAGGACCGCGCGGGCGGAGTCGCCCGGCAGCAGGTCCACGGCGACGAAGACGCAGGCCAGCAGCGTCACCAGCAGGATGACGCGCCGCAGCAGCAATCGCGCGAAGAACATCACCCGGCCAGCCAGGCCTTTTCCAGCTGGACGCGGGCGAAGCCGCCGAGCGTGGGCAGGTCGCGCACCCGGGAGGCGGCGATGTCGACGCCGTCGGCCATGCCCCAGACCAGGTAGCCGCCGCGCTCGTACTGGATGCGCTGCAACTCCTGAGCGGCCTGCCGGTACTCCGCGTCGGTGTGCGCGGCGAGGGCTTTCGCGGTCGCGGCGTCGAATGCCGCGTCTTTGAAGTTCGTTTCGTTGCGGTTCGATCCGCTCGACAGCAATTTGCTCGCGAAGAAGAGCGTGGAATCGTTGGTGCCCCACGAGATGGTGTACAGCGGCGCCTTCAGCCAGGTCTGGTCGTAGAAGGCGTTCGGCTCCTGGGTGACCACGTCGAGCCGGATGCCGATCTCGGCGAGCTGGGTGGCGATCACCTTCGCCGATTCCACTTCACCGGGCGCCTCCGCCTTGGTGACGATCGGGTAGCTGCGCCCGGTGTCGAAATTCGCCTCGCGCAACAGCGCTTTCGCCCGTTCGACGTCGCGGGTGCGCTGGGCGAGCGAGGTGTCGTAGAGCGGATCGGCCGTGCCGAGAACATCGTTGGCCACCGTCCCGTATCCGGAATGCACCTGGTTGACCAAGGCTTTGCGGTCGACGCCCAGCCGGACGGCGGTGCGGACCCGCACGTCGGCGAACGGACCGTCGGAGGTGCGCATGGCGACGCCGACCACGGTGTCGTTCGAGCGCCGCACGACCGTCAGGTCACCACGTCCCTCGGCGGTGCGGCCCGCGATCGCGCCGACGTTGGAGGCCAGGTCGATCTGCCCGCCGAGCACCGCGTTGCCCAGCGCGGTCACGCTTTCGAACATGGTGACCTCGATGGCGTCCAGCAGCGGCGGGCCGCCGTGCCACTGCTCGTTGCGCACCAGCCTGGCGTTGCCGCCCTGATAGGACTCCAACCGGAACGGCCCGGTGCCGATGGCCCTGGTGAAGTCGGTGGTGTCCTTCTTCACCGTGAACGTCATCAACCGGACCAGCAGCGGCAGCTGGGTATTCGGTTCCGGCACGGCCAGCACCACTCGATTCGGCCCGTCGGCGGTGATGTCCTCCACGGCCACGGGCATCTTCGACGCGCCGCCGACCGTGCGCAGCCTGCGCAGCGACCACACCACGTCCTCGGAGGTCACCGGGCTTCCGTCGTGGAAGGTCGCGTTCTCGGCCAGGGTGAAGCTCCAGCGCCGCCGGTCCGCGTCCGGCTCCCACCGGGCGGCCAAGCGCGGCAGGACATTCGGGTTGCCGCCCGGCACGGTGAGGGCGTCGTAGACCAGAGAGGTGACGAGGAAGTCGCTGTCGTTGCTGAGGTTGGCATGCGGGTCGCGTTCGATGCGCGCGACGGTGCCGAGCGCGCCGACCCGCAGGGTGCCGCCACGCCGCGCCGGTCCGGACGTGTCGGCGTCATCGGAACAGGCGGCCGCCAGCAGCACCGCCCCCACCCCGAGACTCGACCGCAGCAGGTCCCGTCGATTCAAAACCATTGTGCTGTCCCTCTTCCTGACCGAACCCGCGGCGGTACCGCGCACAGCGCTTCGATCAGGACAGGCTAGCCTAATGCGTTGCGCGACTCACCGATACCGGCATCAAAACGGCAGCGCTAGGGCGCATCTCCCGCAAACCTCGGCTCGGGCAAGCCGAGCCCACCACCCCCGAGCCGAAGTTATACGATTTGGCTATTTTTTCCCCGACTCGCTTAGGTAAGCCTTGCTTCACTACGTGCGAAGGGCTACCTTCCCATACTAATCGTGAACCCTGCTTTTCCCACCGATGCGAAGAAGGGAAGCCCGGTGAAAAGCGTTCTCTCCGAACGTAAGACGCTTCACCCCCAAGATCTCGAACGACGTGAGCTCTCCCCGGAGGCAGGCCGTGCGGTGCGCGCTCTGGCCAGAGAGATCTCCGCCACACTCGATCTCGCGCTCACCGATCCGGCCGCCGCCGCCCGGACCCTCACGGACCCGGCGCTCATCGAACGGATCGATGCCGGCGCCGCGCGTCTGCCCGACGAGGTCCGTCACGCCATGCGCCCGCCCGCCACCGCCGCGGGCGCCGCCGTCGTCGGCCGTCTTCCGCTGGCCGACAACGAGTTCGGCCCGACACCGCCGAACTGGCGGGAGGCGGCGCGCTGGAGCGGCGATCCGCGGCGGCGCGCGCATTCGTTCGAACTCGACCTGGTGATGCTGCTGCTGGCGCGCAGTGCGGGCGAGCCGTTCGGCTGGCAGGGCCAGCAGGACGGGCGATTGGTCAACAACATCGTGCCCGCGGCCGGTCACGAGCACGAGCAGTCCGGGGCCAGCAGCAAAGTGCTGCTGAGCCCGCACACCGAGGACGCCTTCCATCCGCGGCGGGCCAACCTGCTGATGCTCGGTTGCCTGCGCAACCCGGATCTGGTCGGCACCACCGTGTCGTCGGTGCGCCGGATCGAGCTGTCCACCGCCCAGCGCGAACTGCTCAGCACTCCCACACTGCCGATCCTGCCGGACGTCTCCTACGGCGACGGCCACGAATTTCACACGGCCACACCGGTTCCAACGCTGTGGAGCGCCGCAGGCCCCGAGCAGCAGACCCTGCGCTACGACCCGGCGTACACCCCGCTCGCCGACGCCGACCCGGAGTTCCGCGCGGCCTACGAACACCTCGCCGCCGAACTCGAACGCGTCTGCGTGACCGCCGCCCTGTCCCCCGGCGAGCTGTTGCTCGTGGACAACGACGTCGCCGTGCACGGCCGGGTGCCGTTCACCGCGCGATACGACGGCACCGACCGGTGGCTCAAGCGAGTGAACATCCGGCTTCCCGAACGGCGGCGGCGCGCCGAGGAAGCCGACGAGAATGGCTACGGGCAACAAACCGTAGCCCCGTTCCGAGCGGCGGTCACCCCGCCGGTCGAGAGCGGCACTCAGGAGCGGGATGCAGTACGACATGATCGAGGACCCCTTGAGCACGCGTGACCGAAGCACACCCCTGCGGGTGTTGAGCCGCAGCGACCTCGCCGACGTGCCGATCACACCGGCCGCGGTGGTGCGCGCGGTGGAAGAGGCGTATCTGGCGCTGGCGGCAGGCGATTCGGACAACCCGCGCAAGCTCAGCGTCGCGAACCCGGACGGCTGGTCGGTTGCCTACGCCATGCTCGGCCGGGACGGCCGCAGGCGCGTGGTGGCGATGAAGACCTCCTACAAGTTCGACCCCGGCCACGATCGCAGCACGAAGCGGTACTACACCACCATCACGCTCTACGACGACAGCACCGGCGCGCCGATCGCGATGATGGACTGCGCGCGGGTCGGCGCGCTGCGCACGCCCGCGGTGTCGGCCCTGCTGGTGCGCGAGACGATCCGGCGCGGCGCGCAGAGCGTGCTGCTGATCGGCACCGGCACCCAGGGGCGCAACGCCCTGCCGCACCTGCTCGCGGCGAACCCGCAGCTGCGCAAGCTGATGGTCTACGGAACGCACCCCGAGGGCTTGGCGGCCGTGCACCGCGGGCTCGCCGAACACCATCCGCACGCGCTGCTCGAGACCGTCACCGATCCACGCGCCGCGGCGGCCACCGCCGATGTCGTGCTCGCGACGGCGGGCCCGGGGACCGAGGTTGCGCTCGAATCCGACGATCTGGCAGCGGGTTCGGTGGCCGTGCTGGTCGGCTACGGGCTCGCGCCGTCGACGCTGATCGACGCCGACCGCGTGATCGCGACCAGCGCCGAGCAGATGGCGCTGACCGGCACCGACATGGCCGGACCCGACGGCACGCTGCGCACGGTCGACGCCGAGCTGCCGCAGATCCTGAATCGCCGCGCGGTCGCGCGCCGCTCCGACGACGAGCGCATTTTCGTCTACAACAGCGGGCTGGTGCTGACCGACATCGCGGTGGCCCACGCGCTGGCGGAGCGGGCGATCGCGGAAGGCCGTGGCACGGAGGTGCCGCTGTGGGACTAGAACACGTGAGTGTCACCGTGGAGCCGGGGAACGAGGCGGCGGAGCGCGATTCGATCAGCGCCGCGCCGATGCCCGCGCATCTCGATCCGTGGGAGCGCCGCCTGCTCGCCGATCCGGATCTGCTCGGCGACCTGGCTTTCGCGCTGGGCGGCCCGTTCCACGTGATGTATCCGGCGCGGGTCGGGCAGAACATCCGGGCGTTCCGCGCCGCGTTCGCGCACGCCGGGGTGCACGGCGCCATCTACTACGGCAAGAAGGCGAACAAGGCCGCGTGCGTCGCGCGGGCGTGCGCGGAACACGGCGCCGGCGTCGACGTCGCCAGCGTCGGTGAATTGACCGCCGCGCTGGCACAGGGCGTGCGCGGTGACGAACTCATGGTGACCGGCCCGGCCAAGGCCGACGAATTGCTGTGGCTGGCCGCCCGGCACGGCGCGCTGATCGCCGTGGACGATCTCGGGGAACTCGAACGGCTCGCCGGGCTGGCGTTCCCCGACGAGCCCGCCCGCGTGCTGATCCGCGTGCTGCCCGCGGCATCGGCCAGCCGGTTCGGCATGACCTCCGGCGAAATCGATGCCGCCGTCGCGCTGTGCGGCGCACACGAGTCGATTCGACTGGAAGGCTTCAGTTTCCACCTGTCCGGCTACGACGCGGTGGCACGCGCGGAACTGGCGGGCGAGCTGATCGCCCGCTGCCTGCACGCGCGCACCCTGGGCCATCCGGCCACCACCGTGTCGATCGGCGGCGGCTTCGGTGTCGACTACGTCCCGGCGGAGGCCGCGATGGAGTTCACCGCGCGAGTGGACAGGCAGTGGTTCCACTCCGGGAAGTCCTTCGATTCGTACTATCCGTACCACTTTCCGGTGCCCGGCGCGGCCATGCTCGCCCAGATCCTCGACCACGCCGATCTCGCCGGGCGGCTGCGCGACAACGCCGTGCGGCTGGCCATCGAGCCGGGACGCGCGCTGCTCGCGCACGCGGGCTGCACCGTCTTCCGCGTCCAGGGCAGCAAGGTCAGGCACGCGCACGGCGAGCCCTACCGCTTGCTCACCGTCGACGGCACCAGCCTCAGTCTCTCGGAGCAATGGTTCGACAGCGAGTACCTGCCCGATCCGGTCCTGTGGCCCGCGCGCCCCGGCGCCGTGACACCGACCAGCGTCGGCGCGGCCACCTGTCTGGATTCCGACATGCTGAGCTGGCGGCGGGTGCCGCTGCCCCGCCCCGCCGAGGTCGGCGATCTGCTGATCTATCCCAATACCGCCGGCTACCAGATGGATTCGAACGAGTCCGCCTTCCATGAACTGCCCATCCCACCGAAAGTCGTCCTGCACGACGCACCCGGCGAGCGCTTCCGCTGGACACGCGACGGCAACTGACCCGACCACCCGACAGAACCAGGAGACATCAATGCCGCTCGTCACGCGCGTGACGGATCTGATCGGCCGCACGCCGCTGTTCGAGCTCGCGGCCACCGCGACGGGCACTCGCCTGCTACTGAAACTGGAGCAGTTCAACCCGACCGGCGCGGCCAAGATCAGGATGGCGCGCGAGATGGTGCTCGACGCCGAGCGGCGCGGTTTGCTGCGCAGTGGCGGACATATCATCGAGTCCACGTCCGGGAACACCGGGCTGGGCCTGGCGGTAGTCGCGGCGGAACGTGGGTATCGCTTCACCGCAGTGGTCGACCATCACGCATGTAAGGACAAACTGCGCGCGATGCGGGCAATGGGTGCGGAACTGGTGTTCGTCGCCGACGAGGGCGACGACAACCTGGCCACCTCGGCACGGGAGGACCTCGCCGAGGCGATGGCGGCCGAGCGGGACGACGCCTACTTCACCGAGCAGCACAACAACGACGCCAACGCGGTGGGCTACTACCCGGTGGCCGAGGAATTGCTCGAAGACGTCGAGCGCGTCGACATCCTGCTGTCCGCCGTGGGCACCGGAGGCTCGCTGTTCGGCACCGCCACCCGCCTGCGCCAGCTCGGCTGCACGCCGTACGTCATCGGGGTCGAACCGGTCGGCTCGATCGCCTTCGGCGGGCCGGGCGGGCCGTACTGGCAGTCGGGCACCGGCACCCCGCCCGGCGCCACCATCGGCACCGCCGTCGACTATTCGCTGCTGGACGAGGGCGTGAAGGTCACCGACGTGGCGGCCTTCGCGACCGCCCGCGCGGTGGCGGCCGAGCTGGGCCTGATGATCGGCGGGTCTGCGGGCGGTTCGGTGTACGCCGCGCTCACCCGGCTCGAGGAGTTCCCACCGGGCTCCACCGTGGTCACCATCGTGTGCGACGGCGGGGAGAAGTACTTGGACACGGTGTTCGACGACGAGTGGATGAACGAGCGCGACCTGCTGGACGCAGGCACCGAACGCGAGGTGGCGCTGCTGCTGCGGCGCTACACGCCCGCCGCCAGGACCACGTTGGTGGAAGCGCGGTGAAGTCCGGTCGGCCGTACGGTGTGACGCTGCCCCCGCGCGGGACAACTCTCCCGCCCTCTGCGAAGGAGAACCGGTGATCGTGACGAGTTTCCGCGGCGACGGCGGGCGGCTCACCGCGCTCGCGACGCCGATCGCGCTGACCCAGCTCGCCCAGATCGCGGTGTCCACCACCAACATCGCGCTGATGGGCACCCTCGGCGTGCGGCAGGTGGCCGCGGGCGGTCTGGCGATCGTGCTGTTCAACCAGATCCGCACCATGTGCGTCGGACTGATCACCGCCAGCGGCAACCAGATCGCCACCGCGGTGAGCGCGGCGGGCAAGCGCGGTGAGTCGCCGGACCCGGAGATCCGCGATCTGCTGCGCTCCAGCTTCGCGATCGCCACGGTCGCCGGTGTGCTCGGCGGCGCGGTGCTGATCGGGCTCGGCTGGGTGCTGCCCTGGCTCGGGCAGGACCCGGGAGTGCTCGCCGACGCCCGTCCGCTGATGGTGGCGCTCGCGCCGGGGCTGCTGCCGTGCCTGTGGTTCCAGGTGCTGCGCCAGTACACGGTCGGCATGCAACGCCCGCAGGCGCTGTTGCTGGTGACCCTCGGCTCGGTGGTGCTGAATCTGGCGCTCGCCCTCGGCTTCATCCACGGCAAGGGCGGACTGCCCGAACTCGGGCTCACCGGTATCGGGGTCTCGACCTCGCTGGTCTTCCTGATCACCTTCGGCGTGTTCTGGGCGATGGTGTGGCGCGACGACGAACTCGGGCGAACGCTGCCCATGACGCCGCTGCCGGTGCGCCTGTCCACCGTGCGCGCCGAGTTGCGACTCGGCACGCCGATCGCGCTCACCTACGGCTCGGAGGCCGGGATGTTCTCGGTGCTCGCGCTGGTCATGGGCAGCATCGGCCCGGCGGCGCTGGCCGCGCACAACGTCGTCTACCAGATCATCTACATCGTGTTCCAGGTGGCGATCGGCCTCTCGCACGGCGCGTCGATCCTGGTCAGCCACGCGGTCGCGCGCGACGAGCACGCGCACGCCCGCGCGCTGGCCTGGCTGGCGCTGCGGCACGCCGCGGTGATCGCCGCGCTGACGGGCGCGGTGTACGTGGTGGCTCCCGACCTGGTGCTGCGCCCCTTCCTGGACTCCTCGGACACCGACACCATCCGCGTGGCGCACACCTTGCTGCTGATCGGCATCGTGCTGCAGTTCTTCGACGCCGCTCAGAACATCGGCACCGGCCTGCTGCGCGGCCTGAAGGCGACCAACGCGGGCTTCCGGCTCTCGCTGATCGGCTACTGGGGCGTCGGCCTGCCCGTCGCCCTGCTCCTGGCCTACCCGGCCGGCCTCGGCGCCGCCGGCGTCTGGTGGGGACTCACCGCGGGCCTGGCCACCACGGCCGTTCTGATGCTGCGCCGCTACTTCGCCCTGCTCGACGAGAAGGAACGCGAACGGCCGCACCTGCTGCCGGAAACATTGACGACCCAGAGCTGAGCAGGTCCTCGCGCTCGCGGGATCGTCGCGGCTGGGGAAGACGTTCCGAGCGCGGCGCGGACCACGCGCTCCGGGCCCGCCGGAAGCGCCGGAGGGCCGAACCCGCACCGGCACCGCAGCACGAAGCGACGCGCCGTGGAGCGCGCGGCGAGTTCCGTCGACCACGGCCGTGGCGACGGAAGCGTCGCGTAGCGTTGAAACGTCGTCGTCGGCCGGGCTCATGACGGTTGCGGCCGGGAGCGGGAGGTGCCGGATGCTCAGCGTGTTCTCCTCACCGGGGCACTACGTGCAGGGCCGGGACGCGACCGCCGCGCTCGGCGCGGAGATGACCCGCCTCGGGATCGGCGGGCCGGTGCTCATCGTGGCCGGTTCCAGCGCCTTCCGGCTGCTCGCGGCCACCTGGGAACGCTCGCTGACGGACGCGAAGATCGCCTATTCGATCCATCTGTCCGGCGGTGAATGCAGCCGGGCGGAGATCGCCCGCATCGCCCACGCCGTCGAGGAATCCGGCAGCACGGTCGTCCTCGGCGCGGGCGGCGGCAAGGTGCTCGACGCGGCGCGCGCGGTCGCCGACGACCTGGATCTGCCGATGATCAGCTGCCCCAGCACCGCCTCCAGCGACGCGCCGTGCAGCGCGCTGTCGGTGATCTACACCGACTCGGGCGAGTTCGAGGCTTATCAGCTGGTGCGGCGCAATCCGGCACTGGTGCTGGTGGACACCTCGGTCGTCGCGCAGGCCCCGCCCCGGCTGCTCGCGGCGGGCATGGGCGACGCGCTGGCGACCTGGTTCGAGGCGCGCACGTGCAGTGCCGCCCAGGTGCGCAACATGCGCGGCGGCGCTTCGACGCGCAGCGCCACCGCGTTGGCCGAGCTCTGCTACCGCACCTTGCTCGCCGACGGGGCGCAAGCGCTGGCCGCGGTCCGCACGCACAGCGTCACACCGGCGCTGGAGCGCGTCGTCGAGGCCAACACGTTGCTGTCCGGGCTCGGCTTCGAATCGTCGGGACTGGCCGCGGCCCATGCCGTGCACAACGGCCTCACCGCCGCCGCGGGAACGCGCCCGTTCCTGCACGGCGAGAAGGTCGCCTTCGGCACCCTCACGCAATTGGTGCTGGAGGGTGCGCCCGCGTCCGAGATCGGCACGGTGCTCGGTTTCTGCGCCGAGGTCGGCTTGCCGACCACGCTGGCCGCCCTCGGACTGCCCGACGCCGACGACGAGACGCTGCGGGCCATCGCGCGCCGCGCGACCGCTCCGGGCGAGACGATCCACAACGAACCCTTCACCGTGAACGTCGCGATGGTCGTGGAGGCCCTGCGCGCCGCAGATGCCATCGGCCAGTGACCAATCCCACATCTGCTGCGTTCGCCCAGCGTTCGACACCGAAACCTAACCCTCCCGACGGCGAGTCTTCACCGAATGCCGGGAAACCTGTCCGTAACCGGCGCTATCGTGGCGACGGAGTCAAGCCAATGGCGGGCAACCCGCCGGGAGGGATTCGGTCCGGTGTCCATCACCAGAGTCGCGGAGTATCCGCGTCCGGATCACGTGTTGTTCCACTTCAGCGACACACATCTCATCGCGGGCGACGACCCCTTGTACGGCGATGTCGACCCCGACCTGCGATTACGGCAGCTACTCGAACAGGCGGCGGCGAGCCGTATCCGCCCGACCGCGGTGGTGTTCACCGGCGATCTCACCGACCGAGGCGAGCCCGCCGCGTACGCCAAGCTGAAGTCGATCGTCGAGCCGTTCGCTAGAAGTTTGCAGACCTCCCTCGTCTGGGTGACCGGCAACCACGACGACCGCGCCGCTCTGCGCGCCCGCCTGCTCGGCGAGTACCCCACGACTTCCCCGCTGGACCGGGTGCACCTGATCGACGGGCTGCGCATCGTCGCCTTGGACACCTCGGTGCCGGGGCACCACTACGGGGAGATCTCCGACGGCCAGCTGGAATGGCTGCGCTCGGTCCTGGCCGAACCCGCGCCATTCGGCACCATCCTGGCCATGCACCATCCGCCGGTGCCCTGCGTGGTCGACCTGGCCGTCACCGTGGAACTGCGGGATCAGCGCCGCCTGGCCGACGTGCTGGACGGCACCGACGTGCGTGCCATCCTCGCCGGGCACCTGCACTTCTCCACCAACGCCACGTTCGCGGGCATCCCCGTCTCGGTGGCGTCGGCCACCTGCTACAGCCAGGATCTCGGCGTGGCGCAGGGCGGCCTGCGCGGCCGGGACGGCGCGCAGGCCTTCAACTACGTGCACATCTATCCGGACACCGTGGTGCACTCGGTGGTGCCCATCGAGCGCGGTCGCACGGTCGGCGCGCCCGCCACGCCGGAGCAGGCGCGGCAGCGGCTGACGGAGGAAGGCATCGTGATCCCGCCGGCCGCGCGCATTCCGCACGTCATGCGGCGCCCTGCGTCGACTCCGGAAGCGGATGACGAGGCGGTGTGCTGAGCCGTTCCCACGGTCCCGGTTCCGGGTAGTACCTGGCGAGGAACTCCGACACGATCCGCACCCGTTCGGATTCGGCGACCTCGGGGAAACTGCCGTCGTTGAGGCAGAAGAAGTCGACGTCGCGATGACGCGCCAGCCCGTCGAGCAGGGCCAGCCCGCCGTAGCTCGTGGTGTCGACGTACCGCACCTTCGCCGCCTCCTGCGGCACCGCGCGCCCGGTGAACAGCGCGTAGTAGTGATACAGCGAATTGGTGACCGAGATGTCGGTGGCCGCGCGGAACCGGCTCGCGCTCGTGCGCGCGAAATCCGCGGCGAACTCCTCTTCCATCTCCATGAGCACGCTGCGCCGCAACGGCACCGGCGTGTGCTCCAGGTGCCGCGTGATGACGTAACCGAAGCGCTCCGCCAGCAGCGCCCGGTTCACCCGCGCGGCGTTCTCGAAACCGCTGCGCCGCTCGTTGTTGCGACCGGGCCCGATCCTCGTGTCCGCTTCGATGAAGCGGCTCACCCCGCCCGGCGTGAAGAACATCGACGGGCGCACCGGACGCGCGAAGAACATGTCGTCGTTGGAGTACAGGAAGTGCTCGCTGAGCCCATCGATGTGCTGCAACTGGCACTCCACCGCGTGCGAGTTGAACACCGGCAAGCCGCTGACGTCGCGGAAGTGGTCCACCGCCCGCACCACGGTCACCTTCGGGTGCGCGGTCAGCCACTCCGGGGGCGTGGAGTCGGTCGCGATGAAGATCCTGCGGATCCACGGCGCGTTCTTGTGCACCGACCGCAGGGCGTACTTCAGTTCGTCGATCTGGCGGATCCTGGCGTCCGCGTCGTCGCCCTCGCCGACCACGACCTGGGCGAGCATCCCGGCGCGGCGGGCGCGGAATTCCGGATCGGAGCCGTCCACCCAGGAGAACACCAGGTCGATGTCGAAGCCGACGTCACCGGTCTGTGGCGCGAACATGTCGGCCAGGGTGGGCCAGGTCCGGTCGAACAGCCGCACCTGGGTTCGCTGGACGTCGGCGAGGTCGAAAACGGTGCGGGTCAGCGCGTTCGGGCGCGGACAGGTCACCGTGTCGCCGTGGTACTCCCACAGTTCCAGCTCGACGTGATGGGCCGGATCGTGGTCGCGCCCGAGCCGGAAGACGTTCTGCTGCACCTCGGCACAGGAGAATCCCGCCGACACGGCCGTGGCGGTCACCCGGCGCACCATCAGGCGGTGCGCCGCGTCGGCCGCGAGCACCAGCCGGTGCCCGCTGTCGCGCACGAGCAGGAACGGCACCTCCGCCGCGGCCAGCTCCGCGCGCAGATAGGCCAGATCCTCGATCATCGCGGCGGACACGGCGAGATTGCTCGCCATGGGCCGCGTGACCATCTCCACCGCCCCCGAATTCACTGCTCCCCTGTCCATCATGACTGCCTCACTTCCGTCGAACCGCCGGTCTGTCGTTCCGTCCGGGGCACCGCGCCGAGCGGCGATCCGTCGATGCCGTGGCATCGACGTGCGCGGACCGCGCGCCTGGCGCGGTGACATTCAGAAGTGGGGGAGGCTGCCGAAGCGCGGGTACGAATTGATCACCCGGTATGCAGACGACTGGTAGACCATTTCGTTTCACCTCACTCACGGCCGGACGCGCATGGCGTCGTCAATGGAAGCGCTGCACTCGTGCGGGAACGATCGAAGGGCACGGGCGGCAGTCGCACGCCGGACGGTCATCGGCCGGCTGAATTGGTCTGCCCAGGAAACTCCGGGCACCTCTACGAATGATGCAACGCGTTCGACATTCCGTCAATCAGTGCAGCTGTGGCTCCTACCCGGGCGTAGCACACACTCCGCAATGCGGTTAGGATAGCCTCACCAATACAAGAGGAAGGGTTGTGCCGGTGCGCGTCGTCATTCTGTTCGGAACCGAGATGGGCACCGCGGAGTCCGCGGCCGACAGCATCGCCGAGCAACTGCGCGAGGCGCACGACGTCTCGGTGCACGACATGACGGACTTCGACATCGCGGATCTGGACGTCCGCGACTTCCACGTCGTCGTGTGCTCGACCTACGGCGACGGCGAGCTGCCGACCGGCGCCGAACCCTTCGCCGACGCGCTCGACCGCGACACCCCGGATCTCAGCGGCCTGCGCTTCGCCGTCTTCGGGCTCGGCGACATCGTGTACGGCGACACATTCAACCGTGGCGGCGAGATCATCGCCGAGAAGCTGACCGCACGCGGCGCCGTCCAGGTGGGCGAGCACGCGCGACACGACGCGTCGACGGAGGTCCGCGTCCGGGACATGGCCCGAAAATGGGCGGCGGCGCTGGACATTCCCGCCCTGGTCGCGGCCTGACCGGATCCGGGCACGGCCCCACGGGCACCGGAAAGCGGTCCGGACAAAGCGCCCAGCGCCAGCGCACAAGGGGCACAGCGTCTTAGACTGCTATCAAGCGCGGTACAGCCCGCCGCGCTCGACGATCCATGAGGTGACGAAGATGGCAGCCGGAGCGAGCCCCGCCCAACGTCAGCACAACTCGACAGATCATCCCGAGCTGGACGTACTGCCGGAATGGCCGCTGGAGACGATCGGCGTGCTGGTGACCACCGACCCTGCGCCGCACGCGATTCCGGTGTCCTGGCCCGTGCGGGCCGGTGACCGGCGCATCTTGATCAGCCTGAAGCACGACCGCGGCTCGCTGGCGCGGCTGCGCGAGCAGCCCGAGGTGGCGCTGCTGATCCTCGGCGGCGGCAACGTGGCGATGTGCGCCAGGGGCACCGCGCACGTGGTCGCCGAGCGGATGCCCGACGCCGACGACTACGTCGCCGTCCGCATCGACGTCGACGTCATCGATGATCACCGCCAGTCGGCTTTCGCGGTCGTGCAAGGCATCCAGCGCACCGTGCTGGACGACGAGAGCGAACTGCGCGCGCTGCGCGGCCGGGTCGACACCCTGCGTTCCTGGGCAGACCACCAGAACTGAATCGGCCCGGCGTTCCCGGGAGCAGAGAAGAGGCGGCACCGGCCGTGCCGCGCGGAAGGGGATCATGAGCGTCACTCTGGCCAAAGGCGGCAACGTCTCGCTGTCGAAGCAGGCCGCTAATCTCACCAAGGTGTCGGTGGGGCTCGGCTGGGACGTGCGCACCACCACCGGCGCCGACTACGACCTCGACGCCAGCGCGCTCGCCTGCGGACCGAACCTGAAGGTGCTGTCCGATCAGCATTTCGTCTTCTACAACAACCTGCGCTCGCCCGACGGCTCCATCGAGCACACCGGCGACAACCTCACCGGCGCGGGCGAAGGAGACGACGAGGTGATCAACGTCGACCTCACCGCCGCTCCCCCGAGCATCACCAACATCTTCTTCCCGGTGTCCATCCACGACGCCGACGCCCGCGGCCAGTCGTTCGGCCAGATCCGCAACGCCTTCATCCGCGTCGTCGACGCCGCCACCGGCGTAGAACTGGCCCGCTACGATCTCACCGAAGACGCCTCCACCGAAACGGCCATGATCTTCGGCGAGCTCTACCGCCACAACAACGAGTGGAAGTTCCGCGCCATCGGCCAGGGCTACGCCTCCGGCCTCGCGGGCATCGCCAGGGACTACGGCGTCAACGTCTGAGCGTTCGATCCTGTTTCGCCGCAAGGGTCTTCCGGCCGGTGACCTATCGGCACCGAGAACCGGAGGACCCGCGCGTAACGTTGGGCACCTGCGACCGACCCAGCCAGAGCGCTAAGATGTCGCTATCGCGCCACCGACCGGGAGAACTTGCCCTCGGCAACTCCGGCGGTGAACGCATCCCATTCGGTCGGAGAAAAGATCAGCGCTGGGCCAGCGGGATTCTTCGAGTCGCGGACACCGACACCGCCGTCGAGGAACGCGACCTCGACGCATTCCGAGCCACCGGCGCTGCGCGTGCTCTTGAACCACTCAGCCGTGGATAGATCGACCTTCATACCGCAAACTCCCTCGCTACCTGCCGGAGCAGGTGCCTGCTCTGCACCGGGTCCAACGCCGCGCTCTCGGTGGCAGCGAACGCCTTTCGGTACATCCGCTCATCCTGCGCTCGTTCAAGGTACATGTCGCCCGCGTAGCCTTCGAGGAAGACAACCGACGGCGCTACCTTCTCCCCTTTCGAGTCGAAGCCGAAGTCCAGGATCACGTACGGCCCGACGTACAGACCGACGGGAAATCCCGCTGCGAACGGAAGTATCCGCACCTCCACGTTGTCGCGAGTACTCATGTCCGCGATGTGCCGGTGCTGCGCTGCCATCGTCTTCCGGCTTCCCACCAACGTCCTCAGGGCAGCTTCCTGCAAAATCACTTTCAGCGTTATCGGACGCACACGTCGGGTAATGACTGCCTGTCGCTTGATCCGCAACTGCACTCGCCGGTCCAGTTCCTGGTCCGTATCGTCGGGGAAGTAGATGCGATCGAGCGCTCTGGAGTAGTCAGGGGTCTGAAGAATTCCCGGAACCAGATTCGGGCGGAACATCGTCAAGGACGTTGCGGCGAATTCGAGCCCGACGTACATGTTGAAGCTTTTTCGGATCACGTCGTCGAAGGTGTGCCACCAGCACTTCGCATCCGTCTGCCGAGCCAAGCCGACCATCGCCGTGGTTTTGTCGTCATCGAACCCGTAGATACGCGACAACTCCCGGATATCCAACTCACGTAGGACACCGCCGCTCTCGCCCTTCTCGATGCGCGAGAGTTTGCTCTTACTCCACTGCATCATGGCCGCGACTTCCTCCAGCGTCGCGCCGAGTTCACTGCGCCCGTCACGCAGATACCTGCCGAGCTGGCGCTTGGTGAGGGTCGAGCCGCCCTCATCGGTCATGTCTCACACTCCTGCCGTGTATTGCCCAGGGAACAAACAGATCAGCGTGGCATCGCGTCTGCGGCTTCGGAGTAGATTCGGTGAGATCCCACCGCAGGATCGCTGAATGGTCGGGCCAGTGGGGTGCTGGTTCACCGATCGGTTCGCTCAACCGCAGCAGAACGGGTCGTTGCAGGGGGCGCCTGCTTCGCTGCCGTAGGCGCTGAAGTGCTGGATCGGGCTCAGGATTCGGCCGGTGGTGGCGGGGTCGAGGGGTGGGGCGGATCGGGGGCTCGGGCGGTCCCAGGTGGATGGGACGTCGTCGATGTCGAAGCGGGGGGCGCCGTCGATGAACAGGGTCCATAGTGGGTGGTCGGGGAAGCCGTTGATTCGCAGGACCCACCATTGGCCGTCTACGTGGGCGGCGACGGGGAATTTGCCGTTGCCGGTTGATTGCCATTGTGGTCGGGCGTTCAGTTCGGGATACGGCATTCTTCCAGTGTCCCCTGGTACGGACGACCGCGCGGATGTGACCGCAGGCGGGTTCCTACTCCCAGAAGGCGCGCCAATCCTCCGCGGTGAGCGGAAGACGTTCGCCGCGTTCCTTTTCCGCGGCATCCTCGGCCGCTCGGATGGCGGCGGCGAAGGTCAGCGTCGCTTTGCGGAGGCGTTCTTCGGCGCTTTCCGGGCCGCCGAGATGGACGACGCGGAGGGCTTCGGGAACCAGGTCGGGTGGGAGGCCCGCTTTGGTGCTGCGGGAGACGACCTTCTCGGCGAGAGCCAAAGCAGGTTGAGCCATGGCTATGCCGTCCAGGCAGGAGCGGCGGGATTTCTCGGCGGATTTGCGCTCTTCCCAAGCACGCTCCTGGGCGGCGATCTTCTCGGCCGCCGAGGCGTCGGGATCGATCGCGGAGTCCACCAGGTGCGGGCTGCGGTTGACCAGCTTGGCGACCAGCGCGGCCGCGACGTCATCGACGGTGAATTCGCCTGCGGCCTCAGCGATCCGGGAGTGGAACAGCACTTGCAGCAGCAGGTCGCCGAGTTCTTCCTTGATCGTCTCGGCATCCTCGTGCTGGATGGCGTCGAGCAGTTCGTAGGTCTCCTCGAGCAGGTAGGGGCGCAGCGAGTCGTGGGTCTGGGTGACCTCCCAGCCGCCGAAATGCCAGAGGCGGTCCATGACCTCGACCGCTCCGGCCAGCCCCGCCGCGACCACCGCCGTGTCGGTGCGCGGCTCCGATTCCCCGTCGTGCGCCGCGCGATGACGGGCAGCCCGCAGGACGGACTCGTCGCGGATCGAACTCATCGCGGCGCCATCTCGGCGGCGACGGTGAGATCGACCGCTCCCTGCGCCTTCCCGTCCAGCGCCAGCAACAGATCAGCGACGAATTGCAGCAGCACGACATCGCGCACGCGCTCCGCCCCGACGCTGTCCTGCACGCGCGGCAGCGGAAGCTGCACCACCCCGGACGCGGCCCGGTAACCCGCGCTCGGATAGAGCCGCTTGAGGCGCAACTGCTTGGAATCGGGCAGGTGCAGCGGCGAGATCTTCAAGGTGGTCCCGGTGACCGCGATCTCGGTGACCTCGTACTCGCGGGCGAGCAGCCGCAACTTGGCCACCGACACCAGGCGGCCCACCTCCACCGGCAACGGGCCGTACCGGTCGACGAGTTCCTCCACGACCTGCGCCAGTGCCGAATCATCCTGCGCGGCGGCGAGTTTGCGGTATGCCTCCAAGCGCAGTCGGTCGCTGGCGATGTAGTCGGGCGGGATATGCGCGTCGACGGGCAGGTCGATGCGCACCTCCTTGACCTCTTCGGTGGTGATCGGCTTGCCGTCCGCCGCGGCGCGATACGCCTCGACGGCCTCCCCGACCAACCGCACGTAGAGGTCGAAACCGACGCCGGCGACGTGACCGGACTGTTCGGCGCCGAGCACGTTGCCCGCGCCGCGGATCTCCAGGTCCTTCATCGCGACCGCCATGCCCGCGCCGAGATCGGAGTTCTGCGAGATGGTGGCCAGCCGGTCGTAGGCGGTCTCGGTGAGCGGCTTCTCCGGCGGATACAGGAAATACGCGTAGCCGCGTTCCCGGCTGCGCCCGACCCGGCCGCGCAGCTGATGCAACTGCGAAAGGCCCAGCGCGTCGGCGCGTTCCACGATCAGGGTGTTGGCGTTGGAGATGTCCAGGCCGGTCTCGATGATCGTGGTGCACACCAGCACGTCGTATTCGCGCTGCCAGAAGCCCTGCACGGTGGACTCCAACGCGTCCTCGTTCATCTGGCCGTGCGCGACCACCACGCGTGCCTCGGGCACCAGATCGCGAATCCGCTTGGCGGCCTTGTCGATCGACGACACCCGGTTGTGCACGTAGAACACCTGGCCGTCGCGCAGCAGTTCGCGCCGGATCGCGGCGGTGACCTGCTTGTCGTTGTAGGCGCCCACGTAGGTGAGCACGGGATGACGCTCCTCCGGCGGGGTGAGGATGGTCGACATCTCGCGGATTCCGGCCAGGCTCATCTCCAGGGTGCGCGGGATCGGGGTGGCCGACATGGTGAGCACGTCGACGTGCGTGCGCAGCGCCTTGATGTGCTCCTTGTGTTCGACGCCGAACCGCTGTTCCTCGTCGACCACGACGAGACCGAGGTCCTTCCAGCGCACGCCGGTCTGCAACAGCCGGTGCGTGCCGACCACGATGTCGACGCTGCCGTCGGCCATGCCTTCCAGCACCGCGCGGGCCTCGGCCGGGTCGGTGAAGCGGGACAGGCCCTTCACGGTGATCGGGAAACCCGCGACGCGCTCGGTGAAGGTCTGCAAGTGCTGCTGGGCGAGCAGCGTGGTCGGCACCAGCACGACGACCTGCTTGCCGTCCTGCACCGCCTTGAAAGCCGCGCGCACCGCGATCTCGGTCTTGCCGTAGCCGACGTCGCCGCAGACCACGCGGTCCATCGGGACCGGCTTCTCCATGTCCGCCTTCACCTCGGCGATGGCGGTCATCTGATCGACGGTCTCGGTGAACGCGAACGCGTCCTCCATCTCCTTCTGCCACGGCGTGTCCGGCCCGAAGGCGTGGCCGGGCGCCGCCTGGCGTGCGGCGTACAGCTGCACGAGCTCGCCCGCGATCTCGCGAACGGCCTTGCGCGCCTTGCGTTTGGTGTTGGCCCAGTCCGAGCCGCCGAGCTTGGACAGGCTGGGCATCTCGCCGCCGACGTAGCGGGACAGCTGGTCCAGCGACTCCATCGGCACGAACAGCCGGTCGCCGGGCTGGCCGCGTTTACTCGGCGCGTACTCGATCACCAGGTACTCGCGGCGCGCGCCGCCGACGGTGCGCTCGATCATCTCCACGAACTTGCCGATGCCGTGCTGGTCGTGCACCACCATGTCACCTGCGCTCAACGCCAGCGGATCGACCTGGTTGCGGCGTTTCGCGGGCATCCGCTTGCCCTCGGTGGGCGCGGTGACGCGGTTGCCGGTGAGGTCGGATTCGGCGACAACCACCAGACCCGCGCCCTCGAAGACCAGGCCGTCGTGCAGCGAACCGCACAGCACGCCCACCACGCCCTCGTTCGGTTCCGCGCCGGCGTCCAGCGCGGCGGCGGGCACTTCCGCCTCCGCCAGCCGTTCCATGATGCGCTGCGCCGTGCCGTGACCGGCGACGACCACCACCGCCTTGCCGCCGGTGAGCACGTGGGCGCGCAACGAGGCGAACATGGTCGCCACCAGTTCGTCGGACCCGCGCGCGGCCGGGCCGGGCAGGACGGGCAGCACGACCTCCGACGCATCCCCTGAAGCGAGCGGGCTCAGCGTCCACCAAGGCAGACTTTGCCGGTCGGCGTCGGCGTGCACCTCGGGCAGCGGGCGGTAAGCCGAGGCGGCCAGGTCGAGCCCATGCCCGCCGAGCGGCGCGGCGCCGCCGAACGAGGCCGCGGTCCAGGAGGCCTCCAGGAATTCTTCGCCGGTGCGCACCAGGTCGGCCGCGCGGGTCCGGATCTTTTCCGGATCGCACAGCAGTATGTGGGTTCCCTCCGGCAGCACCTCGGTGAGCAGGCACAACTGTCCGGGTTGCAGCACAGGCAGCAGCGCTTCCATGCCCTCGACCGGGATGCCCTGCGCCAGCTTCTCCAGCATCTCCACCAGCGCCGCGTCGGCCGCGTTGGCGACGGCGACCTCGGCGGCGCGCTCGCGCACCTCGGGGGTGAGCAGCAGTTCCCGGCACGGCGTGGCGACCACGACGTCCACCGCGACGTCGGGCAGCGAGCGCTGGTCGGCGACGGAGAACGGTCGCAGCTCGGTGATCTCGTCGCCCCAGAACTCCACGCGCACCGGATGGTCGGCGGTGGGCGGGAAGACGTCCAGGATGCCGCCGCGCACCGCGAACTCGCCGCGTTTGCCCACCATGTCGACGCGGGTGTAGGCGAATTCGACCAGTCGCGTGAGCAGTTCGTCGAAGTCCAGCTCGGCGCCGACGCGCAGCACGACCGGCTCGATATCGCCGAGCCCGCCCGCCATCGGCTGCATCAGCGACCGCACCGTGGTCACCACCACGCGCAGCGGCGCGGGGAAATGCGGGTCGTCGGGGTGCGCGATCCTGCGCAGCACTTCGAGCCTGCGTCCCACCGTGTCCGCGCCCGGCGAGAGCCGCTCGTGCGGCAGCGTCTCCCAGGACGGGAACTGCGCGACCGCGGGGCCGAGCATCTCCACCAGCTCGACGGTCAGGTCGTCTGCCTCCCGCCCCGTGGCCGTGACCACCACCAACGGCCGCTCGGCGGCCATACGGGACGCGACGAACGGCCGCACCGCCGACGGCGCGACCAACTCGACCGACGAGGTGCCGATCAGCTCCGCGACGGTCCGCAGCGAGGCATCGGCACCGGCCGCGGCGGCCAGTCCCGCCAACGGGGGGCGGTGGGTGGACATCGACAACTCCTGAGCGCAGGCGACACGTTTCGAGCGGCCAACCGAGTCTAGTGAAGCGCGCATCCCGTTTCTCCAGCGCCCGCGCCGCCGCGAGGAGACTGCCGCCCCTGCCCTGCGCCGGAGCGACCATCCGCGACCGATTTCGTCGCCGACACGGCCGCCCTCCGGCTCCCGCCGGCGGTAAAGCGAGCCCCCAAGACCTCGCCCGACCCACACTGCGGGGGCCTGCTTCACCAGAGGTGCAGAAAACTCCGGACGTCATCGAGGCCGTCGAGTGCCCGCCCGTCCACATCCGACGGATCCGCCTCGGCACGTGCCGCCAAGGAGCGCGCCAACGCGACGGACTCATCGCTGAGCCGCCCGAACCGCCGAGCGGTATGTCCCAGGCACAGCCCGGCCAGCCCGAGCAGAGGGCTTCCGGAAACAGCTCGCGTTCCGACCTGCACGCACCAATGCTCGACGAACTCCCGATCGTCGTCGTTCAAGGCGCTGCCCACCAGAGCATCCGCCGCCTCGCCCTCGTACGCCCGGTCTCCGAGCGCCCGCTCCAATACCGCGATCACCACCTCATGCGGCAGAGCCGGAGGATTGTGGAAGGTCCGATGCAGATGCATGCCGCGAGATTACCCATCCCTCGGGCCCGGCCCCGTGACTCGACAGCCGAACGTTGCCCCGACACGGGCACCAGCGCAACCCACACAAACCGAACCCTCGGCGTTTAGCGAAATGAACCAAGCGCCATTCGCGCCCGCCCACATTCCCACGTCCACCGCCCACACAGAGCGACCACCGACCAACGCGCGCCCTATGCCGAGCTCGGCAACCGTCGCACCCAGCGCACCTCAGCGCCCAGTTTCGGGCGAAGCAAGACCGAGCCTGTTCCGCGGCCCGGCTCGCGCGTGCGCGCCGCGAACGTGTAGGCGACGAGGGATCAAGCGGCGGTCGCTCGGGCGGCCCGACAGCTGCCCACGCGCAATTGCGTACCCGGGTAGCGAGCTTGGTCACCAACGTGCCCAGCGCACCACAACCACGACTTTCGAGCGAAGCGAGACCGAGCATCCGCCGTTCGCGGCCCGGCTCGCGTGTGCGCGGCCGCCGCGTACGCGACGAAGGAGCAAGCGGCGGTCGCGCACACGCGAGCCACAAGAGGGCCGCGAACACGCCGCGACGAAGTCGCGGCCAAAGTTACGGCACGTAGCGCCGCAACCGCCTTGCCGCGAATTCCCGGAAGTACGACAGTTTTTCGGCCGGAACGATGGCCGGGAGCAGGAAGTACCAGGCACGTTCCATCCGGACCGCCATCTGGTCGATGGATTCGGTGCCGACGGCGATGATGTGCACGCCCGCGGCCATCTCCTGCCACAGCAGGCCGATGACCTCCGCGTCCAGGTCGGCGATCAGGTCGCCCTGGGCGATAGCCCGCTCGGCGAGCAGCCGGTAGGTGTCGCCCCAGTTCTTGGCGATGTTGTCGCCTTGGGCGCCGCGGTAGTCGCCGATCTGGTGGTTGAGCTTCAGCATCGCGCCGACCATCGGGTCGTTCATCGATAGATCGGCGACGACATAGGTGATGCCGATGCACGCCTCCAGCGCGGGCACCCTGGGATCGAAGAAGCCCTGACACGAGCTGGTGAGCCGCTCGTTGCCCTGGTCGACCACGGCGCGCGCCAACTCTTCCTTGGAGCCGAAGTGAAAATACAAGGCGCCCTTGGTCACGTTGGACTGCGCGATGATCTCGCTCAGGCTCGCGTTCGCATACCCCAAGCGCAGAAAGACATCGGCAGCGCCTGCCAGGACGGAGTCGCGGGTGATCTCCGCGCGCGCTTGCCTAGCCATCAGATCCGCCTGTCATCCCAAAAACCAGCCATCCTGAAGTAGACCGACATCCCGAAGTTGACCGACTTACCGCCCGAACAGCACCCAAAGGATGGGTGAACCGTACCACCAGGCGCGCGCCCGGCAGCCAATTCGAGCATTCGGCGAGACCCGCCGCGCAATTTGCTGGTTAACAATCCGGGTCACTCACCGGCGCCCGCGCGCCATTCCGAACTCAGCTGCGGATCGGCCTCGAGATGGCTCAGCCCGTTCCAGCACAGGTTCACCAAGTGGGCCGCCACAACCTCTTTCGACGGTTTGCGCTCGTCCAGCCACCAGGTCGCGGCGGTGGCGACCTGCCCGACGAGCGCCTGCGCGTACAAGGTCGACAGACTGGTGTCGAACCCGCGCCGCTCGAAATCCCCGGCCAGGATGTGCGCCACCTGATTGGTCGCCTCGTTGAGCAAACTGGAGTACCTGCCCTCGGCGGCGGCGGCGGGCTGATCGCGCACCAGAATTCGAAACCCGTCAGTACGTTCTTCGATATAGGTCAGCAGCGCCAGCGCGACCTGTTCGAGCCGGATGCGCGAGCGGTTGCGGGTGAGCGAGGAGGTGATCATGTCCAGCAGCATGGACATCTCCCGATCGACGACGACCGCGTACAGCCCTTCTTTGCCGCCGAAGTGTTCGTACACCACGGGTTTGGAGACCTGGGCGCGTTGCGCGATCTCCTCGATGGAGGTCGCGTCGTAACCGCGTTCGGCGAACAGCGCGCGCCCGATCTCGATCAGCTGCTGACGCCGCTGGGTGCCGGTCATCCGCGGCCGGGACACTCGATGCGACTCACCCGAAGACACCCCTGCTCCTCCGCCCTTCCCGCGTTGTTGCCGGTTGTGAGTGCCGCGACGGTCCCTCCGAGCCGACAGTCGCAGCCGGGGCCCGGCGGATTGCCCTCGTGCGTGCCGAGTCAGCCGTCGCATCGGCTCCGACGCACGACACCGACATTCGGATACCACTGTCCCAGACCGGTCGGCGGTCCGCCTCTCCGGGGCTCGCGCAGATCGCCTCTGCGCGCAGACCGCCTCTCCGTGTATTCCGGCAGACCGCCTCGCCGCGTATTGCGGGCCGTACCAGGTGGCGAGCGCGCGATTCGCGTGCAGGTCCTACGTGAGGTGCCGCTCGGCTTTCGGACGTTCCGGTGAGTTACCCATGTCCGAGCGGAATCAGGGGGTCACCTGACGGATCGGTTGATTGCCGGAATCCAGCCGTCGAGCGCCCGGCTGTGGTCGCCGCAAGCAGTGCTCGGCGGGCAGCGCTCGGCCGGCGGCTGCGGCGACCGACCAGCGTGGGGCGAGCTCCGCCGGAGTCGGCGGTCTCCGGCGATCCGCGATCCGAGCTGCCCGGTCGGAGGACGCCGGCGCTCCTCCGCTGGTCGGGCGCGAATACCAGATGCGACGCGGAGAACAATTCGCGGGGAGGCGGCCGAGTATGCGAGGATTCATCCCGTGCCGTGGCACACCGGCGGGGGTTTCGCCAACCGCCGATGTGGCAATCCGCCGTGGTGTAATGGCAGCACATCTGATTTTGGTTCAGAGAGTTCAGGTTCGAGTCCTGGCGGCGGAGCTCGAGAGCACGATGACTTATCGTTGGCCCGCACATCGCTGACCAAGCACGACGACGCCCAGCACGAGGACAGGCAGCCGAGGGAGATCCATGCCACAGCAGACCGCCGTCGTCGTTCTCGCAGCCGGTGCCGGGACACGAATGCGGTCGAAGACCCCCAAGGTCCTGCATTCGCTGGCCGGACGGAGCATGCTCGCGCACGCGCTGCATGCGGCGAACGAGATCGACCCCGCGTACCTCATCACCGTGGTGGGGCACGATCGCGAACAGGTCGGCGCGGCGGTGGCCGCGGTGGCCGACGACCTCGCCAGGGAGATCACCCCGGCGATCCAGGAACAGCAGCTCGGCACGGGTCACGCGGTGCAGTGCGCGCTGGCCGCCCTTCCGGTGGGCTTCACCGGCGACGTGCTGGTCACCTCCGCCGACGTGCCGCTGCTGGACGGGCACACCTTGGCCGCGCTGCTCGACGAGCACCGCAGCTACGCCGAACGCCCCGCGGTCACCGTGCTGACCTTCGTGCCGCCGGACCCCAACGGCTACGGCCGCATCGTCCGCGACGCGGAAGGCCAGCTCGCCGAGATCGTCGAGCACGCCGACGCCACCCCGGAACAGGCCGCGATCACCGAGGTCAATTCCGGCGTGTACGCGTTCGACGCCGCGGTGCTGCGCACCATGATCAGCCGCCTTTCCACCGCCAACGCCCAGCACGAGCTGTACCTGACCGACGTGCTGCGCCTGGCCAGGGAAGCCGGTCACCCCGTGCACGGCGCGCGCTTGGTCGACGCGGCCAAGGTCACCGGGGTCAACGACCGGGTGCAGCTGGCCTCGGCGGCACGCACGCTCAACCGCTACATCCTGGAACGTCACATGCGCGCGGGCATCACGATCATGGATCCGGCTTCCACCTGGGTGGACGCCAGCGTGCGCATCGGAAGGGACGCGGTGATCCGGCCCGGCGTGCAGCTGCTCGGCAACACGGTTGTCGGCGAGGACGCGGAGGTCGGGCCGGACAGCACGCTCACCGACGTGATCGTCGGCGACGGGGCGAAGGTCGTCCGCACCCACGGCGAGGGCGCCACCATCGGCCCGAAGGCCACCATCGGCCCGTTCGCCTACCTGCGTCCCGGCACCATCGTGGGCGACGCGGGCAAGCTCGGCGCGTTCGTCGAGACCAAGAACGCCTCGATCGGCGCGCATTCGAAGGTCCCGCACCTGACCTACGTCGGCGACGCCACCATCGGCGAGTACAGCAACATCGGCGCGTCCAGCGTCTTCGTCAACTACGACGGCGTCAGCAAGCACCACACCGTAGTCGGGTCGCACGTGCGCACCGGCAGCGACACCATGTTCGTCGCGCCGGTGACGGTGGGTGACGGGGCCTATACGGCGGCGGGTACTGTACTGCGCAGAAACGTTCCGCCCGGAGCTCTCGCGGTGTCCGGTGGACCGCAGAAGAACATCGAGGGCTGGGTGCAGCGACACCGTCCAGGGACGGACGCGGCGCGCGCGGCGGCGGAAGCCATCGCGGCCAAGGAGATGTCGGGTCAGGCAATAGAGCAAAAGGATGGCAATCAGCAGTGACCGCGTCATGGATCGACAACCAGAAGAACCTGATGCTCTTCTCGGGACGCGCCCATCCTGAGCTGGCCGAGCAGGTCGCCAAGGAACTCGACGTCCACGTCACCCCGCAGGTCGCGCGAGACTTCGCCAACGGCGAGATCTTCGTCCGGTTCGAGGAGTCGGTGCGCGGCTCCGACGCCTTCGTCCTGCAGAGCTTCCCCGCTCCGCTGAACCAGTGGCTGATGGAACAGCTCATCATGATCGACGCGCTCAAGCGCGGCTCGGCCAAGCGGATCACCGCGGTGCTGCCGTTCTACCCGTACGCCCGCCAGGACAAGAAGCACCGCGGCCGCGAACCCATTTCGGCCCGACTGGTCGCCGACCTGCTGAAGACCGCGGGCGCCAACCGGATCATCACCGTCGACCTGCACACCGACCAGATCCAGGGCTTCTTCGACGGCCCGGTCGACCACATGCACGCGCAGGTGCAGCTGGCGGAGTACGTCCGCACCAACTACAGCCTCGAGCACATCACCGTCGTCTCCCCCGACTCCGGCCGGGTGCGCGTCGCCGAGAAGTGGGCCGACTCGCTGGGCGGCTCGCCGCTGGCCTTCATCCACAAGACCCGCGACCCGCTGGTGCCCAACCAGGTCAAGTCCAACCGCGTGGTCGGCGAGGTCGAGGGCCGCACCTGCATTCTGATCGACGACATGATCGACACCGGCGGCACCATCGCGGGCGCGGTCAAGGTGCTCAAGGACGCGGGCGCGGGTGACGTGGTCATCGCCGCGACCCACGGCGTGCTGAGCGAGCCGGCCGCCGAGCGCCTCGCCAACTGCGGCGCCAAGGAGGTCGTGGTGACCAACACCCTGCCGCTGACCGAGGAGAAGAAGTTCCCGCAGCTGACCGTGCTCTCCATCGCGCCGCTGCTGGCCCGCACCATCCGCGAGGTCTTCGAAAACGGCTCGGTGACCGGTCTTTTCAACGGCAACGCATAGGACTCCTAGCGCGCGAACGGCGGCTCCGGCTTCGGCCGGGGCCGCCGTTTTCGTGGCCGCGTTAGCCCAGGCGAGCAATGGGGATACCGAGGGTATGAACCGTGACCCGTTGGAGACCGACATGGGCGACGACGACCAGGACGACGAGATCCGCGAGTACCGGCGCAACATCGAGGATCCGCCCGACGACCTGCGCATTCGCTACCACGAGGACGAGGACGACGGCGCGATCGGCATCGAGGACGAGCTGGATCAGGAGTGGACGGCCCGTGACACGCGCGCCGAGGACCAAGCGGACGACCGGTCCGCCGAGGTGGCCGCGATCGAGATCGTCGACGACGATGACCTCTGAGCCCGCTCCGTTCCCGACGCGCCTGTAGCAATCGGCTATGGCCGGGCGTTCGCCGTGGTAGGCATAGGTTGCGTGACCGGGACGACACGAGGAGGGTGCGATGAGCACGCCGAAGGATCCGGACCACACCGACGACGAGCAACGGCCGCCGGCGTCGTCATCGGAGCCGACCAGGGAGACCTCCGGTGACAAGCCCGCCGAGCCCGCGACCGGCGCCGGGCAGCCCACCGAGCACGATCCCGCCGCCGCACGACCGCAGGAGCACGAGCCGGGCGCGGCCGATCAATGGTGGCAGTCCGGCGGCCCGGCGTCCACCGGACCGCTGGGCGGCCAGTGGGGCGCCGAGCCCAGCGGCCAACCCGCCGAACCCCGCCCGTGGGGCGCCAACGGCGGTGGTGAACAGCAGTCGTGGGGCGCCGAGCCCGCCGCGCCCGGGACGCCCTCGTCGGCTTTCGAGCCGCAGTCGCCGGCCGACGAACCGACGAACCGGTTCACGCCGGACGAGCACGCGGAGTACGGGTCGGGCGGACAACCGCCCTATCCGCCGACCGGGCAGCCGCAGTACCCGCCGGGTGGTGGCTACGGCTATCCGGCGTCCGGCCCACAGCAGCCGCAGTACGGGTACCCGCCCTATCCGCCGCAGGGATACGAGCCCTACGGCACCCCGCCGAAGCAGCCGGGCAGCCAGGTGTACTCGATCATCGGATTCGTCTGCGCGATCACCGCGGTGCTGTTCTGCCCGATCCTGTTCGGTCCGGCCGGGATAATCCTCGGGTTGATCGGACGCAACAAGGGCGAATCGCTCGGCAAATGGGCAGCGATCGCGGCGGCCGTCGGGATGGTGATCGGCCTCATCGTGGGATTCGCGGTGTTCGGCGGAGACATCACCACGTAGGTTTTCGGTATGCGTCAATCGGGTGACATCAGCGCGGCGGGTGTGCGGGCATGACCGGATTCGCGGGTTTTCCGCTGGCTGGGCTGGACTTCTACGAGGACCTGGAGGCCGACAACTCCAAGGCGTTCTGGACCGCGCACAAGAAGATCTACGACGAGTCGGTGCTCGCGCCCATGAAGGCGCTCGTCGCGGAGCTGGAGCCGGACTTCGGGACGGCCAAGATCTTCCGGCCCTACCGCGACGTGCGCTTCGCCAAGGACAAATCCCCGTACAAGACCGCGCAGGGCGCTGTGGTGCGCGCCGCGGCGGGAGTCGGCTGGTACGTCCAGATCAACGCCGCGGGCCTGTTCGTCGGCGGCGGTTTCTACCAGGGCTCGCCCGAGCAACTCGCGCAGCTGCGCGCCACCATCGATGACGAGGTGCGCGGACCCGAGCTGGCGGCGATCCTGGCGGACCTCACCGACGCGGGCTTCACGATCGGCGGCGAGAAGCTGAAGACCAAACCCAAGGGATACGACGCCGACCACCCCCGCATCGACCTGCTGCGGCACAAGTCCATCACGTGCGGCCGGGAATTCGGCGCGCCCGCCTGGCTGGACACGCCGCGCACCGCGAAGGAGGTGCGCGCCGCCTGGGAGACGATGCGGCCGCTGGTCGAGTGGCTCGGCGCGGTGGTCGGCGGCGCTCCATCGTGGTGAGCGCCGCCGGGAGGTCCGCGGTCAGCGCCGCCCGGCGAGCAGCAGTGCGAAGCGATCGTCCGGATCGGTCCACACGTGTCCGGTGGCGAAGCCAGCGGCGGCGAGTTCGGCCGCGAGGCTGTCGACCCGGAACTTGGCGGAGATCTCGGTGCGCATCTGTTCGCCGCGGCCGAAGCGCACGGTGAGGCCGAGTTCGCCGACCGTGACGGTCATGTCCTCGCCCGCCTCCAGCCGCATTTCGATCCACTCCCGTTCGGCGTCCCAGACCGCGACATGCCGGAATTTCTCCGGCGCGAAGTCGGCGCGCAGGCGAGCGTTCAGCACATGCAGCACGTTCCGGTTGAACTCGGCCGTGACGCCAGCGGCGTCGTCGTAGGCGGGAACGAGTACCGCCGGGTCGGTGACCAGCCCGGCGCCGAGCAGCAGTTGCTCCCCCGGCTCGAGCACGTCGTGGATCCTGCTGAGGAATTCCGCCCGTTCCTCGGGGACGAGGTTGCCGATGGTGCCGCCGAGGAACGCGATCATCCGGCGTCCGCCGCGCGGCAGATTGTCCAGTGTGTCGGTGAAATCGCTGACCACACCGTGCACCCCGAGGCCGGGGAATTCGACCGCGACCTGATCGGCGGCCGCGCGCAGCGCCGTGGAGGAGACATCCTGCGGCACATACTTCTTCAACGGACCGCGCGCGCTCAGAGCGGTCAGCAGCAGGCGGGTCTTCGCCGCCGAGCCCGCGCCGAGTTCGACCAGCACCTCGGCCTGGGCGGCGTCGGCGATCTCGTCGACCACCCGCTCGAGCAGCGCGCGCTCGGTGCGCGTCGGGTAGTACTCGGGCAGCTCGGTGATGCGCTCGAACAGCTCGCTGCCCTTGGCGTCGTAGAACCACTTGGGCGGCAACCATTTCGGGTTCGAGGTCAGGCCGAGCTCGGCGTCCGAGCGCAGCGCGGTGTTCAGGTCGTCTTCGGTCAGGTGGATGTCCAGCGTGACTGCGGTCATGGCACCGGCCTTTCAGAGGAGGGGGTCGACGGACAGCACACCGGGCTTGGCGCTCACCAGGCTGCGGTCCGGGATCGACTGCCAGCGGGGGTCGTCGTCGAACGGTTCGGAGGACACCAGGGCGAAATCATCGGTGACCAGCACCGACAAAGAGTGGTGGCAGGTGGTCGCCCACAGTTGCGCACCATCGGAGAGCAGGAGGTTCAGGCGCGCTTGCGGCTCCCGGTCGAGGATCGCGGACACGAGCAGCCGCAGCGCCGCCGGAGCCGCCGACCACTCGCCGTCGGGTGCTCCGGTGGACAGCAGATCGCACAGCAGCACCCAGAGCGTGGCCGCGTCGGTGGCCGATTCCGCCTCCAGCAGCCGCGCCGGAGTGAACAGGTCCGCGGCGCCGAGTTCGCTCGCAACCACGGCGAACTCGGCCGCCACGCCGGTGAGGGTGCGCCGCCAGTCGGGCACCACGCCGTTGTGGCTGAACGCCCAGCGGTCCCGGGTGAACGGCGCGCACGCCGATCGCTCGACCGGCATGCCGACCGTGGCCGAGCGCACCGCCGCCAGCACCGCGGCCGACTCCAGTTGCGGCAGTACCTCCTCCACGGCCGGGTCGGTCCAGATCGGCGCGGCGTTGCGGTAACGGCTGGCGGTGACCGTGTCGTGTTCCGAGCCGCGCCACCAGGCGACGCCGAAACCGTCGGCGTTGATGGTGCCGCCGTGCCGCATGTCGCGCGGCGCCCACGCCTGGGTGCGCAGTGAATGGGAACCGAGGGTCACCATGTCACCCACCCGCACCGGAGGGCCGACGTAGCCCAGGTGTCTACACATCCGCACCCGCCGTCGCCGGGCGCGGGCCGACCACCACGCACCATCGCCCGGCGCGACCGGCGTCGCTCACTCCCCTTCTCCCGGTCGCAGATCGCGCGCCAGGCGGAATCCGGCGAAGATCTGGCGGCGGATGGGGTGGTCCCAGTTGCGGAAGGTGCCGCGGCAGGCCACCGGATCGGTGCCGAACGAACCGCCGCGCAACACGCGGTAGTCACCGCCGAAGAACACCTCGGAGTACTCCCGGTACGGGAACGCGCGGAACCCCGGGTACGCCTCGAAACCCGAAGCGGTCCATTCCCACACGTCCCCGATCAGCTGGTGCACGCCCGCGGGCGACGCACCGGCCGGATAGGCGCCGACCTCGGCGGGTTCCAGGTGCCGCTGCCCCAGGTTCGCGGTGGCGTCATCGGGATCGGCGTCGCCCCAAGGGAATCGGCGCGACGCGCCGGTGGCCGGATCGAATCTGGCCGCCTTCTCCCATTCCGCTTCGGTGGGCAGGCGCTTGCCCGCCCAGTTCGCGTAGGCCTCGGCCTCGAACCAGCACACGTGCACGACCGGCTGCCGAGGACGCAGCGGGGTCATCACCCCGAAAACCCGCCGCCACCAGCGCCCCGACGGATCG
Source organism: Nocardia implantans (assembly GCF_035544775.1). NCBI lineage: Bacteria > Bacillati > Actinomycetota > Actinomycetes > Mycobacteriales > Nocardiaceae > Nocardia > Nocardia implantans. Next base: position 74,308 of record NZ_JAYKYQ010000011.1, on the reverse strand, counting down.
CGCTCCCAGAACTGCGGCGCGACCAGACCCGCCTCGACGCGATGCGCCCAGCCGCGCTCGGACCAGAGTTCGGGGCGCTCGTAGCCGCCGTCGTCGACGAAGGCGAGGTACTGCTCATTGGTCACCGGCGCGGCGTCGATCGCGAAACCGGCCACCTGGACCGGATGGGCGGGGCGCTCGTTGTCCAGCGCCCACGGGTCGGTCGAGGTGCCCATGGTGAACTCCCCCGCCGGGATGACGACTTCCCCGCCGACCGTCGCCGCGGCGGACGGCGCGTCCGCCGCGGAGAGCACGGCGGCGCCCGTGCGCAACTGGTGGGTGGCCAGCATGGTCTCGTCGTGCTGCTGCTCGTGCTGGGCGATCATGCCGAAGGCGAATCCGCCGTCGATGAGCGGACGGCCGCGCAGGTCGCTGCGCTCGAGCACGTCGAAGACCTTGTCGCGCACGGTGCCGACATAGTCGCGCGCCTGGGCGGGATCGAGCAGTGGCAGCGCGGGCCGGTTCGCGCGAGCGTGTTTGAAGGCGTCGTAGAGTTCGTCGATGTCGGAACGCACCGGTTCGCGTCCGCCGACGTCGCGCACGAGCCAGAGTTCCTCCTGATTGCCGATGTGCGCCAGATCCCACACCAGTGGGCTCATCAGCCGGGAATGCTGGGCCACGAGTTCGGCTTCGTCGAGGCAGTCGGTCAGCGTGAGAGTTCGCTGCCTGGCGCGGGTGAGAACGTCGGCGATCCGGTCCCTGAGCTGTTCGGTGCCGGAGTTGTCGGTGGGGGCGGGATGGAAAGTGGTCACGGGAAACGTCTCCGAGATTCGTGCTGATCGGCGTCGGCGCGGCCGGCTTCGGTGCGGCCGCCGATGGGGCGCACGCCGGTCCGGTGGACCGGGTCGCCATCGGGAAAGCGCGGCTTCACGCTGGTCACGTGACGGCCTCCGGAGGCTGCGGATCGAGGTCGTGCTCGGTGGTGTCCTCGGTCGGCGTGCGACCACGGCGACATCGTTCGGCGGCGGATGCGACGGCGCGCGCCGCCTCGTCGGTCGCGGTGTGCTCGGCCGCGAGGCGCAGCAGCGCGACGGCGCAGGCCCGGATGTCCGGATCGGCCAATCCGTAGCGGGCGGCATCGACCCAGCGCCCGGCCTGCGGCGCCGCGATCGAGGTCGCCTCCGCGACCACCGAGGGGCTGGACATGAGCGCGTCGAACACCTGCACCGGAACGGTCCACGCGTCACCGGGCTGCGCGTCGATGTAGCGGACCTCGAGGTGGCCGGACGCGCGCACCGGCGGAAACAGCGTGGTGAGGTGGTAGTCGAGATCGCCGGTATCGGGGCGGCGGCCCACCTCGTCGTCCAGCGCGCCGCACAGCCAGTCCGCGAAGGTGGCCCCCGGCGGCGCCGACCACTCCGCGCCGTCGCCGCATTCCCCTTCGCCGCCGGGCCCGCGCACGCACAGCAGCGGCACGTCCAGCGCCCATCTGCCATACGCGGCCACCGGGTCGGTCCAGTCCAGCACCGGCGGACGGGTGCGCGTGTTGTCCAGCCGCAGCCAGGCTCGCATGCGCTGGGAGGCCCACGACCCCGGCGGCGCGCCACGCAGGGCGGGTGAACAGGCGAAGGCGGCCAGCAGCGCGGGGCCGACGGCGTACAGGGCGGTCCACCGCGCGGTGACCTCCGCGCGATCGGCGCCCGCGTCGACGCTGACCTGGGTGGCCGCGGTATTGCACATCATCAGCTTGCCGAACGGCCCGATGCCGCTGAAGGAGCGCTCCATCGCGCGATAGCGCGGCAGCTGAAGCAAGCGTTTGGGACGGCGGTCCGCGTCGGCGGCGACGGAAACGGTGCGGATGGACCGGGATTGGAGAAGTTCCCGCAACAGGCGGGCATCGTCGCCCAGGCGATCACACAGCTGGGCGGCAGCGTCGTAGGGAGCGCTGGAGAGTTCGATCTGACCCCCGGGTTCCAGAGTGACCCGGCTGCCCCCGGGCAACGTGAGCGCCTGCGAATCAGGGGCGATGGACCGTGGTGCGTACGGTCCGAGTGCGTCCGCCAACGCGGACAGCTGGGGGCGGGGAGCCGCCGAAGGACCCGACGCCGAACACTCACCCTGCACCGTGAGCCATTCGAGTTCGGCGCCGATCAGCGCGGGTGGCCCGAGCTTGAAGCACACTCCGCCGATATAGGCTTCCGCCGCCGCGCGGGAGGACAGTTCCCCCTGCTCGGTGGCACAACCGGCCGACTCAGGACTCTCGAGCGTGACCGCCATGCCAACCTCCAGTGGGCGTCGGGACGTTGTCCGCTGTTCTTGGTTATCGCCATTCGGCGCGGTGGTATTCCACTCCCCGGCCGGAATTCCGATGCGGCGATCCATCCAGCGTAGCCATGGCGACCGACAAGAAACCGACATGAAGCCGAACAATTCACCCGATAAGGTCGGCTCCATGCTGGATGACGCCCGCGTACGAGCCGACACTCCCGGATGCTCATCCGGGCCGGAACCCGGACCCGTTTTCCTCGACAGCGCCGGATCGTCGCTGCCGCCTCGGGTCGTCACCGACACCGTCGTCGCGCATCTGCGGCGCGAAGCGGAGATCGGTGGCTACCGCGCCGCGAACGAGCGGCTCGACGACCTCGCCGACGTCAAGACCGCGATCGGTGCGCTGATCAACGCCGAGCCGGAAAGCATCGCGCTCAGCGACAGCGCCACCCGGTCCTGGGCGGACTTCTTCTACTCGGTCCCGCTCGCGCCGGGCGACCGCATCCTGGTCTCCGAGGCGGACTACGCCAGCAATGCCATCGCCGCCCTGCAGCGCGCCCGCGCCACCGGCGCCACGGTGGAGAGGATCCCCAGCGACGGCAGCGGGCAGATCGACCTCGACGCCCTGGCCGCGCTGGTCGACGAACGGGTCAAGCTGGTCTCGGTGCTGCACGCGCCGACCAACGGCGGACTGGTCAACCCGGCCGCCGAGGCGACCAGGATCGCGCACTCGGTCGGCTCGCTGGTGCTGCTGGACGCCTGTCAGTCCGCCGGGCAGCTGCCCTTGGACGTGGCCGAGCTGGGTGTGGACGCCCTGTCGGCCACGGGCCGCAAGTGGCTGCGTGGCCCGCGCGGCACCGGTTTCCTGTATGTGCGGCCGGAGTTGGCGCGTTCGATGCAACCAGGACGGCTCGACCTGCACAGCGCGGAATGGACCGGCCCGCACGACTACCGGCTCGCGCCGGACGCCAGTCGCTTCGAGTTCTGGGAATGCGACGTCGCCGCCCGCCTCGGCCTCGGCGCCGCCGTGCGCTATCTGCTCGAGCTGGGCCCGGAGAACGTCTACGCCGCGATCGCGGCCCGCGCCGAGCACCTGCGCAAGGCGCTGCCGGAGATTCCCGGCGTCACCGTGCGCGATCTCGGCATCCGGCACAGCGGCATCGTGTCGTTCACCGTCGACGGCGTGGAGCCCGTCGCGGTGCGCGACCGGCTGCTGGCGCAGGACATCACCGTCACGGTCAGTCACGCGAGTTCCACCCTGCTCGACATGACCGGCCGCGGCCTCGCCTCCGTCGTGCGCGCCTCGCCGCACTGCTTCGTCGGTTTCGACGAACTCGACCGCTTCGTCGACGCGGTGGCGCGGCTGCGAGCCTGAGCCGCCGGGAACCTCAGGCCAGGTGCACGGCCAGTGCCCTGGCCACCAGAGCCGCGGCGTCCGCTTCCGGATCGACCAAACGCAGGCTGCGATTGGCCCGGGCGGTGGCGATTCCGTGCACATTGGTCCACAGGGCGATCGCACGGTGGCGCGGGTCGATCGCGCTCGATCCCGCCGCCGCGCCGACCAGCTCGGCGAACCGCGCGAACAGCGGCAGGCTGACCGACCGCAGATTCTCGCCGGAGCCTTCGAGCAGGTCGTGGCGGAACATCAAGGTGAACATCTCCGGCCGCCGCGCCGCGAACTCGATGTACTCGGCGCTCATCCCGGCGAGACGGTCGCGCGCCGCCCCGGCGTCCACCGCGGCGAACCGGTCCGCGAGGTCGGCGAACCCGCGCGCGGCGATGGCGGCCAGCAGTGCGCGATGGGTGGGGAAATACCGCCGCGGCGCACCATGTGAAACGCCCGCGGCCCTGGTGATCGCCCGCAGTCCCAGCCCGGCGGCGCCGACCTCTTCGAGCAGATCGACGCCGACGTCGACCAGTCGATCTCGCAGCGACTCGCTCTCGGCCATGTGGACATTGTCCACAGCTGCCGCCGCGCCACCGCACCCGGGCGTAGACACTGTCTACGAGATCGGGTAGACAATGTCTACGCTTACTCTCCTGGAGGTCTTCGTCGTGTGGTACCCGCTGTTCAAGTACGTCCTGCTCGGTCCGCTGCTGCGGCTGCTCGGCAGGCCCGTGGTCGAAGGACTGGACAACATTCCGCGCACCGGGCCGGTGATCATCGCGGCCAACCACCTCGCCGTCATCGACTCGCTCTACCTCGCGCTGGTCGTGCCACGGCGCGTCACGTTCCTGGCGAAACAGGAGTACTTCACCGGAAAAGGTCTGCGCGGCCGGATCAACCGCTGGTTCTACTCGGTCTCCGGACAGGTGCCGGTCGATCGGACCGGCGGTGACGCGGCCGCCGCCGCGCTGGCCGCCGCCACTCGCATCCTGGCCGACGGCGGGGTCTGGGCGATTCATCCCGAAGGCACCCGTTCACCCGACGGGCGGATCTATCGCGGCCGCACCGGCGCGCTGCGGGTCGCCATGGCCACCGGCGCGCCCGTCGTTCCGGTGACCATCTCCGGCACCGATCGGGTGAATCCGCGCGGCAGCCGCCTGCTGCGTTTCGGCAAGGTGCGCATCGCGTTCGGCGCGCAGCGCCGTTATCCCCCCGCCGCGCAGCGTCACCAGGTGCGCGCCGCGACCGACGAGTTGATGCGCGAACTGGCCGCCCGCTCGGGACGCTGCTACGTCGATCGTTACGCCGCAACCTTTCCGGCGGCTGTTTCGCGCCCCTGACCTGCGCCCCTGGAAATGGGGTTAACGCTGAGCCACTATGGCGTGATAGTTGGGGGAGGCCGGTCCCCGGCAACGGTGGGTGATGGAGGAGTTGGGACTTTGAGCAGATTCACCGACGAGATGTACGCGACCGCACAGACCTCCGAGCGCGGACTGGTGACCGGCGAGCCCGGCGCCCCGCTGCGGCGCACGTGGGCCGAGATCCACCGAATCGCCCGGCGCATGGCGGGCGGGCTGGCCGAAGCAGGCATCGGGCACGGTGACGCGGTCGGCGTGCTCGCGGGCATGCCGGTCGACATCGCGCCCGCCTGCCAGGCCGTCTGGATGCGCGGCGCGTCGATCACCATGCTGCATCAGCCGACTCCGCGCACCGACCTGGTGGTCTGGGCGCGCGACACCGAAACCGTGCTGACCATGATCCAGGCGCGCGCGGTCGTGCTCGGCGCGCCGTTCGAGGCGGCCGAGCCGCTGTTGCGCGAACGCGGCATCACCGTCGTGCGCATCGACCAGCTGCCCGACGGCCCCGATATCGACCCGGTGCCCACCGCCGAGGACGATATCGCCTTGCAGCAGTTGACTTCCGGCTCGACCGGCTCGCCCAAGGCGGTGCGGATCACGCACCAGAACTTCTTCGTCAACGCCTACGCCATGTTCGATCGGGTGAAATTCCAGCTCGACGACGACGTGATGGTCAGCTGGCTGCCGCTGTTCCACGACATGGGCATGGTCGGATTCCTCAGTGTCCCCATGCAAATCGGCGCCGAAGTGGTGTGCGTGACGCCGCTGGACTTCCTCACCAGGCCGCTGCTGTGGGCCGAGCTGATCAGCAAGTACCGCGGAACCGTCACCGCCGCACCGAACTTCGCCTACTCGCTGCTGGCCAGGCGGCTGCGGCAGGCCGACGACGGCGCGTTCGACCTCAGCAGTGTGCGGTACATGTGGAACGGCGCCGAACCGGTGGACCCGGACACCATGGAGGCGCTGGCCGACGCCGGAAAGCGCTTCGGCCTCAACCCGATGGCGCTCACCCCGGTCTACGGCATGGCCGAGACCACGCTCGCCGTGTCGATCCCCGATCCCGGACACGGACAGGTGCTCGACGTGATCGACGCCGACCTGCTCGAGGCGATCGGCAAGGCGGTGCCGGTTCCGGAGGAACACGGCCAACCGGCGAACATCCGGCGATTGCCCACCCTCGGCTACCTGGTCGACAACTTGGAGGGCAGGATCGTCGACAGCGAACGTCAACCGCTCCCGGCCCGTTCGGTGGGTGTGATCGAATTGCGCGGTCCCGCAGTCACTTCGGGGTACCTGACGGTGGACGGATTCCAATCGGCCCAGGACGAAGACGGCTGGCTGGACACCGGCGACATCGGCTACTTCACCGACGAGGGACTGATCGTGGTGTGCGGCCGGATCAAAGACGTGATCATCATGGGTGGCCGCAACATCTACCCCACCGATATCGAGCGCGCGGCGGCCAGGGTGGACGGCGTGCGGCCCGGCAACGCGGTGGCGGTGCGCCTGGACGCGGGCCAGAAGCGGGAGAGTTTCGCGGTCGTGGTGGAGAGCGGCTCCCACCAGGATCCCGAAGAGGTCAAGCGCATCGAGCGCGAGATCGTGCACGCGGTCTTCGCCGAGGTCGGCGCACGGCCGCGCACCGTCGCCGTGCTCGGCCCGGGGGCGCTGCCGAAGACGTCCTCCGGCAAACTGCGCAGGGCGGCGACCGCGATCCATCTGTGAACGGATCCGGAGCACCGGTCGCCGAACCGCTTGTCAGCGGCCGCCCTGGCGTCGCCCCGCCCGTCCGACGGGTTGGGCGGCCGGGACGCCGCAGCGCGATCGCTCCCCCACGGCGAGCGTTGGCGAAGGCCGGCTCGTTCCCGGCTCAGTGCACTTGGTTCTGCGCGGTCTCCAGCCCCACGCGCAGCAGCAGTTCCACCGCGTCGGCGGCCTGCTCGACGATCACGGGGACTTCCTTGCGCTCCGGCGCCGAGAACGGCTTCAGCACGTAATCGGCCGGGTCCTGGCGGCCCGGCGGGCGGCCGATGCCGATCCGGGTGCGCAGGTAGTCCTTGGTGGTCAGGGCGCTGGAAACGGAGCGAAGACCGTTGTGCCCGCCCTCACCTCCGCCGCGCTTGAGGCGGATCGCGCCGAACGGCAGGTCGAGTTCGTCGTGCACGACGATCACCTCGGTCGGCGGCACGGAGAAGAATTTCGCCAGCGCGGCCACCGGCCTGCCGGACAGGTTCATGAACGACCGCGGCTTGGCGATCAGCACCTGACGCCCGTCCAGCCGCGCCTGCAGCAGGTCGGCGCCGGATTTCTTGTGCACAGCGAAACGGCCGCCGACGCGCTCGGCGAGCACGTCGGCGACCAGGAAACCGACATTGTGCCGGGTGCGCTCGTACTCGGGACCGGGGTTGCCCAGTCCGACGACGAGCGCGGGCCCGGCGGACGATTCGGTACTACTCAGCGCTCTCGCCCTCGGCCTCGGCCGCACCCTCGCCCTCGACGGGCTCGGCGGCCGGGGCGGCGATGACGTTGACGATCAGGGTCTCGGCATCGGCGGCCAGGCTGACGCCCTCGGGCAGCCGCAGCTCGCCCGCGGTGATCTGGGTGCCCGCCTCGCCGCCCTCGACGGAGACCTCGATGGCCTCGGGCAGGTTCAGCGCGTCGGCCTCGACGGAGACGGTGGTGGCTTCCTGGGTGACCAAGGTGCCGGGGGCGGCGTCGCCGGTGACGGTGACGTTCACGTCGGCGGTGACCTTCTCGCCGCGCTTGATGATCAGCAGGTCGGCGTGCTCGATGTAGCGGCGGATCGGGTGCACCACGACGGACTTGGTCAGCGCGAGCTGCTTCTTGCCGTCGATGACCAGGTTCAGCACCGCGTTGGTGCCGTGCTCACGCAGGATGGCGGCAAAGGCCTGGGCGTTCACCGAGAGATGCTGCGGGTCGGACTGGTGGCCGTACAGCACGGCGGGGACGTTGCCCGCACGGCGGGTGCGGCGCGCGGCGCCCTTGCCGAACTCCGTGCGTACGGCTGCTTCGAGAAGGTTGACGTCGGACATGACTGGATCTACTCCTACGGCTCTTCCGGGCTGTCAGTTACACGTCAGGGGTGCTGCACACCTGACGGATGGTCTATTCGTCGGGGCGAAGACCGAACAGGGACGGCCGGAAGCCGCGCCGCGTCGATCACGGTGTCGCAAAACTGGTCTGCGGTCACCCTCGCCGAGACAACCCGAACACCATACCCCAGCGCAGAGGCGCTCTTTGAATCGGGTGGTCACCGGCGGTTCGGCTCGCGCTCGAGCGCGTCGCGTACGCTGGCGTGGTTGCCGATCGGTCGTCTGCGAAAGGTTGTCTTGCGTTGAGCGCCTCCCCTGAGGGTGTTGTCGCGCCCGCATCCCGTGGGTTATCCGCCGAGGTAGCCCGCCGGCGCACGTTCGCGGTGATCTCCCATCCCGACGCGGGCAAGTCAACGCTCACCGAGGCGCTGGCCCTGCACGCCAGGATGATCTCCGAGGCGGGCGCGATCCACGGCAAGGCCGGGCGCAAGTCCACCGTCTCGGACTGGATGGAGATGGAGAAGGCGCGCGGCATCTCGGTCAGCTCCACCGCACTGCAGTTCAACTACCGTGCCGCGGGCTCCGACGTGGACAGCGTCATCAACCTGGTGGACACTCCCGGCCACTCCGATTTCTCCGAGGACACCTACCGGGTGCTCACCGCCGTCGACGCCGCGGTGATGCTGATCGACGCGGCCAAGGGCCTGGAGCCGCAGACGCTGAAGCTGTTCCAGGTCTGCCGCCACCGCGGCATCCCGGTGATCACCGTGATCAACAAGTGGGACCGGCCGGGCCGCGCGCCGCTGGAACTGCTCGACGAGATCAGTGAGCGGATCGGGCTCACCCCCACCCCCTTGTTCCTGCCGGTCGGTATCGCGGGGGACTTCCGCGGCCTCCTGCGCCGCGGCCCGGAAGGCGCCGCGCTGGAATACATCCACTTCACCCGTACCGCGGGCGGCGCCACCATCGCGCCGGAGGAGTCGCTCACGCCCGAAGCCGCCGAGGCGCGCGAAGGAGAAGCGTGGAGCACCGCCGCGGAGGAGAGCGAGCTGCTCTCGGCCACCGGCCAGGACCACGACCAGGAATTGTTCCTGGCCGGACAGACATCGCCGGTCATCTACGCCTCGGCGATGCTGAACTTCGGCGTGCGGCAGCTGCTGGAGACCTTGGTGGCGCTCGCGCCGGCGCCGGGTCCTCGGCGCGACATCGACGGCAAGCCGCGCGAGACCGGTGACCCGTTCAGCGCGGTGGTGTTCAAGGTGCAGGCGGGCATGGACGCCGCCCACCGCGACCGCCTGGCGTTCATGCGGATCGTGTCCGGCGAATTCGAACGCGGCATGGTGGTCACCCACGCGCAGACCGGGCGACCGTTCGCCACCAAGTACGCGCTGACCGTGTTCGGCCGTGAGCGCGCCACCGTCGACACCGCCTACCCGGGTGACGTCGTCGGCCTGGTCAACGCGACGGCGCTGGCTCCAGGGCACACGTTGTTCGTGGACAAGAAGGTGGAGTTCCCGCCGATCCCGTCGTTCGCCCCGGAGCATTTCGCGGTGCTGCGTGCACGCAGCGCGGGCAAGTACAAGCAGTTCCGCAAGGCCGTCGACCAGCTCGATTCCGAAGGCGTCGTGCAGGTGCTGCGCAACGACATCCGCGGCGACGCCTCCCCCGTGCTGGCCGCGGTCGGCCCGATGCAGTTCGAAGTGGTGACCGCGCGCATGCTCGCGGAGTTCAACGTCGAGACCACGATGGAGCACCTCGGGTACACGCTGGCCCGGCGCACCGACGCCGCGTCGGCGGACGAACTCGGGCGCCAGCGCGGGGTGGAGGTGTTCACTCGCTCAGACGGTGCGCTGCTGGCGTTGTTCAGCGACAAGTGGCGGCTGCAATACATCGAGAAGGAGCACCCGGCGCTCACCTTGGAGCCCCTAGTCGCTACCGCCGACTGAGTCAGCCGGCCTCGGACTCCGGTCGCGGCGGCGCGGTGCCGGGGTCGCGTTCGATCGATGAGATGCCGTCCTCTTTGGCGATCAGGCCCCAACGGCTGGAAGTCAGGCGAAGGCTCGGCAGATCGCTGAGGGACAGCACCACTTCATAGGTGCGTTCGTAGCCGGTGTGCGAGATCCGCCACCGCCCGTCGTCGCAGCGCACGTAGCGGTCGGTGTAGAACGCCGCGCCGCGCAGCAGCATGTTGTGGCCCGGAATGAGCACCGTGTCGGCGAGGTACCAGGTGCCGGTGGCGGTGTCGCCGTCGACATCGATCTCGGGGTGATCACAGCGGTGCTCGGTGATCACGTGCGGCCCGAGCGTGTTGCGCATGAACGCGATGAACGCCTCGCGCGATTCGAACTGGAGGTATTCGCTGTAGGTGGCGGTCGCCTCGGGCACCATGGTGTCGGCGAAGTCATCCCACGATTTGGTGTCGAGGGTGCGCAGATACCGGTACTTCAGCCGCGAGATCGCCGATACGTCGTCGGGCTCGCGGCCCTCGTCGCGACCGCGGGCCGACCGCGGATCGTCTCGCACCCGCCCGAAGTCGATCGGCCCCGCGTCGAAGCGCGGCCGGTCGTCGGAACGCCGGTCGCCCGGATCGCGTTCGCCGGTGCTCGCCGCCCGCTGACCGCGGCTCGGCCCGGAAGCGGCCGGATCGATGTCTCGCTCCTCGGGCTCCGGCCCGCTCGAATCTATGTCCACCCCGCCGCGCTCCTGGCGGCCCGGGGGAAATCCCGAGTCGTCGCGCTGCGGATTACCGGGACCCTTGCCCCGGTCGTTACGCGTTTGCCCGGCGATGCCCAACCCTGGGTCGCCGCGCCCCTGCCCGCCGGTTCGCTGATCCATACTCTCAACAATCCCATCCCGAGTGCCGGATTGGGAGAGTTGTATCAGATTGCTATCACGACGAGCCGCAACATTCCCGTGAAGATCAACTTCGGGGACGTCAGCTGTTGATCGTGAAGCAGGTGCGGCAGAAGTCCTCGCCGAACTCGGTCAACCGGAGACTCTTGCGGACGATCTTCGGCGCCCGGCCCGCCTTCTTCAGCGCCGCCTCCACCACGGGCTGCACCTCGAGCACCATGTACCGGCTCAGCACCACCGGGTCGTCCGAGGTCAGCGTCAGCCCGAGGCGGTTGAGGTTGATCAGGTAGGACCGCGCCCGGTCCGGGTAGCGCACCCCCGCCTGCTCGGGCACGGAGGTCAGATCGCCCTGCACCAGTTCCGAACCGATGCCGAGTGGACGGTTGGTACGCACGTCGACCGACGGCTGCGGGCCGTTGAGCGCCATGAAGCGCAGAATGCGCGCCTCGTCGGGCGCGAGTTCGTCGAGGATGCGGTCGTAGGCGGGGTGCACGTCCTCGGTGAAGTAGACGTCGGCGGACCTGGCCAGCAGCGCGTCGCCGCGGCGGCGCAACTCCTCCGTGCTCGCCGAGCGCAGGTACGGCCCGACGGCCAGCGCTTGCTGCGAGGTGGGTCCGTTGGACGTGGGGACATAGCTGACGATCTCCCGGACCGATCCCTCGGTGACGCCGAGCGCGCTACGGGCGATGGAGCGCAACGCGTTCCCGGTCCGCTCGGCGATCTCCGCCGAGGACTCCCCGTCCAGAGCGGCCTGGGTGATCTCCTTGGTGACCTCATAGGTCGTGCCGACCGCCCATTGGCTCCCGCGCACGACGGTGCCCGCGGCCACTCCGGCCGCGCGGAACACGCCGCGGATCAGCCGGGCCTCATTGCTGATCTGCCGCTGTTCGACATCCGAACTGCGCTCGACGGCGCGGGAACCTGGCCGCGCCACGTCCTGTCCGGTCCTGTCGTCTGCCACGTTTTCTCCGATATCGCCGGGGGAACGAATCCGTCCCACAGATTACTTCCCCTTGGGTGGCGGGGCATTCGCACCGTCTGACTCGGACAGTGCGACCGGCACACGGCGCGCAATAAGGTTTCTTCGCCGAGGGGGTGCTAGTTTTGGGTGCCGGTGAGGCGGCGATCACCGGTGTATCGGCAGGAGGGTGTCGTGTTAGAGAGTGTTTTCGGAATCCACCCGACGATCCTCCTCGAGCTCGTGACCATACCGCTTTTCACCGGAGTGATCGGCTACATCACCAACTGGACCGGCGTGCTCATGCTGTTCAAGCCGGTCGCCTTCCACGGCGTCCGTGTTCCCGGCCTGCGCGCGCTGTATCCCTTCCTTCCCAAGCGAATTCAGGTCCTGCCGCTGCTCAGCTACGACGGCCGGTTCGGGTGGCAGGGCATCGTCCCGTCCCGCGCGGACAAGATGGCCAGCATCGCGGTCGACAAGGGCCTGGCCAAACTGGGCAGCGTCTCGGACTTCTACCGGGAGCTCGAGCCCGACAAGCTGGCCGAGCATCTCGCGAGCATCGCCGACGTGCAGATCAAGGACATCGTCGAGGACATCCTGCGCCGCGAGCACCCGCAACTCTGGTACAACCTGCCCGCCCAGGTGCGCGACATGGTGCACGCCAGGGTGCGCCAGCAGCTGCCGGAGATCCTGCGCGAGCTGACCGAGGAATTGGGCGCGAATATCGATCAGCTGCTCGACGTGAAGCAGATGGTGATCCGCTACTTCCAGGCCAGGCCGCATCTGCTCAACACGCTGTTCCAGGTGCTCGGCGCGAAGGAACTGCGTTTCATGCAGAACTTCGGTTTCTACTTCGGCGCGCCGATGGGCGTGTTGCTGGTCGCAGTCCTGCATCTGACCGGCTGGCCCAGTCTGGCGGTGCTGCCGATCGGCGGCGTCATCATCGGCTGGGTGGTCAACTGGATCGGCATCAATATGATCTTCGCGCCCGCATATCCGAAGTGGTGGGTCCCGTGGCGGCAGGGCCTGCTGATCAAACGGAAGTCCGAAATCACCGACGGATACGCGGAATTGGTTTCCAGCCAGGTGATCACCGTGGCGAATATCGGCGACGAGTTGCTCAACGGCCCGCGTTCGGACCGCACCATGCAGATGCTGGAGGACACGCTGCGCCCGGCCGCCGACCGCGCGCTCGGGCCGGCGCGCCCCGCGGTCAAGTTCATGCTCGGCAGCCGCGAATACGACTCGCTGCAGTCGACCTTCACCAGCGAAGCCATGGCCATCGCGCCGATCGCGTTCGCCGACCCGGAATTCAACGTCCGCCAGGGCAGGCAGATCAACGAGTACATCGCGCGGCAGATGGCGATGCTGTCGCCGCCGGACTTCGTCGACATGCTGCGCGCGGCCATCAAGCAGGACGAATGGCTCCTTTTCGTCCATGGCGGCGTGTTGGGGCTGTTCGCCGGATACGCTCATATCCTGATCTTCGGAACGGGAGTGGCGACATCATGGCTGTAGCGGGTCCGGACGACGGCGATATCGAGGCCGTCGAGCACCTCGGCGCGGCGACGGCGGATGCCGAGCCATCGCAGGAGATCGCCCGGCGGCCGGCTTCGGATATCGCGCACACCGACGAATCATCAAGACGGGTAACGGTTCCCCTGGCCACGGTGCGCGCCGCCACGGGTGTGGCACGGGTCGCGTGGACGGCGGTCACGGGGGTGACGTCCTGGGGCGTCGGCACCGCGGTCGGCGTCACCTCGACCGTCGTGCGGCGCAGCATCGAGGGAGCCCCGCCGCGAGAAGTGCTGGCCGAAGCCGAGTCCGAGGTTCGCGACGCGATGCGCAAGGCGCTCGGGATGCCCGCGGCCACGGAACCGGCCGCGCAGGAGGCGGTGCCGACGCTGCGTGAACAGGGCGCCGCGCTGCTGCGGTTGTCGGCCAGTCCGCACGGCGAGGACGACAACCACCCGGCCTTCGCGGGCATGCTCGGCGAGCTGACCCCGGATGAGGCGCGCATCCTGCGCTTCCTGCATCTGGACGGGCCGCAGCCCTCGATCGACATCCGCACCGGCCGCCCGCGCGCGCTCGGCTCCGAACGCCTCGGCTCGATGCTCACGCTGATCGGCGAGCACGCCGGCCTGCGCTTTCCGAACCGGATCCAGCAGTATCTGACCAACCTGCGCAGGCTCGGCTTGATCGAGCACGCGCGCGAGCCGGTCGGCAACCCGAACCGGTATCAGCTGCTGGAGGCGCAGTCACCGGTGCGCGAGATGCTGAAGCGCTCCGGCTTCGGCACCAAGGTGATCTACCGCAGCGTCGTGCTCACCGATTTCGGCGCGGACTTCGTGCGCACCTGCCTGCCGGTGGTCGTGCAGGACGGACGCGCCTCGGGCCACTAGGTGGCCCAGCCGCGCAGCGCCATCTCGGCGACGCGCTGGAGTTCGGCGCGACTCGCCCCGTCCCGCGCCGCCTGGGACATGCCCTGCATCACCGTGCCGACGTAGCGGGCCAGTGCGCGCGCGTCGAGATGGCCGGGCAGCACGCCCGCGTCGATGTCGGCCTGGATGCGTGCGGCGAACGTGTCGATGTTCCGATTGCGCAGCTCGCGCAGGAAATCGGCGATCTCGGGGCTGGTGGTGTTCACGCCCGCGCTGATCACCAGGCAGCCGTGCGGACATTCCGGCCGGGTGTACTCCGTCGCGGCCTCGCGCAGGATCCGCCGGACCGCCGCGTCCGCGGTGTCCTCCTCGGCCAGCGCCCGCGCGACGAATCCGCCGTAGCGCGCGCCGAAATTCGCCACCACCTCGGTGAACAACGTCTTCTTGTCGCCGAACGCCGCGTACAGGCTTGGCGCGCCGATGCCCATGGCCGCGGTCAGGTCGCCGATCGAGGTGGCCTCGTACCCGCGGGCCCAGAACAGCCGCATGGCCTTCTCCAGCGCCGCGTCCCGATCGAAAGACCGCGGCCGCCCTCGGGTCGTCGTGCTCATGGCGCAATTCTATAGCGCTCACTAGATAATGTGCTACCTTGCTTTCTGTAGCGGTCGCTAGAGAAAGGAAGGCGTCATGGGCGCACTGACGGGCAAGACGGCACTGGTCACCGGAGGCAGCCGGGGCATCGGACGGGCTATCGCCGAACGACTGGGACGCGACGGCGCGCGCGTCGCGGTGCACTACCACCGCGACGAACAGGCCGCGAAGGAGACCGTCGCCGCGATCGAGGCCGCGGGCGGCGCGGCGTTCGCGATTCGCGCCGAACTGGGCGTGCCCGGCGACGCGGAGGCGCTGTGGGCGGCGTTCGACGCGCACGCCGACGGACTGGACATCCTGGTGAACAACGCGGGCATCGACGGCATCAGGGAGCCGATCGCCGGGACCGACGAAGCGGCGTTCGACCGGGTCTTCGCGGTCAACGCCAAAGCCCCGTTCTTCATCACCCGCCTCGGCCTGGACCGCCTGCGCACGGGCGGGCGCATCATCAACATCTCCACCGGACTGACCCACGGCGCACACATGCCGCAACTGATCGCCTACACCATGACCAAGGCCGCGATCGACAGTTTCACCAGCGTGCTGGCCAAGGAGGTCGGCGCGCGCGGCATCACCGTGAACGCGGTGGCGCCCGGCATCATCGACACCGACATGAACGCGAATTGGCTGCGCAACGCCGAAGCGCAGGCCTCGGTGGCGACGATGTCCCCGCTCCGGCGCGTGGGGCAGGCCGCCGACGTCGCCGACGTCGTCGGGTTCCTCGCCTCCGACGACGCACGCTGGGTGACCGGGCAATGGATCGATGCCACCGGCGGCGCGCTGCTATAAGGCGTACCTCCGCCTTCGCTCCGGCCGTGCGCGGACTGAAGACGGACTCCGTCCGACCGCACCCATCAGGCGTACCTCCGCCTTCGCTCCGGCCATGCGCGGGCTGAAGACGGACTCCGTCCGACCGCACCCATCAGGCGTACCTCCGCCTTCGCTCCGGCCATGCGCAGGCTGAAGACGGACTCCGTGCGCAGGCTGAAGACGGACTCCGTCCGACCGCACCCATTACGCTTGAGCACCGTGCTGTCAGTTGTGCCGAGTCCCGTCACCGTGCGGGCGCCGTCGAAGGTGAACCTCCATCTCGGAGTGGGCGACCTGCGGGCCGACGGCTACCACGACCTGACCACGGTGTTCCAAGCGCTGTCCCTGAGCGACGATCTGGAGATCGCGCCGGCCGGCTCGCTGGCCGTCCGGGTCACCGGAGAAGGCGCCGCGGAGGTGCCGACCGACCGGACGAATCTGGTGTGGAAAGCCGCCGTCCGGCTCGCGCATCTCGGCGGCCGCGCTCCCCTGGTGGAAATCGCCATCACGAAAGGCATTCCGGTGGCCGGCGGCATGGCAGGCGGCAGCGCCGACGCCGCCGCGGCGCTGGTCGGGCTGAACGAGTTGTGGGATCTGGGACTGTCCAGGGAGGAACTGAGCGCGGTGGCCGCCGAACTCGGCAGCGATGTTCCGTTCGCCCTGCACGGCGGCACCGCGCTCGGCACAGGACGCGGCGAGCGCCTGTTACCGGTGCTGTCGCGCAATACGTTTCACTGGGTGCTCGCCTTCGCCAAAGGCGGATTGTCCACGCCTGCGGTGTTCGCCGAACTCGACCGGTTGCGCGAGCACGGCGAACCGCCCCGGCTCGGCGAGCCGCAGCAGTTGATGCAGGCGCTGGCCTCCGGCGACCCTCGGCAACTCGCCCCGCTGCTCGGCAACGATCTGCAGGCCGCCGCGGTGTCGCTGAAACCGGAACTGCGCCGCACGCTGCGCGCGGGCGTCAGCGCGGGCGCGCTGGCCGGACTCGTCTCCGGTTCCGGACCCACCTGCGCGTTCCTGTGCGAGAGCGAGGAATCGGCGATCGCGGTGGCCGCCGAACTCGCGGGCGCGGGCGTCTGCCGCAGCGTGCGGACGGCCAGCGGACCCGTGCCGGGCGCGCGCGTCCTCAGCGGCGACGCGCCGGGAAAGCACTGACCGCCGGAGGCCGCGGACAGATGCGGCTTCCGGCGCGGGAAGTCGCCGAGTGCCACCCGAGCGCGCCCCGGCCGAAGCGCGCAGCACCACGGTGCCGGCAACTACACCGCAGTCGCGAACGCGTTCGTCCACCGCGCGGCCCAACGCATCGGTTCCGCGTATTGTCGGCCGCGCCGTACGATCCGGGCGGGCGCGGCCGAACGGCTCGAGTTCCGATGGGGTGTCCACTGCACGATGCTGCGATGACACTGCGGCGCGCACGAATATCCGTGGCCTGCCGCCGATACGCGGCGGGAATACTCGGCATCACGGAAGGGCTCGACCCGCACACGACGCAGGCCGAGCCGATCCAGCGGGAACGCTCGGCATCACCGAGCGCCCCGCACGGCCGATGCGCGGCCTTGCTCAGGGCAGCAGGTCGGCCAGCCGATCGATTTGATCGGCGTCGCGCCCGTAGCAATAGAACATCACCTCGTCCGCGCCGAGATCATCGAATTCGGCCAGCGCGGCGCGGATCTGCGCGGGTGTGGTGAGCAGGCCGGCGAGGATGCCCTCGGTATAGCCGCTGAACTCGTAGTAAGCGCCCATCGATGCGCGGGCGTCCTCGATCACGTCGTCCGGACCGAGGGCCACGTTGACTTGGGCGACGATCCTGGGTTCGCCCGGTCTGCCGTGGTTCTTCCAGGAAAGGCGGACGGTGTCGAAGAGTTTGCCCGCCCACGAGGGCGGGGCGGCGGCGAGAAACCCACCGCCCCAACGACCGACGCGCTCGAGCGCCGCGGGCTGGAAACCGCCGAACAGGATCTCGGGCCCCTCCGGGCGCAGCGGCGCAGGGCCGATCGGCCCACACTCGTCGCCGTAGGGCTCACCGGCCCACAGGCGGCGCATGAGCGCGAGCTGTTCGTCCAGGCGGCGGCCCCTGGTGCGCAGGTCGGTACCGGAGGCCGAGTGGTCGTCGGCGCGACCGCCGACACCGAGACCGAGCACGAACCGTCCGCCGGACATCCGGTCCAGGGTGGCGGCCTGTTTGGCGAGCAGCACCGGGTCGCGCAGCGGCGCGAGCAGCACTTCGGTCTGAACGCGGACGCGGCTGGTCGCACCCGCGATCGCGGCCAGCGCGATCAGCGGCTCGGGATTGTCGTAGACCAGCCGATCGAGCAGGCCGAGCGTGCGGAACGGGCCCGCGTCGGCGCGCCGGGCCCAGTCGAGCAGCGCGGCGGGATCGGAAATGGGCAGGCCGAGGCCGACGTGCATGGGAATCCTCCAGAGAACATGCGGAATGGGATGGAGCCGCCCGCCGACGCCTCTGCTCGAGGCGGGCGTCCCACTCTGCGGCTGTACTTCTGGGGAGCGCCGATTCGGTGTCATCGAACGAACAGCGTTCGTTCTACCGGCCAATCTAGACGAACACCGTTCGTCGACGCAAGCTCGCCGTCGTTCGCCGGGACGGCAGACGGTCCACCCAGGTCGGTACGCTGGCCCGGGGCGTTATCGGACCGCCCCCGCAAGACACGGAAGGATCCATGTCCAACCTGATCAATCTCGAACAGGTCCACAAGAGCTTCGGGATCAAGCCGCTGCTGGAGAACGTCTCGCTCGGCGTGCACGCCGGCGAACGGATCGGAGTCGTCGGCCTCAACGGCGGCGGCAAGACCACCCTGCTCGAGGTGCTCACCGGCATCGAGGAACCCGACAGCGGCCGGGTCAGCAGGCTAGGCGGCCTGCGCATGGCGGTGGTGACCCAGCGCGGCACGCTGCCCGCGGGCGCGACGGTCGGTTCGGTGGTGCTGGCCGGGCTGGCCGACGACGCGATGACCGACGAGGTCGCCGAACACGAATGGGCCGCCGACCCGCGCATCCGCTCGGTGATGGACGGCATCGGCATCGCGGGCCTCGGCATGGACACCTCGGTGGACAACCTCTCCGGCGGTGAGCGTCGCCGGGTCGCGCTCGCCGCCGCGCTGGTGCGCGAACTCGACCTGCTCGTGCTCGACGAGCCGACCAATCACCTGGACGTCGAGGGCGTGCAGTGGCTGGCCGCGCACCTGCTGGGCCGCCGCAGCGCGCTGGTCGTTGTGACCCACGACCGCTGGTTCCTCGACACCGTCGCCACCAGCACCTGGGAGGTGGTCGGCGGCAAGGTGGAAAGCTACGAGGGCGGCTACGGCGACTGGATCTTCGCCAGGGCCGAGCGCGCCCGCCAGGCGGACGCGTCGGAGGCCCGGCGGCGCAATCTGGCTCGTAAGGAACTGGCCTGGCTGCGGCGCGGCCCGCAGGCGCGCACCTCCAAGCCGCGCTACCGGGTCGAGGCCGCCGAAGCCCTGATCGCCGACGTGCCGCCGCCGCGCGACAACGTCTCGCTGGCGGCCTTCGCGCGCAAACGCCTCGGGCGCGTTGTCGTCGAACTCGAGGACGTCACGCTCACCACGCCGGACGGCCGGGAACTGGTCCGCGACCTGACCTGGCGGCTGGCGCCGGGCGAGCGCGTCGGCCTGGTCGGCGTCAACGGCTCGGGCAAGACGACGCTGTTGCGCACCCTGGGGGGAGACACCGGCGCGACCTTGGCCGCGGGCAAGCGCATTCAAGGCCAGACCGTCCAGATCGGCTGGCTGCGCCAGGAACTCGACGACCTGCCGACCGACCTGCGCGTGCTGGAAGCGGTGCAGCAGATCGCGCAGCGAATCATGCTGGGCGACAAGGAGATCTCCGCCGGACAGCTGGCCGAGCGGCTCGGCTTCACCCCCGCCCGCCAGCGCACGCCGGTCGGCGACCTGTCCGGCGGCGAGCGGCGGCGCCTGCAGCTGACCCGCATCCTCATGTCGGAACCGAACGTGCTGCTGCTCGACGAGCCGACCAACGACCTGGACATCGACACCCTGCAACAACTGGAGGACCTGCTCGACAACTGGGCGGGCACGCTGGTGGTGATCAGTCACGACCGGTACCTCATCGAGCGGATCTGCGACTCGACCTGGGCGCTGTTCGGCGACGGCAAGCTCACCAACCTGCCCGGCGGCATCGAGGAGTATCTGACCAAGCGCGCGGCCCTCGCCGCGAACCAGGCCCGCGCCGCCGCACCGGAGGCCAAGCCCGCCGACGCCCCGGCCACCGACTCCGCGGCCTACCGCGCGGCCCGCAAGGAGCTGACCCGGCTGGAACGCGCCATCGACAAGCTGTCCGAGCGCGAGCAGCGCTTGCACGTCGCGCTGGCCGACGCCGCCACCGACCCGGACAAGCTGGTCACCCTCGGCGCGGAGCTCAAGCAGGTGCTCGCGGAGAAGGAAACGGCCGAAGAGCGCTGGCTGGAACTGGCCGACGGCGTGTGAGCCTCGGCTCGCCCAGCAGGACCGGGGCTCAGGAAGGGATGTGCCACTCCGGAGCCCGCGCGGGCACCCTTGCCCGCATATACCCTCAGGGGGTATCTTTCGAGTGTCGGGTACCCCCCGGCCGTATGAAGAACTGGATGCGAAGGAGTCGGACATGCCCACCACCACCTACACCGTCACCGGGATGACCTGCGGGCACTGCGTCAGCTCCGTCAAGACCGAGATCGGCAAGATCGACGGCGTGACCGGAGTCGAGGTGGATCTCGCCAGCGGCGCCGTCCGCGTCGACAGCACAGCGCCGATCGCCGACGCCGATATCGTCGCCGCCGTGGACGAAGCGGGCTACGAAGTCGCCGTCTGACCCGGTCGCACCCAGCGGCTCCGCGCACCGGCCCAGGCCGGTAGCGGGGCCGCTGCCGTGCCCACAGCGCTACGCCTGGGCTGCCAGCCGGACGAACGCGGCGGTGTCGAGGGTTTCGCCGCGCGCGGTCGGAGCGATGCCGGCTGCGAGCAGGCGGCGCTCGGCTTCGGCGGGCGACCCGGCCCAAGTGGCGAGCGCCGCGCGCAGCGTCTTGCGGCGTTGCGCGAAGGCGGCGTCGACGACCTCGAAAACACGGCGGCGATGCTCGTCGTCCATCGGCCACGGCGGCTCGGCGAAGCGGTCGATCCGGACCAGACCGGACTCGACTCGCGGGACCGGCCAGAACACTTGGGTGCCCACCGCCCCGGCCCGCCGGACCTTCCCGAAGAAGCCCGCCTTCACGCTGGGCACGCCATAGATACGGCCGCCGGGCTCGGCGGCAAGGCGATCGGCCACCTCGGCCTGCACCATCACCAGGGCGACCGCGATGCCGGGCAGTTCGGCGAGCAGATGCAACAGCACCGGCACGGCCACGTTGTACGGGAGATTGGCGACCAGCGCGGTCGGCGCGGCGGGCAGGTCCGCGGCGGTGACGCGCAGCGCGTCCGCCACGACCACCGACAGGCGCGACGCGAGTTCCGGCGCCCGGTCCGCGACGGTCACCGGAAGGTGGCTCGCCAGCACGGGGTCGATTTCCACGGCGACCACCGAGTCCACCACGTCCAGCAGCGCGAGGGTCAGCGAACCGAGACCTGGCCCGACCTCGAGCACCACATCGCCGCGCCCGACGCCCGCGGCCGCGACGATCCGCCGCACCGTGTTCGCGTCGTGCACGAAGTTCTGCCCGAGCTGCTTGGTCGGCCGCACCCCGAACCGCTCGGCGAGCACCCGCACTTCGGCGGGCCCGAGCAGCGCCGCACTCCCACGAGCGGAAATATCAGGTTCGGACACCTCGAGAATCTATCAACCGGCAGCGCGGCGTCTCCCCCGCGTCAGCCGATGCCGAGGCGACCGGTGCACGCGGGCCAGGCGCCCCAGCCCTGCCGCTGCCGGGTGATCTCCGCGATGGCGATCTGCTCTTCCCGGGTGGCCAGGTCCGCGCGGGGGGCGTAGCGCAGCCCGCCCTGACGCTCCCAGGTGCCCTGATCGAACTGCACGCCGCCGTAGTAGCCGTTGCCGGTGTTGATCGACCAGTTGCCGGTGGACTCGCAGCGGGCCAGCGCGTCCCAGATGTCGCCGTCCCGCACCGGGGGCACCTCGGTGCCCGGCTTGGCTCCCTTGCGGACCGTCTTCGGCTGCGCCGCCACGGTCACCGTCGAACCGACGGCCTGCCGGTCGACTTCCTGACCGTTGACCATGGTGACCGCGAACGTGACGTTCTGCACGCCGGGAGCGCCGGGGGACTCCACCACCGTGCGGCTCATGTTCATGGTCGGGTCCTCGATGACGTTCTCCGGCGGATCCAGCGGAAGCGTCTCGGTGCGCTGTTCGACCCGCTTGCGCGTCACGGTGACGCGCAGGCCGTTCGTCAGCGGCGTGGACGCGGCCGGTTCCACGGAGTCCTGCTCGATCAGCGGGATGCCGGTCACCTCGAGGAACTTGCCGACGGTGGGTGCGGCGGCGCGCACGTCCACCGGGTTGCCGATGCCGTCCACCAGCGAGACCACCCGCGGCGTCGCGATCGTCAACGACGCGCCCTGCAGCGGGAGCCGCTCGTCGCGGCCGGGCGAGACGTAGACCTCTTTCGGGATCTTCAGCTGCTCGAGCGCCTCCCCCGCGGTCACTCCGGTGGTCCAGACCTTCTGCGTCAACCCGTCGACCGACAGATCGACCTCACGCGCGCGGTTGAGCGTGATGGTCGCGCCGTCGGCGATGTGCGCGGCCAGGGCCGGCGCCACCTTGTCCCGGTCGGTCACGGCGAAGCCCGCGGCCTTCAGCACGCCGCGCACGTCGCGCGACATCGTGGTCTGGAAGAGCTTCTCGCCGTCCACGACGACGGTCACCGTCTTGCGATTCACGATCGCGAGGCCGGCGCCGACGATCAGCGTCAGCAGCAGCGCGCCGACCGCGATGTGCAGCAGCGGCGAACGCGACTGGTTGATCCGCGTGAAGGGGGACATGGTCACAGCACGATAACGAGGGGGTAGGGCGCCGACAACAGCAAGCTCCGGAACAGCGCCTTTTCAATATCACGATCGAATATCGACCCCGCAGGTAAATCACGAAACGGAACGCCGAAAGTGACATAGGACACATTTCGTGTACACCGATGCATTACGGGCATCCGTGACGCCCCACGCGGACGCGTGTGACTCGGCGGGCGTCCCGCTCAGATCCGGTAGACGCGCCGCGCGTTGGCGGTGGTGATCTTCGCCAATTCCAGCGGATCCTGTTCGCGCAACTCGGCCAGCGCGCGCACGGTGTACGGCAGGCAATACGGCTCGTTCGGCGCCCCGCGGAAGGGGTGCGGGGTCAGATACGGGGCGTCGGTCTCCACCAGGATCTGGTCGTCGGGCACCACCTTGGCCGCTTCGCGCAATTCGTGCGCGTTCTTGAAGCTCACCGTCCCGGAGAAGCTCAGGATGTAGCCCTCGGCCACGCACGACAGCGCCATGTTCGTGTCCGAGGAGAAGCAGTGGAAGATCACCCGCTCCGGCGCGCCCTCGTCCAGCAGCACGGTCAGCAGATCGTGATCGGCTTCGCGGTTGTGGATCATCAGCGGCTTGCGCACCCGCTTGGCCAGGTCGATGTGCCAGCGGAAACCCTCGATCTGGGTCTCGATGTCGGCGCAGCCCTCCAGCTTGCCCGGCCAGTAGTAGTCCAAGCCGGTCTCGCCGACGGCGACCACCCTCGGGTCGTCGGCCAGGCGCTCCAGCTCGGCCTTCGCGTCGTCGTCGAGCGCGTTCGCCCTGGTCGGATGCAGCGCTACGGCGGCGAACACGCGATCGTCCCACTGCGCGGCCCGCACCGCCCACCGCGCGGCATCCAGGTCGTCGGCGACGGTGACCACCCGGCCGACGCCGACCGAGGCGGCCCGGTCGACGATCGCCGCGGTGGACGCCGCGTCGGTCGCGCCGCAGGCGTCCAGGTGGGTGTGCGCGTCCACGATCGGCGACAGCGGCTCGGGCAGCTCCGGCGCGGCGCGTTTCGCGCTCATCGGCGGCCACCCCGCCACACGGACGGTGGGACGCGCGAAGCGGCGACGGGCATATTCACGCGAGCGAAAGAATGCACGCGCATTACAGTAGACACACCATGAGCGCAGCTGACCGCCCCGCCTTCTACATCACCACGGCCATCGCCTACCCGAACGGCGCGCCGCACATCGGGCATGCGTACGAGTACATCTCGGCCGACGCCATCGCCCGCTTCAAGCGCCTCGACGGTTACGACGTGTTCTTCATGACCGGCACCGACGAGCACGGCCAGAAGATGCAGCAGGCCGCGGCCGCCGAGGGCATTCCGGTGGAAGAGCTCGCGGCGCGCAACTCCGACGTGTTCGAGGCGCTGGACAAGACGCTCGACATCTCCTTCGACCGCTTCATCCGCACCACCGACGCCGACCACCAAGAGGCCAGCGTCGCCATCTGGGAGCGGATGCTGGCCAACGGCGACATCTACCTCGGCAACTACTCCGGCTGGTATTCGGTGCGGGACGAGGCGTTCTACACCGACGAGGAGACCACGGTGCTGGAGGACGGCACCCGCATCTCCACCGAGTCCAAGACGCCGGTCACCTGGACCGAGGAGTCGAACTACTTCTTCCGGCTGTCGGCCTACCAGGACAAGCTGCTGGCGCTCTACGAGGAGCATCCGGAGTTCATCGCGCCGGCCACCCGGCGCAACGAGATCGTCAGCTACGTCAAGGCCGGCCTGAAGGACCTGTCCATCTCGCGCACCACCTTCGACTGGGGCGTGCCGGTGCCCGGCCATCCCGACCACGTCATGTACGTGTGGGTGGACGCGCTCACCAACTACCTCACCGGCGTCGGCTTCCCGGACACCTCCTCCGCCGCCTTCGGCAAGTTCTGGCCCGCCGACGTGCACATCATCGGCAAGGACATCACCCGGTTCCACACCGTGTACTGGCCCGCGTTCCTGCTCTCGGCCGGAGTGGAGCTGCCGAAACGCGTGTTCGTGCACGGGTTCCTGTACAACAAGGGCGAGAAGATGTCCAAGTCCGTCGGCAACGTGGTCGACCCGCTGGAGCTGGTGGAGAACTACGGCTTGGACGCGGTGCGCTTCTTCCTGCTGCGCGAGATTTCCTACGGCCAGGACGGCAGCTACAGCCACGAGGCCATCGTGAGCCGGATCAACAGCGACCTGGCCAACGAGTTCGGCAACCTGGTGCAGCGCAGCACCAAGCTGGTCGCGCGCGACTGCGGCGGCGTGGTGCCGACGCCGGGCGAGTTCACCGACGACGACCGCGCCCTGCTGGATCTGGCGGGCGGCCTGCTGGAGCGCTGCCGGACCGAATTCGACGCGCAGCAGATGCATCTCGCCCTGGAGGCGATCTGGCTGACCCTGGGCGAGACCAACCGGTACTTCTCCGCGCAGGCGCCGTGGGCGCTGGCGAAGTCGGGCACCCCGGAGGATCTCGCCCGCGAGGCCACCGTGCTGTACGTGACGCTGGAGGTGCTGCGCATCGTCGCCATCCTGGTCCAGCCGGTGATGCCGGGATCGGCGGGCCGCATCCTCGACCAGCTGGGGCAGCAGAGCCGCACGTTCGCCGACATCGCGACGCCGATCGAGCCGGGGCTGACGCTGCCCGCGCCGGAACCGGTGTTCCCGAAGTACGTCGAACCGAAGGACTGACCCCTTTTCGCCTGCCGTAACGGCAACGCGCACAACGCTTTCCGGTGTTCCGCGACGGCATGCCCACGGGTGGATCCACCTGCCTTCCCGCCGTGGAATGCGTTGTCGGATAATGAAACACCGGTTCGCGGCCTGGCGACGCCCCGGACCGTGTGCGATCGGTACGACGACGTTCCGTTCGGAATCGGTTCCGGCACAGAGAGGGCACTTATGGGCCAGCAGCACGCGACGGCATCCGTTCACCGGTCCGGTTTCGCCGAACGGCATCGGGCGGCACGCGAGGCCGTGCTCACGTCGCAGCGCGGCAGGCTGGTCGAGGCCATGGTGGAGTCGGTCGACAACAAGGGCTATCCGGCCACCACCCTCACCGACATCGTTGCCAGAGCCAGGGTTTCGCGGACGACCTTCTACGACCACTTCGCGAACAAAGAGGAGTGCTTCGCCGAGGCCGTGCACACCGGCGTCGACATCATGGCGACCAGGATCGCCGACGAGCTGGCCCAGCTGCCGCCGGACGCGGACGCCTACGCGAAGATCGAATCCATCGTCGTCACCTTCTGCCAGACCGTCGCCACCGAGCCGGATTTCGCCAGGCTGGTGCTCGTGGAGTCGTTCAAGGTGAACCAGGAGGCCGTCGGCTATCGCGATCTGGCCGTCGACCGCTTCGCTCAGCTGTACCGGGTGTTCTACGACGAGGCGCGCGCGACGGACCCGGCGCTGCCCGAGCTGTCCGACGGCCTGATCGCCCTCATCCCGGACGCGATCGGCGAGCGGACGCGGCGAGTGATCGTCTCCGACGGACCGGCGCGCGTCCCGGATCTGGCGCCGCTGTTCGTCCAGTTCGTCATGAGCGCGCTCGGACTGCCCGTTCCGTCCTGATCGAGACGGCGTGTGCGCTCGGCCGGTGCGCCGCCCGCCCCACCGGTCGCCCGGTGGGGCTCATCGCGAGAGCGTTTCTCACTTCCAGCGGTCGAGCAGGGTATTGATCTCCCTCGTCAGCGCGGCCTGCAAGAACGGGCCGAAGGTGATCCGCGCGACGCCTTGGTCGGCGAGGGCGGCCTTGTCGGCCTGATCGGGGAGTACGGTCGCGCTGATCGGCAGCGGCAGTTCACCGGTCAAGCGGCGCATGTCGGCGTCGGCGTGCCTGCCCACCGGGAACAACACGTCCGCGCCCGCCTCGGCGGCCAGCCTCAGCCGCTCGATCGCGCGGTCCACCCGGTCGGCCTCGTCCCCGTCCTGGCGCAGGAGCAGGTCGGTGCGCGCGTTGATCACCAGGTGCACGCCCGCGGCGTCGGCGGCCTCGCGCAGTCCGTGCACGAGGGCGGCGTGTTCCTCGCCCGTGCGCAGGCGCTTGCCCTCGCTGTGCACGGTGTCCTCGATGTTCAGTCCGATCGCGCCCGCCTCGAGCAGGCCGTCGACCAGTCGCGCCGGCTCCTGCCCGTAGCCCGACTCGATGTCGACCGACACCGGAACGTCCACCGCCGCCGTGATCTGCCGGACCCGGGTCAGCGACTCGTCGAAGGTCATCCCTTCCCCGTCCGAGCGGCCGATCGAATCGGCCAGCGGATGACTGCCGACCGTCAAGGCCGGAAAGCCCGCCGCCACGGCGACTTTCGCGGACCAGGCATCCCACACCGTCGGGAAGACGCCCGGA
This sequence comes from Nocardia implantans, assembly GCF_035544775.1. NCBI lineage: Bacteria > Bacillati > Actinomycetota > Actinomycetes > Mycobacteriales > Nocardiaceae > Nocardia > Nocardia implantans. Next base: position 47,299 of record NZ_JAYKYQ010000011.1, on the reverse strand, counting down.
TCACCCGGCACGTGCAACCCGAGAAACGTCGTGGCCTTGCTCTCCAGAGAAGTCATACCGATGATCATGCCCGCCGCCCGCGCTCCGGGTCGACCACCCCGCGCGGAGGAATCCGCGGCGGCTAGGAGGTGCGGCGCGCGGCGAGGACCGCGTCGTAGAGCTCGCGCCGGGAGACGGCGTGCGCGGCGGCGACCTCGGCGCAGGCGTCCTTCAGGCGCAGGCCCGTCGCGGCGCGGGATTCGACGGCGTCCACCAGGTCGGCCGGGTCCACGGCAGCGGGCTTGGCGCCTGCGAGCACCACGGTGATCTCGCCGCGTGCGCCCTCGACGGCCCACTCGGCCAGTTCGGCCAGCGTCCCCCGGATCACTTCCTCGTAGGTCTTGGTCAGCTCACGGCACACGGCGGCGCGGCGGTCGGCGCCGAGGATCTCGACCGCGTCGGCCAGGCAGTCGGCGAGCCGATGCGGCGCCTCGAAGAAGACGCAGGCGCGCGGTTCGGCGACCAAGCTGCGCAACCATTCCCGGCGCTGGCCGGATTTGCGCGGCGGGAAACCGTCGAAGCAGAACCGCTCCACCGGCAGGGCCGACAGGGCCAGCGCCGTGGTCACCGCCGATGGCCCCGGCAGACAGGTCACCGGCAGGTCCCGCTCCACGCACGCCGCCACCATGCGGTAGCCGGGATCGCTCACCGACGGCATGCCCGCGTCGGTCACCAGCAGGACCGTGCGGCCGTCGGCGATCTCGTCGAGCAACATCGGGATCCGCGCGGTCTCGACGTGATCGTAGAAACTGACCACCCGGCCGGAGATCTCCACGCCCAGCGCCTTCGCCAGCGACCTGGTGCGACGGGTGTCCTCGGCGGCGACGACATCGGCCGTGGACAGCGCATCGCGCAGCCGCTGCGAGGCGTCACCGACATCGCCCATCGGCGTCGCCGCGAGCACCAGCCCGCCCGCCGTCTCGTTGACCACCGCACTCCTGTCCGCATCATGTAACCGCCCCACCCGCAGCCTATCCACCGACGCGACCCGGGCAGATACCGGCGGCAACGAGGGGCAGGCGCACCGGCAACCCGTCCGGCGCCACCCAACCGGTACGGCCTGAAGACCCGCAGAGGCGAGGCCGCATACGATCGGAGGCGTGACCCAGGTGACCGACCAGCGCGCGACCGCACGGTTCACGTCCGTGCCCTCCTGGTCGAGCCCGGGACCGCTGCGGCCGCCACGCGACTTCGGGCCGACCGACCGCGCGCGCGGCTGGCTGGTGACGGCGTTCCTCACCGCGATCGCGGCGGTGACGCGCTTCACCATGCTCAATTACCCGACCGACGCGGGCACCCCCGTGTTCGACGAGAAGCACTACGCCCCGCAGGCCTGGCAGATGCTCACCGGCGGCTGGGTGGAGGACAACCCCGGTTACGGGCTGGTGGTGCATCCCCCGGTCGGCAAGCAGTTCATCGCGATCGGCGAGGCGATGTTCGGCTACAACGGCTGGGGCTGGCGGTTCACCGCCGCGCTCGCCGGAACACTGCTGGTGCTGCTGGTCATCCGGATCACGCGGCGGATGACGCGGTCGACGCTGATCGGCGCGATCGCGGGCATCCTGCTGATCGCCGACGGGCTGACCTTCGTCTCCTCGCGCATCGGCATGCTGGACATCTTCATGGCGCTGTTCGTCACCGCCGCCTTCGGCTGCCTGATCGTCGACCGCGACGAGGAGCGCGCCCGGTTCGCGCGCGCCGACGCGGAGGGCCGGATCGGCGTGACCGACTGGGGGCCGCGCCTCGGGGTGCGCTGGTGGCGCTTCGGCGCCGGCGTGCTGCTCGGGCTGGCCTGCGGGACCAAATGGTCCGGGATCTATTTCATCGCCGCCTTCGGCTTGATGAGCGTCTACTTCGACCTCTCGGCGCGGCGGCTCTACGGCGTGCGCCGTCCCTGGCTCGGGGTCGCGCTGCGCGACATCGGGCCCGCGCTGTACGCGCTGGTGCTCGTGCCGCTCGGCGTCTATCTGGCCAGCTACTGGGCCTGGTTCGCGAGCGAGACCGGCGTGTACCGGTACATGCCGGGCAATCCGTCCGCGCCGACGGATCCGATCGGCACCGGAGGATTCTGGTCGCACGTGGTGCCGGGCGCACTGCGTTCGCTCTGGTATTTCAATGCCAGATCGCTGGAATTCCACACGGAACTGACCAATTCGGCGGGCAACCATCACCCCTGGGAATCCAAGCCGTGGACCTGGCCGATGGGCTTGCGCCCGATGCTGTACTACTACGCCGACAGCGGCGTCACCGGGTGCGGGCAGACCCAATGCGTGAAGGCCGTGATGCTGATCGGGACGCCCGCCATCTGGTGGGTGGCCTTCCCGGTGCTGGCCTGGATGCTGTGGCGCGCCGTGGTCCGGCGCGACTGGCGCCACGGCGCGGTGCTGGTCGGCTACGGCGCCGCGCTGCTGCCCTGGTTCGCCACCCTCGACCGCCAGATGTACTACTTCTACGCCGTCCCGATGGCTCCGTTCCTGGCGATGGGCGTGGCGCTGGTGCTCGGCGACGTGCTCGGCCCCGCGCGGGCGAGCACCATCCCACGCAGCCCCGCCGGGACTTACCTGCCCGCTCCCCCGAACGAACGCCGCAGCCTCGGCCTCCTCGCGGTCTGCCTCTACCTGGGCCTGGTGATCGCCAATTTCATCTGGCTGTGGCCGATTCTCACCGCGCTACCGATCACCCCGGCCAACTGGCACGACCACCTCTGGCTGCCCAGCTGGAGGTGAGAGGTGTGACCAGCCCGTCGCGAAGACGGCGATCAGCCCGGGCAGACGGCCGGACACCTCAACCTTCCAGCGCCGCCTGCACGTAGCGGAGGGCGGTGGCGTCGTCCAAACCCAGTCTGCGCACGGTCGCGACGTACGCCGTGGCCGCGCGGCCCGCCACGTCGCGGGTCGGGTCTCCTGAGGAGGCGATGAACGAACCTTGCCTGCCCCGGGTTTCGACCACCCCGTCCGCCTCCAGCTCGCGGTAGGCGCGTGCCACCGTGTTGGGGGCGAGGCCGAGTTGGGCCGCAAGGGCGCGGACGGTGGGGATCTTGGTGCCCGCGGTCAGCTCGCCGGAGCGCACCTGGGCGATGATGCCGAGGCGTAGCTGCTCATAGGGCGGCACAGCGGAGTCGTGCGAGACCGTGATGGTGAACATGCCCGCGCTCACAGCTCGTCGCGCGACAGCGGGCAGGACAGGCAGCGCGGGCCGCCGCGGCCGGAGCCGAGTTCCGAGCCGGGGATGCGCAGCACCTCGATGCCTTCGTCCTCCAGTCTGGCGTTGGTCATCTCGTTGCGCTCGTAGGCGACGACCACGCCAGGAGCGAGCGCGAGGGTGTTGTTGCCGTCGTCCCACTGCTCCCGTTCGGCGGTGACGCCGTCCAGCCCCGTGTCGATCACCCGCAGCTTGCCGATGCCCATCGCCTCGGCGGCCGCGGGCAGGAACGGATCGGGGCCGCTGATGTCGACCCGGCCGCTGCCGAGCCGTCCGCCGTAGTCGTCGGCCTTGCGGATGGTGAAGGCGCACAGCGATTCACGCACCGCCGGATACATCACGATGGCGTCGGCGTCGACCATCGTGCACACCGTGTCCAAATGCATGGTCGCTCGGGTCTGCGCGATCGGCACCACCAGCACGGTGTGAGCGAGGTCGTCGTCGAACAGGCTGCGCGCCAACGCTTCCGCCCCCGCGGGCGAGGTGCGCTCGCCGACGCCCACCGCGACCACACCGTCCGACAGCAGCAGCACGTCGCCCCCTTCGATCGGAGCGGTGTGCGATTCGTACGCCCGGCGCACGCCCAGGAAGCGGGGATGGAACGCGTAGATCAGATCGGTCAGCGAGGTCTCCCTGGCCCGGGCGGGCAGCGCCAGCGAGGTGATCGCGACGCGCGGCCCCACCCAGAACGAGGAATCCCGGGTGAACAGCAGATTGGGCAGCGGATCGATGACGAAGTCGCCGCCGTGGTGCATGCGGCGCACCAGCGAGGTGGCGTCGGGCCCGAACGGCAACTCGTCGAAGGTCATCCCCGCCATCAGGATCTCGGCCAGTTCCCGCGCGGGCACGCCGCGCAGGTAGGCGGCCAGTTCGTCGGCCAGCGTGTGTCCCAGCCTGCGCGCGTCGACGGCGGCCGAGATGCCCTGGATCCGCGCCGCGCCGCTGACCTCGATGGTCTCGGCGAGCAGGTCCGACAGCAACAGCACCTCGGTGCCGCGGCCGCGCAGGACGTCGGCGAACGTGTCGTGCTCCTGCTGTGCGCGCTCCACCCACGGGATGCCGTCGAACAGCAACTGATCGTTGTTGCGCGGGGTCAGCCTGCGCAGTTCGTTGCCAGGCCGGTGCAACAGCACCGTACGCAGCGTGCCGACTTCGGATGTCACGGCCAAACGCGCGCCCTCCCGCGCGGACACAGCATCTGCTCCCATGATCGAACCGTAGTGCGCCGCGGCCGGGAGAGCACGGAAATTCCGGCTTCGGCGTGCGGATCGCCATGCGATCGGCGAATCCGGTCCGGCACACCCTAACCTCAAGTATTGTTGAGGTGATTGGGAGGAGCGTGCATGTCGACAGCAGCCGATTGGCGGGCGAAAGAGCTGACCCCCGGGCAGCTCTCCGAGCGTAGTGGAGTCGCGGTCTCCGCGTTGCACTTCTACGAACGCGAAGGGCTCATCACGAGCAGACGCACCAGCGGGAATCAGCGCAGATATGCCCGCGAGACCTTGCGCCGCGTGGCGTTCATCCGCATCTCCCAGCGCGTCGGCATACCGCTGAGCGAGATCCGCGCCGCCCTCGATCAACTGCCGGAAGGCCGCACGCCCACCCGGCGCGACTGGGAGACCCTGTCCACCACCTGGCGCGCCGACCTCGACGACCGGATCACCCAGCTGATCCGGCTGCGCGACAGCCTCACCGGCTGCATCGGCTGCGGCTGCCTGTCCCTCGGCACCTGCCGCCTGGTCAACGAGCACGACCGGCTCGGCGCCGAAGGCCCCGGCGCGCGGGTGCTCGACGTGCAGCTCAACTGCCCGTCGAAGCCAGCAGCCTGCTGAACCGCGCGCTGGTGCGCCGCATCAGGAACTCGTAGGGAAAGGCGAACTTGCGCTTCCACCAGTAACCGAAACGGATGTCGAACGAGCTGTAGATCAGGAACCGGTTGCGTTCGATCCCGCGCAGTATCGCCGTGGCCACCCGCTCCGGCGGCACCGCGTGCGCGGTGAACGCCGCGGTGAGCCGCTTGATCTTCGGGTCCTCTTTGTTCACCCCGACCAGCTCGACGCTGTGCACCAGCGGAGTGTTCACCGCGCCGGGCGCCACCAAGTGCACCGAGATGCCGTGCTGCGCCAGATCCACCCGCAGGACCTCGGACACGCCGCGAATGCCGAATTTGCCCGCGCTGTAGGCCGCGTGCCACGGCAACGCGAGCAGGCCCGCCGCCGACGACACGTTCACCAGCGCACCGCCATTGCCCGCGCGCACCATGGGCGGCACGAACGTCTCGATGACGTGGATCGGCCCCATCAGGTTGACCTCGACCATGCGCCGCCAGTGCTTGTGCTCCAGGTTCTCCACCGTCCCCCAGACCGACGTGCCCGCGATGTTCATCACGACGTCCAGGCTGCCGAGGTCCGCGTGCACCCGGTCGGCGAAGGCGCGCACGGCGTCGTAGTCGGTGATGTCCAGCGCTCGCGCCGCGGCGACGTCCCCGCCCGCCGCGCGGATGTCCGCCACCGTGGCGTCCAAGCCCTCGGCGTTGATGTCGGTGAGCACCAGATGCGCCCCCTGCGCGACGGCGGCCAGCGCGGTGGCCCGGCCTATGCCGCTCGCCGCACCCGTGACCAGCACCTTCGCATCGCGCACCGTCGTTCGACCCGCTCGCCCGCGACCTCTACCCAGCAACTGCGCATCCCATCTCGAATCGCCGAATCGGTTCTCCGCAGGGTAGTCCAGCGGACGGCCGCCGACCGGGACGCCGTCAACGACCCAGTACCTCCAGCATGCCCGCGACGGCGCGCGGCCAGGTGAACTGCTCGGCGCGACTGCGCGCGGCGCTGCGCCGACGGGCCTGCGGCATGGCGAGCACGTCGCTGACCGCCCGCGCGAACGCGGAGGGATGGTCGGCGGCCACCGCGCCGCAGTCGGCGGTCACGATGTCGGCCAGCGCGGAGGATCGGCTCGCCACCACGGGCGTGCCCGCCGCGAGCGCCTCCAGCGCCGCGAGGCCGAAGGTCTCGTGCGGGCCCGGCGCCAGCGAGACGTCGGCGGTGGCGAGCAGGGTGGCGACCATCGCGCGCTCGGCGATGAAACCGGTGAAGTGCACGGCGGGCACCCCGCCGGGCAGCGGGGCCAGCGCGCGGGCCCGCCGCCGCAACGCCTCCCGGCGCGGACCGTCCCCGGCGACGACCAACCGCGCCTCGATGCCTGCTTCCCGCAACGCGCCGACCGCCTCGATGCTGCGATCCACCCGTTTCTCGACCGACAACCGGCCGCAGTGCACCAGCAGCGGATGACCCGGGACCCCCAGATCGGCCCGCAGCCCGCGATCACGCCGGTGCGGATTGAACAGCTCCAGGTCGACGCCGAGCGGGACCAGCTCGACGTTCTCCGCGCCGATGCGCGAGAACTCCTCCCGCGCGAAGCGGGTGGTGCACACGACGATGTCGTAATCGGTGGCGGTGTGCCGGTTGGCCACGTCGGCGCACCGCCGCGCCATCGGACCGGGCAGCACCTGACCGAGCAGGCGGTCGAGCCGCTCGTGGGAGATCATCACGCCGGTCACGCCGCGCCGCCGCGCCCAGCGACCGAAGCCGCGCAGCGTCAACCGGTCGGAGACCTCGAGCACGTCCGGCCGCAATCCGTCCAGGACGTCGGCCACCCGGCGTGGATCGGCGGCACGGTAACCGCCGGTCCACGGAATGGCCAACGCCGGCAGCGTGATCCGCACGACCCCGGTGGGCAGGATCTCCTCCGACCGGTGCGGGCCCGGCACGATCAGCACCACGTCGTGTCCGGCGGCGACGTAACCCTCGCCCAGGTGGTGCAGCGCCGTGCGCAACCCACCCGACCGCGGGCCGTAGAAGTTCGCAAGCTGAACTATGCGCACGTCGCCGATCGTGCAGCGGATCGGGTTACCCGCGCCCAACGCCGCATGAACTGCCGTGAAAGAACGGGATAACCGGCGGCGGAGGCCGTGATCTCAGTGCGCGGGCAGCCCGCGACCGGCCCGCGGCAGATCGAGATCCAGCGGAATCCGGCCCGCGGCGAGATGCGTCTCGACCTGCTCGGCCGGCATCGGCTTCGCGATCAGGAAGCCCTGCGCGCGGTAGCAGCCGAGGCCGACCAGGGTGCGCGCGGCCACCGCCGTCTCGACGCCCTCACCGACCACGCCCAGCCCGAACGAGCCGGCCAGACCGATGATGGATTTCACGATGGCCAGATCGTCGGTGCTGGCGCCGAGCCGCTGCACGAAACCCCGGTCGATCTTCACCGCGTCCACCGGCAGCGCCTTCAGATGCGACAGCGAGCTGTAGCCGGTGCCGAAATCGTCGATGGCGATCTGCACGCCCATCCGCTTGAGCCCGCGCAGCGTGACCTGGGTCCTGGCCAGGTCCTGGACCACGACGTGCTCGGTGATCTCCAGGCACACCGAGCTGCCGTCGATGCCGAACAGGCGCAGGATGTCCTCGATGCGCTCGACGAAATCGAGGCTCACCAACTGCACCGGCGAGACGTTGATCCGCATCACGACATTGCCCGCAAGGCCGCGCCTGCGCCATTCGGCGAATTGCGCACAGGCCGACCGGATCACCCAGCGCCCCAGTTCACCGGCCAGGTTCGTCGCCTCGGCGACGGTGACGAACGCGGCGGGCGGCAGCAACCCCCTGGTCGGGTGCAGCCAGCGGACCAGCGCCTCCAACGCGACGATGCGGCCGGTGCGCAGATCCACCTCGGGCTGGTAGTGCAGCAGCAGCGAGCCGTCCGACACCGCGCCGCGCAGGTTGAGCTCCACGTCGTCCTGGAGTTCGAACTGCGCGCGCATGGTGTCGGTGAACACCGCAACGCCGTTGCCGCCGCCGGATTTCGCCGACAACAGGGCGTGATCGGCGCGGCGCAGCACATCGGCGACCGTGGTCTCCCCAGGGAAGCCGAGCGCGACGCCGACGCTGGCGCCCCGGCTGACCGACTCGCCGCCCACGGTGACGCGCCGGGCGATCAACTGCTGGATGCGGTTCGCCTCGTACTCGGCGGCCACCGCGTCCATCGGCTTGGCGGGGACGATGACGAATTCGTCGCCCCCTAGTCGCGCGATCATGTCGTTCGGGTCCAGGTTCTCCCGCAATCGCGTCGACAAGGTGCGGATGAAGTTGTCCCCCGCGGTGTGGCCGAGGAAATCGTTGAGCGCTTTCAAGCGATCCAGGTCAAGGAAGAACGCGGCCACCGGGCCGGGACTGCCCGCGCGTAATCGCTCCTCCATGTGCTCGAGCAGCGCACGCCGGTTCGCCAGCCCGGTCAGGTCGTCGTGCAGCGCGATATATCGCAGACGTTCCTCCGCGACCACCCGCGCTTGCAGTTGCGCGAACAGAGCCGCGATGGCTTTGAGCACGTTGAGTTCGCGATTGCTCCACTCGCGATCACCCGACTTCACGAACCCGAGCACGCCGGTCGGCTCGCCGCGCGACAGCAGCGGGACCGCCGCCGAGGTCACCCCGACGATGCCGGAGCCGCGGCGAACGGTCTCCTGGTAATCGGCGAATTCCGGGGTCGGGCGCGCGACCATCGGCTCGGTCGCGTTCTCCAGGGCGCGGAACACCGGGTCGGCGCCGTCGAAATAGATGACGCCGAGCGGATCGGGATCGGGAATGTTCTGGCGGTGCGGCCACTCGGCGATGAGCACGGTTGCCCGGCGTTCGCGGTCGGTGTGGCGCACGTAGCTGAAATCCACGTCGAAGTACTCGACCAGTTGTGCGAGCACCCGCTCGGTGGCGGCGACCATGGTCGTGGCGTCCACACCCATGAGCTCAGAGGCGACCTGGGTCACCAACGAGTCGAGTGTCCGCCGTGGCACATTGTCTCCGATCGCGCTAACTACTGGTGTCCACACCGAGCACCGGACGCCGCCTGCTGCGTACGGTGGCGGCGGAGGCGTAGCTCAGGCGAAGCACCAACGCCATGGTCTCATGCTCAGGCACTTCCAGCAGGTCCAGGAAACGGCCCTGAAGTGACGCTAGTGTATCCGCGAAGTCGGGGGAAATCGCAGCAAGTTCGCCATGGCGTCGGGCGTAGAGGTATACCGGCGAAATCGGCTGCACGCACAATCCGAGGCGCTCGGCCCGCACCCAAACCCGCGCGACCGCAGCGCCCGCCGCCGCGTAGTCGGTCAATCGCGGGTCGATCGCGTCGAAGGTCACCGCCAGAATGGCGGAACTGGACCGCACCCGGTCACCGGTGTATTTCCCCAGCGCCGAACCACCCGACCAGGACCGCACCTGCGCCATGACGTCGGCGCGGGCGGTGATCTCGAACGCCGCTCGCTCGTCGCCGGTCAGTTCCAGGCTGCGCGCGTCGATTCCGGTCTCCGGGTCGTCGTGGGCCCAGCGGACTTCGGCGAGCATTTCCTCGTATAAACGGGGCGTGAGATAGCGAATGCGATCGGAATCCCCCAGCAAACGCGCAGCTTCTTCGATGTCCTCCGGTTCCACGACCGCGCGCAGATGCGCACCGGCCGCTTCGGCGACAGCCGTGAGCTCATCCAGCACGCCGTCGGCCAGCCTGGCCCCGGTACCGGCCCTGCGGTTGGTCTCGCGGCGCAGCACAGCGGGATAGTCGGCCGCCAGCTCGGCATTGCGATCGTTCCCCAGCCGCAGGCGGGCGAGGAGACGACCGGACCCAGGGGCGCCCTCGACGAACTCGTGCGGGCCGAGGATGCCGTGCGCGGCCGCGGCGACCCGGGCGTTGTACACGGCCGCGCCGAGCGCCACCGCGCTGCCGCGATAGCCGATGTCCATCGCCGTGCTGTACTCCGGCGCCAGCTCGATGGAGATGTCGTCGGGCCCGGCGCGCAACGACCACGGCTGCATGTTTCCCCCGGAAGGAGCCCGTTGCGCGCAGGCGAGGACGCTTTCGACGGGCCCGCAGGCGGGCTCCGGCGGCGCGTCGGCCCACACCGGCTCGTCGTTCGGCGGCGGGTCGGCCAGCTCGTCGAGATGCCCTTCCACATCGATGCGGACACGGCCGGAATCCAGCTTCATGCCCAGACCGATGCGGCGCACCGCGGCGGCCACGCTCGCGGCCCCGAGGGCGACGTCACCGGCCAGCTGCGGCCAGCTGTTCACCGTCTCGCCGACTTCGACCAGGCTCGCCCCCAGCCGCGGCGACAGCCCGGCGGCGCCGAGCAGCTGCACCACGAACGGCGCCTTCTCGCGCGAGGTCAGCCCGCGCAGATCCTGCGCGCTGACCTCGCCGAGTAATCCGTGAAACGCGGGGCGTCCCGGTTCGAGATCGAAACGCTCGACGTCCAGCAAACCGCGGTCGCTGGTTTCCATCAGTACGGGAACACGGTGCCGCGCCGCCGCCTCGCGAACCACGAGTTTCATATCCAGTGAATCGCATTCCTCGACCACTATCGCGAGACCGTCCACGAACTCGTCCACCGAATTCTCATCGACTCCGGTCTCGAAGATCCGCACCGGGAGATAAGGGTCCAACTCGGCGATCCGGCGCGCGGTTACCACCGCTTTGTTGACGCCGATGTCGAACAGCGTTCCAGGGACCCGGTTCAGATTCGACAACTCGATATCGTCCAGGTCGGCCAACCGCAGTTCCCCGCAAACGCCCTCCAGTGCGAGCAGATGCGCGATCGCGTGCCCTGCGCTTTGTCCGATGATCCCGATGGCGCGTCCGGCGAGACGTTCCTGTTCGGCCCTGGTCAGTTTGTTGCGATTGCGATCGAGCCGGATCATCCGGAAAGTGTGCGGCCCCGGCAATGCGACCACCGCGGCGCGCCAGGGATAGTAGATCCAGCGATCCGCTTCCGGCCCCTCCGTGAAATCCGGCGCGGCCACCATTCTGTCGTGTTCGGACCGCAAGGACGCGCGCAGGTCGCGGAATACGATATGCGGGTCGGCGCGTAGCGCGGCGAGTGTCCGCGCGTCCTCGGGTTCGGCGGGGTCGAGGATCAGTGGCCGGTGATCCGCCGCTCGGCTGCGGTCATCGCCCATGTCCGCGCCGGCCCTCCGTCGCCCGCCCGATTCCGCATCGCAGGTCGGCCGGATGCTCGGCAGGCAGGCCGAGCTCGTCCTGTTCGCGTCGCGTCAGGAATCGCTGCGACTCCTCGGCTATCGCGGCGTGGCCGCGGGTGTCCCACCACAATGGAACGGTCCGGTAGCGCTCGTCCGGATACGGCACCGCGCGGATGTGTTCGGCCGCGACGGCGCCGCAGGCCTCGTGGCGGGCCACGGTGAAGGAGGCCACCGTCGCGAAACCGTAGCGGGCGCCGAGCAGGCGCGCGCCGTGCAGCACGGTGCGTGAGATCGCGGCACTGAGTTCGCCCCGGTGGGCGGCGTCACGAGCGACCCACGCGCCTTTGGCCTCGACCACGCCCTGCGGTATCCGGTCGGCAATCATCCGCCGCAGGTCGTCCGCGCCCGGCTGACCGGCCCACTCGACCAGCGCGTGCGCCTGCCGCGCGTCGGTGTACGGGCCCTGCATCCGCACCCCCGCGACCATCTCGCCGCCGGCGTCGAGCGCGACGAAGAACAGCGACGACGACGCCCCGTCGGCGACCGATTCGTATTCGAGCGCCTGTTCGACACCGAAACGCCGGTAGACCTCCCGCGCCCCGTGCAGATACCGGCGCCAGAGTTCCGGTTGCACGTCCGGTTCGGAGACAAAGAACGCACACTCGGATTGCGCGTCGTAATACCGTCGCACTCCCCGCCCACGGGAGTTCCTCGGCACGACTGCAATCAGATCCACAGTCATGTTGTTCCTACTCCATCGCCGCGCTGCCATGCGCGATAGTCCAGCCCGATGCAGCCCCCCACGGCCCGAGCCGAGACGAAGTTGCCCAGGGCAGTATCCGTCATCGGACAGGAATTGACCAGCCGTCCGGCTAATCTTCCGAAAACTCTCCGGTACACGCGATATCTTCGCAGGTCAAACCGAATGTATTCCATATCGGAAATAACATGGAGACCAGTTGGTTCGGGGTTAGTTACTTATCAGCAAGCTAAACGAGGATGGAAATGAACAACTCGACCGATTCCGGGCCGTGCCAGATCTCGATCTCTTCACGGTAGGCCCGCGTGATCTCCGCGGATGCCGTCGCGTCGTCGACCTGCGCCCAGACGTCCTCCACCGGATCGTGATAGTCGCCGTTCGGCGCGAATCGGGCATAGACGCCTTTGGGGACGCGTACCAAGACGTCGCCCACCGGCACGGCGTCCGGCGCGGGATACTCGAAACACACCACCGCGTTGTAGTTCCCGGCCGGGTCCGGCACGTACACCGTGTACATCGGACGGTCGGCACCGTCCCGGTCGCGCAGCCGGTCCTTGAGGAACTCGATGAGGTCGCTGTTGCTGACCTTGAAGCTCGGGCGCACCCGCGGGACGACCAGCCCGCCGTAGATCGCCTCGGCCCGCACCACGATCGCATAGCTCATCGCGCGTCGACCGCCAGGTACAGATCGATCTTGTAGGCGTGCGGATAGCACTCGAAATCGCCGGTGTAGGTCCGTTTGATCTGGTTGTGTTCCTCGGCGTAGGCGATCTGCGTCCACAGGTCGGTCATCACCTGCGGGAAGTTGCCCACCGAGGAGAACCGGGCGTAGGCGCCGCGCGGCAGCCGGGCCACCAGGTGACCGCGGGTGACTTCACCGAAGGACGCGCACTGATACCCGACGATCTGGGTGTTGTACGTGCCCAGCTCACCGGTGTAATCGGTGTAGGCGCTGGCCAGCGGGCCGCCGAGTTCCTGGTGCAGCACCGCGGCCCAGGCGGCCTCCAGATCGCGGTCACGCAGTTCCCCGAGCGCGCGTTTGGGGCTGCGTACCGGCAGCCCGGCAACCCACGTCTCGTCCCGCTCGACGATCTCAAACTGCATGGAAAGACTCTTTCGAAAGAAGCCGGAGGTGAACCACCGCATCCGGTCGGTCGGAACCGCCATGCTACCAACCCGGACCGGGTGGTACCGATCACATATCACCGTCGGTGACCGCTCGATCACCCCGCTGAACTGGACGGATGTCCGAAGCGGTACGGTCCGGACGGGACCGATCAACGGGCAACGGCACCGGCCGGTCGCCTCGAAGCGCGATCGTCCGGTTCGTCCCTCCCGTGGCAGCACCGAACGGAGTTCTGATGCACGAGACGCCGATCTTCGGCCGATCCCGGCGCCCGGGAGTCGCGCCGGAACCACCCCGGACGGCCACTGACGTGTGCCGGACCATCGCCGAACTCGACGCGGCGGTCGCCGACTGCTTCGCCTGCCCCAGACTGGTCGCGTGGCGTGAACTCGTCGCGCGAGACAAACGCGCCGCCTTCCGCGACCAGACCTATTGGGGCCGCCCGGTACCCGGCTTCGGTCCGGCGGACGCGCGGATGCTGCTCGTCGGCCTCGCACCCGCCGCACACGGCGGCAACCGCACCGGCCGCATGTTCACGGGCGACCGCAGCGGCGACGTGCTCTTCGCGGCGCTGCACGCGGTGGGTCTGGCCAACCAGCCGACGGCGGTCAGCGCCGACGACGGTCTGCGGCTGCACGGCGTGCGCGTCACCGCCCCGGTGCACTGCGCGCCGCCGGACAACAAGCCGACACCGGCCGAGCGGGATCGCTGCGGTCACTGGCTGAAAACCGAATTGCGCCTGCTGACGCCCACCGTCCGCGCGGTGGTGGTGCTCGGCGCGTTCGGCTGGCAAGCCCTGCTTCCGGTGCTGGCGGGCGCCGGCTGGGCCGTGCCGCGCCCGCGACCGAAATTCGGCCACGGCGCGCACGTCGAACTGGCGGCGTCCGAGGCGGGCCGCGCTCCGCTGCACTTGTTCGGCTGCTACCACGTCAGTCAGCAGAACACCTTCACCGGACGACTCACCCCGGCCATGCTGGAAGCGGTGCTGGCCGAAGCGGCGCTGGCCGCGGGGCTCGAGGTGCGGCGCAGCCACGCGCCGCGCGGATGACCGGGCGCGCATCGCCGCTCGGCAGCGGGTTCAGACGTGATCGACCAGGGCCGGATGACCTGCTTCATGGGCGCAGTGCGCGCAGCAGAAGTAGTCCCCGCGCGCCTCGACGCCGTGACCGACGATCCGGCAGGAACAGTGCGTGCACGTCGGGGCCATGGCGGTGATCGCGCATTCGAAGCTGTCGAAGGTGGCGGACTGGCCGTCACGGGTGATGGTGAACGTCTTGTCGTACTCGTTTCCGCAGGTGTCGCAGGTGGCCATGAGCTGTGGTCCTCTCGCGTCGATGGGCTCGAGCATCGCAGTTCGCGGTACCCAGTGCCGTGCGCGCGAAACGATCCGGAAGACCTCAGCCCAAGCGCAGAGCTCCGACCGGGCAGCTGTCCACGACGAGCTCGAGCAACTCCCGGTCGGCCCCTTCGGTGTCGGCCGCGACGACGACTCCGTCCGCGCCGACCTGGAACAGGTCCGGCGCCAGCGCTTCACACATGCCGTGACCGGCGCACACGGCGCGGTCGGCGATGATCCTCATCGGCCGATCCGCTCCAACCGGATGGGCAGGCCGTCGGCGGGCACCGGCCCGGTCCCCGCGACCAGCGGCAGCTGATAGCCGTCCGGCACGCTCCAGCGATACCGCAGCAGCATCTGGTGCATCACCGCTTTCACCGTCATGCCGCCGAAGTAGAGGCCGATGCACTTGTGCGCCCCGCCGCCGAAAGGCGCCCACGCGAAGCGGTGCGATCGGTCCTCGCGACGATGCTCGGCGAAACGCTCCGGGTCGAAGGTGTCGGGATCGTGCCAGTACTCCGCGTTGCGCATGAGCCCGTACGTGCCACAGAGGATGAACGTTCCCTTCGGCAGGTAGTAGCCGAGAATGTCGGTGTCTGCGATGGTTTCGCGGACCTGCTGAGCCACCGGCGAATAGACCCGCAGCGCCTCCTTGAACGCGAGGTCGAGCGAGGGCAGGCGGTCGAGATCGTCGTAGTCCAGCGCCGGCTTGCCCAGCGCGACGGATTCGGCGCGCAGCCGCTCCTGCCATTCGGGATGCCTGCCGAGCTCGTAGGCGAGCATGGAGGCCGCGATGGTGCTGGTGTCGTGGGCGGCCATCATCACGAAGATCATGTGCTCGACCACCTCGGCGTCGGTGAAGCTCTCGCCGTCGGCGGTGCCGGCCCGGCACAGCACGCTGAACAGGTCGTTGCCGTCACCGGCGCGCTTGGCGGGCAACTCGCGGCGGAAGTGTTCCTCGAGCACCCGGCGCCCGCGCACGCCGCGCGCCCACACCCCGCCCGGCACGTTCGCCCGGATCAGGGCCGCTCCGCCGCGCACCGCGTCCTCGAAAGCGCGTTCCAGGCGTGCGGCGTCCGCGCTGGGTTCCGCGCCCGCGAAGACCTCGGTGGCCTGCTGGAGCAGCAGCTTCTTGATCGCCCGGTAGACGCGGAAGTCCTCGGCGGGCTCCCACCGCGCGATGGCGCTGGTGATCCGAGGCGTGGTCATGTCGAGGTAGCCGATCAACCGTGGCCGGGTGAAGGCCTGCTGCATGACACGCCGATGGAAGAGGTGGTCGTCGAAGTCCCGCAGCAACAAGCCGCCGCGGAAGAACGGGCCGATCAGCCACTCCCAGCCGCGCTGCGCCGACAGCACCTTGTTCCGGTCGAGCATCACCGCCTCGTACCCCTCCGGACTGCCGAAGGTGACCATCCGGCGACCGAGCATGCCCATCCACTGCACTGGTCCGAGTCGATCGAATCGCGCTCGCGCGAATCCGATCGGATCGGCCAGCGCGTGCACGGTGTACCCGATCCCGGGGAGCCCGAAGTCGCCCGGCACCGGTTTCAGGCCGCTGCCCGGCGGCGGATCGGCGAGCGGACGCACCGGAGCGGGGTAATGCGCGACCGCCCGCGCGGCGGCGCGCTGCGCGTGCCAGGCCCACGTGGTCCGCGCCTGGCGGATCGTGCCGGAGACTTCGTCGAGCGACTGGGGCACAAGCAGACTCATGACCGTCTTTCCCTTCGCGACACTGCGATAGTCCGACGATAGAGGAAACGACCGTTTCCGTAAACATTTGTTTCCCAATTTTGGCTGTGCCAAGCTGACCTGGTGACCCGAACCGTCAGCGGCACCTACCGCGGGGCGTCGACGGCCGAGCGCCGCGAGGACCGGCGCAGGCGGTTGCTCGACGCCGCGCTCGACATCATCGGCACCCAGGGGCTGTCGGCGTTGACCGTGCGCGGGGTGTGTGAACACGCCAAGGTCGGTCCGCGGTTCTTCTACGAAGCGTTCCCCGATCGCGACGCGCTCGCCTCCGGCGTGCTGATAGAAATCCAGCAGGCGGCGCTGGATCGGGCGAAGGCCGCGATCGCCGAGACCCAGGGCACGCCCGCCGACCGCATCCGCGCCGGGGTCGCGGCCCTCATCGTCGAACTCACCGACGATCCGCGGCGCGCGAAAGTGGCGTTCGCCCAGACCTATGGCGACGAGGCGCTCATGCGCAGCCGGTTCGCGGGCATGCGCCAGGTCGCCGACGTCATCATCGAGCAGACCCGCCTGGTGCTCGAGTTGCCGGAGGGACAGGACACCGCGATCGCCGCGACCTCCCAGCTGATCACCGGCGGCGCGGCCGAGCTGGTCTTGGTCTGGCTGGACGGGGGTCTCGACGTGGATCGGAACGGTCTTATCGCATTGCTGGCCGATTTCACCGTGGCGATGCTGGATCGGCTGCCCGCGGTCGCCGGACGGCTGTCCGGCCTCACACCAGATTCCTGATCAGCGAGGACATCAGCGGCTCGCGCAGGCCGGGCAGCGCGGCGAAGTCGCCCGCGACCACACGGTTGGTCGCCAGCGCGACCACCGCGCCGATCACCGCTTCACCCGCAAGCCGCTGATGCGGGCGGGTCGCGCCGAGGGCGGCGGCGAATCCGT
Organism: Nocardia implantans; assembly: GCF_035544775.1. Lineage (NCBI taxonomy): Bacteria > Bacillati > Actinomycetota > Actinomycetes > Mycobacteriales > Nocardiaceae > Nocardia > Nocardia implantans. The sequence goes on along the minus strand of NZ_JAYKYQ010000011.1, from coordinate 30,185 downwards.
CCACCAGAGCCGCCTGGGTGGCCAGCCGCCGCTCCAGCACCGGCCTTCCCGCCGCGTACACCTCCACCAAGAAGACCCGCGCGACCTGGGGCTCCTGCGCGAGGGTGGAGAAATACGCGTCGAGCGCCCGGTCGATGCGCTCCAGCGGCGCACCGTCAGCCGCGAGTGCGCCCGCGATCCTGGTCATCACGATCTCCACGGCCATGTCGTAGGCGGCCAGGAAACACGCCTCCTTGTTGGCGAAGTGCTGGTAGAAGGTCATCCTGGACACCTCGGCCCGCTTCAGCACGTCCGCCACCGTCGCCGCGGCGTAGCCCTTGTCCGCGGCCGCCTCGATCATCGCCACCAGCATGCGCGACCGCTGCGCGGCCACCACCTCTTCCGGCGCGATCCCGTGATTGCCGCCGTGCAGTTTCCCGCCCGCCCGCGCCTTCAGCAACGATCCTCGCTCCACGTTCCGATGCTAAGCATCCGCGCACCGGTCGCGGGCCCGGTCGGCATACGACGACGTGCCTGGAATCGAACCGCGACCGGCACGAACGAGGCAGGGTGGCCGTCCGAGAGTGCTCGCGGAGTGATCCACACCTTCGGCGACATCTGCTGCTGGGAACCAGTGCCCAATCTCCCAATCACCTCACCCGATCTCGATATCGCTCGCGCCGAGAGGGTTTCGACCAGTAAGCTGCCTGCGGAGCGCCTGGGGACGGCGCAACAAAAAGGGGGGAGCACGGATGACCGTGTCAAAGGAACGCACCGCTCTCGAGAGTCGCGCAGGATATGTCGCGCGAATACTGGCCGCCTGCGCCATCGCCGGTGCATTGGCGACCTCGGCATGTGGCGGCGGATCAGGCCCGAAGCATCCCGCGCACCCCACACCGTCGCCCCTCCCGGCGCCTACTTCCAGCAGCCAGGCGATAAGCAGCGAGAACCTGGGCTACCTGTGGCCGCTCACCGTCGATCGGGGCACTCTGGAATGCCGCCCCGGTGACCTGGCCGTGTTCATCGGCCCGGACGGCGCCGTCTACGCCCTGAACGACAACGCCTCTCATGCCGGATTCGCCGACATCGAGCCCCTACGGGCCACCGGCGCCGACGGCGACAAGGTCAGCCTCGGCGCCCTGCGCAGCAAAACCCTCGGACTCTGTCATCTGCCCGGCTGACCGCCATCCTGCGCACAACTTCTCCGCCCTCACCGCATGCATGCGACCCGATGTCCTGACTTTCCGCCGATCCACATAGCGCCGGTGCGCGGGCATTGCCCGGCTCCTAGACTGGAGAACTGCGGCGCGGTCGACCGCAGGAAATGCCACGGCATTTTCCGCGATCGGCAAAACCAGATGTCCCGATCAGCAAGGGCCGCCTACCGCGGCCCGTCCCGATGGAGGAGGGCCGCATGCCCGACTCGTTCCACATGCGCGTCTGTCTGCTCGGCCAGGGCTGCGTCTGCCCGACGGTCACCGTATTCCTCGCACCCGAGCCACTGATTCCGGGCGGCAACATGCTGCACCTGGTCGAACAAACCCCGATCGCCGATGACACCGGCGCACCCGGCGTCGATCCCGAGCTGATCGGTCTGGTCGAGACCGAGCCCACCGGTCCAGCACTGCGCACCGAGGTCCACGAATTCCGTCCCGGCCGCCCCGATCCGCACCAAGTGCACGACATCCTGCACGACCACCACATCACCGACGTCGCCCCGATGGGCCTGGACGTCGGCGACCCCACCGAACTCACCCGCCTGGCACTGCTGCCCGAACACTCGATCGGCTACCGCCGGATCGACGACTTCCAGCAAGTAGCGACCGCCCGCGCCATGCTCGCGGTCTATCGCCTGTTCGAGGTCGATCAGCGAATCCGCTTGATGTACCACGGTTTCGCGGATCCTGGCCGGGGCTGGTTCGCCCTGCGCACCGCCACCGCCTGAGCGTTCGCGGATCAGGCAGCGGGTTCGCGAGTCCGGCACGCCTGGGCTGATAGGCGAACTACGCCGACACGGAGGTCTTCGAAGTATCGGGAATGGAGTCCGCGAACGCCTCCGCAGCATCCATACGTTTCTGCCGACTCGTACCGGCGCTTCTTTCGTAGTACTGATCGAAGGCCGCGGCGCCCGCTGAAGGCGATCTCGCGGCGGCTGCCTTGAATTTCGCGTAAGCCGACGATTCGCTGGTGTTCATTTCATGCATCATGAAGTCGACTTGCTTCTTCCAGCTGCCGACATTCTTGCCCGCGTAGGCTCGCAGCGCGTCGTCCCGGCCGCCTTCCCACTGGATCAAGCCGATGGCGCCTTCCGCGGAATTGTAGGCCCCGGTGTTGAAGCTGGATTCGATTTGCATATTGCCGAGGATCGCCACCGCTTCGTTGTGTGTCAGGCCGTACTTGTCCCGGAGGTAGCGATAGATTTCCTCCGCCTTCGCCTTCTGCCCGCTGCTGATCGGCTCGGCATTCGCGGCGGAACCGACGTAATTGGAGTAGTCGGCCGAGCCGGGGCCGGAGCCGTTGTAGCCGGAGCCGTTGTAGCTGGGGCCGCTGTAGCCGGTATTCGTCGGAGCGCCGCTGCCCTTGTAGGTGGGAGCCGAGCCGCCGATCTTCTCGGCCTGCTGCTGGATCTTGTCGTGCGCGTCCACGACCTCGTCGTGGGTCTGGTCGACAGCCTTGGACACGGCCGACATGAGAGACGCGTTGGCGTCCGGCGACAAGTACGGGGCAGGGTGCGGATTCTCTTTCGTCGCCTTGGGCCGGATCGGCTCGGGCGCGTTCTCCAACGTCGTTTTGAGTTCAGCGACATAGTCCTTGATGTCGCCGAACGCGTTGGAAACGATCTTGGATGTCGCGAAAGCGGAGGTGTCGACGCCTCGATCGCTGATGTGTATCTTCTTTTTCGCGGCGTCCACCGTATTCGCCAAGGCCTTGTAGTCCTTGACCATCACGGAGCCGGATTCCTCGTCGATGTCGACGACCTTGCCGTCACCTTCCAATTGCTTCGCGTAGTCGGGAATAGTCGTGTCCCCCGAGCCGAGTACTTCCACCAGCGACTGGATCGCCGACCTGCCCCACTCGATGAAGTGCTTCAGCCCCTCCGACGCCCCCTCGGGATACGGCATCTTGGGCACTTCGTACCGCTCCGTCATCGAGGAATCCGCATCTCAGGTACCGCCATCGCATCCTCTGCTCACTACAGGACTGTGAGGCCACTGCGCGGCCCAGTCCGCAGCTGCCCGCTTCAAGTATTGATCATCCCCGGCACTGGGAAACCGCCGCGAACCACCGTCGACCGAGACGGCGGAAGAGGGCGGATTCCATGCTGGTCGCCTACTGGCGTGGGTCCGGGCATCACAGCCGTCGAGCCTTGGGCGGTCCAGCGGCCGAAGCGGGTCACCAACTGGTCCGAGTCGGCGCTGATCGAGTCGCAGAAGGGGCCGGATGCGACCGCGTGAGGCCCACAAGGAACTCCGACATCGGTCCCAGCGAGGTCATCCCTCTCTCCCAAATCGACGCGGCAGCCACCTCGGCAAGACTCGGCATGAATCGTCACAACGGGCAGCGTTCCGGTGTCCGCCGTTCGACCGACTCGCCCTCGAACCGCCCGCGGGCGGTTCTACGAAACGGCCGATTTCAGAGACGCAAGGCGCCGCGTTGATCCGCGAATCGAGTCGGACGAACGGCTGACAGATAGCCACGCCGGTGTCTGTTGGCGCCGATAAATCCTCGGCTACAGCGACGGGCAGTAGAACGGAGGAGGAACCAGGATGTCGCACAGGCTATGATCGGGGCCAGGGCGGAAAATATTCACCAGAAACATAACAGATCTCCTGTCTGCTTGTCGTTTATTATCAGACCTTTTCGGCCGCTATCGAGTATGAGTCGGCACCGCCGCCGATCACAATGGCGAACCGATGATTTTCTGTATTTCACCAGGTCGGAAAGGGTTACGAGGTGACCGGTCCGGACAATCCGAAACCGCACCTCCGCGCGCGTGAATCCAAGCGCGGGAAAACCTTCGGATACCGACACGGCGACCGCCGCCGCCTCGCCGGGACTGGGAATTCGTCGGTCGGAGGCAGCGGCGGTGCCGACTACCGGAGCAGGGTATGAGGGGACTGCCCGGTAGGTATGGGCGGGCAGAGCGTCAGGCAGGGCCGTCACAGCGGGCGCAATGCAGCTACTACAGCAGCTCGGCGGCCCCTCGCCCTTCCGGGCCGCACGACTGAAAGATGCAGTGGTGGCGACAGCTATGTTCCTGCTGACTCATATGATGTCTATCGGCCTTGTCGCAAACCACGGACATCCGTTCACAACAACAATCGCCCTCAGGCTGTGCCTGCCGCGGGGTAAGTTCTCCGGTATATGCAACATCCCGTTGACCAAGGATGCCTCCGAAGTATGACTTTGCGCGGCGAGGTAGCGCACTTCGGTCCCGGCCCCTGTATCCCAGGGCTGCCATTCCAGATGCACCATGCCGGCAAGAAACACTGTGCTCTGGTTCTCTTTGTCTATGGAGACTTCTGTTGTATAGCGGACGGAGGCTCCACGGGCGACGCTGTCCGGCCCCGCGATGGACAGTGCAGTTACCGGATGACCGACGTCGTAGATCGTCCCGCAGCGATGACATGTCCGGTCGATTCGCGTCACTTCGGACAGCCAATATGTGCAGCGGGCAGAATTCAGCACCGACCCGCAATAGGGACAACGATTATCACGATTCCTGTAGTACTCTCGGACCCGCACCCCGCCGACATCGACATGGGTCATCCTCCGAGGTCCTGCCGCCATCGCCTTGTAGAACACCTCCGCGATCGATTTACTCATCGCTTGCCACCGCGCTGTCTCGTCCGCCGCGATATCCGCCAGTCGCGACAGACTGCCCGGCAGAGGAATCGCACGATCAACGCCCGAATTCTCCAGCAGCCCGGTGATACGGGCGATCTCGTTGACCACGGATTGATACAGGGCAAGCGGTTCGTCCAGCGCTCCGGGATCAGTGCCCGCCACATGTTTCACGACCGTGTCGAGCATCATCCTGGTGAAGCCGAGGCTCGGCGCGCTCTGCCAGTAATCGACCACTTCCGTGACCTGCGGTGGCACGTCAGGCGGCTCATAGAACAGTACGGGTTCCCGAATCGGCTCGGTGCCATGGTTGAACACGGTGACCACGCCACCTTTGGAGTGCACCGATCCCACGCAATTATCCGAGTCGAATCGGAAGTATCGAAGATCCCTCCCGTCCAGATCGACCTCGAACGATCTGATCTCCCCGGCGGGAACCTCCCACGCGTTCGAGTTCGTAGGCGCCCCTGACTCCGCAGCTGCACGAATACGACGTCCGGGTAGTCCGTAGAGCACCCATGGAGCCGCACCGAACTCACGCAAGGACAACCTGTTCAGTTCCACGGCTGTCCGACCGAGCGATTCTCCAGCCATCAACAGTCCGACACCACGCAGAGCGACCCTGTCGTCACCGATGAGCGGCTCGTACGTCGTCAGCAGGTTACGCAACGAATCAGAGGCTAGAAGACGCTGGCCGAGCGAAACCTTCGGTGAGAACATGCCATTCGAAGCCATGCTGCCGTTACAGACCTGCCAGAGGAGAATTTCCGCATGAAAGATATCCGGCCGACTTCGGGTAGGCGGTACATGCGCCTTTTCAGTCCTGACCCCGCGGGCACAAGGTCCGCCGTCAGCGCACGGCAATGACCCGGGGCCTTCCGAATGGTAGTCCTGATCCAGGGTGGAACACAGGACGGCGCCGCCGAGTGGCGCGTTCATACCGTTGGCATGACTGACGACGGCGACGATGTCACGAGCGGCGCCGACAGCCTCGAGGAGGGCCGCGGACCCGAACTCGATCACCTCCACCCGATCTGTCGATTGCAGCGGAAACTGCGAAAAGCCGAACTGGCTCGATATGAGAGCAGGCCTCATCGGATGAGCTACCGGGCTGTCCTGGAGCAACTTCGACAACTGGGCACGGGTGGTCGTCTCACCCATCCAGGTCGCGATGAATCCGATCTCCGACTCCGCTTCGGCGCACGCGAAGACGACATCACTGAGACGATCGAAATCCAAGTACGCTGGTGGGGCGATCACTGCCCCAGCTACTTCGGCGGGTCGGTTCGCTATGTCACCGACCGAATCGAAGACCATCGGATCGAAAATATCGGCATGATCGTGCAAGAATTCGCGCACGACGCTGGGCGTGTCGCCGAAGATCACGACTCGCGTTTTCATCGGAGCGGCCGACGCTTCGTGGTCCCGAGACACGAAACCCTCCTATTCTGTGTCCGGGCTTGGGGCAGGCCGCACCTGCCCCAAGCCCGGGTCCCTAGGCCAGCGGTTCAGCTGTCACCACAGAGCAACGCCGGGGCGGACCACCTGATCCGACACGGCGACCACCGCAGTGTCGGAAGCAGAACGCTCGCTGTGCAGCGTGGCCGCTTGCGCGACCTGACCGCCGATCATGACGGTGGCAGCGCCGGCGATCAGCGCAACGGCGGCCTTCTGCTTCGTCTCGGTCTTCATGTGATACTCCTCTTCATTTAACTCCGCGATCTTTTCGCGAAGACCTGGGGAGTGCGACGTGCGCACGAGTGTGATTTCTTCACGACGCAGGCGGTTGATTGATTCCGCCTGCTCGAACCGCACGCGCACAATGTTCGGCCACGGCGCTATCGCATTCATGACCTCATTCGGACACAAGGCTTCGACATCGCTACCCGGAGCGTTATCGACGTAAAACTGTGTACGTCGGTTCACGCACCTGCTCGATGGTGCGACATCATCGCCTGCCAGTCAGAGCACAACCCCCGTTGGCATATCAGCGTTGATGATTCCCCCTCTGATCGTTTCGCTTGCGAGTACCCCTGGAGGCGATATCGCGCATCTGAACACTATGTCGATCGATCATTGATCTGCAATGGCGCCCGGACTCCACGGATACATAGGCGCATGTCACCGGCAGGATAATCTTGTCCGGACCGGACGCCGGATCGGTGCCGCATAGCCGGTAGAAATACACCGCTGGCACTTTTGCCGAGCACAGAGCTATACTCGACCGCGTTCTGGCGCAGCATTGTCACCGACCGTGCCGCCGGATGGCAGCTGTCGACGGACACACTTTGAATGACGCCGTTTCGCGACAGAAGACTCGTCGACGCCGAGTGCTGCAAGATTTCGATTCGGGGAGGAAAATCGCATGGTGCTGACGGGCCGGAAAATCATCGAAGCTGTTCGCAAGGGGGAAATAGTAATCAATCCCTTCGATGAAGCCGCGGTGAATCCGAACAGCTATAACTACCGTCTCGGCGCAACGCTACGCACCCTCGAGTCCGAGGTCGTGGACGCCCGCGGGAAGACCGAATACGCGGAGCATCCGATACCGGATGAAGGATTGGTGCTGCAACCAGGACGGGTCTACCTCGGTACGACTGTCGAGGTCATCGGAAGCGACAGGTACGTCCCCTCGCTGATCGGCCGATCGTCGATGGGTCGGCTGGGAGTGTTCCTGCAGATATCGGCGGATCTCGGCAACCTGGGCGTTGTCCACCAGTGGACGTTGGAGATCGTCGTGTGCCAGCCTGTCCGTCTGTACGCCGGTATGACGGTCGGTCAGGTTTCGTTCTGGATGCCTACGGGCGACCGGACGACCACCTACGAGGGATACTTCGGCAGCTACTCCGAGGCGGTCCTGCCCCGCCCCGGCCAGCTGAACTGACCACCGCGGCGCGAGGGAAGGCTCCGGGGCCGCCCTGACGGCAGCTACCCGCCCCTGTCGTCCCGGGATGAACGGTGCTACTGAACCCGACCACGTGCAGCCCGCACGTGGTCGAGGTCGTCCCGGACTGATCGAGGCCTTACACCGGGCTCAACATCGAGGAATTCTCGGCCTCGCGCTCGGCTGTCGAGAAGTAGTTGACGGCGGCGACAAGCCCGTCCACGCTGCCGAGGTCGAAATAGTCGCCGTGTGAACGCTGCACGCGAACCGCTTCCGGATCCGCACTCGAGACCGCCGCAAGGCCGTCGGTGAGGTAGATCTCGCCGGAACCCGGGTCCGTTTCGACCGACGCCAGCGTCGCGAAGAACGTCGCCGGAAAGACGTAGCGGCTGATATTGATCAGCAACGGTCGTCCGTCGTCCGGAATCTCCTTCGCCTTCTCCGCTATGCCACGCAGGTACAGCGCTCCACCGATCTCTTCGGTCGCAAGCAGACCGTACCGGCCCAGATTCTCGGGCGTCGCCGGTTGGCCGACGATCCCGTAGGAATCGCCTGCAGTCTCGGCGAGGGAAGCGAGGGTCGACGCACCTGATTCGTCGGCGAGGAGGTCGTCGCTGGACAGGTAGAAGAAGCTGTCGTCGCCGACGAATTCGCGAGCCAGCAACACGGGAATGGCCGTGCCGTATCCTTCTTTCAGCGACTGCTCGAGGAAAACCAACTCGGGCACGCTCGCCGTCTCGTCGAGCGCCGTCGCCTTGTCTTCCCAGCCGCGCAAGGCAAGCAACTCCCTGAGATCGCTGTCGCACCCGTAGTAGTGCTGGATCTGAGTGCTTCCCTCGCGGACAACGATGGCGATCTGCTCGACACCAGCCCGCGCGCACTCGCGGATCATGTAGTCGATCGCCGGCCGACGACCAAGGGGCAACATCGCCTTGTCGATCGTCTTCGTGATCGGGTACATGCGTGTACCCAATCCAGCGGCTGCGATGACTGCCTTGCGAACGGTCATGAGTCGGCGTGCTCCTTGGTGGATGAACCTATCGGCTGAGGTTGCGGATCACTTTCACACCAGGTCAGCGTAAGCGGTCTCAGGCTAGCGCTTGGCGACTCGATGCGGAAGCGGCCGGCGGTTTCGTCGGTTCGACGTGTCCAATGCTCGGCTTCACTCTTGCACCAGCAGCATCGGACGGCAAATCACAAGAAAGGTTTCCGCTCAACGTGTTTGAGCCGTTGACGTTTTGTTGTCGCACTACATGCCGTGGTCGGCCGGTGTCATCGACGGCGATATCGCGCCACCGATGACACCCAGCATGGTGATAGTCCAGCACTGTGAACCCGGCAAGCGCCTTCCCTGTACCCAGTGACAGCCGACCGACCGAGTGACGTGCCCGAAGCGGCTAAGTGATAGCCAAGTCGAGGCGGTAGGAGTCCGCAATCGTGATCATGTCGGCCTCCACTGCGGACGTGCTCGGTCCGGCGAGCATGAACTTGCCGGATGACGGCCAGACTCCGAGGCTTCCGTTCAGCATCTGACCTATGTTGGGAATCTCCGAGCTGAGCACACTGTCCGGGCACGTATCCAATCCCCGTATCCGCTTGACCACGCAGGGACGTTGCTCGGCCAGCGCCAACCAGATGAAACCGGATGCTCCGACACCCGCCTTATCGAGCATTGTCGGCGGCCCCGTCAGCTGCGAGGGTTCGCCGAGGCAGGCACGGATCGATTCATCCACGATATCGACGCCGTATACGGATTTCAGTTGGGCGCTGATGCCGGCGCCGCCGAACCTGCATGCCACCTCGAGAAAGACGAATTCGTCGTCGTCGGTGACAAACGCCTCCAGGTGGAACGAGCTGTCGCGAAGGCCAAGAGCACTCAACACCCGGTGGGTGAAGCTCATGGATCGCTCGATCACGTCCGGATCGTCGAGCGTCACCACCGCGACCGGCGCGCTGGCAGTTCGGTAGTCGAAGACGCTGTTGAGGTATTTGGAAGCGCTGAAGAAGCGAATGACGCCGTCGCGGACGACACCGTCGAACATGCAGATCTGTCCTTCGATGAACTCCTCCACGTCGACATCCTCGGCCAGCCCCTCCGCACGGACATACCGGGCGAACTCCGCGCCATCGGCGAAGATTTGCACCCCGACGCTCGCGGCCTGGTCGATCGGCTTCATCACGACCTTGCCCGGCAGAGTGGCCACGATGTCATCGATGAGTTCCGACGGGGTTTCCGGGCCGACCTTCCAGAAACGCGGCAGTCGAATGCCCGTGCCGCGCAGCGCCTCCTTCATGGTGATCTTGTCACGGAACCGGCGGGCGGTCGCCGCGTTCACGCCGGGGACGCGCCACCGATCCCTGATCATGGCGGCGGGAATCACCGAGTTCTCGAAGAGCCCGAGAACACCGGCGGGGACCCCGTGCCGTGCGACCAGATCCTCGCAGGAAGCCAGGATCTGATCGGCGGCTCGGTCGTATCCGGCCAGATCGGCACTGCTCGGACCGCTCGCGTCGATGATCGCGAGATCCGCGAACTGCGACAGCAGATCCGACGGCAGACCCGGTACCGCTTTCTCGTGCAGGAGCACGCTGATCCGGTACCGATCGAAGTCGTACGAAGCCCGGTGCGCCTGGGAGAAGCCTACGGAGATGACATGAGGTCGGTCGGTCATCGGTCGCTCCCAGCGGTGGACCGGACCCGAGCGACCTGTGGAGCTCGCACCTCGGCGAACAGCTCTCGATAGCGCCGCGCTACCGAACTCCAGGCGAAGTCGTTCACCGCGCGTTCGAGCGCATTCCTGCCGCGCCTGCGCCGTTCCACCGGATTCGCGACGATCTCGGTCAACCTTGCCAGGAGGGCATCGTCGTCGTCAGGCGGCACCAGCCATCCGTTGGCATCGTCCCCCGCGGGCACGACGAAATCGAGCGGGCCGCCGGTCTCGGTCGCGAGTACCGGGATGCCACTAGCCATCGCCTCGAGGTACATCAGGCCGAACGACTCGTTCACGGCAGGGACCACCAAGGCGTCCACGGCGGGCAGTGCCCTGGCGAGATCATCGTGTCCACGCCAACCCACGAAGAACACACGGTCATCCACTCGGAGTTCCCGTACCAGCTCCAGCGGGTGGACGCCCTCGTGTTCGCCGGGGAAACCGCCCCAGACGACGAGGCTGACATCTTCCGTCCGCTGTCGCGTCAGCCGCTCGAACGCGTGCAACAGCTGGTTGAGCCGTTTCTGTGTAAGAAAGCGGCCCAACCACATCAGGCGGATGCTCTTGCTCCGGTCAGAGAAATGCAGTCGTGCCAAGTCGGCGTGGCGGTAGGAGAGTGAACCCGGTTCGCCCCCCACCTCCGCGGCGCGGCAGTCGTCGACGAGAAGTTCTTGCCACAGCGCGGCATCGTCGGCCGGAGTGAACTCGGCAGGCTTGAAGCGCACGGTATCGACGCCGTGTGGAATGTAGCGCACCTTGGCACTGTCGACGCCGAAGCGATCGGTCATGGTGGCCTTGTCGACACTCGAGATGACGACGATTCGCTCGCACAGCTTGGCGTAGCCGGCCATCGCGTCCCGCCAGAACTTCGCGTACTCGAGACGCCCGGCCGCCGGGTTGTCATCCGCTTCGGCCAGGAGGCTCAGCCAGAACTTGATCTCGGTGCCGTGCATCGTCGCGACGACGGGTATGTCGGGGTACGCGAGGGCCATCCCTCCCTGCATCGGAGTGAGGTGATTCAGATGCACGACATCGGCGGAGCCGAAATGGAATTCGCGAAACCGCTCGGACCAGCAGGCCTCCAGATGAGCGGTCGCCTGCGGTGAGACACGACCGAAGGAGCGATCGGGGACGCCATCCTTGTCCTCGTAGGAGGGGTGAACCGGCTGCGCGACCAGCATGGGATCGACGCCCCGTACGTACGCATCGAAAGCATCGTCGTAGTCGACGACGTGCCGGACATGCTGCCCGTAGAACGCGACGGCGTCGCCGTTCGCGACCGCGCTGGTCGAACCGGCGGTGAGTGAGTAATCCACACCGAGGTCTCGCAGACGCGGCGCCAGATACCGCAGAACCTGCGCGGAGCCTCCACGCGGGAAGAAGATGCTTGCGGCCGCCACCTTCATGCGACGAACCCCCCTTTCTGGGCCGTGATGTAGCCCCACTGCAAAAATTGGTGTGTGCCCAGGACACTCGCCCCTGGCCTGCGTTCGGGCCCCGGATCGGCCACCCGGTTGGCGAGCACGGTCCACTCGGGCGTGGGAAAGAACGACGGCCAATGGTCGGCGCTCGGATGTGTGTCCAGCATCGAATGAGCCTCGGTAACCGGCAGCATGTACTCGATAGCGACCAAACCGCCCGGCGCAACGAGGGATCGCACGTGCGACATAGTGTCCACAAGCCGGTGCTTGAGGTTGTAAGAATACTGCAGCGCCCCACTGATGAACACGAAGTCGCAGGGCGCGATCCGCACCGACGCGAGGTCACCGCGGACAATGGTCACGCGCTGTTCGAGCTGCTCGGTCTCGAGCCGCCATTGCAGTCCGGGCATCTCGATCGGCGTGCCGTCCGCCGCTTTCGTCATGCCACCGTAGAGCGCGACCTCATCGATATCGACCGCGACGACGTCGAATCCACGCCGCGCGGCGGGCAGCACGAACTTGCCGTCGGCGCAGCCGAGAATCGCGGCGGTGGGCGGCCTGCCGTGCACCGTCCGCGCGACGCGGCGTAGGAGTGCGTAATACCGCGCGGGGGCGGGTCCCCACAAACTTTTCGTCTTTCTCCCCATTTATGGCGCTCCCATCGAACACAATTTGATCGTCGTCGAAAGGGCGTCCAGCGAGTCCGCCCAGAGGCCGGGCCACTCCCCCCGGCCCATCGACGGGTTCAGTCCGTCGTCGCAGAAGTGGATCGGCGTCGCTCCCGCACGCTCGGCACCCCATAGTTCGCGGCTGCCTCCGTCACCGATGAACACGCATTGCGCCACCTCGACGCCCAACTGGACAGCACAATGCTCGTACTGGGTGGCCGCCGGTTTACGGACACCGGTCGTGCAGGACAACGTCACCGCGTCGAAGTAGCGGGCCAGCGGCAGGTCGAACAACACCGTGGCGACCTCGGCCTCGCAGTCGCTGACCAAGCCGAGCCGCATCCCCGACGATCGCAGACCGGCGAGGAATCGACTGTGCGCGGGCCCCAGCGACAGATCCGAACGCGTCCACCGCAGCAACTCGCATTCGGCTTCGGACAGGGCCGTATCGGCTGGGCGGCCGCCGGCGAGTTCCGCGATCGCGCCGAGCGCCTCGCGGACCGAGCCGAATCTCCCTGCCAACCGCGTCTCCTTCGTGGACGCGTACGCGTCCACGAAGGCCTCCGCGTCGCAATCGAGACGATGAGCGAGTTCCCGGCGCCGTCGGAGTCGCAGACGTGGATCCGGCGCAGGAATCAGCGTGCCGTAGAGGTCGAACAGCACTGCGGACGGAAAAGTGGTGTGCATGTCACTCGCAGACGAAACTGCCGGTGAGTTTCGTGATCGTGAGCCGTCCTTCGGTCCTGATCGTGCGCTCGGCCAGGTATCGGATCTCGCCGTGCAACCGGGCGAAGAAGGCCTCGTCCAGCATCGGATCCGGTCGCGACGCCGCCGAGCAATAGTTGTGGCCGATCGCATAGAATTCCAGGAACGGATCGACAGTTCGGAATTCCAGAATGTCCGGTCGGCGGCGCAACTCCACCCGATCGAACTGCGCCGACAACATGTCTTCGCCGTTCTCCAGGGATATCCGGCCTTTCGGGCTGGCCTTGAACAAATACTCCGGCGCGCCGATACGACGCAGTGCCTCGAAGTGCAAGTCGTACATTTCGACCATCGAACGCGTGCTGTTCGTGGTCACTACGAACCTGCCGCCGCGACGCAGAATGCGGCGCACCTCGGCGATGCAGTGCCCGAGGTCCGGCACGTAATGCAGCATATAGTTGGCCATGACGCGGTCGAAACTGTCGGTAGCGAACATCGTCAAGTTGTCTGCGCTGGATTCGATGAGCTCGCAATCCAACCCGATCCGTGACAGGCGCGCATGGGCGGCGGCCAGCACTCCCCGCGCGATATCCAAGCCAACGATGCGTCCGCTCAACAGGTGTCGCCCGACCATCTCCAACTGCACCCCGTTACCGCAGCCGAGATCCAGTAGTGCCTCGTCGCCGGTCAACTGGAGGCAGGACAGGAGGTGCTCGGCCAGCGGCGTACCGGAGACGCGGTACTGCTCGAAGATCCGCTGTTTGACGACGAGCATCCGGTCGGTATTGAAGATGGAGTCACGAAGAAGTGCGGGATCGAATTCGAAATGCGTTGTCGGAATTACTTTTTCAGCTAGTTTGTCCAAGTGCGGGTCACCGAAGCTGGTCATGCGGTTTCTCCTTATCTGATGCCTGCGGGCAGAGTGCGCTCGGCGCGAAGTTCATCGAGGCCTCGCCAGACCCCGGTTCCGTCGCCGGTCCGTAGTCGCCGCACGAGCTCGCGGTAGTAGCTCTCGTCGGCCGCCGCGAGGTCGATGAGGTAGGTGATCGCACCCCACTCACGAACGCGCACGACGTCCCAGAACGCCGGATCGCTGCGAGGGTCTCGGCCGTACGCGGCAAACATCTCGTCCACAGCCGCCGCAGGAGTGCCGAAGCGGCGATGCGAGACCACGATCGGGGCAAGATCCCAGTACAGCGGTCCGCGCCCGGCAGTGTCATAGTCGACCAGGAACGGGCAGTGCGGCGTGTTGACCACGTTGGCCGCGTATGCGTCACCGTGGATCAGCCCGGTGCGCAGACCAGGCAGGAGCCGCTCTCGCAGTGTTTGGATCCGCGCCATCATGTCGGCGCAGTGCGCGACGACTTCGTCGCCGGCATACGATGCCCGCCGCAATCGTTGCAACCGCGCGGCCGCAAGGTTCGGGTTTGTTTGTCGGTGCTCGTTCACTATCGGCGCGTCGTCCCGGTCGTGAATGCCGCGTAGGGTGGCGCCGAACCACGCGTAATCGATGTCGCCTCCGACCGAATCCAACAACGGCCAGAAGGTGACCGGGCCGCTCGGGGTCGATAACGGCTGCTCGAAGGCCATTGCCGCCGGCTCGATGATTCCGGGGATATCCGAGCACGTCTTCGCGAACCGAACGGCATTGATGGCCTGGGCCTCGCTGCCCACTCGGCCGATACGAACGAACAATGCGCGATCGGGCACCGCGAAGCTCGCGCAATGACCGATCTCGGCCATGCGAACCTCATGGTCGGCCAACCCGCAGACCCGGCGCACATGAGTGAGCGCGTCTTCCCACCATCGGCCACCGACCTCCGCACTCATGCGCCCCTCCCTGCGGGCACAGCTCGTGCGTCGGACCGCCGCAACCCAGTAGTCGCACCTTCGTGCTTCCACTTGGTCCCGATGTATTTGTGCGGCAGCATTTCGCCGAGGGATACGATCTGAAATGCTTGCGCATCAGGGAGTACAACGAGGATGTCCGGCGCGTAGTCGAGCAAGAGTTCGCGACAAAGGCCGCACGGCGGCACGATCTTCGGTACCTGTTCCGGTTCCGACGGCTTCGGATGCCGGACCGCCACGACCATCGACAGACCGCGGGCGCCCGCCATGATCGCATTCGCCAGTGCGCATGCTTCTGCACATGTCGAAGCACGGCCGATCATCGCTTCGAGATGGATTCCGTCGTGATAGTGGCCGTCCGGATCGAGTACCACGGCGCCGATCTGGTGGCGCTCTTCGAGATAGTGTCGCCGAATGAGCTGATCGGCCCGCGCGATCAGGGAGCGGGCGACCTCCTCGAGCGCGCTCGCGTCCTCGCGGATCATCGTCCCGCCTTTCCCGCATCGGCCAACAGCCTCCGAGCGCGTGCGACCGTGAGCGGGTCACCGAAATGGTTCGGTAGCCCGCTCAGTACCCGCTGGGCGTGCTGGTGTTCGCCGTGTCTGTCGAGCCAACGCACGGACAGCACGCCGAGCAGCGCCATCCAGTACGGGTGCAAGAGGTCCTCCGCGCGTGCCAGGCACGTCATCATTTCGGACAACGACGAAGCGGTCCGTACTTGCTCTTCCGCAAGGCACAATTGCCGGACCTGCTGCAGCGGCGCCGGATCGGTCGGCATCACCGGCATCTCGACGCTGTAGGATTCGCCGCCGAGAAGCGCTCCGGCTCTCGCGACATCCGGCTCGGGCAGTTGCATCGCCGCGATCCAATGTCGATACGAGTCGAACGGAGTTCCGGTCTCGGCCGCGATCATTTCCCCCAGCATCGAGAATTCGAAGAAGTTGAACGGCATGAGGGTCAGCGGCTTGTTCGATCGCATCATCGTCGTCGCGATCAGGCCGTCGACACGCGCGTGATACAAGGTGCCCATCGCACACGGAACGTCGATCGCCTCGCGGACGGCATCCATCGGGTTCCAGATCACCGTGCCCGCCTGACGCGTCTGCGGCGATTCCCGCAATCTCGCGATGACGCCGTCTATCTGGTCGACGCCGGGCAGGCTCCGGCGCAACCGGTGCCCATAATTCGAGCCGGGCAGCGTCAACCCGTCGGGCGAATAGTTCGCGGCCGGAGGCACGTAGTAGGCGATGGTCGAAGTGGCCTCGTCACCGCGCATCATCCAGACAAACCTGCTGACCGCACCGATGAGGTCGAAACTTCCCGTGGCCGGTATGAAGATTCGGCAGCGCGGCCGGCTCATTCCCGTACTGAACCCCAGCAACTCTCGCCATGCTTTGCCGCCCGATGTCTGGACCAGCTGACCGCCTTCCAGCAGACATGCCAGCGCGTCGGTCACGGCCTGGCCGACGGTGGTGGGCAAATTGCTTCCGTGTTCGCCAGCACCGCCTCCGGAGGCATCCGTGGAAGGTCCGCGGCCGAGGCCGGCGTGCGACGAGCCGGTGCGGACCTGGTCGGCTGTGGTCACTGCGCGCCGCCCGCGATCGAACCGGCCGTGGTGGGAGACTCGGCGACCAGCCCCGATTGCCAAGTGCCTGCGACGACGTCGGTCAGGGCCTGAACCTGTCTGGCGAGGTGCTCGATGGTGGAGTCGTTGAGCACCTCGAAGTCCGGCGCCAGGGATATGGGAACCTCTGCGACATGCTGATCGGAGACCGGTGCGAGATCACCGCGCTCCGCCCGCCTGCGGATTCGCAGTTCGTCAGGTGCGGAAATCCGTACGAACCGGAACCCCATCTTCCGCAGGGCCTCGTAGTCCGGCCGACGTACGTCGTCACAGATGACGACCTCGGCATTCGAGTTCTCGGCGTCGGCGACACGTGCCGCGAACAGACGGGTCAGCGATTCGGGATCGATGCGCCGGAAATTGTCTGCCAGCGAACTCAGCAGCATGCCGTCCTGCCGGTACGGTTCGGCGATCGGCTGACCGCACAACGAGTAGATGAGGCGTTGCAGGTCGTACAGTGGCTCCGCCAGTTTCACTACGGCACCGGTGCGTCCCTGCCGCTGGACGGCGTCCAAGATCAGTCGGCACGTCGTCGACTTGCCGGCGCCGGATGCTCCGAACAGTGCCAATCGCACTTGCTTCGCCATTTCAAAGCCCCGCCATCGCTTCGCGGGGAGACTTGTCGAAGTCCAGATGAATAGCGGATTCCTGCGGCCCCATACTGCCCTGGTACTTGCCCGAGTAAAGAGTCACGGGGCCCTCGGTACGCCAGAAGGTGACTTGACCGAGCAGCATCCCCGGGTAGATCCGCAGCGGTTGAACCGCGTGCAGTTGGAGCGTCCATTGGTTCACGGATCCGATGTCGATGAGGTCGGCCGTGATGTGGATGAAAAGCCCGAGCCGCGCCACGCCCGATCGAGCGCGGATGATGGGGACATAGTGGTCACTGCCCATCACTTCCACGGTGGAGCCGAGGTAGATGCGATCAGGCTGTAGGACCATACCGTCCTCCGGAAGATACACTGTCTGCACCGGATTCGGCTTGCGTACATCGAGCACGGCCTCGCTGTAGACCTTCAGAACGTTTCCGAGACGGAAGTTGTAACTGTTCGGGTTCAGTTGCTCGGGCTGGAAGGGGTCGATGATGATCCGACCCTGCGCCACCTGTGACTCGATTTCACTGCCAGTCAGGATCATGTGACCCCCCAAAGCCTTTCTTGAACTGGACTATCTCGTCCTCGATATGATCCCCGGATGCCGAAAGCCAGATATGACTGCGAAATCGGCTAGCGATCCCTGCCCATCCCATCGACTACACGCGAATCCGGTTCCACCGGAGAAGTCTTCGTCGAAGTCGAAGTGGGATCACTCCGTGACGCTCCGCCCGGTCGGACTATTCCGATCCGCGCGAATAGGCGACTACCACGCCGAATACCGCCCCCCGAACTACGCGTTCATAAATCCGCAGGCTAGACAATCACCTTTCCGCCACCCAGTACTCTTCCCGCGAACCGAGATACCCTCGCTCGATCCAAATTTCCGATAAGGCGAACCTAGGCCGACTGCACGCCTGATGGCAATCACATGCGAGGCGGAAAGACGCATTGATGCATGTCATGGGCATTTATGTGTGTCCGGACCGGACGGCCGCGTCGGCGACGACAGGACAGTGCGCGGCAACGTGACAGCGCCCGGCCGTTCTGTTGCTCGGCTGATGAAACATGCGCCCGCCACGACGGCGAGGTCAGTGTAGTCCGCGGCGGGCACCCTGCGGCTTCACCGCTTCTCGGCAGACCGATCCGGCGGCGGACTACCCGCGACACCGCGAGAAGTAGATCACCCGACAGCAGTTTCCGCCGGATCAACGGGACGACCGACCAGCGTAACTCTCTGAGCAGCAGTGCTTCTCCTGCGCCAGGCGAATGCCGAGCTGTGCCGAGTCATACGGCGAGGCTGCCTGGCGGTCCGCGCCGCCCGACCTCGGCGGGCGATCTCGGCTACGACGCCGGTGAGACCTTGGAGCCGCACTTTGTGGAGCGTATCACCAACGCCCGTTCCGAGTGGTGACGCGCCGTACCCCTTGGTAGGTTTCGGCTTGTTCGCGCAGCGTCGCGCCGCACCTTCAGTCTTCGACACGCGAAACGTTCCTTCGATCCACATTTGTGCGCCTGCTTCGTCATGGAACAGGCGGGAATCGTCACACCCACGCAGCCGATTTCGTTCACGACGGTGAAATCCATGGCGCATGGAGCTTTTCCACACGCACCATCGCGCCGAATTCGGAACGCGCGCGACTTATCGCCGCCGTCCGCCCCCATGTCGCCCGCCCTGCTCGCCGCAGGCGTGGCTGTCCTGCCCATCAAGCCTTGGAGATCCGGTGACAATCGCCCTACCTCACCAGCCCGCGGAACTCGACGCGGTCATCTTCGACTACAACGGCGTCATCGGCCTGCAGCCCACCATTCCGATGTGGAGCAGGCTCGCCGAACTCGCCGGATGGCCCACAGACCAGCTCGGCCCCTTCCAGAACGCGTTCTGGAGCGCCCGCGAACCCTACGATTCCGGCGAACTCGACGACGCGGATTTCTGGACCGCCGTGCTCGGCCACCGCCCGGCCCCGGAACTGCTCACCCAGTTGCGCGCCGTCGACACCTCGCTGTGGACCCGGACCGACGACCGCGTCGTCGCACTGCTGCACCATGCCCGCCGGTCCGCTCTCCCGATGGTGCTGCTGTCCAACGCCCCCCACCCCGTCAGCGATGCCCTCGACGCCTCCGACTGGCGCACACTGATGACCGACGCCCTCTACTCCGCCCGCCTCGGCATGAACAAACCCCACCCCGACACCTACCGAAACGCACTCGCCGCCACCGGAGCCAGCGACCCCACCCGCGTCCTGTTCATCGACGACCGCGCCGACAACTGCCGAGCCGCCGCAACCCTCGGCCTGCGCACTCTCCACTACACCGGCTCACCCACCGACATCGAGGCCCACCTGCGCATCACCACCATCGCCGCGTAGTTCCCTACCAGTCGCCAAAGAGCTTCCGGGCGCGACACCGCTGCCGGTCGACAGTGCACACGAACTCGGCCGGGCGCTCGGCTGGGGTATCCCAGCCGAGCGTTTCCGCGGGAACGCCGATATCGTCAATGCGAGCCGGAAGTACCGATCGAATGAGCGTGGCCGGACTACAGGCCGGTGCCTACTCGGCCCGCCTCCTCCCGTTTCGAGTCACAGGTCGACGCCGCACCGAATATGGGCGTTGCCGTACTTCTAGAAAATCCCCGACGCAACGAGATCATTTGCGAGGTGCTAGCGGCCCCGCCGTGCAAGCAGTTGACGTACAGCTGGATGTACCCGCAGCCTGAGCATCGCGCCCGGTGCACTGTCGACTGGACGCTGCAGCCGCAGGGTGGTGGCACACGACTGCTGCTGACGCAGACAGGTTTCGATATCGAAGATCGTCGACAGAAGATGGCGCGCAACGCTACGGAGCGCAGTTGGAGACAACTCGTCCTGCCGCGACTCGGGAGGTGATCCACCCCAAACCTGAGTCGACTGCGGAGATGGTGCCGACGCACTCTGACCGTCCCCCAGAATGGGCAGACGGCTGAGCGAGCGTTACCCCAACTGCCCGAGTGTGTCGGGCCTTGAAGGCCCTGGCTCGAAACAAGCGGCGCTGAATCACCGCGATGTGTTCGCACAATGTCACGCAATAGCGAAGCCGCAGGTCGTTGACCTGCGGCTTCGCCGTTTTGTGGAGCTAAGGGGAATCGAACCCCTGACCTTCTCGATGCGAACGAGACGCGCTACCAACTGCGCTATAGCCCCGTGCGGCTCCGGGGAACCGCGCTGTGACACTGTATCAGGCCATCCCCCTAGTCTCCGAATCGGTACCCTGACCTGCGAAGATGCGGGCGGGTCATGCGCCGGCCGCGCGGCGCATGTCGCGGCCGGCGCGGGTGCGCAGGGCGCGGGCGGTCGCGGGGTCGAAGGGGTCGAGGTGGGCGAACATGGGGTCTTCGTCGTCGGGATCGACCAAGGTGGAGCGGCGGCGGATCGCGCGCGCGGTGTCGCGGTCCATCGCGCCGCGGGGTGCGCGGCCCCGGCGCGCACGCGGGTCGGCTTCGGCCTGGTGGCCGCGGTTGAGGCGGGCGGCGCGCCTGCGGCGGATCTCCTCCTCCATCCGCACCTGCTTGCGCAGGTAGGCCAGATAGGTCACCAGCACCGTGACGGCGAGCCCGCAGCCCCACCACAACAGGGGGGTGAGCACGAGCGCGACGGCGCCGAAGAGGATGGCGGTGAGCAGCAGGCCGAGCACGGCACGCTGACGGAAGGTGTAGCGGGCCGCGCGGGCAATGGCGTCGGCCTCGGGGTCGTAACCGCCGCGGCCACGGCGGCTGGGGACGAAATCCTGCTCGTCGTGGCCCGCGTCGTCGTAGTCGTCGTACTCGTCGTAGTCCACGAGGGCGGGCGCGGTGGAGCGCGCAGGCGGGATTCTGGCCGCGACCGGCTCGGGGTGGTGTGCGCCCACGCGGTCATCATCGGTCTCCGCGTCGATCTTCGCAGCGACTTCGGCGCCTTCGTCGGCGTCCGGCACGTCGTGGCCCGTCTCGTCGTCCGGCACGTCGTGGCGCGTCTCGTCGTCGGCTTCGTCCTCCGGTGCGGCGGAGGTGAATTCGCTGTCCTCGAGGTCGTCCGTTCCGGCGTCAGCGATGTCGGACGCCACGGCGTCGTCGGCCGCGGGTGTGCTGTCCTCGTCGGTCTCGGTGGCGGGCTCGTCGGCCGGTGTTGTCATCCGGTCCTCCGCATCATCGCTGTGGGAATACTCTCTCGGTACGCGGCGTCCATCGGGTCGCCCACGGGGCCGCCAGTTCGGATCGGTTTCGTGCCCGGCAGCCGGGCCCTTTTTGAGACGTCGCTTGCCTCCGCCGCGGTGCAGGACTCTGGTGGCCAGCGCGGCGTCGGTGGTGCGGCGGATTCTGGGGTGACGGTCGGCGAGGATCGGGAACAGGACGAATACCCAGAGCACGACCAAACCGATCCACAGGATCGAATTCGGCATCGCGTCAGCACCTCCGTCCCGCCTGGGTTTCCTCCGGCTCGGCCCGCCAGCGGCGCGTCACACGCCCCGCGCTCGGTCGGCCCCCGTCCGACGCGACGGCGCGGACGCCGATCCCCTCGCAGGCTCACTGCCGATGGCGCAAGACGCACCATCGACGTCCGTAGGCTAATTCCGGGTAGCACCAAGTTCCGGCAGGCGCGCCGTGCACATCCGCCACACCTGTCACATTCCCACCAATGTCACCGCGCTCCGGTGGCCGGTTCTACAGCAGGGTGACGCGCCCCTCTCGCACCAGCCGGTCCAGGGCCGTTCCGGCCACTTCCTCGACGGTGATGCCGACCAGCAGGTGATCCCGCCAGGCGCCGTCCACGTCGAGGTAGCGCCGCAGCAGCCCCTCCTCCCGGAAACCGACATTGCGCAATACCGCTTGACTGGCCAGATTCTCGGGCCGGACGGTCGCTTCCACCCGATGCAGGCCCACCGGCCCGAAGCAGTGGTCGAGGCCGAGCGCCAAGGCCGCCGTCGCGACGCCTTGCCCGCTGAGATCCTTGGCCACCCAATACCCGATCCAGGCCGAACGCAGTGCGCCGCGCACGATATTGCCCACGGTCAGCTGCCCGCTGAACGTGCCGTCGACTTCGATCACCAACGGGATCATCGCACCGCGCCTGGCCTCGGCCTTCAGGCTCGACCACAGCGAGGGCCAGTTGGAGGCGTGGTTGCGCGCTTCCCACGACCCACGGCCGGTCGGCTCCCACGGCTCGAGATGCGCTCTGTCCCGCAACCGGATCCGGCTCCAGGCCGCCGCGTCGCGCAACCGCACCGGACGCAAGGTCACCTGTCCGGCGGCGACCCGGACCGGACCCAGTCGCGCGGGCCATCCCGGATGCTGCGTCGCCCGGAAGACGTTCATGGCTTCCACGTCTCAGCCGCGCTGTGCGAGGAAGGCGACCTGGACTTCGTCACCGGTGCGAATGTCGGTGTCGTCGGGGTCGATCACGATCAGGCTGTTGGCCTCGGCGAGCGTGGCGAGCAGGTGCGAGGACGAATTGCCGTTGCCGAGCGGCTGCACGAGATACTCCCCGGTGGCTTCGTCGCGCATGAGCTGCGCGCGCAGGTACCCCTTGCGCCCCTCCATGGAACTGATCGGCGTGATGGTCCGCGCGCTGATGATCCGGCGCATGGGATGCCTGCGCCCCAAGGCGATCCGGATCAACGGCCGCACCATCACTTCGAACACCACCAGCGCGCCCACCGGGTTGGACGGCAGCAGGAACGTCGGCACCTCGTCGCGGCCGAGCCGCCCGAAACCCTGCACCGAGCCGGGATGCATGGCGACGCGGGTGATCTCGAGTTCGCCGAGCCCTTCCAGCGCCTCCCGGACCTGCTCGGAGGCCCAGCCGCCCACCGCGCCCGCGATGACGACCACCTCGGAGCGCACCAACTGTCCCTCGACCACGTCGCGCAGCAGGCGCGGATCGGAACTGACGATGCCAACGCGGTTGACGTCCGCGCCCGCGTCCCG
Source organism: Nocardia implantans (assembly GCF_035544775.1). NCBI lineage: Bacteria > Bacillati > Actinomycetota > Actinomycetes > Mycobacteriales > Nocardiaceae > Nocardia > Nocardia implantans. Next base: position 6,969 of record NZ_JAYKYQ010000011.1, on the reverse strand, counting down.
CGCGGCCGCGGCGAGCGCGTAGGAGTTCACGTCGTAGACCTGGCCTGGGCCCGGCGTGCGGTCGATATCGATCAGCTCGCCGCCCACGGACAGCACCGACAGTCGCGGACGCGGGTGCACCAGCACTTTGTCCTGACCGACCGCGGCGAGCAGGCCGACCTGCGCGGGGCCGATGATGGTCCCCGCGCGCACCGCCACATCGCCCGGCTGCACATCGTCACCGATCCGCCGCACGTAGTCGCCGGAGCGCACCGGCTCGTACACCTTGATCCTGGCTCGCCCGCCGTCGGTGAAGTCCAGGGGGAGCACCGCGTCGGCGAGCGTCGGCATCGGCGCGCCGGTGTCCACCCGGACGGTCTGGCGGGGTTGCAAGCGAATCGGCTGCCGGGAACCGGCGACCACCTCGCCGACCACAGGAAGGGTCAGGTCGACGAGTTCGCCTTGTTCGTCCCTGATGTCGGCCCCGGCGGAGGCCACGTCCACGCTGCGCACGGCGTAGCCGTCGATGGCGGCCTGGTCGAAGCCGGGCAGCGGCCGTTCGGTCACGACATCCTCGGCGCACAGCAGGCCCTGGGCCTCGGAGATCGCGACCCGGACCGGCCGGGGCGCGACCGCCGCGGCGGTCACCTTGATCTGCTGATCCTCAACCGAGCGCATCCAGCCCTTCCTGATCCTCTCCGCACTCCATCCGGCTCGCCCGCACGGGCGCGCGATCCCGCCGCGGCGCAAGCGCATTCGCGCGCGCACCGCGGTGAACCATCATTCGTACCCGACGGTCCACTCTCGGCGAAACCCCGGCCGGGTCCGTCAGTCGCCGGTCGTCAGCTGCGGATCCCAGTCCGGGCTCAGCCGATGCTGCAGCCACTCCCGCAGAGCGGGGCCGTATTCCTCTCGTTCCAGTGCGAAATCGACCGCAGCACGAAGATAACCGCCCGGGTTGCCCAAATCGTGGCGCGACCCACGGTGCACCACCACATGAACCGGATGTCCTTCGGCGATCAGCAGTGCGATGGCGTCGGTGAGTTGCAATTCGCCGCCCGCGCCGGGCTCGATGCGGCGCAGCGCGTCGAAGATCGCGCGATCGAGCAGGTACCGGCCCGCGGCGGCGAACGTCGACGGCGCGTCGGCGAGCGCGGGCTTCTCCACCATCCCCTTGACGCGCAGGACATTCGGATTCACCGCGTCGGGCACCGGCGCGACGTCGAACACGCCGTAGGCGCTGACCTCGTCCTTGGGGACGTCGATGGCGCACAGCACCGTTCCGCCGCGCTTGCGGCGCACCCGGCACATCACGTCGAGCACACCGCGGGGCAGCACGAGGTCGTCGGGCAGCAGGACGGCGATGACGTCCTCGTCGTCGTCGAGGGCCTGCTCGGCCTGGGCCACGGCGTGCCCGAGCCCGAGTGGCTCCTCCTGCACCACGGAGCTGACATCGAGCAGTCCCGGCGCCTTGCGCACCTTCTCCAGCAGCTTGAACTTGCCGCGCTCCTCCAGCGTGCTCTCCAGCACCAAGTCCTCGACGAAGTGCGCGACCACGCCGTCCTTGCCGGGTGAGGTGACGATCACCAGCCGCTCGGCGCCGGAGCCGGCCGCCTCGGCGGCGACCAGCTCGATGCCGGGTGTGTCCACCACAGGAAGAAGTTCCTTGGGCACCGTCTTGGTCGCGGGCAGGAACCGTGTTCCGAGCCCGGCCGCGGGCACCACGGCCGTGCGGAAGCACGACACCTCCGCGGCGTCACCGGGCTGTCCGGCCTTTGCTGTCATACGCATACCCTATCCATCCATCACGCCGCCGGATCGGCGTCGCCGACCCGGTCCCGGGGTGAGCCTATGGTGATCACTGTGAACATGCCCGGCGAGCGCGATAAACATGCATGGCGCACGGAACTACTCGCCCGCCGGGCTGTGATGCCTGCCACGGAGCGGGAAAAGGAAGCGTTCGCCCTGGCCACGACGGTCGGCACGATGGGAGTCCGCGGGTGGGTCTGCGCGTATGTGCCGGTGGCGGGCGAACCGGGCTCCACCGCGATGCTGGACGCGCTGCGCGGCGGTGGGGCGCGGGTGCTGGTTCCGGTCACGGGGCCGCCGGGACCGCTGAGCTGGGCCGAGTACACCGGCGCCGGCGCCATGCGCCGGGCCCGCTACGGATTGCTGGAACCCACCGGCGCGGCGCTGCCCCCGGAGGCGATCACCCGCGCCGACCTGATTCTCGTCCCGGCTCTCGCGGTGGATCTGCGCGGTGTACGGCTCGGCCGCGGCGCCGGCTACTACGACCGCACGCTGCCCGCCGCGCGGCCGGACGCGCGCTTGGTGGCGGTGGTCCGCGACGATGAACTGGTCGACCGGCTGCCGGAGGAGACGCACGACCTGCGCATGGGTTGGGCGCTGACGCCGCGCGGCGGACTGCGCCGACTGGGCGGCGATTACCCTGGGGAATGAAACACCGATTGGCGGTGTTGGCACTGTCGGCTGTAGAGTGCCAGATCGACGAACACCGCGGAGGATCCTGTGCCTACTTACTCGTATGCGTGCACCCAGTGTGACAACCGCTTCGACATCGTTCAGTCGTTCACCGACGAAGCGCTGACCGTGTGCTCGGAGTGCTCGGGGAAGCTGCGCAAGCTGTTCAACTCGGTCGGCATCGTGTTCAAGGGCAGCGGTTTCTACCGCACCGACAGCCGCGGTGGCTCCTCCACCGCCAGCGAGCCCGCCAAGTCCGACAGCGGCTCGAGTTCGTCTTCGTCCTCCGCGTCCGACTCCGGCTCGTCGAGCGGGTCCACCGCGTCCACCAGCACGGCCGTAGCCAGCTGATTCCCCGGTTCTCCACAGCCGGTCACCTATCCACAACCCGCCGTGATCCCGGCCGGGCCGGCGCGAGCCCGGCCATAGGCTGCCGCCATGACTCGCGCACTCGCCGATCTCGGCCGTGGCGGCTGGAATCCCGCCGGGTGGCAGCGCCCGCCCTGGGCCGACGCCGTCCTCCTCCGACGACTGCTCGCCGCAGCTCTCACCGCACTCGCGGCGTTCCTCTTCCTTCGTGGCGATCCCGGCACCGAACGCACGACGGTGCTCGTCGCGGCACGCGACCTCGCGCCAGGAAGACTCCTCGAATCGGGTGACCTGCGCGCCGCCCCGCGCGAAGCGGGCACGCTACCCGCGGGCGCCGTCACCGACCCCGCCGTGATCGTCGGCGCGACGCTGGCCGGCGCGATGCGCCGCGGCGAGATGTTCACCGACCTGCGCGTCGTCGGGCCGCGCCTGGCCGCGGCGGCGGCCGGCGCCCGCGAGGCGCGGATCGTGCCGGTCCGCCTCGCCGACACCGCGGTCGCCGACATCCTGCGCGCGGGCGATCGCGTCGACGTGATAGGCGCCGAAGACGCGGGCGGCGCCGGCGCCCGGCCGGCCCGTACCCTCGCCACCGACGCCGCCGTCGTCCTCGTCTCCGGCGGTGGAACCGGCCGCGCAGCCGCGGAACGGGTGGTCCTGGTCGCGATGGACGCCGAGCACGCCACCGCCGTGGCGGGCGCGTCGCTGCGTACCGCGCTCACCGTCGTCTTCCACTGACCCGCCGATCCTGCTTCGGCGGATATTCGCCGGTGGCTCGTTAGCATCGGGCCTACCGGCGCGCGGGTACCGCCGAGCACGACTGCCCAGCTCCACGAAACAGAGGAGACACCGGCCATGCTCAAAGAGTTCAGAGACTTTCTGTTCCGCGGGAACGTGATCGACCTGGCCGTCGCCGTGGTCATCGGTACCGCGTTCGTCGCGATCATCACCGCGATCTCCAACGGCATCATCAATCCGCTGCTCGCCGTCATCGGCGGGCCGGGCGACATCGGCCTCGGGTTCCGGTTGGTCGCCGACAAACCGGCGACCTTCGTGCAGGTCGGTCCCATCATCACGGCCGTGATCAATTTCCTGCTCATCGCCACGGTGCTGTTCTTCGTGCTCGTGCTGCCCGCCGCCCGCCTGAAGAAGCGCTTCCGGCCCGACGACACCACGCTCACCGATTCGGAGGTGCTGATCCAGATCCGCGACCTGCTCGCCGAGGGCCAGACCAGCTCGGGCGGCAGGCACGAATTCTGATTCCGACCGTGCCGCAAGCGAAAACGGGCCCGTCGGTGACGAGCCCGTTCGCGTGATCGTGTGTGGATCCGGCGCTCAGCCGAGGCTGAACGGCTGCCCCCACAACGTCACCCAGGTGATGACATTGTCGGTTTCCACCTCGACACTCACGAACGCCCGCGCCTGGGCATAGCCCGCGCAACCGTTCAGACCGATGGTCTCATCGGCCCACGTCACCGAACCACTGGTGCCCTTGAACGCATTACGAGTCTTGTGCGCCTCGTTGCCGTAGTCATCAGCCTGCTCGAGATCCAGCACATAGAACGACTTCGCCTGGCCGGGGCCGAGCGAGAGGTTGCCGCCGGAGTTGGCACCGACGCCACCGGTGACGTTCTGACCATCGCTCCAGTCGACATTGCCGTCCACACCACCGGTCGCACCGCCACCGGCGATGTTCACCTGGCAACCCACGGTGTAACCCGGGAAAATCTTGCCGCCCGCCGCACCGGAGAGCTCGACCTGCGCGCTTCCGGAGACCCAGGCGTTGCGGTGCAACGGCGTAGCACCCATGGACGGGTTGATGGTCGCCGACTCACCGACCAAGCGAATGGTGACGACGGTGCCGTCGGACAGCGTCTTGGTCAACTCCCCGCCCGGCAGCGGGACGAAGGTGTCGGCGTTCGCCGCACCCGTCGAGAGCAGACCTACCGCGATGGCCGCGGACGCGCACAGCCCTGCCGCGCGCGCCGGCATTTTACGATCGAACATGACGGTAATTCCCCTAAAGAATCGAGTTCGCTTCAGCGAAAAGAGATTTGACGGATCCGACCGGCGTTAGCCGATGCTGAACGGCATCCCGTAAAGGCTGGTCTTCGAGTAGTGATCACCGATGATCTCGACGACCGTGTACGAACGCGCCTGCGCGTAACCCGCGCAACCCTGGATCTGAATCTCGGCATCCTGATACTCCACCGCGTACACACCCGGCTTCAGAATGTCCTTGTAATCGATCTGAACGAACTTGACCTCACCGGGGCCCAGGTTGATACCGATCGAACCACCGGCGCTCGCGCCGCTGAGATTGACACTGCCCGACACACCCGCGGAAATCGCGTCATCGGCGATGCTCACCTGGCAACCGACGATGTAACCCGTGCTCAACTGCGACGCACCGTGGGTGGACGAGTTATTCGTTCCCGGGTTCCCGGAAGGACCGTTGTTCGGCCCGACCGTCCCCTCGGGGGTGACGGCTACATCGGCGATGGCGTTCCCCGAGACCCACACGACACGGCCGGCACCGTTCGCGGCAAGGGATGGGGAGATCAGGGCGCGCTCCCCCGTGCGGGAGATGTTCACGCCGGGTCCTGCCCTGTGACCGTCCGGCAACGGCACGAAGACATCGGCATTGGCGGCGCCGGTCGACAACAGACCGGTGGCTACGGCCGCCGCAGCGGCGGCGCCCGCGACGCGGACGCCTCGAGACAGACCGTTGATGCGGTACTTGCTCATGTTTTTCCTCATCAGGTTGCATCCGCCCGCCCCAGGGTGTCGAGGCGGGACGTGTCCCTCCAAAGCCGGCGGTACGCGGTGGAATGGGTTGTCCACCAGACGTTCCGCCGACCATCGCGTCATCGAGCGATCTCGGACGAAACAATGCTATTCGGTATCAACCAGACTTTTCCGGAAATTCGGGCAATTCGTCTCGGGAAGTAATGGATCCGACTAGGATCACGCGGCCTTGCGGCACAAATGAATTCATGACGAAATGGACCCACCGCGATGCAGGGGTCCATTTCATCAGTGGCTACGGGCTTTTCACCCGCCGTTCATTCAGCCGAGGCTGAACGGCTGCCCCCACAACGTCACCCAGGTGATGACATTGTCGGTTTCCACCTCGACACTCACGAACGCCCGCGCCTGGGCATAGCCCGCGCAACCGTTCAGACCGATGGTCTCATCGGCCCACGTCACCGAACCACTGGTGCCCTTGAACGCATTACGAGTCTTGTGCGCCTCGTTGCCGTAGTCATCAGCCTGCTCGAGATCCAGCACATAGAACGACTTCGCCTGGCCGGGGCCGAGCGAGAGGTTGCCGCCGGAGTTGGCACCGACGCCACCGGTGACGTTCTGACCATCGCTCCAGTCGACATTGCCGTCCACACCACCGGTCGCACCGCCACCGGCGATGTTCACCTGGCAACCCACGGTGTAACCCGGGAAAATCTTGCCGCCCGCCGCACCGGAGAGCTCGACCTGCGCGCTTCCGGAGACCCAGGCGTTGCGGTGCAACGGCGTAGCACCCATGGACGGGTTGATGGTCGCCGACTCACCGACCAAGCGAATGGTGACGACGGTGCCGTCGGACAGCGTCTTGGTCAACTCCCCGCCCGGCAGCGGGACGAAGGTGTCGGCGTTCGCCGCACCCGTCGAGAGCAGACCTACCGCGATGGCCGCGGACGCGCACAGCCCTGCCGCGCGCGCCGGCATTTTACGATCGAACATGACGGTAATTCCCCTAAAGAATCGAGTTCGCTTCAGCGAAAAGAGATTTGACGGATCCGACCGGCGTTAGCCGATGCTGAACGGCATCCCGTAAAGGCTGGTCTTCGAGTAGTGATCACCGATGATCTCGACGACCGTGTACGAACGCGCCTGCGCGTAACCCGCGCAACCCTGGATCTGAATCTCGGCATCCTGATACTCCACCGCGTACACACCCGGCTTCAGAATGTCCTTGTAATCGATCTGAACGAACTTGACCTCACCGGGGCCCAGGTTGATACCGATCGAACCACCGGCGCTCGCGCCGCTGAGATTGACACTGCCCGACACACCCGCGGAAATCGCGTCATCGGCGATGCTCACCTGGCAACCGACGATGTAACCCGTGCTCAACTGCGACGC